>NZ_VFBC01000007.1:0-772925 GCF_011319755.1 Cobetia sp. MB87 | reverse complement strand
AGCAACAGACGGTTGCGAGCAGGCGATGACAAGCCCCCCTTGATATGGCGCGATCCCCCCACCAGCTATCAAGGAGGGTCGCGCCACCAGCGTACTGCTATCAGCGTATTGCTCTCGACGCACGGCCATCTGCGACATCCACTCGACGGAGGTCACCATGCAAGACCTGTTACGTGAGTCACTTTCCCACTGGAGCCTGCTGCTGTGCTGGTTGTTGCTGATGGTACCGGCGCTGATATGGGTCGTGCGTGACCTGACCACGAAGAATGCCCATCTGGCCCCGATGATGAAATGGGTGTGGGGGTTGACCACGCTCTACTCGGGTGTGGTGGGACTGCTGGTCTATCGTTTCGCCGGACGCCGCCAGATCGCCGCCAACGGTGATGCCCGCAAGGGCCTGAGAAGCGTCGCGCACTGCTACTCGGGCTGCGGACTGGGGGAATTCGTCGGTGTCAGCCTGGCGGTGGGCCTGTTGGCCATGGGCAATATCTCTACCGCGATCATCACCTTCCTCTTCGCCTACCTGTTCGGCTTTTTGCTGACGGTCGGCCCGATGCTGCAGGGCGGCAGTGATGACAAGCCACAAGTGATTCGTGATGCCTTCAAGAGCGAGACGGCCTCCATCGCGGTGATGGAGGTGGTGGCGATTTCCGTGGACCTCTGGCTTGCGGGCGGTGCCGGCATGCACCAGCCGCTGTTCTGGAACTCGCTAATCCTTTCCCTGAGTCTGGGGCTGCTCGCCGCCTGGCCCGTCAACATCTGGCTGGTGAAGCATGGTGTCAAGGGTGGCATGGCGGACCCACGCGAGACGGACCCGCAAGCGCAGCACCACGCGCACTGCTGAAGCGTGCTGCCAAGACGCGCAAACTATCGAGACGTGCAGAGCGTCGAGACATGAAAAAGCCCCGTCGGCATGCCGACGGGGCTTTTCTCTGACTGAGCTTTCACACTGACTTTCGCATCACTGTCAGCGCGATGCCGCCAGTCGCATCACGTCCAAGATGCTGACTTAGACGAACTCGCCGTTGTGATAGACCTGCTGCACGTCTTCACAATCATCCAGCAGCTCGAGCATCTTGTTGAGCAGCTCGGCATCATCGCCGCCGACTTCGGTGTGAATCTGCGGAATGAAGCTGATCTCATCGACTTCGAAGTCGAGATCTTCACCGTAGATGTCGGTCAGTGCGCCCTTGGCCTTGAAGTGCTCGGTGGTCGGGGTCAGCACGGTGATGATGCCGTCGTCGAGCTCGATGTCACTCACATCGACATCGGCTTCCATCAGCGCTTCCAGGACCTTTTCCTCGTCCTCTTCCGCGCCCTTGAAGGCCAGGATGGCGCGGTGGTCGAACATGTGCGACACCGAACCCTGCGCGCCCAGCTTGCCCTTGCCCTTGTTGAAGCAGGTGCGGACCTCGCCGAAGGTGCGGTTGTTGTTGTCGGTCAGACAATCAACGATGACCATGACGTTGCCCGGACCAAAGCCTTCATAGCGCGCCAGAGCGAAGTCTTCACCGCCAGTGCCCTTGGCCTTGTCGATCGCCTTGTCGATGACGTGAGTCGGCACCTGGTCCTTCTTGGCCTTCTCGATGAGACGACGCAGGCTCAGGTTGCCGTTGGGGTCGAGGCCACCGCTCTTGGCCGAGACGTAAATCTCGCGCCCGTAACGTGAATACACGCGTGCCTTGTTGAGAGAGGTACGCGCCATTGATTCTTTACGGTTCTGGAATGCTCTTCCCATGCAAGTCGACTCTTGTCCGCCTGAATTCAAATGCCCTTGCGACCATGTCGCGGGACCTGAAGCAGCATCGGCCTCCTGGCCGACGCCGCAACGCTGTGACGAATAGTAACGCAGACAACGCCGTACGTCGCCATCCCTGCCGGGTCTTGCGCGTTGAGCGCAGCGCACCACGATGGGCAAGGCAACTCATGCATGCCGCTGGCCGTCACAGACAGTTGGTCGGCTTGGGCAGTCCGGCGATGCGCGCGCCCACCTTGGGCGGGCTGTCCGGGAACAGCCGCATCAGATGCAGCGAGCGGCCCTTGTCGGGGCCAAACCGCTGGGTCATCGCCTTGCTCAGCGGGCGCATGGCCGGCGAGAGCGAGAAGCGCTGATAGAAGTCGCGCAACACCTCGATCACCTCCCAGTGCTCCGGCGTCAGCTCGCGCCCTTCCTCGGCAGCCAGCATTTCCGCCAGCGCCGGGCTCCAGTCATCCAGATCGACCAGATAGCCTTCCGCATCCAGTCCGATATCACGCCCATCAAGCGTCAGTGTGCGCACCGTTTCACTACTGGCCATACAGATCCTGATTCACTGTCTTGAATGAAAATTGAAAGGGAGAGACGCCTGGCGCCTCAGAACCAGCTGACGGTCTTGTCAGCGGCCTCGGTCAGGGCGACGAAACCGTCGACGTCGACCACGATGACGTTCTCGGCGCAGCGCCCCAGCAGGCCGCGGGACTCGAGATCTTCACGCAACGCGAACAGCCGCCCCTCAAGCCCGGCAAGGTGCTGCTCGGCGTTGTCGAGGGCGCCATTGACGCCATCCTCGATCAACAGCAGCTGATCTTCCGGGCCCATGGCATTGAGCACATCATCATGGATGCGGCTGGAGAATGGCGAACGGTTGAGTAGATGTAGATTCATGCAATTATCCAGGCAGGGGAAGCTGGGACTGCCACTGGCCATCAATGGAGAGATATCAATGACATGGCATCAGGAAACTGATGCGAGCATATCAGTCGCCAGCGTTGGCGGCAGTGACGTGTCAGAAGCTCAGCACTCGCGAGAACGCGGTCGTCAGCGCGACCACCTCGTCGTGCTCAAGCAGCGTGACCGGCAACAGCGTGACATCCTGCGCTGTCAGGCCCCGTGCGCGCAGCGCCGCCGCATCGACATAGCAGCGCTCGACGTCATACATCTCAAGCGCCGCCAGCAGGTTGTCACTGCCCTTCTGCCCCAGCGGCCCGACCTGCTGTCCCTCCAGCAGCGCCATCACGCCATCGCCGGTGAACAGAAGCCCGACCTCGCGCCCGAAGGCCGCCGCGACCATCGCCGCCTCCAGGCCCTCGCGCAGCCAGCTGCTGCCATGCGGGCCATGACGCAACATGACCAGCAGATCACCGGCGGCTATTCCGGCGTCATCGCCGGCCAGGGGCGCCGTCATCACATCGCTCATGGTCTGCTCCTCACTCGATAAGTAGCGTCATCATCAGTGACGACAAGAAATGACGTCATGCAAAGGTGATCAGGTGGTCATTGTCCAGCGTCGCCTCGACCAGCTGGCCCAGCCCCGTCAGCTCGAACGGCGCCTCGAGGGTGTGCCCCTGCTTGCCATGCCGCGCCGCTTCGCGCTCATCGAGCATGCCGCGTCTCAGGCCCGCCGCGACACACACCTGCAGGCGGGTGGCGTGATTCTCGGCAAGCGACAGCCAGCGATCACGCAGATGCGGCTCGTCCTGGGGCGGCGCCATCATGTTGGCGGCGTTGTAGACGCCATCGTGATAGAAGAACACCGTGGTCAACTGATGGCCGCGCGCCAGCAGGGCATCGGCAAAGCGCAGCGCCGAATGACTGGCCTGCTGGCTGTAGGGGCCGCCGTAGACGGCCAGAGCATAACGCATGCGAACCTCGTGTGACTGCTCATGAATGGGCGCCATTCTAGCGCGAGTCACGCCACCTGACACCCGAACGCAAACGACCCCGCCGAGGCGGGGTCGTTTGCAGGTCTCATGCTCCTTCGCTTGACGATCAATCGTCGGAAGCAAAGCCCAGCAGCGCCAGCAGGCTGACGAACATGTTGTAGATGGAGACGTACAGGCTCACCGTCGCCAGCAGGTAGTTGGTCTGCCCACCGTGGATGATCTGGCTGGTCTCGAACAGGATCGCCGCGGAGGCGAACAGCACGAAGCCGGCGGAGACAGCCAGTGCCAGGCCGCTGATGTTGAAGATCATCGCGGCCAGCATCGCCAGAATCAGCACGATGGCGCCGGCGAACAGGAAGTTGCTGAGGAACGAGAAGTCCTTGCGCGTCACCAGTGCCACCGCGGACAGGCCGGCGAAGGTGATGCCGGTCATGCCGAGCGCGGTCATCACCAACTGGCCGCCGTTGGGCAGGCTCAGATAGGCATTCAATACCGGGCCGAGCGTGAAGCCCATGAAGCCGGTGAAGGCGAAGGTCGCGAAGATGCCGGCGGTGGAGTTCGCGGTCTTGTGGACCAGGAACATCAGGCCGTAGGCACCGATCAGCAGCACGAAGATGTTCATGCGGCCGACGCCCATGCTCATCGCCACGCCAGCGGTCAGCGCGGAGAACAGCAGCGTCATTGCCAGCATCATGTAAGTGTTGCGCAGTACCTTGTGAGTACTGAGCGAGCGGCTCGCGGTATCCTGCGAGACCTGCCAGGAGCTGTTAGCCATGGTGTCTATCCTCAGGTTGCTACGATGGATTCATCGATTTGACCCCAGCATGCCCTCAGGGGTTTGCCTAATCAAGAGACAGAACGATGAAAAGCCCTATTGAGGCAACCATCCGGCGCGTGCAAGGCAACGACATCGTCAGTCTCCGCAGCCATTGTGGCATGTGCGACCTTTCAAGCATCTGAACGACAAGGAAATTTACGCCAAGTCCTTGACCCTGACTGAAAAATCCGTAGTATTTCATCCCGTGAGTCGGAGGGATGGCAGAGCGGTTGAATGCACCGGTCTTGAAAACCGGCGTAGGTTAATAGCCTACCCAGGGTTCGAATCCCTGTCCCTCCACCACCTTGATTCCGAAAGCCCCGTCTACCTCAGGTAGGCGGGGCTTTTTCGTGGGCATGATTCCTGATCTGAGTCATGACCTGATTCATGGTCTGGTGCCAGCAGGCGGCTCCGGCGGGCTCACCCCGGCGCAATCCTCTGCAAGTGATTGTCCGCGATGGCTTTTCCGAAGATTTTTCTTCACCTACCTCTTGCTATTCTCACCAGGTTCGGTAGTATTTCGCTCCGTGAGTCGGAGGGATGGCAGAGCGGTTGAATGCACCGGTCTTGAAAACCGGCGTAGGTTAATAGCCTACCCAGGGTTCGAATCCCTGTCCCTCCACCACCTTGAATTCCGAAAGCCCCGTCTACTTCAGGTAGGCGGGGCTTTTTCATTGTTGCCGCGCAGCGCCCATCGCCGCCACTTCGCTACCCTGCCTGAGCAGCGATGGCCAATGATGCGCCGGGCCGTCAGCGGACTTTCGGCTACAGTGAGCATCACTGCGCCAGACATTCCTTGCCGCAGAATGTGCGCCTGCCCCTCCCCCTCCAGACAAGTCGAGACACCATGCCATTTTCTGCCCTTGGTTTGAGCGATTCCATCGTCAAGGCCGTCACCGAGCAAGGCTACCAGACCCCGACTCCCATCCAGGAGAAGGCGATCCCCGTCGTGCTGGCCGGTGACAACCTGATCGCCGCCGCCCAGACGGGTACCGGCAAGACGGCAAGCTTCGTGCTGCCCATCCTGCAGACCCTGCAACAGGCGCCCAAGGTGCGCGCCAAGCGCGTACATGCCGTCATCCTGACGCCGACGCGGGAGCTGGCGATTCAGGTCGAAGACAACATCCAGCACTACGCCCGGTATCTGGAAGTCAGCTCCATGGCGATGTATGGCGGCGTGGAAATCGAACCCCAGCAACAGCGCCTGATCGAGGGCGTGGACATCCTGGTGGCGACGCCCGGCCGCCTGCTGGACATGCTGACCCGCCGCGCGATCCATCTCGACGAGACACGTACCCTCGTCATCGACGAAGCGGACCGCATGCTCGACATGGGCTTCATCGCCGACATCAACAAGATCGTCGAGAAGTTGCCCAGAGAGCGTCAGAACCTGCTGTTCTCGGCCACGCTCTCGGCCCAGGTGCGCGTGCTCGCCAAGACCGCGGTGACGGACGCCGTCGAGATCATGATCGCTCCGGAAAACGTCACCGCGCCGGATATCAGCCAGTATCTGATCACGGTCGACAAGGAGTTCAAGTCCGCCCTTCTGAGCCATCTGATTCACGAGAAGCAGTGGCAGCAGGCGTTGATCTTCATCGAGACCAAGCGTGGCGCCGCCAAGCTGGTCAGTCAGCTGGAGAAGAGTGACATCGCCGCCGAGTCCTTCCACGGCGGTCGCAGCCAGGCAATGCGCGAGCAGCTGCTGGCCGACTTCAAGGCCGGCACCATCAAGTATCTCGTGGCTACCGGCGTTGCCGCGCGGGGCATCGACATCGATGATCTGCAGCGCGTGGTCAACTATGACCTGCCGGACGCCGCCGAGGATTATGTCCACCGCATCGGGCGTACCGGCCGTGCCGGGGCCAGCGGTGAAGCCATATCGCTGGTCTCGCGTGATGACTTCCGCAACCTGTGCGCCATCGAGCAGCACCTGGGCTATTTCGTGACGCGCGAAGTCGTGGAAGGCTTTGCGCCCAAGCTCGCGGTGCCGGCCTCGAACAGCGACTACGCCCCCAAGTCTGCCAACAAGAGCCGTCGCCGCCAGTCCAACCGCCGCTGACCCCCTCAGGCAAGCCTGATGACGCCCTGACACGAGCACGCCCCCGGAGACATGAACGTCATTCTCCGGGGGCGTGCCGGGTTGTATACCAAGATTTGTGCTCAAAGTACCGTGCTCAAAGTACTGTGCACAAAGCCCCATGCGCAGAGTAGCGCTCAATTGATGGCGACGATGCCCGGCCCGCCCACGGGCCCCAGCCGGGTGTCACTGACGAAGCCATTGCCGCCATCCTGCTTGGCGCGGAACAGATTGACGTCGGCCTTGGCGATCAGGCCTTCCAGGTCCTTGTCGCCGGACTGACGCTGGGCGACACCGATCGACAGATTGACATCCAGACTGTTGAGGCCGTCATTGATGACGAACGGCAACGCCGAGGCGCCCTTGCACAGACGCTCTGCCACTTGATCGACGCGCTCGCCATGCAGCCCCGGGCACAACAGCACGAATTCCTCGCCGCCATAGCGCCCGACCAGGTCCTCCCCGCGCAGGATGCTGCGCATGCGCCGCACCAGCTCCTTGAGCACCTGATCGCCGGCCTGGCGACCCCAGGTCTCGTTGATCAGCGCCAGATGGTCGACATCCACCATCATCACGCTCAGCGCTCCATTGTTGATCAACATGCCACGTCCGCTGTCGACCAGCTCCGCGCGACTCAGGGCGCCGGTCAGCGCATCGAAGCGACCTCCGGTCTCGAAACGCTGCTGCAGGCGCTCCACCGACCATCCCATCTGCACCAGCACCAGCGTGAAGAAGAGGGTCAAGACGCCCAGATTGATGATGCGAAATGCCAGCATCCAGCCAGCGGGCAGCGGATTGATCGGCCCTTCCAGCATCAGGATGATATAGGCCAGTAGCGGCATGCTCAGGCAGGCGGCACACAGAAGAACGCGCCGCATGAACGACATGCGGATCGAGTAGATGCACAGCAAGGCGCCGAAGTAGAAGTAGTCGAACCCGCCCTCCGAGCCGAAATAGCGCAGCGAGAAGCTGATCTGCGCGCAGGTGCCCAGCGCCATCAGCGTGGCCGCCAGAGCCTCACGGCGAGCACGGTGCAGTTGCAGGCAGACCAGATCGACGATCAGCATCGCCAGATTCAGGGCCAGAATGCCCATCTCGCCCAGCCACAACAGCAGGATGGCGTAGAGCAGATGGCAGCTGACCGCCAGCACATAGACCACGTTGAAGGTGGCATGAAAGGTCTTCTCATCCGCCGTGAGTCCGGGCGGGAATTGCTCGAATCGTCGCAGAAAGCCCGCGAGACGAGGATGTGGGCTGGCCATGTAGTCACCTCCTTGTCGCTGGCCACAACCGGTGGCCAGACGCTGTCACGGACAGATCGGCCTGACATCAACAGAGTACGATATTGATGAGTCCAAACACGACGCCCCCATTACACGCAGTGCAATGGGGGCGTCGTAGTGTGTCAAGCGCAGGCCCAGACACGGATTGAGATCAAGGCTCAGTGCAGTCGCAGGCCGACCTTGGTGATGCGATTGCCTTCCACCTCGTTCACCACCCAGTGGATGCCATGCCAGTCGACATCGTCGCCGACCACCGGCACCCCGCCGACCCGACGGGTGATGAACTCGGCGATGGTCAGGTGCTGCTCGCCCTGGGAGAGCGTCAAGCCGTAGACATCGGCGATGTCCTGCATGTTGGCATCGCCTTCCAGCGTGAAAGTCCCGAAGAAGGCGCGTTGCTCGTGCTGCAGACTCTCGCCATTGAACATGCGGTTGAGGCTCGGCACATCACAGGAGCGTCCCACCACGCACAGCACATCCTGCTGATGCAGACAGGTGCTGCCCTTGGGATGGATCAGCACCTTGTTGCGGAACAGCGCCCCGACCTTGGCCCCCGACGGGAAGCGCAACATGCGCAGCGCCACGCCTTCCAGCGCCGTGTTGTCGACGCGATAGACGAGCATCTCGTAATCATTGACCGGCATGATACCGAGCAGGTTGCGGCGGCTGGGCTGTGCGCCCGGCGGCACCACCACCCTCAGCTTGCGCGCCATCGGTGCCAGCGACGAGCCCTGCACCAGCAGCGAGATGATGACCACGAAGAAGGCGACATTGAAGTAGAGACCGGCATTCTCGACCCCGGTGATCACCGGGAAGATCGCCAGCACGATCGGCACCGCTCCTCGCAGCCCGACCCAGCTGATGAACCACAGCTCGCGCCAGCGGAAGCGGAAGAACGGCTTGAGACACAGAATGACCGCCAGCGGGCGCACCACCAGAATCAGCGCCACGCTGAGGATGGCGGCCGGCAGCGCGAACTGCAGCATGGTCGAGGGCGAGACCAGCAGGCCCAGCATCAGGAACAGCACGATCTGCGAGAGGTGTGCCAGGCCATCATGCACCGGCAGGATGTGCTCCAGGTGGCGGCCGGGGTGATTGCCGATCATCAGGCCGCACAGATAGATGGCAAGGAAACCGCTGCCGCCCATCTCATTGGTGGTGGCGAACAGGCTCAAGCCCAGCGCCAGCGCCAGCAGCGAATAGAGGCCGGGCGCAAGATCCAGGTAGCGCATCAGGCGGGCGATCAACCAGCCGCCGGCGATCCCCATCGCGGCACCGACACCGAACTGCAGCAGGAAGCTCATGATGCCCGACGCGACGCCGGAGAGCTGACCTGTCAGGATCTCGGCCAACGTGATGGTCAGGAAGATCGCCATCGGGTCGTTGGTGCCGGACTCGATTTCCAGCGTCGCACCGACACGCTCATTGAGGTGAACGCCCTGGCCGCCCAGTAGCGAGAAGACCGCCGCGGCGTCGGTGGAGCCGACGATGGCCCCGACCAGCAGGCCTTCGATCAGGGTGAGGTCAAACAGCCACATGGCCAGAAGTCCCACCAGGCCGCTGGTCATGAAGACCCCGACGGTGGCCAGCACCAGCGCCGGTTTCAGGCCGGCACGAAACGTGGACAGCCGTGTGCGCAGGCCGCCATCGAGCAGGATGAGCGCCAGCGCCAGATTGCCGATCATGTAAGCGGATGAGGCGTCGTCGAACTGGATGCCCAGCACGCCATCTTCACCCGCCAGCATGCCAAGGCCGAGGAACAGCAGTAGCAGCGGCATGCCAAGACGCGCCGAGACGCGGCTGGCCAACACGCTCAAGGCGATCAGCGTGCCTGCCAGCAAGAAATAATAATTCAGGTTCTCTACCACGAGTGCTCCCCCGCCAAGCCCTACATCAGATCTCGAGTGACGTCCATGACGACTCACCCACAGTATTCCATGTCAGCGATGGGGCTGCAGAGAAATTTCACACCTTTCATGTACTTGCAGTGTGCAGCACGCCGATTTCACGCCAGGCTGCGCGGCGAGACCCAGGCAGGGGCTGCCGCAAGCTCAGCATAGGACCGCGGACCGAAGGCCTCCATCGCCCACAACAGCGCACGACACAGTTCACGCTGGCCATCGAGATCGATCATGCGTCCATGACGCGAATAGCCCTTCATGAAGGCCTGACGCTGCCCCGGCGTTTCCAGCAGCAACTCCACCAGCGTCCAGTCGAACTCGATCGGCGCCCACACCAGCGCCTCCCAATCGCTCCACACCCAGCCGGTGGCGGCGCACAGATATTGATCGGCGCGCATGTCCGGCAGACACCACACCGCGCGGGTCGGCGCCGGGAAGGTGCGCTTGAGTAGGGTGCCGAGTTCCGCGCGACGCGGGTGATGGGCGAGAAAGCGCGTGACGCGAGCATTCCAGTGCAATAGCGGCATCGGCTGCGCCAGCGGCTGACCGAAACCCGACACCGTGTCCTGATGCAGGCGACCGAGCTGATCGCCCAGCAGCTCACAGAAGGTGATACTGAGATCACTCGGCTGACCGCTGGACCACGGCAGATGCCAGATGGGCGCGCCATCGAGACGCCCCAGAAAGGTCAGGGGCAGCGGCGGAATCGGCAGGCGCGCGGGCAAGGCGCCCGCCAGTCGCGTCAGGCCATCCGGGGTCGCCCAGCGATCGGCGCCGAAGACCCCGCGCATGGCGCGCCAGAAGGGATCATGGTCTGGCCCGGTGCGCGCCAGCTTGATGAGGCCGGGCGTGCCGCCACGCTGGCGCCATAGCCAGTTGGCGCTATCCGGCCAGGCAAGAGCCAACGGTTCGAGCGGTTGGCCCAGATAGGTCGAGAGCCGTCGGGTCAGTGACTCCTCGGGCCAGCCCCTGGGTACGGGACGCGGCTCGCCCACGGCCTCAGTCGTACTCGGCCGCTGCGGGGGAACGGGATAACTGGAACAGGTCGAGAGATCCGGTGTGTCGGGCATGATGATCTCCTTGGGCTACACGTCTTGTTACAGTAATGCTCAGCATACCCAAGGCATGGCACATCGGCATAGTCCGTTTCGCACGCCGCCACTGCCCTGCCCACCTGACCCGGCCCCTGACCCGGCCCCTGACCCGCGTCGGACAAGACACCGGCAAGAGACTGACGTTACACTGTCGGTCTGGATGGGGGTGCCCGAGGATGGGCTGAGAGCCGCAGCGATACGTCGCGCGACAACCCCTGGAACCTGATCCGGTTGATACCGGCGGAGGGAATCCCCGACGCGTGCCCTGCACGGCGCGTCACCTGCTTCCTCCTGCCGGCACGCCGCCCGACCACGGAATTGCCTGTGTCGCTGGGACTCACCCTCAACAACGCACGAATCGATTACGCCGGCCACACGCTGTTCCGCGATATTTCCGCGCGTCTGGAGGCCGGTAGCTGGACGGCACTGCTGGGGCGCTCCGGCTGCGGCAAGAGTTCGCTGCTGCGCCTGCTGGCCGGCCTGGAGATGTCAGACCTCCACCAGCTCGACCTCGCCACCGATGACGGTCAGCCGCTGACCGACCGCGTGGCCTGGATGGCGCAGCAGGACCTGTTGCTGCCATGGCGGCGCGTCATCGACAACCTGTGGCTGGGCGATGACCTGCGCCGGCGGCCACGCAATCGCGAACTCGCTCATGAACTGCTGGCCGCGGTCGGGCTTGAGGGCCGTGAGCAGGCCTGGCCGGACGCTCTCTCCGGCGGCCAGCGCCAGCGCGTCGCCCTCGCCCGCACGCTCTACCAGCAGGCGCCGGTCGTGATGATGGATGAGCCGTTCTCGGCGGTGGATGCCATCACCCGTCTGGAGCTGCATGATCTGGCCAGCCGCCTGCTCAAGGGCCGCACCGTCCTGATGGTGACTCATGACCCGCTGGAGGCATTGCGCCTCGCCGATCAACTGCTGGTGCTGCGCCCCTCGAGCCTCCCGGGCCACGGCGCCGAGCTGGAACGCCTGCCGGGGCTTGGCGCCGCACGCCCGGTGCCGCTGGATGACCCGGCCCTGCCACCGGCGCAGGCGCAATTGATTGCCCGCCTGCGCGATAGCGAGGAGGCCGCATGAAACGTCTCCACGCCATGCGTCACCTCGTCATCAGCGCGCTCCTCCTGCTGGGACTTTGGCAGCTGATCATTGCTGTCACCGCCGTACCACCCTACATTCTGCCCACGCCGCAGGCCGTGCTCGAGGTCTTGATCCAGAAGGCGCCGCTGCTGGCCCATCACGCTGGCGTCACCATCAGCGAGATACTGGCCGGGCTGGTGCTGGGCATTCTGCTCGGCCTTGCCACCGCGCTGGCGCTGGCCTTCATTCCCCGCCTGCGCCGCACCCTGCTGCCGATGCTGCTGATCAGCCAAGTGATACCGCTGTTCGCGATCGCGCCGCTACTGGTGCTGTGGCTCGGCTATGACATGCTGTCCAAGGTGGTGATGGCGACGCTGATCATCTATTTCCCGGTCGCCTCCACCGGCTACGACGGCCTGCGTCAGACCCGACAGGGCTGGCTGGATCTTGCCCATACTCTGGGCGCCAGCCCATGGCGCCGACTGATCCATATCCAGCTGCCCGCCGCACTGCCGGCACTGGCCTCCGGCATTCGCATGGCCGCGACCGCCGCCCCCATCGGTGCCGTCATCGGGGAATGGGCCGGTGCCAGTCAGGGGCTGGGCTATCTGATGCTCAACGCCAACGCACGCATGGAGATCGACCTGATGTTCGCCGCCCTGCTGGTGCTGGTCGCCTTCTCCCTGCTGCTCTATTTCTCGCTGGATGCGCTGCTGCGCGCCCTGATGCCCTGGCACCGCGACCGGCTGACACGCCTGAGCTGACACGCCTGGGCTGGCACTCATGGGTCAAGACGACTGGCCTTCGGATAGACACTGCATGACCGCATGACCGCATGACCGCGATACCGAAAGACGCAACGACGCTCGGTGCTCGGCGCTCGGCGCTCGGCGCTCGAACAAATTGCATGAGCCTGACGACTGCCGCTCACGAACGGCAGCACCACTACCCCGTGATCACAAGGAACTTCGCCATGTCTCTTTCGTCATCGGCGCCACGGCGCAAAGCGCAGCCGACACGTTCACCACGTGCCTCGCTGCTGTCCACCGCCTTCGCCACCCTGCTGACCACGCTGTGCCTGAGCAGCCTGCCAGCCACCGCCAAGTCGGCCCACGCCGCCGAGGCAGACCCCGCCACCAGCACCCAGTCAGCGCCGGAGATCGTCGCTCAGCAGGCTGAAGTCGGAGTGAACGGCGACTCAGCCGCGTCTGCACCGGTGGCAAGCCAGGAAGCCGTGGAAGCGACCGCCGGCGCCGCCGAACAGGCCAAGAACGGTGCTGAACCGGTTGCGGATGCCCCGCCAGCCGCCGGCGAGGAACAGAGCGCTGAAGCTGACTCGCAGGACGTCGCCGAGGACAACACCAAGGACACTGCCACCGCCGAGCAGCCGCTGACGCAGTTCAAGGTCATGCTCGACTGGTACACCAACCCCGGCCATGCCCCGCTGGTGCTGGCGCAGGAGCTGGGCCTGTTCAAGAAGCACGGCCTTGATGTCGAGCTGATCGCCCCTGCCGACCCGAGCGTGCCGCCCAAGCTGGCCGCCGCCGAGCGCGTCGACATCGCCATCAGCTATCAGCCGCAGCTGCACCTGCAGATCGACCAGGGCCTGCCGCTGGTACGTATCGGTACCCTGGTCGCCACCCCGCTGAATGTGGTGGTCGTGCGCGCCGACAGCGACATCCAGTCGATCGCCGATCTCAAGGGCAAGCGGGTCGGCTACTCGGTCGGCGGCGTCGAGGAAGTGCTGCTCTCCACCATGCTGCAGCACAGCGGTCTGACGCTGGATGACATCACGCTGACCAACGTCAACTTCTCGCTGACGCCGTCACTGCTGACGCGCAAGGTCGATGCCGTCACTGGCGCCTTCCGCAACTTCGAGCTGGCCCAGATGGCCCAGGAAGGCGTCAAGGGCCGCGCCTTCTACATCGAGGAAGAAGGCGTGCCGACCTATGACGAGCTGATCTTCGTCGCCAACAGCGACAGCTACGAGCGCAAGCAGGCACAGTACGCCGGCTTCCTCGCTGCCGTCGGCGAAGCCACTGCCTGGATCATCAACCACCCGGACCAGGGCTGGGAGATGTTCCGCGATTCCGACCCGGCCCTGGACACCGAGCTCAACAAGGAAGCCTGGTACGCCACCCTGCCGCGCTTCGCGCTGCGTCCTGCCGCGCTGGATGCCGGCCGCTACCGTGACTTCGAGAACTTCCTGTTCGAGCGCGGCATGATCAAGAAGCGCCAGTCGCTCAGCCACCTGGCCGTCGACGTCAACGCGCCCTGAGGCGTTGAGCGCCCAGCGCCATTGAAACGCTGAGCGCTTGAGTGTCTTCCATGCACAACGCCCCTGTCGGAGATTCCGACAGGGGCGTTCTGGTTTTTGGCCGACTTGATCACCTTGCTCTCTGCATCCAGAGCTCTGTCTTTACCGCTCACTCTCGTCGTCCTGTGCCTATTTGACAAGCGCTAGCGGCGTGCCAGGCGACGCGACAGCCACAGGATCTGCAGCGGCTGGATCACCAGCGCGATCATCAGCACCGCGACCAGCAGCGGCATGCCTTCCAGTGCGCCGCTGGGCGTGCTGACCAGCAGCCCGGCGCCCACATAGCTGCCGGCGGCAGAACTCAGATGCTGCACGGCACTCTGGGTGCTGGTGAAGGCCGCCCGCTCGTGGTCGGCAGGAATGAAGCTGTTGAGCGTATTCTGGGTCACACGCCGCGCCGACGAGAACAGCATGTAGGCGCCGAAGCCGATCCAGATCAGCGACGGCCCCGGCGAATGCAGCAGGAAGGCCCAGCCGACCAGCGCCGTCATCAGGCAGGTGATGGTGCCCGGCCAGACACAGCCATAGCGATCACACAGCCGCCCCGTCAGCTGCATGCCGACCAGCGACAGCCCGCCGCCGATCATGTAGAGCCCGCCCAGATCCTCGCGCGGCAGGCCCAGATTGAACAGCAGATAGCTTGCCAGGTTGGGAATCACCAGGAAGTTGCTGAACATCGCCGTGGCGATCAGCGCCAACCCCAGGCGGTGATCGGGCTGGGCCAGGATGTTCAGGATCGTGGTGCCCTTGCGGCTGCGCAGACGCGTCTCGGGGTTATCGAGATGGCCGCGGATAGGCGGCAGTATCCAGGCCAGCAGCCCGCACACCAGCAGCGCCAACAGCGCCACGGCGCGAAAGGGTGCCTGCCAGCCGAAGCCCTGCGACAGCCACAGCGCAAACGGCAATCCCAGCACCGAGGCCACCGAGAAGGCGCCCATCACCAGGCCCATGGCACGCCCCCGCCGGACTCCCGGCACCACGTCGATCACGATGGCCAGCGCCGTCGCCGCCGCCGGTCCGCCGAACAGTCCGCCCAGCATGCGCGCCGCCAGCAGAGTCTCGAAGTCAGTGGCGAAGCTGGCGATCAGATGGCAGAGCGCCGCGCCGAACAGGAAGCCCAGCACTGCCCAGCGGCGATCGAAGCGATCGGCGTGTCGCGTCCACAGCAGAGTGCCGACCGCGGCGGCCAGCGGATAACTGCCGACGATATAGCCGAGGTGATCCAGCGGAATGCCCAGCGAGGTGGCAAAGTCAGGGCCCAGCGCCATCACCATGGTAAAGCCCATGATGACGGCGAACTGCAGCAGAGTGACCAGTGCCACCACCAGGCGCTCGTGGGTAGTCACCGGCGGGATGACCCGATCACTCGCGGCCGGCTGACGATTTTCGGAGTGACTGCTCGACGTACTCAAGCGCGTGCGACGCGTTCAAGGAACGCCACCACCGCCTGCTGGAACTCGCTGGCACGCTCGGCGTGCAACCAATGGCCGGCCTCCAGGGAGTCATCTTCCAGCGCAGGGAAGTGTTCACGCATCGTCGCCAGTCCCTCGGCCTGCACGTAGTTGGAGCGCGAGCCCCACAGCAGCAATGCCGGCAGCTCGACCGGCCCCTGGCCGTGCGGCGCCTCGACGATCTGTGGGTAGCCCGCCGCGATATGGTCCAGCCCGACGCGCCAGCCCATGGCGCCGTCGTCGAGACGCACCAGGTTGGTGGCGAGGAACTGGCGGATGGCCGGGGTATCGACATGCTGCGCCATCACCGTGTCAGCCTCCTTGCGTGAGGCCGGACGTGCGTCACGCACCGCCTCGAAGGCAGCAAAGATATCGTCATGCCCGTGGCCATAGGCGACCGGCGCGATATCGGCGACCAGCAGACTGCGCAGACGCTCGGGCGCCTCGAGCGCGACCTGCATGGCGACCTTGCCACCCATGGAGTGGCCCAGCAGGTCACAGCGCTCGATGGCGAGGCGGTCGAGCAGCGCGATGACATCCGCGGCCTGCTCGGGATAGCTCATGCCGGCCGCGTGCGGGCTGCGGCCGTGGTTGCGCAGATCCACCGCGATCACGCGGCGCGTCAACGACCAGGACTTGACATGCGAACGCCAGTTGTCGGCACTGCCGAACAGGCCGTGAAGAATGACCAGCGGCGTCGCATCCTGCTGGCTCGTTGTCTGTTCCTCGGCGCCCTCACGAGCATCACTCTCGTGGTAATAAAGCTCGACCGTTGTGCTCATCATCATCTCCATGGACGCTAGACAGACCGTTACGCTCCCCGCAGCTCAGGCGCACTAGCTCAGGCCCAGTGGCGCGGCTCGGCGGCAGCCGGCTCGCGGGGAGCGCCTATGTTAGCAAACTATCAAGCGCGTGGCGGCTCCGTCCTCGACGGCTCAGCGCGGGCTGGCTTCCAGGTAGACCTTGACCGCCTGCCACAGCGGGCTGCGGTAACGCTCCGGATGCCACAGCATCGAGAAGCGCCGCTTCAGGTTGAGCTGTGGCGTGGCCAGCACCACCAGCTCACCACGCGCGATCTCGGCCGCCACCGACAGGCGCGACAGACACCCCAGCCCCAGCCCGGCGAACACGGCCTGCTTGATGGCCTCGTGCTGGCCCAGCTCCATGCGTACCTTGAGGCGCTCGATCCGCCCGTGCAGTGCACGCTCGAAGACCGCCCGCGTGCCCGAGCCACCTTCGCGCAGAATCCAGTCGGCCGCGGCGAGGTCCTCATCGCTGAGCGCCACGCCGCGCACGGCCAGAGGATGGCTCGGCGGCGCCACCACTACCAGCTCATCCTCGCGCCAGGTCTGGCTCATCAGACGCGGCGCATGGCAGTCGCCCTCGATCAAGCCGAGTTCAGCGTCATAGTTGAGTACCGCCTCCACCACCTGATGGGTATTGCGCAGGCGCAGATTGAGCTCGGTACCCGGATGTTCGCGCATGAAGGCCCCCGCCAGCCCCGGCAGCAACCAGGTGCCGATGGTGGCGCTGGCGGCGATTTCCAGCTCGCCACGCAGGTTGCCATCCACCGCGCCGGGCTCACGCGCCTCCAACTCCAGCGCATGGGTCTGCTCCAGCAATTGCTCGGCGCGCGCCAACAGGCGGCGACCATTGGCGTTCAAGGCCAGGCGGCGGCCGAGACGCTCGAACAGCTGCACCTCGAGATGACGCTCAAGCTCGGATAGCCCCTGACTCGCCGCCGATTGCGACAGGCCGATCTCGCGCGCCGCGGCACTGACGGAGCCGTGGCGGGTCACCGCCACGAACACTTGCAACTGGCGCAGCGTGATGTGGATCTGCATATCGGTTTTTCCGGTATGTAATAAAAGAATAATCGACTAACTGCCAAATAATATTCCCGAATAGACTAATCATCAAACCAGAGGCACTAAGCGAGCGATGCAAGCTCAAGCGCCCTTGCCGATGACAGCCGTGCACCACACGCCAGCGCACGCCCCATAACAAGACAGGCCATGTTCCGGCCGCTTTCCACAAGGAGAATGCTCATGGACGCACAGACCCTGACTCCCCCCGCCACTGCCGAGCGCTTGCGCCGCATGTTGCCGGGCCTCGCCCTGTGTGGCGGCCTGACCCTGGTGGGCCTGGCACTGCATTCCATTCCGGCACTGGCCTCCACCGGCATCAGCCCACTGGTCTTCGCCCTGCTGTGCGGTATCGTGGTCGGCAACCTGCCGGTCACCAGCCGGCACGCTGCAGCGCTCTCCCCGGGGCTGCATATCGCGACCAAGAAGCTGCTGCGTCTCGGTATCATCCTGTTCGGTCTCTCCATCACCCTGCAGCAGATTCTCGGTCTGGGCTGGAGCGTCGTCTTCCTCGATGTGCTGGTGATCACCGCGGTGCTGAGCAGCGGCTACTTCATCGGCACGCGCTGGCTGGGGCTGGACCGCGACACCGCACTGCTGACCAGTGCCGGGTCCGCCATCTGTGGCGCCGCGGCGGTACTGGCGACCGAATCGATGATCAAGGCACGCCCGGCGGCCACCGCCATGGCCGTTGCCACGGTGGTGCTGTTCGGCTCGCTGGCGATGCTGGTCTACCCGCTGCTCTACCCGCTGAGCGGCATGCATGAGGGCCTGTTCGGCATCTATATCGGTTCCACCATCCACGAGGTCGCTCAGGTCGTGGCCGCCGGTGAAGCGGTCGGCCCGGACGCCCTGGCCAATGCGCTGATCGTCAAGTTGATGCGCGTGATGATGCTGGTACCCTTCCTGCTGCTGCTGCCGAAGCTGTGGGCCATGCGTGCCCGCACCGAAGGTGATGAACGTGAGACCGGCGGCAGCATGACGATTCCGTGGTTCGCGCTGGGCTTCATCGCCATGGCCGGCATCAACAGCACCGGCGCGATCCCGGCGGCAGTGCACTCAAGCCTCTCTACCCTCGGCAGCGTGGCACTGACCATGGCCATGGCGGGCCTGGGCGTCGAGACTCGCATCGATCGTCTGCGCTCACTGGGCATGAAGCCTTTCCTGCTCGCGCTGATCCTGTTCACGCTGTTGATCGTCGGTGGCTTTGGCGCCAATCTGCTGCTGATGGGCTAGTCCACAGTACGGCAGTGATTGATTGCCGCAATGACTTTGGTAGTACGGCTCAATTGGCAAACCCGGGCAGGCTCAAGCACAATGGCGGTCATCGATTACTCACCGGCAGTGCCGGCGCCATTTTCTCGGCCCACCCAGTACGGGCTGAACGAGAGTCACGAACCTTACAGGAGAGTCTCATGCTTGCAGTCATTTTCGGTCGTCCGGGTTGCCCTTTCTGTGTCCGTGCCAAGGACCTCGCGGAAGAGCTCACCGCCAAGCGCGATGATTTCGACTTCCGCTACATCGACATCCATGCCGAAGGCATCAGCAAGGCCGACATGGAAAAGACCATCGGCAAGCCGGTCGAGACCGTGCCGCAGATCTTCGTCGATCAGACCCACATCGGTGGCTTTACCGAGTTCAACCAGTACGTGCAGGACGAAGCTCTGATGCCGCAGGCCTGATCGCTGCCATCAGCCGCTTCACTGCTGAAGCCCTCGCCATTGGCGGGGGCTTTTTTGTGTCTGCAACGCCGCCTTTCACCCCTGATCACGACTCTTACTTGCAGCACCACGGTGAGCACAAGGTCGCGCCTTGCACACCTTGCCGCTTGCGACAAAAGGAGGGGGCAGCGACAATCGCTGCCTTCTCCGCCCGTGTATGCACAAGGACACGCACATGAACATGTTGATGGAAGGCGCCGTGCTGCTGGGATGCGCGGTGGTTGCCGTGCCACTTTTCCAGCGTCTGGGCCTGGGCTCCATCCTGGGCTATCTGGCCATCGGGGTACTGCTGGGGCCGTCGTTGATCGGCTTCATCTCGGAGCCTGGCGAAGTGCTGCACTTCGCTGAATTCGGGGTCGTCATGCTGTTGTTCATGATCGGACTCGAACTGGAGCCCAAGCGCCTGTGGGACATGCGTCTCAAGCTTGCGGGCCTGGGCAGTGCCCAGATGCTGCTGTGCGGTGCCTTGCTCACTCCTGTCGGCCTGTGGCTGGGGCTGGAATTGCCCGCCGCCGTGTTGCTGGGCCTGATTCTAGCCCTGTCCTCGACCGCCTTCGCGCTGCAGGTATTGAGCGAGAATCAGCAGCTGGCGACGCCGCACGGCCAGTCGACCTTCGCCATCCTGCTTTTCCAGGACCTGGCGGTGATCCCGCTGCTGGCCCTGATGCCGCTGTTCGCCGACAACTTCGATGCCTCCACCGGCACCAACTGGATCGGCATCGCCAAGGGCGTCGGCATGATCGCGGCGGTCATCATCGTCGGCCGCTTTGTCGTGCCGCGCCTGCTCAAGATGGTCGCGCGCAGCGAGATCCACGAGATCTTCACCGCCGCGGCCTTGTTCGTGGTGATCAGCACGGCCCTGCTGATGGAATGGGTGGGCCTGTCCATGGCCCTGGGCGCCTTCCTGGCCGGGGTGCTGCTGGCTGATACCGTCTACCGTCACGAGCTGGAAGCCAACATCGAGCCCTTCAAGGGGCTGCTGCTGGGGCTGTTCTTCATGGCCGTGGGCATGTCGGTCGACGTGTCGCTGGTGATGGAGCGTCCGCTGACCGTCCTGGCGCTGACGCTGGCGCTGATGTTCGGCAAGGTCATCGTCATCACGCTGGTCGGACGCGTCGCACGCCTCAAGATGGCCGAGGCCCTGCCGCTGGCCGCGGTCCTGTCACAGGGGGGCGAGTTCGACTTCGTGCTGCTGACCGCCGGCATGGCCGCCGGCATCTTCGATCAGACCCTGACCAGCCTGGTGATCAGTGCGGTGACCCTGTCGATGGCTGCCACGCCCTTCCTCTATCGCTATGCCCGCCACCTCGGCGCCACCAGCGAAGCCAAGCGTCCCTATGATGAGGACTTCGGAGAGGAAACGCCGCAGGTGGTGATCGCCGGCTTCGGCCGCTTCGGTCAGATCAGCGCGCGCATGCTCAAGAGCCAGGGCATCAACTTCACCGCGCTTGACCCCAATATCACCCAGGTCGAGTTCGTGCGTCAGTTCGGGTCGCGTATCTTCTACGCCGATGCCAGCCGCGCCGAATTGCTGCGGGCGGCGGGTGCCGAGCAGGCCAAGATCATGCTGGTGGCGGTCGATGATGCCGAGACCTCGACAGGCATCGTGCGCATGGTGCGCCATCAATTCCCGCACCTGAAGCTGTTCGTGCGTGCCCGTAACCGCCACCACGCCTGGGAGCTGATGGAGCTGGGCGTGGAGCACGTGATTCGTGATACCTATGCCAGCAGCCTGGAGATGGGCGGAGAATTACTGGTGGCGATGGGCTATCCCAGTGCTCGCGCGGCGGAAGTGGCACGTGCATTCCGGGAAATGGATGACAACATGCTCAAGCAGAACTACGAGCACCGTCACGACCAGAAAGCACTCGTCAACAGCGAGCAAGCCGCCATGGTCGAGCTCAAGCGTCTGTTCCAGAACAATCAGGACTGACGTCTGCACGACTCGCCAGAGCGCTCAGTCGCGCCGGAAAAGACACAAGGGCCGCCCCGGCAGGGACGGCCCTTGTCGTTGATGCACTCGGCAACACCTTGCGTGAAAACCCGCTTCCCGAGAAATAGACGAGCGGCCCGAGGCCTGCTCAGCCCTGCGACAGGCGGCGGGATGTCACGCGCGCCCGCCATTGCGGGCCGAACAGATAGGCGCACAGCCCGATCACGATCAGCAAGGCCCCGGCGAGCACGCGGCTGGAGATCAGCTCATCATTGAGCGCCGCGCCCAGGCTCATGGCGAAGATGGGAGTGATCAAGGTCGCCAGCGCCACCGTACTGGCCGACAGACGCGACAGCACGGAGTAGTAGCACAGGTAGCCGATCAGCGAGCCGAAGATGCCAAGATAGAGGATGGCAGCCATCGGACGCCCCTCTGGCATGGCCTGTGGCACGCCATCGACGATCAGCGCACACACCAGATAGAGCGGCAGCGAGACCAGCAGCGCACCCTCCGTCTGCACCAGCGGATGCAGCCCTGCCCGCTCGCGCTGCACCAATACCCCCGAGGCAGCAAAGCAGTTGACGGCCAGCAGCATGGTCAGGACTCCCTTCCAACTGCCCGGCGGCAACGCCAGGGAATCCGAGACCGCGACGGCCAGTCCACTCAGTGCCAACGCAAACCCCATCCACTGTAACTTGTCAAGTGGGGCACTTTTCAACCACCAGCGTGCATAAAGTCCTGATAGCAAAGGTGCCAGTCCAAACAGTAACGACATGATACCACTCGGTAACCAGGCCGCAGAGAGGTAGGCGAAGTACATGCCACCCCAGATACCCAGAGCGGCTGCCGAGTAGCTGCGCAGTGCCGCTCGCGAAAGGTCCATTTTCAGCCCCATCATGCGTAACAACGGGTAACCCAGGCATGCGGCAATTAACATTCTACCCATCGCCGACCAGGCCGGCAGCCAGCCCGAAGCGCTCCATGAGATGGCCAGCGGTGTCGTCGACCACACCATGAGAACCACGCAATACGCCACCAGCACTGGCATTTTTACTCTCCGATCAAGAAACGCGAAAAAACGGATAATGGCGTTGAATCCCCCTTTGCACGACTACCTATAATCGCTCCAGCACTGAGGTCATAGGGGCCGTTCAAGGAGGCATCATGCAACGCAAGGAATTCCAACAGCAGCTATGGCTGGACTTCGTCCACCGCCATCCCGACATCGGGGCGCTGGATATCTGGCCAGACAGCATCAACCCCGAATATCTGATGTTCCTGACGCTGAATCAGGGGCCTTTCAGAAGCGAGAAACTACTCCCCAGCCTGTATCACCAGGGCTATCGCCGCGTGAAACAGTACGCCATGGCCGACCGCGGCCTGCTGGTCGATCTGCTGCTTCCCCCGGACGGTGGCGCTGCCGTCATGCTGGCGGAACTGCAGGCCAACAGCCTGCCGCCGATGCACCGCGACCTGCTCAAGCGCCTGATCAGTCAGAGTCATCGTGATGACTGCAAGGGACAGAACCTGCTCGCGCCCTGCCGTCCGTGGGACATGCCGGACTGGCCGACCTTCGAGCGCCTGCTCGAGGCCAACCCGCTGGCTGCCTGGCTCTCCGTGATGGGGCCGCGCCTGCACCATGTCGGCTTCAATGCCGAAGAGCTTGGCGAAACGCTGGAAGCGGTCTGCGAAGGCATGCTGGCCTACGGCATGGCACCGCAGACCGGGCGCCATCATGCGGTACTGCCTATCAATCCCAAGCTGCAGTATCACTACTACCCGGCCCACGCCCAGCGCATGGTGTTCGCGGACGGTGATGAGCATATGGTGGTGCTGGGCGGCATCGCCCTGCTGGCGACGGCACCGGTGACGACTCAGCAAGAAGGAAAACAGCGTCCTGCAGAACAACTGCTGCCGGAACATACGCTGTGCCAGCTCAGCGCGTGATGGCCTCCTGACAGCACTGTGCAATGAGATGAGTCGCATTCAGCCCCCTGCGCATGCGCAGGGGGCTCTTGTCTTCAGAGGATGGCAGGACCTTTCAAGCCCTCCCTCTTCTTGACATCATCCTTCACGCTCCCCTTCCTGCCATCACTCTTCATGGCATCATCTCGTGATGTCATCGCCGCACGATTCGCCGCTTTCCCCCGTCGCTCTCCCCCGCCACGCCTGCGCCTTGTGCCTGAGCCTCTAAACCTAACGTCGCAGACAGGTTATCAACAGAAGCTGTGGAAAAAGCTGTGAAGAATCTCTGTACATCCAGGTATCGCCATCGAGATCAGGCGAGCGCAGACAGATTGATCAAAAAATGATCAGTCGACCGCAAACAGTGCCAATTCCCCTCCCGACCACGTATCTGGCCGTGCATCTGACAGTGCATCAGACGGCCGCTGTCGCAGCGGCTGTGGCCGTAGTGAGCCCACCCAGCAACCCCACTTCAGCCCAGAGACGACAGCGCCAATGTCACTGGCGTGTTCGTGATCTGCCCGCCCAGCCAGTATGCCCCCAGATAGCCCACGCTGTAGGCCAGCAACAACGCCGGGAAGAAGCGCAGATAACTCATGAAGCTCACCTCGCGCACCTTGGAAAGCGCGATCACCCCGGCGGCGGAACCAATTACCAGCAGTGAGCCACCCACGCCTGCGGCATAGGTCAGCGCCAGCCATTCGGCATCGTTCATGCTGACATCGGCCTTGAGCACTGCGGCGGTCAGCGGCACGTTGTCCACCAGCGCCGAGAGCAGCCCGACCAGATAATTGGCCTGCATCGCCGGCATCAGGGCATAGAGCTGTGCCAGGCCTTCCAGCAGACGCGCTTCCTTGAGCGCCCCGACCATCAGCAGGATCCCGAGGAAGAATAGCAATGTATCGAATTCGATAATACGAATGTAATCAAGTATGCGGCGCTCTTCGCTGTCGCTGCGCCGTTCGGCGACATGCCCGAGCAGAAACATCAACGACATCCCGAACAGGAAGGTCAGCAGCGGCGGCACACCAAACAGCACGTTGAGTCCGAGGGTCGACAGGATGGTGGCCAGAAACAGCCAGGCGATGAGACGATCAAGACGCCGGGTCTCGCGCGGCTCGCGCACCAGATTCACCTCACCTCCCAGCCCGGGCAGCAGCAGCGTCGCCAGCAGCATCACGCTGAGGAAGGACGGTAGCGCCAGCAGCATCAACTCACTGATGCGCACCTTGCCCGCCAGGAAGATCATCAGTGTGGTCACATCCCCGGTGATCAGCGCCACGCCGCCGGAATTGACGGCAAATACCGCCAGCACCGCAAAGCGCAGCGTCTTCTTCGGCGCCAGGCCCAGCGACAGCACCAGGGTCAGCGATACCAGCGTCGCGGTAATGTTGTCGGCCAGCGATGAAAAGGCGAAGGCAAACAGCCCCGTCAGGTACAGCAGGCCGCGCTCCCCGATACGCTTCGGCAGCAGGCGGTAGATCAGATTGGCGATCAGCCCCTTGGCATTGAGGAAGGCCACGAAGGTCATCGCCGCCATCAGAAACAGCCACAAGGTGGCGATCTCGAGCAGGTTCTCGTTCAAGGCCTCGGTGACATCATCCACCGCCAGGGCCGCGGGGCCGAAGATGAACAGCAGCAACCAGCTGAAGGTGCCCAGCAACAAGGTCGTCTTGGCCTTGTTGAGATGGATCACATCCTCGATGGCAATCAACACGAAGGCGGCCAGCGCCAGCCCGATCAACAGTCCCTGCAACCACATGCCACTCTCACTCCCTGAGATATCGCCGCGCAGCGGCGGCGATGATTGACGGTGCCCGGCGTGACTTGAGCGTGAGTCCTGCCACGACCTTTCCCTTGCACCGACCCGTCACATGACCGGCGATGCATCTCATCACAGCTGCGTGCGCCCCGCCATTCGACCTGAGGGGCGTTCGCTTCGTGCAACGCAGGGTTGCCATCCCTCACGCAAGCGGGGTGGGCTTCCACTCCTGGGTGAATTACGATGGCGCCACCTGATGAAGGAGTCATGCATGTCGAGTATCAGAGGTGTCATCAGCCTTGTCTTTCTGATCATCAATACCCTGTGCTGGGCGCTGCCGCTATACCTGCTGGCAGCACTCAAGCTGATCACGCCATCGCGTCGCCTGCAGTTGTACATGCTGGAGGGGCTCAACCGTCTCGCCATGGGCTGGATCGGCACCAACAACCTGTGGATTCGCCATGTGCTGCGTCCGCGCTGGGACATCCACGTGCCGCCATCGCTGCGCGATGGATCTGCCCGGCGTCGCTGGTGGCTGGTGATCGCCAATCACCGCAGCTGGACTGACATCTTCGTTCTCCAGTACGCCCTGCATCGCCGCACGCCGATGCCCAAGTTCTTCCTCAAGCAGGAGCTCATCTGGGTGCCGGTGATCGGCCTTGCCTGGTGGGCATTGGAGTTCCCGTTCATGCGCCGTTACAGCCAGCAGAAACTGGCCAGCAATCCGCGACTCGCCGAACGTGATCGCGAAGCGACGCGACGAATGTGTGAGCGCTCGCGACAGGCACCGATGGCGATCTTCAACTTCGTGGAAGGCACTCGCTTCACGCCCGCCAAGCACCGCCAGCAGCAGAGCCCTTTCCAGCACCTGCTCAAGCCGCGTGCCGGCGGCAGTGCCCAGGTGATCAACACGCTTGGCGATCGACTTTCGGGTATTCTGGACGCCACCCTCGATTACCGGCATGCCGATGCCAGTTTCTGGCAGTTCCTGTGCGGTCACGGGGGCGACATCACGCTCGTCATCACTCAGCGGCCGCTGGAGCCCTGGATGCTCGACGGCAACTATCATGCGGACGCCGCCTATCGCGAGCGCTTCCAGCAATGGCTCAATCAGGTCTGGAAGGACAAGGATGCCCGACTGTCACGTGCAGGGAATGACATTGATGAACACTGAATACGGCCTGAATGCCGCGGGCTTCACGGCACGAGCGCAGGCCGGACCTGACGTGAACCGTCCACTTCTGCAGCGGGTCGGCCTCGTGCTGCGCTGGCTGGCGCTGGTCTGCCTCGGCCTGTGGCTGAGCGGCTGCGCGACCGGCAGCTATTCCGGCTCGCCGGCCGGCCAGTGGGTCACCATCCAGAAGGGCGATACCCTGGGGCAGATCGCGCGCGATGCCGACATTCCCCTGCTGCGCCTCACGCGCTTCAATCCGGGCGTCAAGATTCGTGACCTCAAGGTCGGTCAGCGCATCCTGGTGCCCACTGCGCGTGAGCGAGCCCCCTCAGGCGGCCCGTATCGCTATCAGCTGCGCCCCGGCGATACCTACTCCAAGGTTGGCCGCTATTTCGGTGCCAGCCCGCAGCGCATTCAGGCCGCCAATCCCGGCAAGGATCCCAATGATCTGGATGTCGGCATGCTGATCTCGGTGCCGCTCAACGGTGGCCCGAGCCGCAGCGCCCCGGCCGCTCGCGCCAGCGGTGGCAGCCTGGTCGCACGCCCGGACCCCGGCCCGCTGCAGAAGCCGAGCCAATCATGGCGCTGGCCTGCCGCCGGCAGCGTGACGCGTGAATTCGGCACCAACGGCAATGGCCAGCTGGCGCCCATGCAGATTCGTACCGCCGCCAGCGGCATCGCCAGTGCACCGGCGCGGGGCGAAGTGCGCTTCGCCGACTCCATGCGCCAACTGGGCAACGTGGTCATCCTGCACCACTCCGGCAACCTGCAGAGCGTGCTGGCCCAGTGCGGCGAGATCCTGGTCAAGGTGGGTCAGCAGGTCACTCCGGGCACGCCGCTATGTCGCGTCGCACGCGGCAACGACGGTCAGCATGAATTGCTGTTCGACGTGCGCCACGGGGGCAAGCCGATCGACCCGCGCGAGATTCTCGAGAAACGCTGAAGCAGCGTTGCTTCACGGCGCCAGCCCGACATGGCGCCAGCCCTTCAAGACCCGCCAGATGACGACAGCGCCGGTGCCTCGCCGGCGACTGTCGTCCTTGCTTGACGATTCATGAGACAACCCTCATACCTTTGAGCTGTGAGGGGTTGAAGGTGTGTCATCGCTTCGTCACCTGCCTGTTATGCCGCCGTCACTCCCTCTCTCGATAATGACCACAATAGTCATCTAGGGAGACGTCATGGAGCGCATTGCCTTCGTCAGTGAAACCTGGCATCCGGAGATCAATGGCGTGGCTCATACCTTGAGTCATCTGTGCGATCAACTCATCGCACGCGGCTGTGAGCTCCAACTCATTCGTCCCGCCACCCGAGATGGCAGCCTGGAGCCGCGTGTCCAGCAGGAACTTCAGGTACGCGGCTTCCGCCTGCCCGGATATGACACCGTGCAGGTCGGCGTGCCGGCGCCGCAGCGCCTGATGCGCATGTGGCGCGAGCATCGCCCTTCCGTCGTCTATATCGCCACCGAAGGCCCGCTGGGCATCAGCGCACTGATGGTCGCCCGCCGTCTGGGCCTGCCGGTGGTCGCGGGCTTTCATACCAATTTCGATCAATACAGCACCCATTACCGGCTCAAGGCGCTTCGCCCGCTGGTGCGGCGCGGCCTGCGCCGCTTCCACAATGCCGCCAACATGACGCTGGTACCGACGCGCACCCAGGCAGACAGCCTGATGCAGCAAGGTTTCGAGCATGTTCAGGTGGTGGGACGCGGCCTGGACTGCCAGCGCTTCTCGCCCAGTCATCGCAGCGACGCATTGCGCAAGTCATGGGGCGTCAGCTCACAGCAACCCGTCGCACTGCATGTAGGACGCCTGGCCGCCGAGAAGAACATCGAGCTGCTGATCCGCACCTATGAGGCCATGCTGGCCGTGCAGCCAGACCTTGCCCTAGTGCTGGTGGGAGACGGCCCACTGCGCGAGCGCCTGGAACAGCGTCTGCCCGAGGCGATCTTCGCCGGCTTCCAGACCGGTGAAGCGCTGGCCGCCCATTACGCCAGTGCCGACCTGTTCGTCTTCCCGTCACTGTCGGAGACCTTCGGCAACGTGGTGCTGGAAGCCATGGCCAGCGGACTGGCCGTGATCGCCTTCGATTACGCGGCGGCCGCCGAGGTGATCCGCGATGATCACCAGGGCCTGCTGGCGCCCTGCAGTCAGCCGGAGCGCTTCATTGAACAGGCGGTGGAGGCCTGCCAGCGGCCGGCCCGCATCGCCAGACTGGGACGCGCCGCCCGCGTGCGCGTCGAACCATTGGGCTGGAGCCGCATCGCCGAGGGCTTTCTGACCTGCCTGCGTCACGCCGAGGAGAAGCCCGATGCACGATCGCAGCCTTCCCGTCTTTGAGCGACTGGATCTTCTGGAGTGGCGCCTGTGTCGCCAGGTCGCGCGCCTGGCGCTGTTCCGACCGATACTCACCTTGTTTCGTATCGTCTCGCGCCTGGGCGACTGGCCGATATGGGTGCTGCTGACACTGAGCCTGCCGCTGCATCACGCCATGGGCGGCTGGCTATTTCTGGAATTTGGCCTCACGGCCGGCGCCGGGGCACTGCTCTACCGGGCGCTCAAGACGCGACTGTGTCGGGAACGTCCGTTCATCACCTTCAACACCATCAACTGCACCATGCCGCCGCTGGACCGTTACAGCTTTCCCAGCGGTCACACCCTGCATGCTGCCCTGTTCGCCAGCCTGACCACTCAACAGCTGCCGGAGCTTGCCATCCTCGTCACGCCACTGGCGCTGCTGATCGCACTTTCCCGGGTGATCCTCGGCCTGCATTACGTCAGTGATGTACTGGCCGGGGCGCTGCTGGGGCTGGGCCTTGCCGAGGTGGCCATTCTTACCTTCGAGGCGCTGCTCACGA
This sequence comes from Cobetia sp. MB87, assembly GCF_011319755.1. Lineage (NCBI taxonomy): Bacteria > Pseudomonadati > Pseudomonadota > Gammaproteobacteria > Oceanospirillales > Halomonadaceae > Cobetia > Cobetia sp. MB87. Next base: position 743,989 of record NZ_VFBC01000007.1, on the reverse strand, counting down.
CCTGACGCCTGTGAGGCATGCGTCAGCCCGGGGTCGGCGCGAATCGAGAGCCACTTGCCCAACCTGACGCGGCTCTGGCACTCTCGCCGCATGACGACTCCTTCTGCTGGCGACGACCTCTTCGCCGCCCTCACCCCCTCTGATTCGACGTCCGCCACTGATAGGACTGCGCACCAGACGGCGGCGGATGGTCCGGTCCTGGCAGCTCGCCCGCGCGAGCTGCCCGATGACTGGCTCGATCTTGCGCACGGCTGGTACCGCCACCCCCTGCATCCGCTGTATCTCAAGCCGCGCGCCCTGACGCCACTGCAGGCCGATCAGGCCCTCGTCACCCTGGAGGGCGATCTCGACTGGCAGCGCCCCAGCCTGAGCGTGCATGGCAAGACACACCCGATCCCACGCCGTCAGGTGTGGATGGGCGATGTCGGCGCCCGCTATCGCTACTCCGGCAGTCTGTTCGAACCCAACCCCTGGCACATGACCGCCTGGCGGCTGGGCGAGCTGTCGCGTCATGCCATCAATCACGAGCTCAGCCCGCAACGTGATGCCCTGGGGCGCAGCGAACCCGAGATCACTGAGCACTTCAACAGCCTGCTGGCCAATCGCTACGCCGATGGCGCCGACCGCATGGGCTGGCACAGCGACAATGAGCCGGAGCTGGGCACTCGCCCGATCGTGCTCGCCATCTCGCTGGGACGAGAACGGCCCCTGCGCTTCAAGGGCCATCCGCGCAGCTCCTATGCCGATACGCCGGCATTCAATCTGTGGCTGCCGCACGGCTCACTGCTGGTGATGGGCCGTGGCTGTCAGGACCGCCTCCATCATGCGCTGCCGCCGCGCAAGCTGGAGGGACTGCGCATCAGCCTGACCTATCGCCAGCTGCTGACGCCCTCGCGCTGAGGTCATCTTTCTTGTTGCTCTCTGCTCTCTCTTCCCGCTCTCCTCTTGCTCTCCTCTTGCCCTCTTCCTGCTCTAACCCCTTCTTTGTTGTCCCTTTTTGTTGTCCCTTCCAGCGTCACTGCGCCCCGGAGTCAGTCCGCCGACGGATAACGCGCGCGCAGGGTCTCCAGCATCGCCTGTACCGCCACCGACAGCTCATGGCGGCCGCGACGGATCACCCCGACCCGCTGCTGAATCTCGGGGCCTGTCAGCGGCAGGCACTGACAGCCCAGCGCACTCATCTGCGCCGCGCTCATCGCCGGCACCGCGCTGACGCCCAGGCCTTCCGCCACCATGCGCCCGCAGGTGACCAGCTGGTGGGTCTCGAAGGCGACATGCAGCGCCATGCCTGCATCCTCGAGGCGTTTCTCGAGCATGCGGCGCACCCCCGAGGGCCGCTGCAGCGTGATGAAGTCTTCCTTGAGCAGCAGTGACCACTCGATGGAGGTCGGCGCCTCTGCCAGCAAGGCGTGGCCGGGGGGAATGATCGCCACATAGCGGTCCTCGAACAGCAGCTCGAACACCAGATCCTGGCGCACGCCAGGGTCGAAGCAGATCCCCAGCTCGACGCGGCCATCGGTGACCCGCTCGACCACCTCTTCGGCGATGACGTCATTTACTTCGATGGTGATCTCCGGATATTGGCGGCGAAAATCGGCCAGTACCCCGGGCAGCAGATTGCCGGCGAAGGTCGGCATCGCGGCCAGGGCCACGCGGCCGCGCCCGAGACTGAAGCGCTGGCGCATCTCATCCTCGGCATGCTCCCAGTCCGACAGCAGACGCCTGGCCAGCGGGAAGAAGGCGCGCCCTTCCGGCGTCAGGCTGACCTGTCGGGTCGAGCGCTGAAACAGGCGCCCGCCCAGCGACTCCTCCAGATTCTTGACCGCCAACGACAGGGCCGGCTGCGAGAGATGTACCAGCGTGCCCGCCTCGGCGAAGGACAACGTGCGCGCCACGGCCACGAAGGCCTTCAGCTGTTTCAGAGTCATGTCGTGTCCTGCCCCGGGGTGGCTTCAAGAGATGTCACAAAGGTGATGTGGCGCAGTTCGTCGTCTGGCGCTCGCAGGGCAGGCACTCGCAGGGCATCTAGGCCATTGGTCATAGATGACAGCCACGAAGCTCTCACATGACTGCCCGCACAGTTCAGGCCATCACACTCCACTGCCGCGTCAGCCCCGCCAGCATGGGGTTTGGCGGACTTTTTCCTCGCGAGCAGGCGCGAGAAACAGCAGATCAATTCTTATCAAAAACTGATCAATGAATAGAAAAAACAAACTTATTAAATATATACAGACTCAGGATTGTCGGCAATGATGAAGACATCCCGACAACAACAGCTTGGATACTCAAGGAGATTCGCATGGCAGGATTCAACAAGGTGGTGACCAGCTACGCGGAGGCCATGGCAGGCCTCGAAGATGGCATGACGGTAATCGCCGGTGGCTTCGGCCTGTGTGGTATCCCGGAGAACCTGATTGCAGAGATCAAGCGCCTCGGCGCCAAGGACCTCACCGTGGTATCCAACAACTGCGGCATCGATGGCTTCGGGCTCGGCATCCTGCTGGAAGACCGTCAGATCAAGACCATGATCGCCTCCTACGTCGGCGAGAATGCGCTGTTCGAGAAGCAGCTGCTCGACGGCGATCTGGAAGTGATCCTCACTCCCCAAGGCACGCTGGCCGAGAAGATGCGTGCTGCCGGCGCCGGTATCCCCGCCTTCTTCACCGCCACCGGTTACGGCACACCGATCGGCGAAGGCAAGGAAGTACGCGAGTTCGATGGCCGCCCCTACATTCTGGAAGAGTCCATCAAGGGCGACTTCGCCATCGTCAAGGCTTGGAAGGCCGACCGCTACGGCAATGTCGTCTACCGCCATACCGCGCGTAATTTCAACCCGCTGGCCGCCACCGCCGGCAAGATCACCGTGGTCGAAGTCGAAGAGCTGGTCGAGCCGGGGGAACTGGACCCCGCCGACATCCACACGCCCGGCATCTATGTGGATCGCGTCATCAAGGGCAACTTCGAGAAGCGCATCGAGAAACGCACCGTCCGCTCGCGTTGAGCCCAGGGCTCCGCCGGCATGAATCGCCGCCATCAGGGCCACAGGCCCCACGGCGAACTTTCTCGACCGCCTTCACGACACGGCACAGTGCCTCATGGTTGATGGCACCCAAGACAAGGAAACAATCATGGCTTTGACACGCGAACAGATGGCCCAGCGAGTGGCACAGGAAATCCAGGACGGCTCCTACGTCAATCTGGGGATCGGCATCCCGACACTGGTGGCCAACTATATCCCCGACGGCATCGAGGTGATGCTGCAGTCTGAAAATGGCTTGCTCGGCATGGGCCGCTACCCCTATGAAGACGAAGTCGACGCCGACATGATCAATGCCGGCAAGGAAACCGTGACCGCCATCGATGGCGCCGCCATCTTCGATTCGGCCGAATCCTTCGCCATGATCCGTGGCGGCCACGTCGACCTTACGGTGCTCGGCGCCTTCGAGGTGGATGTGAACGGCAATATCGCCAGCTGGATGATTCCGGGCAAGCTGGTCAAGGGCATGGGCGGTGCCATGGACCTGGTCGCCGGTGCCGAGAACATCATCTGCACCATGACCCACGCCTCCAAGCACGGCGAATCCAAGCTGCTCAGCCAGTGCGAACTGCCGCTGACCGGAGCCGGCTGCATCCGTCGCGTGCTGACGGACCTCGCCTTCCTTGAGATCAAGGATGGTGCCTTCCACCTGCTGGAGCGCGCGCCAGGCGTGAGCGTCGAGGAAATCGAGCGCCTGACCGCAGGCAAGCTGGTCGTCCCGGAACACGTGCCGGAAATGCAGCTGGACGCCTGAGGCGCCTTCTGCCCCCGGGCACTGGCCACCCTCGCGCCGCTTTTGACCTTCGAGCCACTTTTGACTCACGCAACAATTGCGCTCGAGGGTGGCAAAACACGGCCCCGGCATCCCACGGATTTTTGCCGACTCTTTTGAGGAAAATCTCTCATGATGTGATGGGCGCATCACATCCTCTCTCCGAGAGCCTTGATGGCTTCGACGCCATCCGCCGGCAGCGCTGCCATCGCTGCCGGCTTTTTTGTGTCCATCGCCCGCCATACGGGGCTTTGCGCCATTCAACCCCTTATACAAGCAAAGCCGCACTATGGTCTTTTTCCTACAGCTGTCATCGCTCACACCAAGATAACGGGATAAAAAACAAGCGGACTCCTTGCCCTAGGTGTGGCGAAATTCTCAGCGCTATTGGCACGGCTTTGCGGGCGAATTGTGCGCACTATTATCAGGCAAAAGGATAAGTTTTTGATATTTCATTTGACCTTGCCGCCCGAGCAGCGCAGTATTGCTCTCGTTGGTTAGCAAGTCGAATATCGTCAGTCGTGATCGAAGCACTTCGGTACCTGGTGTATATCCTCCTTGTTTTACCCACGTTTATCGGGTAACTCCCGGCAATATCATCAGTAAGGAATTACGATCATGGCAACTGGCACAGTCAAGTGGTTCAACGACACCAAAGGTTTCGGCTTCATTTCTCCGGACGACAACGGTGACGACCTGTTCGCACACTTCTCCGAAATCCAGGCTGAAGGCTTCAAGTCTCTGCAAGACGGTCAGAAGGTTTCCTTCGACGTCACCCAGGGCAAGAAAGGCCTCCAGGCCGCTAACATCAAGCTGATCGACTAAGCTTTGATTTTAGCTGGAGGAGGCTAACCCCTCCTCCGACAGAAAAGCCCGCTTCGGCGGGCTTTTCTGCGTCTGGCGTTCGTGCACGCTGCATGAGTATCGCACTCGCTCGTATGCCAGACTGCCAGACATGAAAAAGGGACTGCCTGGGCAGTCCCTTTGTCGTTTCTCTTCCTTTTCGCATCTCTTCAAGGCGCTTCTACCAGCGACGGGTCGTCACGCCTCGGTGCGAGCCTGACTGTGGTTCACCTGGCCACGGCGCGCTCAACCCCGATAGTAGCGCTGCTCGACGAACGGCATCTTCGTCACCGTCATCGGCAGACGCTTGCCACGCACATCGGCAAACACTTCGGTCTCGAGCGCGCTGTGAGCGATGCTCACGTAGCCCATCGCCACCGGCTTGCCATAGGTCGGCCCGAAGCTGCCGGAGGTCACCACACCGATACGGTTGCCCTGAGCATCATGGAGCTCAGCCCCCTCGCGGATAGGCGCGCGCCCCTGGGCGACCAGCCCCACCCGCTTGCGGGTATGATCCTTGTTGGCGATCTGGGTCAGGATGACATCGGCTCCCGGGAAGCCGCCTTCACGCTCACCGCCCTGGCGGCGCACCTTGCCCAGCGCCCAGATCAGGCTGCCCTCCACCGGTGAGGTGGTGGTATCGAGATCGTGACCGTACAGGCACAGCCCCGCCTCGAGACGCAGTGAATCCCGCGCGCCAAGACCGATGAACTCCACCTCCTCCATCGCCAGCAACAGACGCGCGAAGCGCTCCGCGTCGGCATCGGGCACGGAGATCTCGAAACCATCCTCGCCAGTATACCCGCTGCGACTGACCCAACACTCGATGCCCTCGATGGTGACATGGGCATGATGCATGAAGGTCAGCTCGCAGGCCTCGGGCGACAGACGCTGCATCACCGCGTGAGCCAGCGGCCCCTGCAGCGCGAGCAGCGCCCGGTCATCCAGCACTTCAAGCTCGATCTCTATCGGCAGGCCGACCCGCAGATGCGCGATGTCCTGATCCTTGCAGGCAGCGTTCACCACCACGTAGAGGTGATCACCGCCATTGACGATCATCAGGTCATCCAGGATACCGCCAGTGTCGGAGGTCAGCAGGCCATAGCGCTGCATGCCCACCGGCAGGTCGATGATATCCGTCGGCACCAAGGCCTCCAGCGCCGCCTGCACATTCTCGCCCCGCAGGATCAACTGCCCCATGTGCGAGACATCGAACAGCCCCGCCTTGGCACGCGTATGCTCGTGCTCCTTCTTGACGCCCAGCGGATACTGGACGGGCATGGAATAGCCTGCAAACTCGACCATCTTCGCTCCCTGCTCGACGTGCAGGTCATGAAGCGCGGTCTGCTTGAGACCGGTGACAGCGGCGGAATCGGACATCGTCATTCTCCAGGTTGGCTTGCGATGACTCTCAGAGATGGCACCCGAACGGCACACGATCTCTGGAGGCTTGTTGTCATGAACACTGCTATCAGGGCACTGCTTTCAAGAGCACTGCCGACTTGAACAGAACACCCTGCGCCAGCACCGCCCAGGCCAGAGGACCCGAGCGATGCAGAAGGCTGTCAGTGGCACGGCAGGGCCAGGCGAGTCATCAGCATCGTTCAGCGATCTTCGCCAGCCAGCACTTCCTTGCCATCAAAATAATCACGCGTCAGCTTGAAGACCACCGGCGACAGCAGCGCCAGGCCGATCAGGTTCGGGATCGCCATCAAGGCATTGAAGGTGTCCGCCATCAGCCAGATGAGATCCAACTTGGCCATTGCGCCCAGCGGAATCGCGATCACGAACACGATGCGATACAGCATGATGGCACGCGTGCCGAACAGGTACTGGAAGCACTTCTCACCATAGAAGGACCAGCCAAGAATGGTGGTGAAGGCGAAGACTGCCAGCGCGATGGCCACCAGGTGGTTGCCCACCCCCGGCAGCGCCTGATCGAAGGACATCGAGGTCAGGGCCGCGCCGGTTTCCCCGGAAGACCACAGGCCGGAAGTGATGATGGCCAGAGCGGTGATGGTGCAGATGATGATGGTATCGATGAAGGTTCCCAGCATCGCGACCAGACCCTGCCGCACCGGATTCTTGGTCTGCGCCGCCGCGTGGGCGATGGGCGCACTGCCCAGGCCAGCTTCATTGGAAAAGATACCGCGCGCCACACCGAAGCGGATGGCGGCCATCACCGCTGCCCCGGCAAAGCCACCGGTCGCCGCGACCGGATTGAAGGCATAGGTGAAGATGAGGCCGAAGGCATGGCCGATCTGGTCGGCGTTGATCACCAGGATGATGATGCCGGCCAGGAAGTAGGCGATGGCCATGAACGGCACCAGCTTGCCCGCCACGCTGGAGATGCGCTTGATGCCGCCGAGAATCACGGCGCCGGCCAGCACCATCATCACCAGACCGGAGACCCAGTGCGGGATGGCGAAGGACGTTTCCAGCGCATCCGCGACCGAGTTGGACTGCACGGTATTGCCGATGCCGAAGGCCGCGAAGCAACCGAAGAAGGCGAAGGCGCCGCCCAGCCAGCCCCACTTGGCGCCCAGGCCGTTGCGGATGTAGTACATCGGACCACCGACATGGTTGCCGGTGTCATCGACTTCACGATAACGCACGGCACACACGGCCTCGGCGTACTTGGTCGCCATGCCGACCAGCGCGGTGATCCACATCCAGAAGATCGCCCCCGGGCCACCCAGCGCGATGGCGGTTGCCACGCCTGCGATGTTGCCGGTACCGATGGTCGCCGACAGCGACGTCATCAGGGCATTGAAAGGAGAAATCTCGCCGTCGCCATCCTTGCCCGGCGCACGACCATTCCACAACAGCTTGAAGCCGGTACCCAACTTGCGAAGCGGCATGCCCTTCAGGCCTGCCTGAAGATAGAAACCGACCCCGAGCAACAGGATCAGCATCAATGGGCCCCAGACGACGCCATTGATGGCACTAAAGACGGAACTGATCATTTCCACGCAGATTTCCTCCGCTGAATTGTTGTTATCACACGATGCGCAGTGACTCGTGGCGGTGCCATCCCCAGGTGGGTGATCGACCCGCGACGAGCCTCCCACGGCATTTTCACCGTTGGGACAGCTCACATTAGCGGAAGCTATCTCACTTCACTAGCCCAACAGGGCTTTACGCTGGCAGGTGAGGCAATCATTGCGTAAAAAGTACGATGAGACTGCGTCAACCCGTATGTTTCATCGCCTCATCGTGTCTTCTGGCAGCAGATCCTGTGCCTGGTACTCTCGAGGCTGTTGAAAAAAGCCTCACAGACAAGCCGAGCCGAATGCCTGGCCGCATGCATGGCGTGGCAACGCTCAGCTGAAGACTCACTCGAGCCTTCAGCACTCTACATGCGCTCTCATCAAGTTCGGTCTGCTTGAACGCATCAGGCATTGACAGCCGACTCTTCACGACACAACATGGAAACAAGTTTCCGATAAGAAACACTCGGCACCATAACGCGAGTTAGAGCGCCTCGCAACCGTGACCCGGACTTCCCCGCCCACTGGCGCGACCGATCTCCCGCGCTGCTGCGAGATACACAGCTTCACGCGAAGTGTCACTGTGAGCTGGCAAGGCGCCGGGCGGGATGGCCAGCGATGGACGGCAATGGGCCAGGCAGGCCCGTGATGGCGGGCTTCATGAGTGAACCACGCAAGACACTGGACGCCCGAAGAGTGACAGACCACGATAGAGGTACGGCCGTCAGCAACACACGCCCAAAGTCGTAGCACCACGCGGCAGTCTGCCACTGCCACACGCCGGGACCTTGGGGCATAATGACGTACCGATTCCCTGAATCAGAAAATCTTTTCACATAGGAAAACACTCATGAGCAATATTCCCGCCACGCTGAAGTACACCGAGAGTCACGAGTGGGTTCAGGACAACGGTGATGGCACCGTGACCATCGGGATCACCGACCACGCCCAGGAAGCGCTGGGCGATGTCGTCTTCGTCGAACTGCCGGAAGTCGGCCGTGAGCTGGCGCTGGAAGAAGAATTCGGGGTCATCGAGTCCGTCAAGGCGGCCTCTGATCTGTACGCGCCGCTGGCCGGTGAAGTCATCGCCGTCAACGAGAGCCTCGAAGACGCGCCGGAATCCGTCAACGAAAGCCCCTATGACGATGCCTGGATTCTGAAGATGAAGGTCGCTGACAGCGCCGAACTCGACAAGCTGCTCGACGCTGATGCCTATTCTCAGCTGGTCGAAAGCGAAGCCTGATCGCCGTCAACCTCCTGTCCATGCCGCAGACGCTCTGGGCAGGAGGTTTCAGCGCCTTTCCGTGCTCGCATAAGCCGCACTCGCGCTCAGCCACCATCGTGACTGCGCCGCCCCGTTTCGATGGCACGACACCCCTGACTCGACCACCCCTGAAGGTCGCGCAGGGAATGAAACAACTGCAGCATGCTCGGCAGTGATGTCGATGCCCCCATGATTCCCGACGCCCTGCCCGCAGCCTTCTTGCTGGCACGGTGATGTTCCTCCCGCGGACTGTCACTTGCGGTCCCCGTTGCAGCACAGGATTCCTTGCATGGCTCACGAGACGCTTACCCTGGCCCAGCTGGCCGGACACGACGATTTCATCTCCCGTCACAATGGCCCGACCGCTGCCAATGTCACACGCATGCTGGCGACACTGGGTGAAGACAGCATCGAGACACTGATCGACCGCACGGTGCCCACCGCCATTCTTCTGGGCCGTGAGCTGGATCTCGAAGGGCCACGCACGGAATCCGAAGCACTGGACTACCTGAAGCGCCTCGCGCGTCAGAACAAGGTCTTCAAGACCTATATCGGCCAGGGTTACCACAACACCCACCTGCCGGCGGTCATCCAGCGCAACGTGCTGGAAAATCCGGGCTGGTATACCGCCTATACGCCGTATCAGCCGGAAATCGCCCAGGGCCGTCTCGAAGGGCTGCTCAACTTCCAGCAGGCGGTGATGGACCTGGCCGGCATGGAGCTGGCCAATGCCAGCCTGCTGGATGAAGCCACCGCCGCGGCCGAAGCCATGGCGCTGTGTCAGCGCGGCAACAAGAAGAACAAGAGCAATCGCTTCTTCATCGCCGATGATGTCCTGCCGCAGACCCTGGACGTCATGCGCACGCGTGCCGACTACTTCGGCTTCGAGCTGGTCATCGATGCCGCCGAGAACGTCGGCGAGCACGACATCTTCGGCGCCCTCTTCCAGTACCCGGGCAACACCGGCCAGGTGCGCGACCTCGCACCGCTGCTGGACGCCGCGCGCGCCAATGGCGCCATGACCGTGGTGGCCGCCGACCTGCTGAGCCTGGTGCTGCTCAAGTCGCCGGGCAGTCTCGGCGCCGACATCGTCGTCGGTACCTCCCAGCGCTTCGGCGTGCCGATGGGCTTCGGCGGCCCGCACGCCGCCTTCTTCGCTACCACCGACAAGCTCAAGCGCTCCATCCCGGGCCGCATCATCGGTGTCTCCAAGGACTCACGCGGCAATCCGGCGCTGCGCATGGCGATGCAGACCCGCGAGCAGCACATCCGCCGCGAGAAAGCCACGTCCAACATCTGCACCGCCCAGGCGCTGCTGGCCAACATCGCCGGCTTCTACGCCGTCTATCACGGTGCCGAAGGCCTCAAGCGCATCGCCACCCGCGTGCATCGCCTGACCAGCATTCTCGCCGAGGGCGTCACGCGCTGCGGCATGGCACTGGCCCACGACAGCTGGTTCGATGCCATCACCGTGACCGGCGTGGATGAAGGCAAGATCCACGGTCGCGAGCTGACCCATGAGATCAACCTACGCCACCACGGCGACGGCCGCATCACCATCAACCTCGACGAGACCACCACTGCCGCTGATGTCAGCGTGCTGTTCGACGTGCTGCTCGGCGAGGAGCATGGCCTGTCCGTCGCCGCGCTGGACCAGGACCTGCTGGCCAAGGGCGCAAGCGCCATCCCGGCGGCCTGCCAGCGTGACAGCGACTTCCTGACCCATCCGACCTTCAGCCGCTACCACTCGGAAACCGAGATGCTGCGCTATCTGAAGCGTCTGGAGAACAAGGACCTGTCACTGACCCACGCGATGATTCCGTTGGGCAGCTGCACCATGAAGCTGAACGCGACCACCGAGATGATCCCGGTCACCTGGCCGGAGTTCGCCAACGTCCATCCCTTCGCACCCTCGGATCAGGTCGTCGGCTACAAGCAGATGATCGATGAGCTGTCGGCCTTCCTGGTCGAGATCACCGGCTACGACGCCATCTCCATGCAACCGAACTCCGGCGCCCAGGGCGAATACGCGGGGCTGGTCGCGATCCGTCGCTACCAGGCCTCCATCGGCGAAGGCGCGCGCGACATCTGCCTGATCCCCAGCTCCGCCCACGGCACCAACCCGGCCTCCGCCGCGATGGCCGCCATGAAGGTGGTGGTGGTCGAGTGTGACGCCAACGGCAACATCGATATCGCCGACCTGCGCGCCAAGGCCGAGCAGCACAGTGACAAGCTGTCCGCGATCATGATCACCTATCCGTCCACCCACGGCGTGTTCGAGGAAACCGTGCGCGAGGCCTGTCAGGTCGTCCACGATCACGGCGGTCAGGTCTACATCGACGGCGCCAACATGAATGCCCAGGTCGGCATCTGCCGTCCGGGAGACTTCGGCGGCGATGTCTCGCACCTCAACCTGCACAAGACCTTCTGCATTCCCCACGGTGGTGGCGGCCCGGGCATGGGCCCGATCGGCGTCAAGTCACACCTGGCACCCTTCGTCTCCAACCACGTGGTCACCCCGCTGGAAGGCGTGAAGCCGGAATGCACCGCCGTCTCGGCCGCCGCCTTCGGTTCCGCGGCGATCCTGCCGATCTCCTGGGCCTACATCAAGATGATGGGCGCGCAGGGGCTGCGCGAAGCCACCGAGCTTGCGATCCTCAACGCCAACTACATCGCCACGCGTCTCGATGGGCACTATCCGGTGCTCTATCGCGGCAAGAACGGCACCGTGGCGCATGAGTGCATCATCGACATCCGCCCGCTGAAGACCGCTTCCGGCATCAGCGAGGAAGACATCGCCAAGCGTCTGATCGACTATGGCTTCCACGCGCCGACCATGTCGTTCCCGGTGGCGGGCACGCTGATGGTCGAGCCCACCGAGTCCGAGTCGCTCTACGAGATCGACCGTTTCTGTGAAGCGATGATCGCGATTCGCGCCGAGATCACCCGTGTCGAGCAAGGCGAGTGGACCCTGGAAGACAACCCGCTGGTGCACGCGCCGCACACCCAGGCCGACCTGATGGACGCCGAGTGGACGCGCAGCTACTCCCGCGAGATCGGTGCCTTCCCCAGCGAGCACGTCAAGGCCGCCAAGCAGTGGCCGGCGGTCAACCGGGTCGACAACGTGCACGGCGATCGTCAGTTGATCTGCTCCTGCCCGAGCATCGACCTGTATCGTGACTGAACAGCCGCGATTGAGGGCAGTGATTGAAAGCCGGCCATGAGTCAGTCATGAAACGCTGTCGCTGATCGTTCTGGCAAAAAAACGCCCCTGCCGGGTAACCGGCAGGGGCGTTGTCGTTGCTGCTGTCTTTCAGGAGACTGCTCGATGGCGCCATGTCGCGCCAATCTCGTTTACTCCTTCCAGCTCTTGAGCAGCTCGTCGTAGGCGATGGTCTCGCCCTTGGGCTTCTCGTTGTCCAGCTTGGCCTTCGGTGCCCCCGGCTGGGCGAACCAGTACTCCGCATCACGCTCCTCGTTGAGCTTCGGCCCGCAGTTGTCCATCACCTTGGCGCGCTCGAGACGCTCGAGAATGCGGTCCTGCGCCTTGGCCAGCCCATCCAGCGCTTCCTGCGGCGTGGCTTCACCACTGGCGGCCTGGGAGATGTACTGCCACCACAGCTGGGCCAGTTTCGGATAATCCGGCACGTTGGTGCCGGTCGGCGACCACTGCACCCGCGCCGGGCTGCGATAGAACTCGACCAGACCGCCCAGCTTCGGCGCGGCATCGGTCATCGCCTGGGACTGGATATCCGACTCGCGGATCGGCGTCAGACCTTCCAGGGTCTTCTTGAGCGAGACGGTCTTGGCGGTCACGAACTGCGCATACAGCCAGGCGGCGTGACGATTCTTCTTCGGCGTGGAGTCGAAGAAGGTCCAGGCACCCACGTCCTGATAGCCAAGCTTCATGCCCTCCTCCCAGTACGGGCCATGCGGCGACGGTGCCATGCGCCACTTGGGCGTGCCGTCGTCGTTGACCACCGGCAGACCATCCCGCGTCATGTCGGCGGTGAAGGCGGTGTACCAGAAGATCTGCTGGGCGATGTTGCCCTGGGACGGCACCGGACCGGACTCGGAGAAGGTCATGCCCTGGGCTTCCGGCGGTGCGTACTTGCCCAGCCAGTCGACATACTTGGTGGTGGCATAGACGGCTGCCGGGCCGTTGGCCGCGCCGCCACGCGTCACCGAGGAGCCCACCGGCTGACATTCCTCGACACGAATGCCCCACTCATCCACCGGCAGGCCGTTGGGCAGACCCTTGTCGCCGGCACCCGCCATGGAGAACCAGGCATCGGTGAAGCGCCAGCCGAGTGACGGGTCCTTCTTGCCGTAATCCATGTGGCCGTAGACCCGCTTGCCATCGAGTTCCTTGACGTCATTGGTGAAGAAGTCGGCGATGTCTTCATAGGCTGACCAGTTGACCGGCACGCCCAGCTCGTAGCCGTACTTGTCCTTGAACTGCTTCTTCAAATCTTCGCGCTCGAACCAGTCGGCGCGGAACCAGTAGAGGTTGGCGAACTGCTGGTCCGGCAGCTGATAGAGCTTGTCATCCGGGCCGGTGGTGAAATCCAGTCCGATGAAGTCATCCAGATCCAGCGTCGGCGAGGTGAAGGCCTTGCCGTCGCCTTCCATCATGTCGCTGATCGGCACGACCTTGCCATAGCGGAAGTGCGTGCCGATCAGGTCGGAGTCATTGACGTAGCCATCGTAGATATTGCGCCCGGACTGCATCTGGGTCTGCAGTTTCTCGATGACATCGCCTTCCTGGATCAAGTCGTGTGTCAGCTTGATACCGGTGATCTCGCTGAAGGCCTTGGCCAGCACCTTGGACTCGTATTCATGGGTGGTCAGGGTTTCCGAGGCCACCTTGATTTCCATGCCGCGCAGCGGCTCGGCGGCCTTGATGAACCACTCGAGCTCGGACATCTGCTCATCCTTGCTCAGCGTGGAGGGTGAGAACTCCTGATCGATCCATTTCCTTGCCGCATCCTGATACTGATCGGCCATGGCCTGGCCTGACAGACCCACCAGCCCCGCTGCGGTAGCGAAGGCGATGGCATGACGCAGGCGTGCGGGTCGAATGACGTGTTGATTCATGGGATGTCCCTTCATTGGCGTTATTGTTGTGTTGCGCTTTCCAACCACCACTTCCGTCAATCACGTGCTGCGCGACGCGGTGCGCCGCCTTGCTCTCGGTGCTGCTGGTCCTCCTGCCATTCCAATCTGCTGTCGTTATCTGCTGCTCTGAAGTCCTTGCTGCCCTGATGACTCTTGCGTCTCGTTGAGCAGCTCGCGTTGTGCCCGATAGAGCGAAGCCGGCTTGACAGCCTCTCCCGGTGACTCGACACGCGCCTGCAGTGCATCCATCGGGGCAAGATGCGTGTAATTCGTCACGCCCTTGGCATTCATCACCCGCTCGTAATCGTGACGATTGGCGATACCCAGCGCATGCCCGCTGGCCCCGACGACCGTCGGCATGATCACCTTGCCGAAGTGTGAGTCGGCGCGCATGAAGGGCCAGGCATCATGTGGTTCACCGGTATTGACCGGATTCCACAGCACCAGCCCGCGTAGATGATTGGGCTGGTGGCCGACACTGGCGCCCCAGCGGTCTCGCACGTGGCCACCGTGCTTCTGATCGAAAAGATTGTCGCGAGACTGCTGGCCGTGCAGCTCGATCCCGCTGTCACCGGCATGCTCCAGTTCAAGGTAGACGTTATGGGTCGCGTAACGGGCCACTCCGGGCGCATGCCAGGCATGACTTTGGTCGACCACCTGTCGGGCCAGCACCTGATTGCTGTCACTGATCGTCATCGCGATATGTCCCGGCTTGCCGGTCATCCTCACGTCCTCGAGCGTCACCTGGGAACTGTGGCGCACCTTCACCCCCTGATTGAAGTCGGTGAGATGCACATCACGTACCCAGCCATCGGTGATGCCATCCAGGTCCAGCAGGCCGAAGCCGCTGTCGTCCTCGGCGCTGCGGTGGTGCTTGAAGTGTCCTCGCCAGTTGCCCTTGAGCGTGATGCCCTCGACCCCGACCTCATGCGCCGGGTGGATGCGCGCGATACGCCACTGCTCACCGGGGAAGCGCTCGTGCACCACCGGCAGCGACAAGGTCAGTCGATTGCCCTCGCGTGCCATCACGCGGTAACGCGCCCGCTTGATGACCCCATCGCGCTCGATCAACCAGCGCGACTTGCCGGTCCTGGCATCCTTTTCCATCTGGTACGGGGCCAATGCACGTGCCACCGCTTGCGGACGCTTGTCGATACTTTCCAGCAATACCTCATCCCCGGCCTTGAGCGATGACGCCTGGGCGTCATCCGCCTGTGCCACGCCTGCCAGTGTCACCGTGTCCTGCGTATCGGCGGGCTGCACGCGAGATGTCGCCTTCACGGACTGCCAGGCTTCCTGACTCCCACCCTCGGCCAGCGTCCTGCCTTCCTCCAGATTGCCAAGATGCAGCAACCAGGGCGTGCTCCAGTACCAGCTGGCATGCAACGGCAGCATCGGTCGCGACTGGATGAGATGAGTCCTATCACTTCCCTCTCCCGCCAGCGTCCAGTGACTGCCGGCCAGGCTCAGCCCCTGCATCTTGAGCAATGCCTCGCGCAGTGACTGCTGACGCGCCTTGTCCGGGACTGCCGCCTTGAGTGCGATCATCCGTGCATAGAACCAGTCGCGCTCCGCGGGACCGAACAACACATAGTCACCGGCGGGGAAATAGAGCACCCCATGGCGCTGAGGGCTGCCCGCATCGTGATCGCCCTGCTGCTGCCACTGGCGCATCGCGGCATGGGCGCGCAGTACCGCATCTCGGTCACTCACGTCGTCCGTGCCATCAGCGCCATAATCCGTGACATCGAAGCGCCTGACGCTGCGAGACTCTGATTCCCGCTTCCGCGCCTCTTGTGCATTGGCTCCCGTCGCCAACGCCGCTGGGAGTTCTCCTCCCTGGTGATAGCCAGCTTGCGAGAAGTCCGGCAAGGGCAGCGGCTCGCGCTTGTCAGCCGGCAGTGCCTGATTGGCCTGCCACACTCGCTGATACGCCTGCCACAGGGGGGATTGCCCTTTGTCCTGCTGCCCGCCACTTGCAGAGTGGCCCTCTGAAGAATGGCCCCCGCCAGCCCCGCCCTGCTGATCCTCTACCGGCATGGGCGCCGCGACCCACAAGCCAATGGCAACGACACAGACGATGCTCAGTCCTGTCAGTCCCCCACGAATGACACGACGGCTTTTCCTGTGTGAGGTGGCGGCAGTGGTAGACGAGTGAAGCGATGGATCAGAAGAAGACATGCAACAGGATTCCAGAGCGATGACAGATGACACTGGCTTGGCCAGTCAGAACCGCTTGGGACTCCTGTCAGCACCTCGGGTTCCGTGTTGCTGCCGGGCGACGCTGCCTGTCGTCAACGCTCACACCCCATTCCCACATCTCACTTCACCTCTCGTTTCTTCACTTCTCGTTTCTTCTCATCGCCACATCCCCCCTCACTTCACCCTCACCTCATCCCCACTTCATCAACACCAGCATCCAGACGACACAGACGATGCTGATCATCCACAGCACCTGATCGGTGAAGCCCAACCACAGCAGATGCAGCCAGCCGCTGGAGAGCAGGCCGATGAACAGTCTGTCTCCCCGCGTGGTCGCGATGGGCAGAAAGCCCTGGCGACTCAGCGTCGGGGTCACGAACTGCCAGGCGGTCATGCCCAGCAGCAGGGTGCCGATACCGGCAAAGAAGAGTGACGTGGGCAGTGTCCAGGCCATCCATTCCATCATCATGTCCTCTTGTGGGCCGCCAGCAGAGACTGGCTAGTGGCAATGACAGCGGTGCTTGTGCTGGCGCCGATCACACCCGGCCCAGCGCGAAGCCCTTGGCGACGTGATTGCGCACGAAGTAGATCACCAGAATGCCGGGAATCAGCGTCAGGGCGCCGGCGGCGGCAAGCACGCCCCAGTCGATGCCCGAGGCCGACACCGTTCGCGTCATCACCGCCGCGATCGGCTTCGCCTCCGTCGAGGTCAGGGTGCGCGCCAGCAACAGCTCCACCCACGAGAACATGAAGCAGAAGAAAGCGGTCACCCCGATGCCCGGGCGAATCATCGGAATGAACAGCGTCAGGAAGAAACGCGGGAAGCTGTAGCCATCGATATAGGCCGTCTCGTCGATCTCCTTGGGCACGCCGGACATGAAGCCTTCCAGAATCCAGACCGCCAGCGGCACGTTGAACAGACAGTGCGCCAGCGCCACTGCCAGCGGGGTATCGAACAGCCCCACCGAGGAGTAGAGCTGGAAGAATGGCAGCAGGAAGACCGCCGGCGGCGCCATGCGATTGGTCAAGAGCCAGAAGAACAGATGCTTGTCACCCAGGAAGCGATAACGCGAGAAGGCATAGGCCGCCGGCAGCGCCACCGCCAGCGAGATGAGCATGTTGAGTACCACGTAGCTCATCGAGTTCACGTAGCCCATGTACCAGCTGGGATCGGTGAAGATCACCCGATAGTTGTCGAAGGTGAAGTTCTCGGGCCATAGGGTCAGGCCGCCGAGAATCTCCTGATTCGACTTGAACGACATGATCAACAGCCAGTAGATCGGCACCAGCAGAAACAGCAGGTAGATCGTCATCACCAGACGCTTGCGTGTTTTCATCACTCGTCTCCTCAGGCGTCGTCACTGTCCTGGTGGGTCATGGCGGTATAGAACAGCCACGAGACCAGCAGGATGATGAGGAAGTAGATCAGCGAGAAGGCAGCGGCACGTCCGAGATCGAACTGGCCGATCGCCATCTGGGTCAAGGTCTGGGACAGGAAGGTCGTGGTGGTACCCGGCCCGCCACCGGTGAGCACGAAGGGCTCGGTGTAGATCATGAAGCTGTCCATGAAGCGCAACATGATGCCGATCAGCAGCACGCTCTTGAGCTTGGGCAGCTGGATGTAGCGGAACACGGCCCACGGCGAGGCACGGTCGATGCGCGCGGCCTGATAGTAGACATCGGGAATGGCGCGCAGCCCCGAATAGCACAGCAGCGCCACCAGCGACGTCCAGTGCCAGACATCCATCACCAGCACCGTCACCCAGGCGTCGGCCGGATTGGAGGCGTAGTTGTAGTCGATGCCCAGCTGGCCCAGCGCCCAGCCGTAGAGCCCGATGTCCTCACGCCCGATGATCTGCCAGATGGTGCCGACCACGTTCCAGGGGATCAGCAGCGGCAGGGCCAGCAGGATCATGCACAGCGAGACCATGAAGCCCTTGCGCGGCATCGAGAGCGCCACGGCGATCCCCAGCGGAATCTCGATGGCGAGTACCGCGAAGGAATAGACGAACTGACGAACCAGCGAGTCGTGCAGGCGCTCGTCACGCAGAATCTCGCGATACCATTCGGTGCCGACGAAGAAGCGCGTGGAGGGGTCGAAGATGTCCTGCACCGAGTAGTTGACCACCGTCATCATCGGGATGATGGCCGAGAACGCCACCACGATGACCACCGGCAGCACCAGCCACCAGGCGCGATTGTTGTGTGTGCGCTGCATCAGGCGTTACCTCCCGGCTGCTCTCCACTTTCCCCTCTGGCAAAGCTGTCCGCCTCGCCGCTGTCGGGCGCGCCGGCCTGTGACAGGTCCAGCAGATGCTCATCGAGATAGAAGCGCTGCCAGCGGGCCGGTAGCCGCAGACGGACACGCCCGGCAGGGATAGGCGCATCCTCCTCGATACGTGCCTTGAAGATGCAGCCGCCACCGATGTCGAGATCCACCACCTTGTAGGTGCCAAGATCCTGCACCAGCGTGACCTGACCACTGAGCCAATGCTCACGGATGTCGGAAACCGCCGCAGCGGGTGAGCTGTCGCTGGCCTCGAGCTCGACGAATTCGGGGCGGATGCCCAGCTTCAGCTCGCCCTTGCGCTCCTCAAGCGTCGCCAGCAGCGCCCGTGGAAGGTGCAGCAAAGGCGCATCCTCCCCCGCCCCTAGTCGCACGCCCTCTGATTCCAGCGTGATGCTGGCCAGATTCATGCCCGGCGAGCCGATGAAGTAGCCCACGAAGGTGTGAGCGGGGTCCTCGAACAGCTCGCGCGGGGTACCGAACTGCACGATGCGGCCTTCATACATCACCGCGATCTTGTCGGCGAAGGTCGAGGCCTCCAGCTGATCATGGGTGACGTAGACCATGGTGATGTTGAACTGCTCATGGATCTGCTTGAGCTTGCGCCGCAGCTTCCACTTGAGGTGGGGGTCGATGACCGTCAGCGGTTCATCGAACAGGATGGCGGCCACGTCATCGCGGACCAGCCCGCGGCCCATCGAGACCTTCTGCTTCTCGTCAGCCGTCAGGTTGCTGGCACGCCGCGTGAGCAGGTCTTCCAGCTCCAGCACCTGGGCGATCTCACGTACCCGAGACTGCACCTTGTGCTCCGGCTGGCGCTGATTGCGCAGCGGGAAGGCCAGATTGTCGAAGACCGTCATGGTGTCGTAGACCACCGGGAACTGGAACACCTGGGCGATGTTGCGCTCTTCCGGCGGCAGTCGATTGACTACGCGGTCATCGAAACGTACCTCGCCTTCCGAGGGTGCCAGCAGCCCGGAGATGATATTGAGCAGCGTACTCTTGCCGCAGCCGGACGGGCCGAGCAGCGCATAGGCACCGCCCTGCTGCCAGACATGATTCATGCGCCGGATGGCGTAATCGGCATCACCACTGGGGGCAGCCTGATAGCTGTGTGCCAGATCATTGAGGTGTATTTCCGCCATCAGGCCAGCCCTCCGCCAGTCGTGGTGGGTCGCTCAGGCGAGCGGATCAGGGCGCCATCGCGGCTCTTGTCATCCGCGAAGACGAACAACTTGTGCGCGGGGGCATAGACCCGGATGGCATCATCCACATCGAAGTCGTGGATACCGGACAGGTGCAGCACCAGCGAGTGATCGGCATTGCTGACATGCAGGAAGGTCTCGGAGCCGGAGATCTCGGCGATATCCACCGTGACGGCGAACTCCAGATCATCATCCGCCAGCGGCGCCAGCCCCAGATGGCTGGAACGGATACCGAAGCGATAAGCCCCGCTCTCGAGCCCCACCAGTGGTGTGGGCAGCACGAACCGGCTGCCCTGCTCGCCGGCACTGGCGGCACCGGAGAATGCCAGTTCACGACCACGCACCTCGGCCTCGAACAGATTGATCTGTGGGTCGGAATAGAGCTTCGCCGCCTCGACACTCACCGGATGATGGTAGACGGCCTCGGTAGGCCCGGACTGCAGCACCCGCCCTTCATGCATCAGGGTGGTGGTGCCGCCGAGCGCCAGCGCCTCGCCGGGTTCGGTGGTGGCGTAGACGGCAATGGTGTTGCGGGTCGCGAACAGGCTGCGCATCTCATGGCGCAGCTCTTCGCGCAGCTTGTAATCGAGATTGACCAGCGGCTCATCGAACAGCACCAGGTCGGCATCCTTGACCAGCGCCCGCGCCATGGCCGTGCGCTGCTGCTGACCGCCGGAGAGCTCGGCTGGCTGACGCGCAAGGAACTGCTCGATATGCAGCATCTCGGCAATCTCATGCACACGACGACGAATCTCGTCAGCCGGGATGCGCGCCAGCTTCAGCGGCGAGGCGATGTTGTCGTAGACGCTCAGGCTCGGATAATTTATGAACTGCTGATAGACCATCGAGATATTGCGCTCACGCACCGGGCGTCCGGTCACGTCCTCGCCGTTCATCACGATTCGTCCATCACTGGGCACATCGAGGCCTGCCATCAGGCGCATCAGCGAGGTCTTGCCGGACAGGGTGCGTCCCAGCAGCACATTGAAGGAGCCGGGCTCGAAGGTCAGGTCCACCCTGTCGATATGGGTCTCGCGGCCAACTCGGCGGGTGACCGCCTCAAGGCTCAAGGACATGGCGCTGTCTCGTCTGGTGAAAGTCATCGGGGCATGGACACGGCCAACCACTGCCGAGTGTTCACACCCACCTGGTGACTCTCATCTAGCGAACTCTGTGCCAGCCGCGCGCAACCCCGTGCCCACCGACACCCTCTGCCAGCCCTCGGATACCACCAGATCGCCCTCTTTCGTTGATCATTCAGCCACTTGCCAGATGCGACCAAGGCAGGGGCAGACCATGGTCTAGCCCGTCAACCACCCCGTCTGCCGCTACTCTGATGAACAGTGCCTGAACACTGCAGTCCTCGGAACTGAACACTCGCCACGCACAAGTGAACATTGCCGTGAACACTCCCCAAGACCGAAAACAGCATCGATGA
Organism: Cobetia sp. MB87; assembly: GCF_011319755.1. NCBI lineage: Bacteria > Pseudomonadati > Pseudomonadota > Gammaproteobacteria > Oceanospirillales > Halomonadaceae > Cobetia > Cobetia sp. MB87. The sequence continues at coordinate 722,833 of NZ_VFBC01000007.1, read as the reverse complement.
CAGCATCAATAACAACAGAGGCCTGAAAGGCCCGCCGCACAAGGGATGTCTCATGACAGCACGCCATCATTCCGCCAGCCACGTCGACAACCATGTCGACAACCACGCCGATACCCACACCGCCGCCACCCCAGCTCACTCCACGCCCCATCCCGCCGCTGATCCCCTGGTACTTCAGCACTCCTCGCTGGTGTGCCCACCGGAAGAACTTGTCTGGCGCCAGCGCCAGGCCGCCAGCCTGATGGCAACGGTGGAGGCAGCCGTCGCCGGCCATACTCTCAACCTTCTTGACCACTGGCAGGCGTGCCTGGTGCTGACGGATCGCGACGGTGTGGTACTGGCAAGCTACGGCCACCACCAGCTGCTGGGCGATGACGCCGCCCTGCTGCAACCCGGCGCGCGCTGGCGCGAGGAATCGCTGGGTCACAACGCCGTCGCCGAGACGCTGAATGCACCGCGTGCCAATCGCCTTGCACGCATCGCGCTCGAAGCGCATGACGCCGAGTGCCTCAAGGGGCTGGCCAGTGCCAGTGCCGCCCTGCTGGCGCCAGCGAGCTGGAGCCGCCGCCGCGGGCTTACCCCAGGTGCCTGCGAGGGGTGCCTGGGACTGATCTGCGATCCCTACCGAGTGCGCCAGTACAGCCTCGGCATGCTCGGGGTACTGGCGGATGACATCGAGCAACGCCGTCTGGGCGAGGCACATGGGCACGACCATCACCTGTTGCGCCTGCATCTCAACCGCTCGCAGCTGGACTCGCCCAGCGCGGCCCTGCTGGCCATCACGCCGCAAGGTCAGGTCGCGGCTGCCAGTCGCCGGGGACTGCAGCTGCTGGCGGCTCACCTTGAACTCACGCCCGCCTCCGATAGCGCAGACACCGCATCGCACAGCGCAGCCCATGCAGCGGACAGCGACAGCTGCGCCACCCGCGATGACATCCACCTGCTGCTGGGCCAGCCGCTGGCACGCTGGCAGCTGGACTGGGCGCCGCTGGCCCAGCTCGCCGATGCGCAGTGTGTGACGCTCACGCAGCACCCGCGCTTCACGGGCTACTCCCTGTGTGCAGCCCCGCCCAGGCCACGGGTCGTGGCCCGCGCGCCGGCCAAGCTCCCAGAAAGCCAGCCACCGGCCGAAGCCGCCACTCGAGAGACTGCGTGCCACCCGAGCCTTGCGCGCCTGCATCATGGCGATGCCGGCTGGGCCAGGGTCTGCGAACTGCTGGCGCGACTGGTGAACGCTCACCTGCCACTGCTGCTGCAGGGCGAGACAGGTGTCGGCAAGGAAGAAGTGGTCAAGGCACTGCACCAGGCCAGTCATCGCGCCCATCAGCCGCTGGTCGCCATCAACTGCGCCGCCTTGCCTGATGAGCTGGTCGAGGCCGAGCTGTTCGGCTATCGGCGCGGTGCCTTTACCGGTGCCGACCCCGCCGGACGCGAAGGCCGCCTGCTCGAGGCCAATGGCGGGCGCCTGTTTCTGGATGAGATCGGCGACATGCCACTGCATGTGCAGGCGCGTCTACTGCGCGTGCTGCAGGAGCGTGAAGTCACCCCGCTGGGCGGCGGCAAGGCGCAGCGGGTCGATTTCGAACTGGTGGCCGCCACCCATCAGCCCCTCAGCGAGCTGGTCAAGGCCGGGCGCTTCCGGGCAGATCTCTACTATCGCCTGTGTGGCGCCAGCATCGCCCTACCGCCGCTGAGGGAGCGTCACGACATCGCCGGCCTGAGTCGTGCCCTGCTGACACGGCTGTGTCGAGAGCAGCAACGTGAGCTGCCGCGCATCACGCCCGCCTTTCTCGATCGTCTCACCCGACATGACTGGCCCGGCAACGTGCGCGAACTGGACAACGTGCTGCGTTTGGCGCTGGTACTGTGCGATGGGCCGGTCCTGGAGCCGTGCCATGTGATACTGGCGGGCGACTGTCTCGCATCACAGAATGATTGTCCCGCATCAGAGAACGAGATTGCCCACCAGCCCCCGCAAACCAGCGGCCTGCCCTCGCTGCATGATCTCTCCAGCGCCGAGGAGCTGCAGAGTGCGCTGGACGCGCTGGGCGGCAACGTCTCGCGTCTCGCGCGGGAGCTGGGCATCAGTCGCACCACGCTCTACAAGCGACTCGGCGCGGCCTGACGCAGCAGGCTTCTCCTCAAGCCCTGTCTCCAAGTCCTATCTTCAAGCCCTGGTCCTGAAACGCCAGTGCCCCCGCAGATAGACTCTGCGGGGGCACTGGCGTTTCTTGCGACTCCGGTTTCTCACGGCCATCAAATGCTCAGCACTCAAGGGCAGAGGACTGAAGATAGAGGGTAGAGGAAAAAGATCAGCTCGGCGTCAGGCCGCGCAGACGTTCATTGCGCCGGCGAATCAACTCCAGTGTCGTCAGCAGCAGGATCGAGACCAGCACCAGCAGCGTCGCCACCGCCAGAATCGTCGGACTGATCTCCTCGCGGATACCGGACCACATCTGGATCGGGATGGTGGTCTGCGCCGGCCCGGCGATGAACAGCACCACCACGACTTCATCGAACGAGGTGATGAAGGCGAACAGCGCACCGGACACCACCCCCGGCGTCACCAGCGGCAGGATGATGCGGAAGAAGGTGCGACTCGGACTGGCCCCCAGCGAGTGTGCCGCACGTGTCAGCGAGTGATCGAAGCCGGACAGCGTCGCCGTCACCGTGATCACCACGAAGGGAATGCCCAGCGCCGTATGCGCCAGAATCACGCCCAGATAGGTCTGGGTCAGACCCAGCTTCGAGAAGAAGAAGAACATCGCCGCGGCGCTGATGATCAGCGGCACGATCATCGGCGAGATCAGGATCGCCATGATGGTATTGCGAAACGGCATGAAGCGGCTGGAAAGCCCCAGTGCGGCAAGCGTGCCCAGTACCGTGGCCAGCACCGTCGCGCACACCGCCACGATGATGCTGTTCTTGATCGAGCGCATCCACTCATCCGAGGTGAAGAACTCCTGATACCAGCGCAGCGAGTAGCCCTCCGGGTCCAGCGACAGCATCTTCTCCGAGAAGGTGAAGTAGGGTTCGGCATTGAACGAGAGCGGAATGATCACCAGGATCGGCCCGATCAGGAACAGGAAGATCAGCGCGCACAGCACGCAGAACACCCAATGCCAGATCCGCTCACCACGAGTTGCATAGGAAGGTATGGCCATCTGTCACCCCAGTTTGACCTTGTCCACACCGATCAGACGGTTGTAGACGAGATAGAAGAGGATCACCACGACCAGCAGAATCGAGCCGATGGCCGCTGCCAGCCCCCAGTTGAGCGAGGTCTGCATGTGATAGGCGATGAAGTTGGTAATGAAGCGGCCCGACTGCCCGCCCACCAGTGCCGGCGTGATGTAGTAGCCGATGGAGAGAATGAAGACCAGTATCGAGCCCGCCCCGATGCCCGGCAGGGTCTGCGGGAAGTAGACGCGCCGGAAGGCGGTGATCGGCCCGGCGCCCAGTGAGCGCGCCGCATGCATGTAGCTGGGCGGAATGGTCTTCATCACCGAGTACAGCGGCAGGATCATGAACGGCAGCAGGATGTGTGTCATCGCGATGATGGTGCCGGTCTTGTTGTAAATCATCTGGATACGCGCCTCCTCGGCGAGTATCCCGACCCCCACCAGCATGTCATTGAGCACCCCTTGCTGCTGCAGGATCGCGATCCAGGTAGTGGTGCGTACCAGCAGCGAGGTCCAGAACGGCAGCAGCACCAGGATCATCAGCAGATTGCCGCGACTGGCCGGCAGGGTCGCCAGCAGCCAGGCCACCGGATAGGCAAGCAACAGACACAGCCCGGTGATCGCGGCGCTCATCCAGAAGGTACGGATGAACAGCGAGACGTGGATCTGCAGATACTCCGGTTTCTCGATGATCTCTCCTGTCGGTGAGAACTGGCGATCCACCGCCGCCAGGTAGTAGGAGGCGGTGAAGGGCGACGATTCACGCTTGATCAGACGCCAGATGTCAGGGTCCTCCCAATCCTCATCGGCCTTGATCAGCGCGGCCTTGTAAGGGGCCTCCATGCGACCGGCACGGCGGGCGCTCTTCATGAACAGCGACCGCATGCCGGACTTTTCGTAGTTGAGACGCGAGGCGACGCGCCCGAGATTGCGCGCCTTGAGTCCCGCGGCCAGATCCTGCGCCAGGGCGGCGTAGGCGGCCTCTTCCGGCAACCCTTCGCCGTCCCAGTCGACCAGCACCTCGCTGGTGCGCGGTAGATAGGTGGAGACTTCCGGGTTGTCGACACTGCGTGACAGCATGTCGAAGATGGGCATGACGAATGCCAGCCCGATGAAGATCAACAGCGGCGCCACCAGCAGCAATGCCTTGATGCGGCTGCGGCGGATGGCGCGGTTGAGGCTCTGTTTCAGCGGTACGCCATCGGCGGTGGTCAGCGCCGCGCCGGGGGCACCATTGGGGTCATGTGCTGCGCTTCCGGACGTGGCCGGGGCGGAGGAATCGCTCATCCTGCACTCCTTGATCGGCTATCCGAGGGTGCCTGGACCGCCAGCCGAGTCCCGCATGACAGGGACGCAAGCCAACCTGGCGGAATCGAGCATGGCCGACGGGCCATCAGGCATGATCAAAAAGGCCCCGGCGCGCGATCGTGCGCCACCGGGGCCAGCGGGTCAGTGCAGAGGTCAGCGTGCCAGCCAGGCGTTGAAGCGCTGGCTCAGCTCATCGAGGTTGTCGGCCCAGAATTCGTCATCCTTGGGGATGGCGGTCTCGAAGTTGGGGCCATAGGTGGGCATGTGCGGCTTCATGTCGATGCCGGTGTCCGCATGAGTGGAGACCAGTGCCGCGGAGGAGGTGCGCGCCGGTCCGTAGGAAATGTACTTGGCCTGATCCGCCAGACGCTGGGTATCGGTGGCGAACATCAGATAATCCTTGACCTTGTCGAGCTTGCCGGTCGGCACGACCCAGCCATCCAGTTCGAAGACCTGGGCATCCCAGACGATGGAGAATGGCTGTTTCTCGTTGACCTCGGCATCGAAGATGCGGCCGTTGTAGGCCGAGGCGAAGGCCACTTCCTTGTCCGCCAGCAGCTGCGGTGGCTGTGCACCCTCTTCCCACCAGATCACGCTGTCCTTGATGGTATCGAGCTTGGCGAAGGCGCGTTCGATGCCTTCATCGGAATCCAGCACCTCGTAGACATCTTCCGGGGCCACGCCATCGGCCACCAGCGCCCATTCCATGTTGTTGATCGGCTTCTTCTGCAGAGCACGCTTGCCGGGGAACTCCTCCAGGTTGAACACATCATCGATGGAGTCCGGCTGATTGTCCTCGGGGAACATCTCGGTATTGAAGGCCACGATGTTGGAGTAGACGATCTGCGGCACGAAGCATTCGCTGAGCGAATTCTCGATGAAGTCTTCGCTGGCCGGTGTGCCGTCCGGCGCTGCCGCGAACAAGGTGTCCGGGTCCAGCGGCTCGATCAGCCCTTCCGAGCAGGCGATCAGCGCATCACTGGGCAGCATGTCGACCAGGTCCCAGGTGACGTTGCCGGCCTGGACCTGTGCGCGCAGACCGGAAAGCGCATTGGATGACTTGTCGATATTGACGACGGTGTCACCGCTCTTCTCTTCCCAGGGCTGGTGATAGGCCTTGTTCTGACTGTCGGTATAGGCGCCGCCCCACGAGACGATGTTGAGCGTCTCGGCCTGGGCCGCACCGGCGCTCATGCCGGCCGCTGCCACGGCAACCGCCAGCAGGCTGCGCAGCGGCATGCCCGGGCGCGAGGTAGTGAATGACGCGGTGAACTGATTGATGACTGACATGGATGAATCTCCCTGATTTCTTGTTGTTGTGCTGCACTCTTGTCGCGAATCGTGCTGTTGCTCTCTCAAGCAAGGACTGCGTTGGTCTCCTGTGCTGCCGTCAGGCATCCAGCGCCCGGCAATCACAGGCATCCCAACCGACCTGCAAGGTCTGCCCGGGCCGCAAGGGCGGATAGCCCTCGGCGTTGGGGGTCTTGATGATGAACTCGTCACTACCGCATACCGAGACACGCGTGCGTAGATGATCGCCAAGATAGATCACCTCGAGCACTTCGGCGGCGAAGACATTGTCGGGTGCACTCATGACACCCGCGGCCCCCGGCTCTTCCGCCGACAGCAGGCGCACCCGCTCCGGGCGCAGCGACAGCTGGGTGCGCTCGCCGACCTCATTGACAGCCACCTTGAGCGCCCGTACCTGTTCGCCACTGTCGAGGGTCACCGTGCAATGCTCACCCTGAGCGTCGAGCTGCGATACCTGGCCGTTGAGGCGATTGTTCTCACCGATGAAATAGGCGACGAAGGCATTCTCCGGCGCTTCATAGAGCGCTTCGGGAGTCGCCAGCTGCTGGACGATGCCGTCATTGAAGACCGCGATGCGGTCCGACATGGTCAGCGCTTCCGTCTGATCGTGGGTCACATAGAGCATGGTGACGCCGAGACGCTGGTGGATGCGTTTGATCTCGAACTGCATCTCTTCGCGCAGGTTCTTGTCCAGTGCGCCCAGCGGCTCGTCCATCAACACCAGCTCCGGTTCGAAGACCAGCGCGCGTGCCAGGGCGACCCGCTGCTGCTGGCCGCCGGAAAGCTGCCCCGGGCGACGATCGCCGAATTCGCCAAGTCGCACCATGTCCAGCGCGTTGGCTACCTTGGTCGAGATTTCCTCCTTGCTCATGCCGCGCACTTCAAGCGGAAAGGCCAGGTTCTCGGCCACGCTCATGTGCGGAAACAGCGCATAGTTCTGGAAGACCATGCCGATGCCGCGCTTGTGCGGCGGCAGGTCATTGATGGGGGTACCGTCGAGAAGGATGTCGCCGTGGGTCGGCGTTTCGAAACCCGCCATCATCATCAGGCAGGTGGTCTTGCCGGAACCGGACGGCCCCAGCAGGGTGACGAACTCGCCGCGCTGGACTTCCAGATTGAAGCCCTTGACCACCAGCGTTTCGCCGTCATAGCTCTTTTGCACATCATTGAAGATCGCGAAGCAGGAGCTGGTCTCCTGCGGCGCGTCGGGCTCAGCAGTCATGACCATGCGGGGTATCCATACGTGTTGTTGTTATCGTGGAGCATGTGATCGAACAGGCTTCACCGGCCCTGATCGCTGCCCTCAGTCCCATTTGACCCTACGGGGGCAGGCGAGAGGCGACAAGCGTCACGCTCGCTGAAAAGCGTTGAAATCAGGCTATGCGAAAGTCTAAATATTGAACTACCGTCGCCTGCCATTCGCCCAGGGCCCTCGGCAAGCCCCGCCGCTTGATCACTGACGCCACATGGCACCTCCCCGGTGAGCGCCCACTGAAAAGCCCCCGCTGCACGCATGGCAGCGGGGGCTTTGGGTCTTTCAACTCTGGGTTGCCCGAGGTGGGCAACCATATGAGAGCCTTCGGGGCTCAGCGGCGGTCAGAACTTGGTAATGACCCACACCGCGTGGATGATCCCCGGCAGGAAACCGAAGCAGGTCAGGATGATGTTGATCCAGAAATGCTTGTTGGCGACACCCACCTGCATGAGAACGCCCAGCGGCGGCAGGATGATGGCCAGAATGATGCGAATGATATCCATGAGTTGCTCCTTGCGATTGTGACAACCGTGACTCCACGGAGGTCATGAATGTTCGGTACTCGTGTTGATCAGTGTCCTTCTCGATCACAGTCCTTCTCGATCACGGACTTTCCTGATCACTGCCCATCTCGATCAACATCAGCCTTGCCGACGTCATCGTCGTGCGCTGAGGCGGATCCGCCGGCGCGGGCCTGACGATCGATCTTCTGGGACAGCTTCTCGGAGTCCGCGGCCAGCTGCTCGTGGTAGCGCTCCCAGTCTTCCCAGTCATGTGGCGTTCCCGTGCGTGGCCGATGGCTGCCAGACTCACGTGCACGAGCCCAGGCATGTTCTTCCAGACTCTGAGGCTTGTCCTCCTCCTTGTCCTTGTCGCCGTCCAGGCCGTGCTTCGCCATGTACTCTCTTGCGTTCATCTGTTGCCTCGCTTGCCAGACTCGACGCCTGACGATGCTGTGACGTACCCACTACCTATGGCTGACAGGGGCAAATATCAAGTCTGTACAACTATTTCCGGCAAAAAAAGACGCTTGCCGGCAAGCACAGTCCTGCCGAGATCAAGGCCATGAACCAGCCCACCACTGACTGTCAGTAGCATCATCAAGAAAAGCTATCGCCTCGCTTGATGCAATCAAATTCACCCGCGAGAGGCTTGCCCCTAGACTGGCTCCAGTTTCGCAAGGCACTGATTTCTCATGCACTCGACATTGTCATCGAGCCTCAGTCGCCTGCCATCCCTTTTAGATACGTCTCATCGAGACCGGAGCCAATTTCATGCAACTCGAATCACACGAAGGCCAGCAGGTCCCGAACGTCAGCTTCAAGATCCGTCGTGACGGCCGTCTGGTCGAGCGCACCAGCGAGGAGATCTTCTCAGGCCGCAATGTGGTGGTCTTCGCCCTGCCGGGCGCTTTCACCCCGACCTGCTCCTCCACTCACCTGCCGCGCTACAACGAGCTGGCCGATCGCTTCTATGCTGTCGGCGTCGATGAGATCGTCTGCCTGTCCGTCAATGACGCCTTCGTCATGGAATCCTGGGGCGAGCATCAGGAAGCCGAGAACCTGAGCCTGATCGCTGACGGCAACGGTGACTTTGCCGCCGGCATGGGCATGCTGGTCGACAAGAGCGACATCGGTTTCGGCAAGCGCAGCTGGCGCTATTCCATGCTGGTACGCAACGGCGTGGTCGAGAAGCAGTTCATCGAGCCGCAGAAGCCGGGCGACCCCTTCGAAGTCTCCGACGCCGACACCATGCTCGACTATCTTGACCCGGACGCCGGCCGTCCCAGCTTCGCCACCCTGTTCAGCAAGCCGGGCTGCCCGTACTGCGCACGTGCGAAACAGATGCTCGACGAAGCCCGCATCAGCTACGAAGTCATCGAAGTCGGCACCCGCGGCGTGACCTCACGCACCCTGCGCGCCATGACCGGCCAGGCCACCGTGCCGCAGGTCTGGATCGACGGCGAGCATGTCGGCGGCAGCGATGAAGTCGCCCGCTACTTCGGCAGCCTGACCAGCGCTTGAACGCATCACGCTGACAGGCCCCGATAACTTTCTCTTTTCATCACGCGCGGGCCACGCTCGCGCCTGAGACCCCATTTGTCAGGTGCGCCGCTGGCGCGCCTTGAGGAGTACGACGTGAACGAACGCCAGGTTGAAGTCGCCATCATCGGCGCAGGCAGTGCAGGACTCGGTGCCTATCGCGCCGCCAAGGCACACACCGATTCCGTGGTCATGATCGAAGGTGGCCCCTACGGTACCACCTGTGCCCGTGTCGGCTGCATGCCGTCCAAGCTGCTGATCAGTGCGGCCGAAGCCGCGCATCACGCCCGTGACACCGCACCGTTCGGCATCAATATCGAAGGCGAGGTCAAGGTGGATGGCCGCGCCGTGATGGACCGCGTCAAGCGTGAGCGCGACCGCTTCGTCGGTTTCGTGGTCGAGTCCGTGGAAGGCATCCCTTCCCACGACAAGCTGCGCGGCAATGCGCGCTTCGAGACCGCCAACAGCCTGATCATCGGCGACAACGAGACCCGCGTCACCTTCGAGCGTGTCGTGATCGCCACCGGCTCACGCCCCAGCTACCCGGGCTTCTTCGAGAATGCCGGTGACCGCCTGATCATCAACGACAGCGTCTTTGACTGGGATGATCTGCCGGAATCCGTCGCCGTCTTCGGCCCGGGCGTCATCGGGCTGGAGCTGGGCCAGGCGCTCACCCGTCTCGGCGTGCGCATCCGCATGTTCGGTGTCGGCGGCGCCATCGGCCCGCTGCGTGACGAGAAGCTGCGTGCCAATGCCGATCGCGTCTTCAACGAGGAGTTCTATCTCGACCCGGACGCCAAGGTAGAGAAGATCGAACGTGTCGAGGACGAGAACGGTGCCGGTGTCGAGATCACCTTCATCGAGCGGGGCAGCGAAGCTCGCCTGACCGAACGTTTCGACTATCTGCTCGCGGCCACTGGCCGTCGCCCGAATGTCGATCGCCTCAATATCGAAGCACTGGATCTGAAGCTGGACGAGCGCGGCGTGCCGATCTTCAATCGCCACACCCTGCAGACTCGCCTGAGCGATGACACTCCGAGCCATGTCTTCATCGCCGGTGACGCCAACAACGACCTGCCGCTGCTTCACGAAGCCTCCGATGAGGGCCGTATTGCCGGCGACAACGCGGGTCGCTTCCCCGAGGTGCGTGCCGGTCACCGCAAGAGCACCATCGCCGTGGTGTTCAGTGATCCGCAGATGGCCACCATCGGCCTCTCCACCGCCGAGATCGAACAGCGCTACGGTGCCTGCGATTGCTACGCGGTGGGTGAAGTCGACTTCACCGGTCAGGGTCGCTCCCGCGTGATGCGCATGAACAAGGGCATGCTGCGTGTCTATGGCGAGCAAGGCACCGGGCTGCTGCTGGGCGCCGAGATCTTCGGTCCGCGTGCCGAGCACCTCGCCCACCTGCTGGCCTGGTCCCATCAGCAACGCATGACCATCGAGCAGATGCTGGAAATGCCCTTCTATCACCCGGTGATCGAGGAAGGCCTGCGCACCGCACTGCGGGATCTCAACGCCAACCTGCAGCTGGGGCCGGCCGTGGTCGAACGCTGCATGGAGTGCGGCCCGGGCGACTGATATCCCCTCAAGGCAACGGGACGCGCAGCTCACGCAGTGATGCCCTATGCTCTGAACAGATGTTGAATGTCGCCGGCAGTCACGAAAGTGGCTGCCGGCATTCATCACACGACTCCTCAGCAGGGAGTTGGAGAGCAGTGACGCAGGAGATCAGCCCATGAAAGCCACCCAGCTCAAGGTGCCATCGACCCTTCGCGATATCATGTCCCGCGACTGTTATCGCGTGAAGGCACGCACCAGCATTCTCGAACTCGCCCAGGGCCTGACCCACCACCGTCTGCCCGGCGTGCCGGTCGTGGATGACCTGGACCGCCTGATCGGCTTCATCTCGGAGCAGGACATCCTCGGCAAGCTGCTCGATAGTGCCTATCACTGCGGCCAGCATGCCCAGGTCGGCGACCTGATGCGTCACGAAGTCCTGAGCGTCGGGCCGAATGACAGCATCACGGATCTGGCGCAGCACATGAATGGCCAACGCCCCAAGGTCTATCCGGTGGTCGAGCAGGGCCGTCTGATCGGCATGGTCACCCGCCGCGATGTCCTGAGTGCGCTGCTGGTGATGCAGAACGGCTGTTGAGGCAGTTCGCCAATCAAGACAACGCGTCAGCTGAATCAAGCCTCACGCACAGAGCCCCCAGCGGTCATTACCGCTGGGGGCTCTGTGCGTGAGGGACGGAGAGTCGAGCGCATCAAGAGCGGCTCTCGCACGCTTGTACCAGCTGCCCAAAACCTCGAAGATTACCCAAAAGCTAATCAATCTCGGTCGCCGGCATGACGTCCATGAATTTTCACTCAGCAGCGTGGGACTGTGAAAGTCGCTGCAGACCACTGCGCCGCGCCCTGCCACCAGAGCCTCTGGCCACTGCGAAAGTCAATGACGGTCTAGGGATATCTGGACGCCCCCGTCGAAAACCCGCAAGGCGCTGCGTATTTCAGACATAAAAAAAATCCGCCAGGAAAACCGTGGCGGACCAAAGAACAGTTAAAGCCAGACATAACATCGCGATAACATCATGTCCTTGCTTACTATGACTACGCCTTTTGCATTTCTATCCCGACGGTTGCCAAAAAATTCAACCTTTTTTGTCACTGACCTTTACGGAATGTGAAAGCTGGGCTACGTGCGTTGCCAGTGGAAGACGCGCTAACCTGTGATCTGACCTGATTGCTGGATCGAGCCCCCACAAGGACACCGCATGCCTGCCACGCCCCACGACCTCCACACCCTGACGCTGCGTCACCCGGAAATCGCCAGCCTGATGGCCGGCCGCGAAATCGGCTGGCTCAACCCTGAATGCGTCGCGACCGCCAAGGCGCTCGCCTCACCGGCGCTGCAAGCCAGTGGCGTGGGAGCCCGGGACATCGCAGATGCCGACGCGCGCCTGATGCGTTTCGCTCCCTGGATTGCCGAGGCCTTCCCCGAGACCGCCGCCGCGTCAGGGCGCATCGAATCGCCGCTGGTGGCAGCGCCAAGCTTGCAGCAGGCGCTGAGCAGTATGGCCTCGACCGCTTCTCCCCTCATCGCAACCGAATCCCCGCTGCCCGGCCGCCTGATGATCAAGTGCGACAACGCCCTGCCCATCTCGGGTTCCATCAAGGCGCGCGGCGGCATCCATGAGGTACTCAAGCATGCCGAGCGTCTCGCCATTGACGCAGGGCTTTTGTATCAGGAAGACGACTACCGCGCCTTCCAGCGTGATGAGATACGTGAGCTGCTGGCCGGCCAACAGGTCGTGGTGGGCTCCACCGGCAACCTGGGGCTCAGCATCGGCATCATGAGCGCACGGCTCGGCTTTCGTGTCACCGTGCACATGTCGGCGGATGCCAAGCAATGGAAGAAGGACCTGCTGCGCGCCCGGGGCGCAGAGGTCGTGGAGCACAGCGGGGATTACGGCAAGGCCGTCGCCGCGGGTCGTCAGGAGGCTCAGCAGCCCGACGCCCACTTCATCGATGACGAAAGCTCGCGGGATCTGTTCGTCGGCTACGCCACGGCGGCCAGCCGTCTCGCCGAGCAGCTCTCGGCGCAGGGCATCCCGGTGGATGCCCGCCACCCGCTCTGCGTCTATCTGCCCTGTGGCGTCGGCGGCGGCCCGGGCGGCGTAGCCTATGGCCTCAAGCAGGTCTTCGGTGACGCCGTGCACTGCTTCTTCGCCGAACCGGTCAATTCCCCCTGCATGCTGCTGGGCATGTTGACCGGCGAGCATGACGGCATCGCGGTGGAGGATATCGGGCTCGACAATCGCACCTGCGCCGATGGCCTGGCGGTGGGTCGCGCCTCGGCCTTCGTCGGGCGCGTGATGGCCCCCTTGCTCAGCGGAATCCATACCGTGAGCGATGAGCACCTGCTCGAACTGCTCGCGCTGGCATATGACAGCGAAGGCCTCATGCTCGAGCCGTCCGCACTGGCCGGCGTGCCCGGTATCCACCACGTACTACGCAATGACGCTCCCGAGTGGCACGCCTGGCGGGCAGCCACCGGGCTGGATGACGGCGAGGTGCAGGCCAATACTACCCATGTCGTCTGGGCCACCGGCGGCAGCATGGTGCCCGAGGCGATCTGGCAGGCCGACTATCAGCGCGGCAAGGCATTGCTGTCACAAGCCGGCAAGCATGAGCGATCAGGCGATGAAGGCCTGCCACAACCACACGCCGGTCAGAGCCAGCCCGATCACTCCCAGCGGGCGTGAATAGCGTTGCCAGAGCGCCATCGCCTGATCCTCGGCCAGTGCCACCAGAGCTGCCAGCCCGAAATAGCGCACTCCGCGCCCGACCAGTGCCGCCAGCAGGAACAGTCCGACCGGATACCCGCTGGCGCCGGCGACCAGCATGGCGCTCTGAAAGGGAATCGGCACGATGCCGATCAGCATGATGGCGAGAAAGCCCTGCTCGCTGAAGCGCTGCTGGAAGGCTTCGAAGGCCTGCTGACCGCCGAAGAAGCTGATCAACCCATCGCCCCACGCCGCCAGTGCATAGGCCCCGAGATAGAACCCCAGCAGCGCCGCGGTGAGGTTGCCGGCCAATGCCACCGCGGCCACTCGCCAGCGGCGCTCGGGATGGCGCAGCATCCATGGGATCAGGATGACCTCGATGGGAATCGGGATCAAAAGGGTTTCCAGCATCGAGGCGATGAACAGCCACAGCATGGCGTGGCGGGATTGATTGAGGCGGTCGAGCCAATCACTCGCGGAAGAGAGTTTCCACATGAAGGCAGCACGTTGTCCTGGATGATGAGCTGACCACTTTGCCTTGAGTCCGCCTCGCTTGCCAGCCTGTTCACATGCCTGACCTCGAAGCCTGTTCTCAAGGCCAGCTCTCAAGATCAGCTCTCAAACCCTGCACGCTACTCGAAGCCTTCCAGACGCATGGCCGAGCGGATGAGCCGCTCATCTTCCGCTTCCAGCTCACGCAGACTGTCGCGAATGCCGTGCAGGTGGTCCAGCGCCGCGCTTTCGGCAGCGTCCGGCTGCTGGTCCATCACCGCGCGGTAGATGGCCGTGTGCTGGGCATTGATCTGGCCGCGGGGAATCGGCCGATGATAGAGATTGCGCAGCGAGGCGAACACCGAGCTGAGCAGCAGGTCATTGATGCCCTTGAGCGTATGCACCAGCACCGGATTGTGGGAGGCCTCACAGATGGCGTGGTGAAAGGCGTGGTCGTGACGCGCCAGCTGCTGGGCATCCGGCAGCGCCTCATCGCCCTGCGCTGAGGACGGAAAGTCCGGCGGATACTCGCGCACGCAGGCCGCCATCGCCTCGTAATGACGCCGGATCAGTACTCTATCCGCCGGCGTACCGCGCTGAGCGGCCAGTCGCGCCGACTGCCCCTCCAGCAGCGCGCGCACCTCGAGCAGGTCATACAAGGTGCGCGGCTGGTCCCGAAACAGGTGCATCAACGGACTGATATCGCCGCTCGGCAACAGCTGAGCGACGCTTGAGCCCTTGCCGTGGCGAGTCTCGATGATGCCCTTGCCACGCAACAGCCTCAGCCCCTCGCGCAGCGAGGCGCGTGAGATACCCAGTCGCTCACAGAGCCTGCGTTCCGAAGGAATCATCTGCCCCGGCTTGAGCACACCATCCAGTATCAACTGCTCGAGGCGCGCCGCCGCATGCTCCGGCGCACGCTGCTCACCGCACGCCATTCTCTCTGACACCTGCATCCCTGCCCCTCCCCTGATGAACCGGCCGAGCCAGCCCGGCTGTCCTCTCCCGGGGTGCTCGTCTCTCGTCTGCCGCTCGCCTGCCCACATGCGGCAAGGAGACTGCCGCCTTTCTCACTGGTCAGACCACGCTCTCTACCCTAGCGAGCTCTCCTACCGCCAGCGACACCCGATGACATGAACTAGACGAATGTCTGGTCAGACCACTGTGGCTTCACATGGACAAGGCGCAGCCCTCACTGCCAGATTGGAGACACACCCACGCGTCGTGATCTGCACACCCGACACGCCGCATGCATCACCGGCGCAATGGACACCCGACACGGCATCGCGAGTACCGGACTCTCCTGGAGGCATGGCATGAATATCCTGTATGACCCGACGCTGGATGGCCCTCTCCCCCAGCACGACAAGTCCCGGGTACTGGCGCATCTCACCACCCTGCTGCCGGATCTCACCCTGCTGCATCGCGAGGAGGATTTGCATCCCTTCGAATGTGATGGCCTGGCGGCCTATCGCGTCATGCCGATGCTGGTGGCGCTGCCCGAGCGTGTCGAACAGGTCGCCGCCCTGCTGCGTGAATGTCATGCGCTGGGGGTACCGGTGGTCACGCGCGGTGCTGGCACTGGTCTTTCCGGCGGCGCCTTGCCGCTGGAACAAGGCGTGCTGCTGGTGATGTCGCGCATGGCGCGGATTCTCGAGATCGACCCTGACGCCCGCACCGCGCGCCTGCAGCCCGGGGTGCGCAATCTCGCCATTTCCGAGGCCGCCGCGCCCTTCGGGCTCTACTACGCGCCGGACCCCTCCTCGCAGATCGCCTGCTCCATCGGCGGCAACGTGGCCGAGAATGCCGGTGGCGTGCACTGCCTCAAGTACGGACTCACCGTGCACAACCTGCTCAAGCTCGAGATGCTGACCATCGAAGGCGAGGCGATGACGATCGGCGCCGACAGCCTCGATTCCCCCGGGCTGGACCTGCTGGCGCTGATGACAGGCTCCGAAGGCATGCTGGGGGTGGTCACGGAAGTCACGGTACGCCTGCTGCCCCGTCCCGAAACCGCCAAGGTGCTGATGGCGAGCTTCGCCGATATCGACAAGGCCGGCCGTGCGGTGGGCGACATCATCGCCTGCGGCATCATCCCCGGCGGGCTCGAGATGATGGACAACCTCGCCATCCGCGCCGCCGAGGACTTCATCCACGCGGGCTACCCGGTGGAGGCCGCAGCAATTCTGCTCTGCGAGCTGGACGGTGCCGAGGCGGATGTCGTTGATGACTGCGCGCGAGTCCGTGAGGTACTGGAACGCGCCGGCGCCACCGAGATCCACCAGGCACAGGATGAGGCCGAGCGCGCGCGCTTCTGGGCCGGACGCAAGAATGCCTTTCCCGCCGTGGGCCGTATGTCGCCCGATTATTACTGCATGGATGGCACCATCCCGCGCCGCGAACTGCCCGCCGTACTCAACGGTATCGCCGAACTCTCGCGCCAATCGGGGCTCGCGGTGGCCAATGTCTTCCATGCCGGTGACGGCAACATGCACCCGCTGATCCTGTTCGATGCCAACCAGCCCGGCGAGCTTGAGCTGGCCGAGGAGGTCGGCGGCAGGATTCTGGAACTGTGCGTGGCCGCTGGCGGCAGCATCACCGGTGAACATGGCGTGGGCCGCGAGAAGATCAATCAGATGTGTGCCCAGTTCAACCACGATGAGATCAGTGTCTTCCATGCCGTGAAGGCCGCCTTTGACCCCACCGGGCTGCTCAACCCCGGCAAGAACATCCCGACGCTGGCGCGCTGTGCCGAATTCGGTGCCATGCATGTGCATCACAACCAGCTGCCGCATCCGGAGCTTCCGCGTTTCTAGACAGCTGCCACCTGACCTTTCGCTACCTGACGATCGCCACTTCATCGCCACTTCATCTCTACTTCATCGCCACTTTAATAGAGACATGCCATGCCAGAGCCAGATGATTCGCTCCAGGATCAGGTGCCAAGCCATGCCGAGTGCGCCACACCTGCCGCCAGCCAGCACCCGCAGGAACACGATGCCAGTGAGGCACTTTGCGAGCAGGTCCGCGCCGCCCACGCGGCGAGACGCCCGCTGCGCATCGCCGGCAGCGGTAGCAAGGCCTTCCTCGGGCGTGAGGTCGTGGCCGAGGAAGTGCTCCACATGCGCGCGCATCATGGCATCACCCACTACGATCCCGTGGAGCTGATGGTCTCGGTGCGTGCCGGCACCCCACTGGCGACGCTGAAAGCCGTGCTCGCCGAACAAGGCCAGCATCTGAGCTGCGAGCCGCCCCACTTCGGCCCCGAAGCGACCGTCGGCGGCACTCTCGCCTCTGGACTCAGCGGCCCACGCCGCCCCTGGAGCGGCAGCCTGCGCGACCTGGTGCTGGGCACTCGCATCATCAGTGCCGATGGCAAGGCGCTGCGCTTCGGCGGCGAAGTGATGAAGAACGTGGCGGGCTACGACCTCTCGCGCCTGATGTGCGGTGCCCAAGGCACCCTGGGCGTGATCAGCGAAGTCTCGCTCAAGGTGATGCCGCGCCTGGTGGCGAGCGAATCGCTGTGTCTGGAGCTCAGTCTCGCCGAGGCGCTGACTCGCCTGGATACCTGGGGGCGCACGCCGCTACCGGTCACGGCGACCAGCTGGCATGACGGTCGCCTCACTCTGCGCCTGGAAGGCGGCGAGCGTTCGGTACAGGCCGGGCGCGAGCAATTGGGTGGCCAGGCACTGACGACCGACCAGGCATCGGCGCACTGGACTGAGTTGCGTGAGCACCACCTGCCCTTCTTCACCGCGCGTGCACCACATCAGGCCCTGTGGCGGCTGTCCTTGCCGCTGTCACTGGATCACGTCGAATGGCAAGCCGCCGTCAGCGAGCTGTTGGGTCATCTTGAGGACGCCGACCTGCTGTGTGACTGGGCGGGCGCCCAGCGCTGGCTGTACAGCGACGCCCCCGCTGACAGGGTTCGTTCGCTGGCCAGTCGGCTGGGTGGCCATGCCATCTGCTACACCCCGGGAGCCGTCGCTGCCGAAGACAGCCCATTGATGCCACTGGCCGCCATCAATGCTCGCTATCACCTCCAGCTCAAGCAGCAGCTGGATCCTCTCGGCATCCTCAATCCCGGTCGTCTATATGCCGAGATGTGATTCACTTCATGACGGGAGACGCACCTGAATGCAGACCCACTTCAGTGACGCCGCACTTGCCAGGCCGCACATCCAGCGAGCCGACAAGGTTCTGCGCAGCTGCGTGCATTGCGGCTTCTGCAATGCCACCTGCCCCACCTACCAACTGCTGGGCGATGAGCGCGACGGCCCACGCGGGCGCATCTATCTGATCAAGCAGCTGCTGGAAAGCGATCCCGAAAGTCCCGACGAGGCTGTTCGCGAGCAGGCAACGCAGATCACCCGCGAGACACAGCAGCATCTGGATCGCTGCCTGAGCTGTCGCAGCTGCGAGACCACCTGCCCGTCGGGCGTGCAATATCACACCCTGCTCGATATCGGTCGTCAGGAACTGGAACGGCGCGTCGGACGCCCGTGGCGAGAGCGCCTGTTGCGCAGCGGCCTGCGCCATGCACTGGTCGAACCCGCTCGCTTCAAGGCCTTGCTGGCACTTGGCGTGCGCTTTCGCCCCCTCGCGCCTGGCGCGCTGGCCGACAAGATCCCGCTGGCCCGCGAGCGCGACCGTCAAGCCGAGCACCCGGCCGGCCCCGTCACCGCGACGCCTTCTGATCAGTTGCTGTCTCGCCAGGTGCTGATGCTGGAGGGCTGCGTGCAACCGGGCCTGGCCCCCAACATCAATGCCGCCACTGCCCGTGTGCTGGCGCGCTTCGGCATCGGCGTCACGCCCATTCAGGAGGCCGGCTGCTGCGGTGCCATCGACTATCACCTCAACGCCCAGCAGGCCGGTCGCGCGCGCATGCGTGCCAACATCGATGCCTGGTGGCCGGCCATCGAGGCCGGTGCGGAAGCGATCGTGCAGACCGCCAGTGGCTGCGGGGCCTTCGTCAAGGAATATGGCGAGATGCTGGCCGATGACCCGGACTATGCTGAGCGCGCCGCACGCGTAAGCGCCCTGGCCCGCGACATCGTCGAGGTGCTCGGCGAGGAGATCGTCCGCCGAGATCGACAGAGTCTCGCGGCCACGCCCGACCAACAGCCGCTGGCCTTCCATTGCCCCTGCACCCTGCAACATGCCCAAGGACTGGGCGGCGAGGTGGAGAAGATCCTGTCGCAACTGGGCTTCACCCTGACCCCGGTCGCGGAGGGACATCTGTGCTGCGGTTCCGCCGGCACCTACTCGATCACGCAACCGGAGTTGTCACGCCAGCTGCGAGACCGCAAGCTTGAGGCGCTGGAGGCCAACGGGCCTGCGCGCATCGCCACTGCCAACATCGGCTGTCAGACGCATCTCTCGAGCGCCAGACGCACGCCGGTGAGTCACTGGATCGAACTGGTGGATGACGCCCTGCCCGAGACGCTGCCGCAGGCATGACGATTCACCGTTATTGTTATTGTTACTCTTGCTGTCACTTTCACTCACTCGCACCACTTGCCAAGGAAGCCCGATGATCACTCGCCACGTACTGACCCTCGCTGACGTCAATCAGATGCTGGACGCCGCCCAGAAGGAAGCCGAGACCAACGGCTGGGCCGTCTCCATCGCCGTTGCCGACGATGGCGGCCACCCGCTGGGCCTGCGTCGCCTGGACGACACGCCAGCGATGACCGGCTACTTCGCCCAGGAGAAGGCCAAGAGCGCTGCCCTGGGGCGCCGCGAGACGCAACTGTTCGAGGACTCCATCAACGGCGGACGCACCGCCTTCCTGTCAGCGCCGGAGCTGGAAGGCATGCTGGGCGGCGGCGTGCCGGTGATGGTCGAGGGCCAGATCGCCGGCAGCATCGGCGTGTCCGGCGTCAAGCCGGAGCAGGATGCCCAGATCGCCAAGGCCGGGGTCGCCGCACTGGGTCTCTGAGAGACCGCCAGCCTGGTCAAGAGGCCTCACCGGTCTGAATAAAAGGCGATTAAAAAGACCGCCGCGCCAGTCATGGTGCGGCGGTCTTTTTGCATGTGTCACTCTTGCGTCTGTGTCTTTCGGTCACGCACTGCGAGGTGGCATGGCGGCTTCCACCGCCGCCATGAAGGCGCGCAGCTTGCCCGACTGCGGCAGGCGCTGGGGATAGAGCATGTAGATGCTGTTGGGCTCGCCCTCCTCGTGCGCCAGCAGACGCACCAGACGCCCCTCGGCCAGCTCACGATCCACCAGGTAATGAGCGACCCGGATGATGCCGGCGTGATCCAGCGCCTGCTGCTTGAGCAGACGATGATCATTGATCGCCAGTCCGCCAGCGGGGCTTACCTCACCACTGGCCAGCGGCCAGCCGGATTGCCCGGCCCAGCGGTGGCAACGGTGGTCGGCAAGTGCTGCGGCCGTGTGCGGGGTGCCATGCGCGGCAAGATACTCGGGCGAGGCACAGCAACAGTGGACGTAATCCAGCAGGCGCCGCGCGATCAGGTTGTCCGGTGGCGTGCGCGTGGCGCGAAACGCCACGTCAAACGGTTCGCGCGTCAGATCATGACTCTCGTAACTGACGTCCAGGCGCAGCTCGACCGCCGGGTGGCGGGCCTGGAAGTCATTGCAGACCCCGATCAGATAGCGCTCGGCAAACAGCACCGGCGCCGTGATGCGCAACACGCCGCTGAACCCCTGTCGCGGGTGCTCCCTCCCATGCTCGAGGTCGTGCTCGAGGTCACGCTCCAGTGCCAACAGCTCGCTGCGCACGCCTTGCATGCGCTGGCGGATACGCTCGCCCTCCTCGGTCAGGCGCACCGCCCGCGTGGTGCGAATCAGCAAGGGCGCCCCGATATCGTGCTCAAGGCGCCGCACCTGCTCGGACAGATGGGCGCGCGAGATGCCCAGCACCCTGGCCGCCTGCGTGAAGCTGAGCGATTCCGCCACCTGAGCGAACAACATCAGGCGCTCTACCTGCTTGTGATGCTGCATCCAGCCTGCTCCTCATGCCAGCTACTAGGGATTTCAGTGATCGAGCCTGCCACAGAATTGTGCGCTATGGCGAACAATCTATTCGTTCGCATGTGCTTATCAGACCGACAGACGCGACCTAGACTGAAGGCGTCATCCGAGGTCATTTCCTCCCTGAGACATCCCCGCCTTCACTCGCGAAAGGACTCCGCCATGCGCTATACCCCGGCTGAAGATCGCTACGAACGCATGCAATACCAGCGCTGCGGCAAGAGCGGCCTCAAACTGCCCCGTCTGTCACTGGGGCTTTGGCACAACTTCGGCAACAACGCCCATGAAGACAATGCGCGCGCCATCTGCCACACCGCCTTCGATCTGGGCATCACCCACTTTGATCTGGCCAACAACTACGGGCCGCCCCCGGGCAGCGCCGAGGAAATGTTCGGCCGCATGCTCAAGCGCGACTTCGCCGGCTATCGCGATGAGATGGTGATCTCCACCAAGGCGGGCTATCACATGTGGCCTGGCCCCTACGGCGAATGGGGCAGCCGCAAGTACCTGCTCTCGAGTCTGGATCAGAGCCTCAAGCGCATGGATCTCGATTACGTCGACATCTTCTACTCGCACCGCTTCGACCCCGACACGCCGCTGGAAGAGACGATGGGCGCGCTTGACAGTGCCGTGCGCTCCGGCAAGGCGCTCTATGCGGGCATCTCCTCCTACAATGCCCAGCGCACCCGCGAAGCGGCCGCCATCCTGCGCGAGCTGGGCACGCCGTGCATCATCCATCAGCCCAGCTACTCGATGATCAATCGCTGGATCGAGGAAGACGGCCTGCTCGACACCCTCGATGACGAGGGCATCGGCTCCATCGTGTTCTCGCCGCTGGCCCAGGGCGTTCTGACCGACAAGTATCTGGACGGAGTGCCACAGGACAGCCGCCTGGCGCGCGGCGGGGCGATCAAGGAAGACCACCTCACCGAGGACAACCTGGAGCGGGTGCGCGCCCTCAACGCCATCGCCGAGCGGCGTGGCCAGTCGCTGGCGCAGATGGCGCTCGCCTGGGCGCTGCGCGGCAACCGCGTCACCACCGCATTGATCGGCGCCAGCCGTCCGCAGCAGGTCAGCGATTGCGTCAAGACGCTGGATCACCTCGACTTCACCCAGGCCGAGCTCGACGAGATCGACCGCTACGCCGTCGATGGCGGCGTCAATCTGTGGGCGCGCTCGTCCAATGCTTGAACTGCGACTGGTGCAGTGAAGCGCGTCAACCACATCGCCCCCGCCGAGTGAGACTCGACGGGGGCGATGTGTTTTGGCGTGACGTGCGGATGTATTGAGCTCAGCCGCCGGCGGCAATGCCGTGCTCGCTGGCGAGCAGCGCGCGGTAATCGGCGTAGCCCTTGCGGTAGGCGGCCACTCCTTCGGCCTGGGGCTGGGCGAGTGTCGCGTGATCCAGCGCGACCAGCCGCTCGCAGAGTTGCTCAAGCGTCTCGCCGTGGCGGCCCTGTCCATCTGCGCCTGACTGGCCCAGACACCAGCCCGCCTGAATCGCGGCGCCCAGGGCGGCGGCTTCGGTCACCTGCGGACAGACCACCTCGAGGCCGAGAATGTCCGCCAGCATCTGACGCCATAGCGGGCTCTTGGCGCCTCCACCCACCAGCCGAATCTGGCGCGCCGCACTGCCCAGCGGCCCCATGCACTCGAGTGCGTAGCGCAGGCCGTAGCTTGCGCCTTCCATGGTCGCTCGGCACAGGTTGGCCGGGGTGGTGTTGCGGCTGTCCAGCCCATGGAAACTGGCCTGGGCACGCGGCAGCATCGGCACGCGCTCGCCATTGAAGAACGGCAGGATCTGCACGCCCTCGGCTCTACGCGGGGCGCTTGCCACCTGCGCGGAGAAGGTATCGAGATCGAAGCCGAACATCTCGCGCACCCGCGTGGTGGCAGAGGTGACATTCATGGTGCATACCAGCGGCAACCAGCCGCCATCGCTGGCGCTGAAACTCGCCACCTGGGGATCGCAGCCCGCCGGATAGTCCGCCGACCACGCGCATACCGTGCCGGAGGTGCCCATGCTCAGCGTGACGCGTCCCGGCGCGATGTTGCCGGTGCCGATGGCGCTCATCATGTTGTCGCCGCCACCACTGGAGACGATGACATCCGGGCGCAGCCCGAAGCGCGCGGCAATCTCGGGCCGGATATGCCCGGCAGGCTCATGGGATTCGATGAGTCTGGGCAACACGCGCTGCGCGTCCAGTTCCGGGGCGATCTGAGCGAAGACATCCTGATGCCAGCAGCGGCGCCGAGTATCGAAATAGCCGGTGCCCGAGGCGTCGCCATATTCGGCGACATGCTCCCCGGTCAGCCAGAAATTGAGATAGTCATGCGGCAGCAGGATACTGGCGATGCGCTGATAGCGCTCGGGATGCCGCTCACGCAGCCAGGCGAGCTTGGAAGCGGTGTAACCCGTCTGCAGCACCAGCCCCAATGCCTCCAGACAGCCCGCTTCTCCGCCCAGCGCCTCGACCAGCGCGGCATTGTGATCGCGGGTCTCGGTATCACACCACAGCTTGGCCGGATGCAGCGGCACGCCGGCCGCATCCAGCACCACCATGCCATGCTGCTGACCGGACACCCCGATCGCCGCGATGCGCTGCGGATCAATACCGCAGGCCTCCAGCGCGTCATCGAAGGCGCCTTCCAGTGCCGTGATCCAGTCGTGAGGGTCCTGCTCGCGGCGTCCGTTGGCGCCCTCCTCCAATGCATGGCTGCGCTGCCCCTGAGCCACGATCTGCCCGGCGTCCGGATCGAGAATCACCACCTTGGTACTCTGGGTCCCACAGTCAACGCCTACCCACATGCGGCTCTCCCTGCCCGTCATCATTCAGTTGTCTTCCCCATCGAGCCCGATGGGGTCATTCGCGAGACGCCAGCGCCAGTCGGCACTGCGTGAGTCCTGCTTGATCAGGTGTGCGTTGAGCATGTCCTTGTGATGGGTGCGTTCGTGGGCGCCACGTGCATCCTGGCCCATCTCGCGCCAGCGATGCAGCAGGCGCGGCACTAGCACCTCATCCTCGATGTCCAGGAAGATGCTGATATCGAACAGCGGCAGCAACGATTCCCAGGGGGCGTGGCGCAGCAGCAGATAGTTGCCTTCGACCAGCACGATACGGTGATGGGTCTCGACCACACGGCCACCGGCACGCGCCAGATCCAACGGCCGGTCGAACACCGGCACGGCGACCGGGCCTTCATCGGCACGCACCCTGACGAGGTCATGGTAGAGCCCCTTCGCATCGAAGGTTTCCGGGGCGCCCTTGACGTAGAGCAGCCCCAGAGGGGCCAGCACGGCATTGTCGAAGTGATAGCCATCCATCGGCACCACCACGGCGATACCGGGTTCCAACGCATTGAGGGTCTCGCACAGGGATTCCGACAGGGTCGACTTGCCCGCCGCGGGCGGGCCGGCAAGCGCCACGATGGTACGTGTGCACTGACTGGAAGCGTGTTCCGCCAGCACACGGCTGGCCATGTCCCTCAGCGAGGGCGACATGTGGGCCAGACGAGAATCGGGTAAAGATGTCACGTGACTACCTCATTCATGGATGCACACCGCTTGCAGCAGGATGGAAGGCGCCCTTCATCCTTAGCTCATCCAGTTGCCACCGTCGACATTGAGTGTCTGGGCGACGACGAAATCGCTGTCTTCACAGGCCAGAAATACCGCGGCACCGACGTGGTCGTCAGGCTTGCCCATGCGCCCGTAGGGGACTGCCTCACCGACAAGACGCTTCTTCTCTCCCGGTGGGCGCTGCTCGTAGTGCGCGAACAGCGCATCGACCTGATCCCACATTGGCGTATCCACCACGCCCGGCGCGATGCCATTGACATTGATGCCGTGACGAATGAGATCAAGCCCGCAGGACTGCGTCAGGCTGATCACGGCGGCCTTGGAGGCACAATAGGCACTGACCAGCGCCTCACCCCGCCGCCCTGCCTGAGAGGCCATGTTGATGATCTTGCCGCCCTGCCCGCGCTCGACCATCGTCCTGGCCACCGCCTGCAAAGTGAAGAAGAGTCCCTCGACATTGACCGCCAGCTGCTGGCGCAACATGCCTTCGCTGACCTCAAGCACCGGCGCCATGGCAAAGACGGCGGCATTGTTGACCAGAATGTCGATGGGCCCGAGTTGGGCCTGCACGCACTCCAGCATGCTCTGGCGCGAGACGCTGGAGGTCACGTCCAGCGTCACTGCCAGCACCCGTGCCTGGGGACCGGCCTGCTCACGCAGTCGCTTCGCGGCACGCTCGGCGGCCTCGCCATTGATATCTGCCAGCGCGACATAGGCCCCTTCCGCGACATAGCGGGTGGCAATGGCCAGGCCGATGCCTCCCGCAGCGCCGGTGATCACCGCCACCTTGCCGGCGAGCTTGCCGACGGCCTGAGTCGCTGGCACTGAGGATGTCTGTACGGGTGTTGCCGCCTTGTGCATGACATTATCCCCTGATGGTGCTCATGTGGCGCTCAGATCGCTGACCTGACCGATACGCAGCTTGCTGATCAAGGCGCTGACCTCCTCCATGCTCGCACGGCTCTGCCAGGCGCCCGCCTCCAGCTGACGCTGGGCGTGGCCCGGCGGGATGTGCCCGGCGCCAGTGAAGCCGATCACGCGCAGACCGGCCGCGACCGCCGCGCTGACGCCGGCGAGGCTGTCCTCGACCACCACACATTCCTCGGCATCACGCCCCAGTTGACGCAGCGCCAGCTGATAGACATCCGGCGCGGGCTTGGGTCGCGCGACCTGCTCGGCCGTGAACAGCGGCACCGAACCCAGCCAGCGATCCAGACCGGTGGCGGCCAGCGAGGCACGCACCCGCCGCTCGGCACTGTTGGAGACGATCGCCACGGCCACGCTATTCGCCAACAGCCCGCCAAGCAGTTCCGCCATGCCGCTGATGGGCGCAAGTTCCTTTGCCAGACGTGACTCGATGGCGTGGTCGATGCGCTCCATCGCCTGCGGCGGCAGGGTGTGAGCACTCATGGCCTCCAGATGGCCCAGGATGGCCTCGGTGGTCATGCCCAGCGCCGCGCGCAACTCGGCCTCGGTGTCAAGGTCCGGCAGCCACTCTCCCAGCTGGCGGCTCAGCTCCTCCTCTGCCAGCACTTCACTGTCCACCAGCACGCCATCACAATCGAAGATCACCTGCTGCAAGGGGATACTCATGTCGCTCTCCTCTCCACCTGCGCGGGTCATGCGCGGGCTTCCTGTGCGGCGCCAGCGCTGGACAGGGAATTGTCCTGACGCGTCAGGCTGGTCAGCGGGTGGCGATGGAGGTTCTGCAACGCCAGTCCCTCGGCGGTGAACAGATGGGCTCGCTCGACCTCGAACCCGTAGCGGATGCTGTCACCTACGCGGCTGTTGACGTCACCATCGGCCATCAGGATCCAGCCGCTGTCGGACTGCTCATCGGACTTGAGGCCGCCGATCGGCGCATCGCCGGAACCATCCGGAGTCGCCAGGTACAGCGAGGTCACCCCGCCGAGACGCTCGATGACTTGCACCTGACCCGTGAACGGGCCTTGCTCGTCGAGCATCAGGTGCTCGGGGCGCACGCCCAGCGTCAGACTGTCGCCGACGATGACCGAGGCGCCATCTTCGGTCTGGCTTGCCACCGGGATCAGGCGCTCGCTGCCATCCGGCAGACGCACCGTGACGCCCTCACCCGCCACGCCAGTGACGGTGATGTCGAGGAAGTTCATCTTCGGTGAACCGATGAAGCCGGCCACGAAGCGATTGCGCGGGTGATGGTAGAGCTCCATCGGCGAGCCGACCTGCTCGACCACACCGCCCTGCAGTACGACGATCTTGTCGGCCATGGTCATGGCCTCGACCTGGTCGTGGGTCACGTAGATCATGGTCGCCTTGAGCTCGGCATGCAGGCGTGCAAGTTCGATGCGCATCTGCACGCGCAACGCGGCGTCCAGGTTGGAGAGCGGCTCATCGAACAGAAAGATGCTGGGGTTGCGCACGATGGCACGACCGATGGCGACACGTTGACGCTGGCCGCCGGAGAGTGCCTTGGGCTTGCGGTCCAGCAGCGGCCCGAGCTGCAGTACTTCGGCGGCAGCGTTGACCTTCTCGGCACGCTCTTCCTTGGAGACGCCGGCGAGCTTGAGGCTGAAGCCCATGTTCTCGCCCACCGTCATGTGCGGGTAGAGCGCGTAGCTCTGGAACACCATCGCCAGGCCGCGCTCGGCCGGGCCGATATCGTTCATGCGCTTGCCATCGATCAGGATGTCACCGGAGGTCGCGTTCTCGAGACCGGCGATCATGCGCATCAGCGTGGACTTGCCACAACCGGACGGGCCGACGAAGACCACGAATTCCTGGTCCTTCACTTCCAGATCGACTCCCTTGATGACCTGGGTAGTGGAGGCGCTGGCGCCGCTGCCGGAGGTGAATTCCTTGACGATGTTCTTGAGCGTGAGTGTGGACATGGGATGTTTCCTTATCCGCACCTGCCCGAGGGCAGGTGATGGCAAATTTGGGTGGCATGGCATCAAGGCGACATGCGTATGGCGCGCCGTTACTTGACGGCGCCGAAGGTCAGGCCGCGTACCATCTGCTTCTGGGTCATCCAGCCGAAGATCAGGATCGGCGCGATGGCGAGCGTGGACGCCGCGGAAAGCTTGGCCCAGAACAGCCCTTCCGGACTGGAGAAGGACGCGATGTAGGCGGTCAGCGGTGCGGCGTTGGAGGTGGTCAGGTTCAGGCTCCAGAACGCTTCGTTCCAGCTCAGGATCACGCACAGCAGACCGGTGGAGGCGATGCCCGGCAGGGTCAGCGGCAGCAGCAGGTGGAAGATCTCCTGCAGGGTGCTGGCACCATCCATGCGACCGGCTTCGAGGATGTCCTTGGGAATGTCCTTGAAGAAGGTGTAGAGCATCCAGACCACGATCGGCAGGTTCATCAGCATGTAGATGATGATCAGGCCGGTGCGGCTATCCAGCAGTCCCAGATCGCGGAAGATCAGGTAGACCGGCAGCAGCACGCCCACGGACGGCAGCATCTTGGTGGAGAGCATCCACAGCAGCGTGCCCTGGGTACGCTTGGTGGGCAGGAAGGCCATCGAGTAGGCAGACGGAATCGCGATCAGCAGCGCCAGCAACGTCGCGCCGAGCGAGATCACCACACTGTTCATGGCGTACTTGAAGTAGTCCGCACGTGCCTGGATCTCGATATAGCCCTCGATGCTGGGCGTGAAGAACAGGCTCGGCGGCGTGGCGATCGCCTCGGCCTCGGTCTTGAAGCTGGTGAGGATCATCCAGAAGATCGGGAAGAACATCACCAGCGCGATGGTCCAGGCCACCAGGGTCAGGACAAGCTTCTTGTTGATCACGCTGCGGCGCGCGCGACTGGCGCTGACGGCAGCGCTGGCGGCGGCCACGGAATTGGAAGTTGAAGTCGACATCATTGAGTCTCCCTGTGCTGAGCGCTTGTCATCAGTTCTCGAGATTCTTGGCGACGGTACGCACCAGGAAGAAGGCCACGATATTGGCCAAGATGATGGCGATCACGCCACCGGCGGAAGCACCACCCACATCGAAGTCCAGCAGGGCGCGGATGTAGATCAGGTACGCCAGGTTAGTCGAGGCCAGCCCCGGGCCACCGGAGGTGGTGACGAAGATCTCGGCGAAGATGGTCAGCAGGAAGATCATCTCGATCATCACCACCACGCTGATGGCACGCTTCAAGTGCGGCAGGGTGATGTAGAAGAAGATCGCTACCGGCCCTGCCCCGTCCATGCGTGCCGCCTCGACCTGGTCGTCATCCAGTGACTGGATGGCGGTCAGCAGGATCAGCACCGCGAACGGCAGCCACTGCCAGGTGACGATGATCACGATGGAGGTCAGTGGCAGGCTGGCGAACCAGTCGATGGCCGGCAGACCGAACAGCCCGGCGACCCAGGCCAGAATGCCGTTGACCGGGTGCATCATCATGTTCTTCCACACCAGCGCACTCACGGTGGGCATGATGAAGAACGGCGCGATCACGAACAGACGCGCGACGCCACGCCCGAAGAATTCCTGCTGCAGCAATACCGCCAGCAGCGTGCCGCCGACCACGGTGGCGACCAGCACCCAGCCCACCAGCAGCAGGGTATTGCCCATGGCCGTCCACAGGGACGGATCGGTCAGCAGATAGTAATAGTTGTCGACGCCGGCGAAGCCGGACACCGACGGCATCATCAGGTTGTAACGCTGGAAGGAGAACCACAGGGTCATGACCAGCGGTACCAGCATCCACATCAACAACAGGGTTACGGCTGGGGCTTGCAGCGACAGGGTTCGCAATCCCCCGACGGTGCGTCCGGATGCTCTCGTGCGCATGGTGAGTCCTTCGATACGGTGAGGAAGTCCGCTGTTGCGGTGCGCCCTTCAGGCAGAGGCTGTCCGTGCCACGCCGCGAGGACGTTGCAGGAATCTCGATAGGAAGGGTTCGCCGCGGAAGTCGGACGGGGCTCCCGCCGTGCTTCGAGTCACTCTCGGTTGAGGCTCTAGGCAAGGCGGGAGGCCATCAGGTCGTGAGGCGGGACCAAGCAGGTCAGCCCCACGACCGGTCGATCAGATCAGTAACCTGACTGGCGCATGGTGCGCTCGGTGGAACGCTGGGCGGAGGACAGTGCCTGGTCGACCGACATCTGGCCCGCCAGTGCCGCGGCGATCATCTGACCCACCTGGGTGCCGATGGACTGGAATTCCGGAATGGTCACCATCTGCACACCGACATAGGGCACCGGCTCAAGCGTCGGATCGGTCGGATCGGCACTGGTGATGGCGTCCATCACGAAGCCGGCGAAGGGAGCGGCATCCTTGTAGGCCTGGTTCTCGTAGGTGGAGACACGCGTGCCCGGCGGGATGCTTGCCCAGCCCTCTTTCTCACCGACCAGATTCACGTAATCCTGAGAGGTGGCCCAGGTGATGAAGGTCTGGGCGGCTTCCTTGGACTTGGAGGACTCAGGGATGGCGAGTGCCCAGGACCACAGCCAATGTGAGCCCTTCTCCGTCTTGGCGATCGGCGCCGGCGCGAAGCCCAGCTTGTCGGCCACGGAGGATTCCTTCGGGTTGTAGAGCTTGCCGGCTGCGGACGTGGCATCGACCCACATGCCGCACTTGCCGCTGGAGAACAGCGCCAGGTTCTCGTTGAAGCCGTTGGAGGTCGCCCCCGGCGGGCCGTACTTGCCCATCATGTCGACGTAGAAGTTGATGGCCTCGCTCCAGGCCGGGGAATCCAGCTGCGGTTCCCACTCCTCATTGAACCAGCGACCGCCGAAGCTGTTGACCATGGTGCCCAGCACCGCCATGTTCTCGCCCCAGCCCGGCTTGCCGCGCAGGCAGATGCCGTAGACACCTTCATCCGCGGAGTTGAGCTTGGCGGCCCAGTCATTGACCTGGGTCCAGGTCGGCTGTTCCGGCATCTCGATACCCGCTTTCTCGAAGAGGTCCTTGCGGTAATAGAGCATGGAGCTCTCGCCATAGAACGGCAGCGCGTAGAGGCCCTGGTTCTCGCCTTCGGTCAGGCTCAGACCATCACGCACCGGCTTGATCAGGTCATCGACCTTGTAGTCGTCCGGCAGATTGTCGAGCTTGGTCAGCCAGCCGTGCTTGGCCCAGATCGGCACTTCATAGGTACCGATGGTCATGACATCGAACTGGCCACCCTGGGTCGCCACATCGGTGGTCAGACGCTGGCGCAGCACATTCTCTTCGAGCACCACCCAATCCAGGGTGATGTCCGGATGCGCCTTCTCGAATTCACTGGTCAGACTCTGCATGACCACCATGTCAGCGTTGTTGACGGTCGCCACGGTGATGGTCTCGGCGCTTGCCTGAGCGCTGAGCGGAGCGATGGCAGCGACACTGGCGAGCGAGAGCAGATGACGGCGGGACTTGGTGATATGAGGTAGGCGCATGAGGGCACTCCATCGGGGCGTTATTGGCATTGTTCTTTTTCGAGGGCAGCGGCGCCTTGGGCACCGATACCTTCCCATCAACCGGCTTGGTGAACGGATGTCCTGGCGAGACATCGCGATTCAAACACGTTCGATCAAAACGTCATTCAGTGAACAAATGATCGGATTAGACCTGTGAAAAAGCAAACCCTGAAGCGCTATACCTTGGGCTATACAACCTTGGGATCTGATCCTTTGGGTGTAGGCCACAAGGCGGCATGGCCACTGAGCTTGCGTGCAATTCAGCATAGACAGACATTAGCGTTAAACGAAACAACGCAGGCTACCATTGTCACCCCGAGTCTTTGGAATTGAGACGAACAAACACATTCAATTGTCAGACAAGAGAAGGCAATGTTCGCCCTAAAAGTCGTGGCTCCGACGCAAGGATGGGAGAACGGAGGGGAAATAAAGAGCGAACCAAGAGAGAGGAAAGAGAGAGGAAAGAGAGAACAAAGGGCAAGAAAAATGTGACTGATACCCGGGAATGGAGAAGAAGCAGCGCAGGAATGACGGAAGAATTGCGGCGGAAGCTCATGGAAATGCCCGGGCATCGCGCGGGCAAAGACAATGCTGAACCCTGACAACGAGAACGACACCAGGAGCAAGTCATGGGGCCATACGCCCCGCCCTACCCCCGACGACTCGCTCGGCGCCTTGTGCGGACGGTATCCACGGGAGCCTGTCATCGGGAGCCAGTCGTCAAGCGCAAGCCGTCAGCGGAGCGCCATCGGATTGCAGACATCTTGAAACCATACGAACAAGGCCTTGCCCTGCTCACTCCTTGAGAGCCGCGCAGACCCGCTGGGCGGCCACCTCGTCGATGATCAGCCCTTGCAGCCAACCACCGCGCAACGCACTCAGGATGGCCGGTACCTTGTCGTGCCCACCCGCCAGCCCGATCAGCGGCTGCGCCTTGAGCGAGGTCAGCGGCACGCTGGTGATACGCTGCGCCAGCGGGCAGTCTATCAGCTGGCCATGGGTGTCCAGCGGCCAGCCCATCAACTCGCCCACGGCACCGACTTCCATCAGCTCATCACGCTCGGCGGCGCTGATGAACTGATCCTGGAACAGCGTCGCCTGAGCATCGAGACGTCCGATGCCGATCATGCCCACATCGGCCTCACAGGCGACCTTGAACACCGCCCTGACCAGATTCTGACTCAGCAACGACTCCTTCTCCTCGATGCTGGCCGCCACTACGGGCGCCGGCAGCAGGAAGCGATCAGCGCCGATCTTGTCCGCCAGCAGCATCACGCCGTCGTAGCGGTTGGAGGAGCCATCCAGCGCCACATTGCCGACCAGTGACACGATGCGATGCTGGGGACGCTCACTGCGACTCAGCGCTTCCACCGCCGCGCGCACCGCACGCCCGGTGCTCAGCGAGATGGTCTGCGGCTGCTGACGACCGAGATAGAACGCCAGGCGTTCGGCGCCCGCCACCGCCAGATATTCCGCGATGCTTTCCGGTGACTGGGTGTCAGAGGGCACCACATCGCAGAAGCTCAGCCCGAAGTGCTCCACCAGCGTATCCGACAGCGCCATGCTGCTGGCCACGGGATGATCGATGGAGATCTTGACCAACCGCTCCTGGCGCGCCAACGACAGCAGGCGCTGCACGCCGGGGCGCGAAACCCCCAGCTGAACCGCGATGTCGTCCTGGGTCCGTCCACCGACATATGACAACCATGCAGCCCGCGCAGCCTGCTCCAGCCGCTGTTCAAACTTGTCCATGCGCTTTTCTTCCACACTGTCGATTGAGTCCAACACTTTCCACGCCGCCGCCGCCGAGTACAAGTGCCACGCGCCAAGGTGCGCACGAAACGACAACGCCCCGCCGATGAAGGCGAGGCGTTGCAGAGGCGCTTTTCTCGCGCCGATGGCATCAACTGACTGACATCCGTGTGCCGCGAGGACTACATGAACCAGCGTGCGCCATACCCCCACAGCAGCACGGTGACCGCCAGCAGCCCCTCGAGGACCAGCACCCCGATCCCCAGTGTCGACCCGGTGACGAGGAAGCCTTCCTTGTTGGAGATATCAAGCAGTGGCGGAATGCCCAGATACAGCAGGTATGCGCTGTAACACAGGCCGATGGTACCCGCGAGGATACACACCCAGATGACAGGATAGAGCGCGACCAGCCCCGCGAGGAACATCGGCGTGGCGACATAGCCCGCGAAGATGATACAACGCCGGCGGCTGGGGTGCCCCGAGAAACGCTGCGAGAGCATGTGAATGACAGTGCCCATGAAGCCGATCGCTGTCAGTATGGCGATATAGAACGCGATACCGGCGAAGAAGGCATCCAGTGGCTCCAGAAGAATGGCGTGGCCTTCCGTCAGGCTCCAACCGAACTGTGTGGTCCCGATATAGGCACAGATGACAGGCACCAGCGCCATGAGCAGCACATGATGTGCGTAGAGGTGGGTGATGGATTCGTGTTCCTTGCGGATGGTCTGCCATTCCCGTTGCGGATGCGCCATCAAGCCCCATACGTGGGTCAGCATGTGGTCTACCTCCCGTTGACAGTCGTCGACAATCCGGCCATGCGGTCCCGGCGCGGAGTTCGTGTCAGGGCAGTTGCACAGCCTTGTTCTGAGCGTAGACCACATTGCGCCAACTGGCAGTTCAACGCCCGTTGCTCCTCACGAATCGTGCCGGTGCAGGCGTGAAACAGGCCAACGAGGGAAGCGTTGACCGAGACAGCCACAGCGTACCCCGCTCTTTTGAGGGATACTTGATTTACCCCCTATGGATGGATGACGACGAATGCCAATCGGACAGCGTAGCGGTATGAAGGCAGTGCTTGTCATGCAGGGCGTGCTCGACATGAAGAGAATGTTCAGCATCAAGCGAGCGCTCGGCGTGAGCTTGGCACTGGGCCTTGCCACCCTTGGCACGCCTGCCCAGGCGGAGCCTGTCGAGCTGACCATGAGCCGCGAATACGGCCCCCAGACCATGATGGGCCAGCGCGCTCAGCAGTTCGTCGATCAGGTGGCAGCGCTCAGCGGGGGCGAGCTCGAGATCTCCTTCGGAGAGGGCCCGCTGAGTCGGCTGCGCTCGGAGAATCATCTCGAGGCCATCAATGCCGACATCATCCAGCTGGCCGACTCCCACAGCGGCGCGCTGGCTGCCGAGATGCCGCTGTTCGGCCTCAGCTCGCTGCCGACCCTGGTCGATGACCCGCATCAGGCGCGTGAGCTCTACCGTCTGGCGCGTCCCCGCTATGAAGCGCTGCTGGAAGAGCATGACCAGATTCTGCTCTACGCCCTGCCCTGGCCACCCAGCGGGCTATGGTCGCGCAAGCCGATGACCACACGCGATGACCTGCGGGGCGTGCCTGTGCGGGCCTACGACCGCAATACCCAGCGCGTGCTGCTCAACCTTGGCGCCATCGCTACCGTGCTCGGCTGGGAGCCGATGCAACAGCAACTGGCCGAAGGCCGCATCGAGGCAGTGATGACCTCGGCCCTGGGCGGCCTGACGGCTGAGCTCAACCGCACGCTGGATCACTACACCGCGCTGCAATACGCCATGCCGCTCAATATCGTTCACATGAGCCGGTCACGCTTCGAGGCGCTCGACGACACCCAGCGCGAGGCCCTTCTCAGCGCCGCGACCGAGATTGAAGACACCAGCTGGAACGCCATCGCCACTGTCCTGGAGCAGACCCATGCCCAGCTGGAAGAGGCCGGCGTCACGGTCAGCAATCCCCTCTCGCCCGAACTCAAGCGCTCACTGGCACGCGCCAGTGTCAGCGTGATCGAAAGCTGGCGCAGCAAGGTTGCCCCCGAGGAAAGCGAACTGCTGGACCGCTATCTCGCACAACGCGACACCCTCTGAACCAGACGCGCGCCCACTCCACCAACCTTGGCCATGATGGCCACCGCCACGCAGCCACCTTCCTCGGCAGCGCTGAAAAACCGTGTAGACACGATTCAGCTGAGCATAAACGCAGGCATGTTCTACCCTAGCGGGCATAGGTCAAAGACAAAAAGAAAGGATTCCCCATGACGCCTTCTTCACGTATTTCTACCCTGTTGTCCGCTGGCCTGGCAGCGGCAGGCCTGATCGGCGCACTCAGCGCGCACGCTCAGACGACCCTCAGCATGAGCAGCGATTACCAGCCCGACACGATGATGGGCCAACGCGCTGTCGAATTCAGCCAGCAGGTCGCCAGCCAGTCCGAAGGTGACCTGACGCTGACGCTGCGCTCGGACATTCGCTCTGCCAGTCACCTGCAGGCCACCGCCGGCGGTGTCATCGACATCGCCGCGACACTCAGTGGTGCGCTCGCCGAGGAAGCCCCCTTCTTCGGCATTTCCTCGCTGCCGGCGATCGCCTACGACCTCGATGAAGCCCACCGCCTGTACGTGATCGCGAAGCCGCGCTACGAGGAACTGCTCGCCGAATACAACCAGATCCTGCTGTATGCCCTGCCGTGGACACCCAGCGGCCTGTGGTCGAAAGCGCCCATCGCTGATGGTGATGACATGAAGGACATGCCGATCCGCACCTATGACCGCAACACGCAGCGTGTACTGCTCAATCTGGGCGCAGCACCACAGGTCATGAGCTGGGGAGAGCTGAAACCCCTGCTGCCCGGTGGCAGCATTCACGGCGCGCTGACCTCCGCGATGGGCGGTGTCAGTGCAGAGCTCTACCGCTACATGCCCCACTTCACCACGCTCAACTACGCGATGCCGCTCAATATCATCCACATGAATCGCGATAGCTTCGACGACCTGACAGAGGCGCAGCAGCAGGCCTTGATCGATGCCGCGCATGCCGCCGAGTCTGCCGGCTGGACGGCCACCCACAGCGTGCTGGACCAGGCTTACACCACCCTGCAGGAGAACGGCGCGAAGCTGATCACGCCGGCACCGCCTGAGCTGCAGGATGCCCTCGAGGAGGCCAGTCAGCATGTGGTGGAAAGCTGGAAGCAGAAAGTCACCAATGAAGATCGTGAACTGCTGACCAGGTATCTTGAATCACGCCCTGAGCGTTGAGCCTGATAGCACTGATGATCGACAGGCTCCAGACACGACAACGGCACCCTCGGGTGCCGTTGTCGTCTTCGTGTGCTTCACGTCATGTGCAATGGCAGCCAAGGCTTGGCTCAACGATGCGACGCCGCAAGTCCCGCGCCGGCCACGACGAACAGACTGCCCGTGGTGCGATTGAACAGCCTCACGCGCCGGTGACTATCAAACCAGCGACTGATGCTGGAACCCGCATGGGCGTAGGTGCTCATCGTCAGCAGGTCCACTACCAGCCAGGTCAGCGCCAGCACCACGAACTGGGGCAGCTGCGGCTGGGCCATGTCGATGAAGTTGGGAAACAGCGCGCCGAAGAACAGCAGGTCCTTGGGATTGCTGATCCCGATACCGAAGCCCTTGCGGCACAGTTGCCAACGCGTGGCTCTGGCGCGCATCTGGCCCTCCTCCCCCACGGCGTCGAACACCACCGGCTGGGATGGCGCCCGCCAGGCCTGAATGCCCAGATAGATGAGATAGAGCGCCCCGATGATCTTCAGCACCAGAAACCCGGTCTCGGACGCCGCCAATGCAGCGCCAAGGCCCAGCGACGACAAGCCCATCAACACCAGCGACGCCGCCGCCCCACCCACCACCGTCGCGAAGGATCGGCGTCGGCCGTGGCGCAGGCCATGATCCATGCACAGTAACGCAACCGGTCCGGGAAAGGTGATCAAGGCGATGATGACGCTGACATATGCCAGCCAGACGGTAAGTTCCACTGGGTTTCCTTGTCGTTCAGGGTGTAATGAAATACTGCAAGACGGCCTGCCAATATCGCGGCTCTCCGCCACGTCAGCAACACTTTTCGCTCCGATCGGCTCGGCAAGACAGCCACACGGCATTTCATCGAGCAGGCTGCTGCCCCCGTTTTCCATCCCCACGCATCCCATCGACAACGAATTCCATGCACACGCGAGCTGCATGGAATCCCAAACACAAAAAAGCCTCCCGAATGGGAGGCTTTTTTGAAGAATCTGGAGCGGGTGAAGGGAATCGAACCCTCGTCTTAAGCTTGGGAAGCTTCTGCTCTACCATTGAGCTACACCCGCAGGGCGGTGCATTGCGCACGCCAGAACCGCATTGTACTCAACGACTTAGCGCGGTCAAGCAACATCTGATGGAGCGGTTGCCGCAGGCGGCGTCATGCTGGCGATGTTGGTGGCCAAGCCGTTGATTGCATTCAGTATTCAAGCACCAGTGATAATTCTCAGCCAGCGCAGCTGTCAAGTTGCGCCAGCAGCACGCCACGGCGGGCATCACTCATGCCGAGACCTTCGGCGCGCTGCGGGAAGGCGGCATCGATGGCATTGCGGCACAGGGTGATCCACTGCGTCTCGCTGAGATCCAGCGCCTGCTGCACGGCGATGAAGTTGTCGAGCATGCCGCCGCCGAAATAGGCCGGGTCATCCGAATTGAGGGTAATGTTGAGGCCCGCATCGATCAGCTTCGGCAGCGGGTGATCTTCCATGCGCTCCACCACCTTGAGCGCGACATTGGAGAGCGGGCACACCGTCAGCGGGATACGCCGCTCGGCCAGCTCCGCGACCAGGGCGGCATCTTCCAGGCAGCGCACACCGTGGTCGATACGCTCCACGCCCAGCACCTCAAGCGCCGTACGAATATACGCAGCCGGCCCCTCTTCACCGGCATGAGCGACACGGTGCCAGCCACGCTCTCCTGCAAGCGTGAAGACCTCAGTGAATTTCTCCGGCGGATTGCCGATCTCGGCGCTGTCCAGGCCGACGCCCACGAAGCGCGACTCGAAGGGAATCAGCGCCTCGAACAGTTCGCGAGCAGAGTCCGCGGAATGACAGCGCAGGAAGCTCGGCACCAGGGCCGAGGTGATGTCGAATTCCTTCACCGCCTCACGACAGGCGCGTTCCAGCCCCGCGAACTGGGTTTCCAGACTCACGCCACGCGCCAGATGCGCCTGCGGATCGAAGAACAGCTCCAGATGCTTGACGCCATCGGCGCTCGCACGGCGGAAGTAGTCCTGCGCCAGGCGGTAGAAATGTGACTCGTCATTCAAGACGCCCATGCCCTGGTAATAGAGCGCGAGGAAGGCGGGCAGATCCGCGAAGTCATAGGCCGCCTCGACCTCCTCCAGGGTGGCGTAGGGCAATGTGATGCCCTGCTCCGCCGCCAGCTCGAACATCAAGGCCGGCGTCAGCGAGCCTTCGATGTGCAGGTGCAGCTCCACCTTGGGCAGGCGGGCGAGAAAGTCGTGCATGCGCGGGGTAAGGGTCATGGCCCGTCTCCTCAATGAAAGGCGGCGGCTGGAAGATCGCGGAGCGCTCACCACAGCCTGATGGCGCAATTCTAGCAATCCCGGGACCACCTTGAGGAGTGACGGCGCGGGAAATGCGATTTCTCTGCGCACTGCCCGCCTGCCGTGCCTTTCCGCAACTCGCCGAAATAGGCTATTTTCGTTCATTCGCACTCTCGCAAGCTCACGACACAAGCTCACGACACAAGCTCACGACACAAGCTCACGACACAAGCTCATCACAACAGTCATGAGCGTGCGACAGCCAGCAACGTCCAGCCCGATGCCGCGCTGACTGACATAACCATAACGATCGACGCTGAACACCAAGGACACGAATGCCATGCACGCTACATCCCCTGCTCGCCATCCCTTCTCACGCAGAAAGCAATCTCGACCGCACACTGGCGGCCTGCCCGCTGCCCTGCTGCTCAGCCTTGGCCTGCTGGCGCCCTTGAGCGCCAACGCCGCCCAAGAGGAGCAGAACGAACAGACCGACTTCGCCCCGCAGGGCAAGACGGAGTGCATCGCGCCGGCCAAGCCCGGCGGTGGCTGGGATTTCACCTGTCGCAGCGTGGCCCGTCTGCTGGATGAGCAGAACCTGATTCCCGCCGGCATGCAGACGCTGAACGTGCCCGGTGCCAGCGGTGGCGTCGCCTTCGCACATGTGAAGTCCAAGCGCCATGACGATGAGCAGGTCATCGTCGCCGCCTCGAGCGCGACCACCACCCGCCTGGGGCAGCACGCCTATCAGGATGGCAAGGTCGACGATGTGCGCTGGCTGATGACCCTCGGCGCCGACTACGGCGTGATTGCCGTGGCCGAGAACTCGCCCTATCACTCGCTGAACGAGCTGCTGGCCGCCATGCAGGAAGACCCCAAGGCGGTGCGCTTCGCCGGTGGCGATGTCGCGGGTGGCTTCGATCACCTCAAGGTACTGATGGCGGCGCGTGAAGCGGGCATCGACAATCTGCGCGCCCTGCCGTATCTCGCCTACGACTCAGGCTCCGTCGCCATCACCCAGGTGATGGGTGGCCACCTGGAGGCCTTCACCGGCGACATGACCGAGGCCCGCGGCTTCGTCGAATCCGGCCATCTGCGTCTGCTGGCAGTGTTCAGTGAAGAGCGTCTGCCCGGCCAGTACAGCGACATTCCCACCGCGCGTGAGCAGGGTATCGATGTGGTCGCACCCAACTGGCGCGGCTTCTACCTGCCGGGCGGCGCATCGGATGCCGCCTTCGACTGGTGGGAGCAGACCCTCAACCGCATGGCCGAGACGCCCGAGTGGCAGCAGGTGATGCAGGACAACGGCCTGATGCCGTTCCACAAGTCCGGCAAGGCGTTGGATCGTTTCATCACCCAACAGGTCAGCGATGTGGAGCAGCTGTCGCAGGAGCTGGGCCTGCAATAAGGCATTGAGGCACAGCGCCAGGGCACTGAGAGCCAGTACGCACTCGCCTGGCAGAGCTCACGACTGCCGAAAGCAAGACGCCACCCCGGATAACGGGGTGGCGTCTTTGCGACTGACTGGCTTTCCCCAACGACCTCAGGGCATGGAGGGCCACGGCCCCTTGGGCGGCTGATGGTCGGGGTCGAACTGATAGGGCAATGCCTGGTCGCGCTCTTCATGCGGCTCCGAGTCCGAGCCTGTCTCAGCGCCGGAACCTGTCTCAGAACCTGTCTCAGAGCGAGACTCTGTTGCTGTTGCCGGCTCTTTCCCCGGATCCGTTCCCGCTTCCGGAAACAGCTCGGACAACTGCTCCGTCTCGAACGCGATGTCCGTATCTGCGTCAGCCTCGAGCAGCGGCTCTGCCACGTACTCGTGGTCCGACGCCACCAGTTCCGCCTCCTCCAGCGGCGCGACGTTGGCCTCGAATGCCTCCTCCAGCGCCTCTTCCAGGGCCTCCTCGAAGGCTTCTTCCAGCGCGACCTCAAAGGCTTCTTCCTGCGCCGCCGCCTCGGCTGCCTCGGCAGCCAGCTGCTCATCCTCGGCGTGCTCATGCGCCCACTCCACCGCCACCTCGACCGCCATCGGTGATGCCGTCGGCAGGATGTTGAGGTAACTGTCGGTCTCCTCGACCGGCACCATCTCGCGCTGGGTGATCTGATAGAGCGCATACAGCGAGATGGCCACGAAGGTGGTCGCCAGCACCAGCCAGAAGGCGTAGGGGTCCATCACCTCCATCGCGCCACCTGCCGCCAGCGGCCCGACGATGGCGCCCAGCCCGAAGGCGAACACCAGCCCGCCTGAGGCACCCGGCATCTCCTCGGCCGACAGCGAATCATTGGTGAAGGCCAGCAGCAACGCATACAGCGGTGTGGTCACGCCACCGGCAAAGAAGGCCGAGGCGATCAACGGCCACAGCGCATCGCCCGCCATCCAGCCGAACAGACACGAGCCTGCCCCGGCGGCGGACAGGCCGCAGATGAGCACGCGGCGGTCCATGCGGTCCGACAGCCAGCCGATCGGGGTCTGCAACACCAGTGCACCGGCGAACAGCATGGCGATGAACAGGGCGATATGTGAGCCCGACAGGCCCACCTGGGTGCCGAATACCGCGCCCATCCCCGACTGGGTCGCATAGACACTGCCGAGCAGGAAGATGCCGATGGCGCCCAGCGGAGAGGCCTTGAACAGTTTCGAAAACGACATGGCCCGCGACACCTCGACCGCCGGTGCCACGGCCGCCGACAGCAGAATCGGCCCGAAGGAGATCGATACCAGAATGGAGGCACAGATGAACAGCACCGGCGTCGCGGCATCGCCCAGTGTCAACAGGCCCTGAGCACCGATGATGCCCAGCGTCTGCGCCATCATGTAGGCCGATAGCACCTTGCCGCGCGTCTCGTTGCTGGCAGCCGCATTCAGCCAGCTTTCCGCCGTGACATAGATGCCCGACATGCAGAAGCCGATCAGCAAGCGCAGCAGCGTCCAGGCCCAGGGCTCGGTCAGCAGTGGCAAGGCGATCAAGGCCGCCGAGATGAAGCTGCCCAGCGCCGCGAACACCCGCACATGCCCGACCCGCTGGATCAGCACCGGCGTATAGCGCGCACCGGAGAGAAAGCCCACGAAGTAGCCTGAGGTGACGATCGCCAGCTCCGCCGAGGAGAAGCCCTCGATGCCGCCGCGCAGACCGATCAGCGTGAAGTGCATGCCATTGCCGAGCATGATCAGCACGATACCCAGCAACAACGCCCACACGCTGCCCAACACCTTGGCCATGAGTCTTCTCCCCTCCCCTGTCCCCTTGCACGATTGCCGATGGCACCCGCTCAGCACGCAGTCTGGCCACCGGCTACACGCTAGACCAAAGCCCGAGGGCCACGCTTCTGCTGCAACGCCGCATAACGTTTCAAACACGACAGGCAAGCCATGGACCCATGGACGAACAGCTCACGCGGCCAGCGCAAGCGCCTCGCTCGGGCCTGATGGAAGAGGTGCGAGGGAGGCATGAAAGACAAGCGAGAGAGAGACAGGAGCGGAGCGAAATAGGAGCAGGAGCGCAGCGAAACAGGAGCAGGAGAGCGCTGGACACCGCCAGATTCCGACACGATATCCAGGCGGATCATTCACAAAAATGCACCGCAAAGGTGCGCAAATACCCCTTTCGACCAAGGTCGGTGCGACGAATGGGTATCTTGCGAGCCATCGGGGGGCAGTCTAATTTCACCATACAGAATAAAGTTCCGCCTTACAGAATTGTAAGGTTGCTGTCAGGTTCGCGGCTGCAGGGCGAGCTTCTCGCTCAACCGCTGCCAGCGCCTGACCCACGACATGTGCCGCTACCACAATCCAATAACACTAGAGGTCGCCATGACACGTCATATGACACTCAAACTCCTGACAGCTGCGGTGGTCACCGCCATGTCCGCCCAGGCCTTCGCCTTCGAACCGAAAGGCAAGGTTGATTGCATCGCCCCGGCTGACCCGGGCGGCGGTTGGGACTTCACCTGCCGCAGCGTCGGCAAGATCCTGTCTGAACTCGATTTCGTGCCGGGCAACGTGCAGACCATCAACATGGCCGGCGCCGGTGGCGGCGTCGCCTTCGCGCACACCGTGTCCAAGCGTGCCGGTGACGAGCAGCTGCTGGTGGCAGCCTCCA
This sequence comes from Cobetia sp. MB87, assembly GCF_011319755.1. NCBI lineage: Bacteria > Pseudomonadati > Pseudomonadota > Gammaproteobacteria > Oceanospirillales > Halomonadaceae > Cobetia > Cobetia sp. MB87. The sequence goes on along the minus strand of NZ_VFBC01000007.1, from coordinate 680,581 downwards.
CCGCGACCACCACCCGTCTGGCCCAGGGCCAGTTCCCGGGCATGAATCAGGACCAGGTCGAGTGGATCGGCGCACTGGGCGCGGACTACGGTGCCATCGCCGTCTCCAAGGATTCGCCGTACAACACCTTGAGCGAGGTGATGGACGCGCTGAAGAAAGACCCGAAATCCGTCAAGTTCGCCGGCGGCAGTGCCGCAGGTGGCTGGGATCACCTCAAGGTGCTGATCGCCGCCCAGGCAGCCGATGTCGAGAACCTGCCCAAGGTCTCCTACCTGTCCTACAACAACGGCGGCGAAGCCATCACCCAGGTCGTCGGCGGCCACGTGCAGGCCTTCACCGGTGATATCTCCGAGATTCAGGGCTTCATGGAATCCGGCGACCTGAAAGTGCTGGCCGTGCTCTCAGAAGAGCGCCTGCCGGGCAAGCTGGCTGACGTACCGACCGCTCGCGAACAGGGCATCGATGCCGTCGCCCCCAACTGGCGCGGCTTCTACATCCCGGCCGGTGTCAGCGACGATGCCGAGCAGTACTGGACCACCACGCTGGACAGCGTCTATGAAAGCGAAGAATGGAAAGACGTGATGACCAAGAGCGGCCTGATGCCGTTCCACAAATCGGGTGCCGAGTTTGATGCCTTCGTGAAGGCGCAGATCAAGGACATCCAGACGCTCTCCAAGGACATTGGGCTGATTCGCTGATGAATGACCGCATCTTTGGTCTGCTGATGCTCACCCTGGCCGTCGCGTACGGCTGGGGTGCCCAGCAGTTCCCCGAACCCTTCGGCGGGGCCGAGTCCATCGGGCCCGAAACCTTCCCCACGGTACTCTCGATCGTGCTGGCGCTGAGCAGCCTGTATCTGATCGTGCGCCCCGACCCGGACCAGCAATGGCCGTGGAGCCGCACCGGCGCCGAGATGGTGCTGGCCATCGTCATCCTGTGCCTCTATACCGCACTGCTTGAGCCGCTGGGCTTCATCGTCACGACCACCCTCGCTGTCGGCACACTGTGCTGGCGCATGGGCTCCAAGCCGGTTCGCGCTTACGTGACAGGCCTGATCGGCGGCATCGCCGTCTTCGCCCTGTTCAACTTCGTGCTTGAGCTACCACTGCCGCTGGGCATCCTGGAGGTGGCGTAATGGAAAGTCTTGGCTTCTTGATGCAGGGCTTCGGCATCGCCCTGCAGCCAGAGAATCTGATGTTCGCCGTGCTGGGGGCCTTCCTGGGCACCCTGATCGGCGCGCTGCCGGGCCTGGGCCCGGCCAATGGTGTGGCCATCCTGATTCCGCTGGCCTTCACCCTGGGCCTTAGCCCGGAAACCTCGCTGATCCTGCTGACCTCGGTCTACGCCGGTGCCATGTACGGCGGGCGCATCTCCTCGATCCTGCTCAACATCCCGGGCGACGAGCCGGCGATGATGACCTGTCTCGATGGCTATCCGATGGCCCAGAAAGGCAAGGCCGCCGAAGCGATGGCCATCTCGGCGATCGCCTCCTTCATCGGCAGCCTGATCGCCACCATCGGCCTGATCGTGATGGCGCCGTGGCTGGCCAGCTTCGCGCTGACCTTCGGTCCGGCGGAATACTTCGCGCTGTTCGTGCTGGCCTTCGCTACCCTGGGCGGCATCACCGGCAAGAATCCGGTCAAGACCATCATGGCAGCCGCCATCGGCCTGATGATCGCCACGGTCGGCATCGATGCCTCTACCGGTACCCAGCGCTATACCTTCGATGTGCTGGAGCTGTTCGAGGGCATCGACTTCATCATCGCCATCGTCGGTCTGTTCGCCATCTCGGAGCTGCTGTTCTTCATCGAACAGCATGCCGGTGAAGGCAAGCCGATGATCGCCATGAACAAGATGACCCTGAAGCTGAAGGATATCGTCGCCATTCTGCCGACCTCCTTCCGCGGAGGCGTGCTGGGCTTCATTTCCGGCGTGCTGCCGGGTGCCGGTGCGTCTCTGGGCAGCTTCATCAGCTATACCCTGGAGAAGAAGGTCGTCGGCAAGAAGGGCAACTTCGGTGAAGGTGACCCACGCGGCGTGGCCGCCCCGGAAGCCGGCAACAACGGTGCCGCCTCTGGCGCGCTGGTGCCGATGCTGACGCTGGGCGTACCGGGCTCCGGTACCACGGCGGTACTGCTGGCGATGCTGATCTCGCTCAACATCACCCCGGGCCCGCTGATGTTCACCCAGCACGGCGACATCGTGTGGGGCGTGATCGCGGCGCTGCTGATCGGTAACGTCATCCTGCTGCTGATGAACATCCCGATGGTCGGCATCTTCGTCAAGCTGCTGTCCGTGCCGCCCAAGTACCTGCTGCCGGTGGTGACCATGGTCGCCTTCGTGGGCATCTACTCCATCAGCCACTCGACCTTCGACCTGTACTTCATGGTCGCCTTCGGGGTCGCCGGCTACTTCCTGCGCAAGCTGGATATCCCGCTGGTGCCTGTCATTCTCGGCATGCTGCTGGGGCCGGAGATGGAGAAGAACCTGCGTCACGCCATGCAGCTGTCCGACGGCGACTGGACCATCCTGATCGGCAGCCCGCTGGCCGTGACCCTGTGGTGCATCGCCATCGCCGGCCTGCTGCTGCCGGTGATCGTCGGCCCCATCCTGCGTCGCCGCATGAGTGCCGCCAAGGCTGCCACCGACGCCTGATCCCGCCGCTTGCATGGCAAGCGACCCGCAAGACACGACGCCCCCGCCGGTTTCCCGACGGGGGCGTCGTCATTTCAGAGCTTCCCACAACATGTCACTGGCGAGTCGCCTAGTCAGTCGCCCTGCTGCCACTGCGTGAGCAGGTGGTGGGCCTGGGCAGGCGTCAGGCGCGCCGTCGGGCCACTGAGCACGATGACTTCCGCCGGTGCCAGCCCCTCGTCGTGATGCTGGGCGACGCTGACCGCCAGCGCCGCCACCGACAGGCCGTCGGCTTCGCCGATCTCGATCTCGCCACTGTCGACACACTGCTGCAGCAAGGCGGACAGCGCCTCATCGACCAGCTCGCCCTCCTCCAGCTGATGACGCAGCGGCCACTGGCTGACATGCGCGTACTGGCACATCGCCTGACGCGGGCGTGTCACGCCCTCTACCGGTCGCGCCTCGGCCTGGGGGCCATGCTCGACCAGCATCAGGCTGGCCGTCTCGCCACTGGCGGCATTCAGCGCCGCCAACCAGCCGCGCAGCTGAGCCTCGCGGGCCGGCAATGCCGGTGCCAGCTGAGCAAAACGCCCCAGCGCCGCGCCGATGGAATAGATGCCGTGGCTGTCACGCGCCACATAGCCGAAGTGCTCAAGCGAACCCATCAGCCGCAGGATCGTGCTCTTGTAGAACCCACTGGCCTGCGCGAGCTCATTGAGCGTCAGGCGAGGCGTCGCGGGGGTAAAGGCTTCCAGCAGCGTCAAGGCACGCTCGACCGCTTCCACACGTTGATTGGCCATGCGGCGGGACTCCCACGGCAGGTGAAGAACGAGGCCGGCAGGCGAGGTGCGCCGAGCCGTCTCAATGGACTTGAATCATGCCATAACGTTCTGACAGACAGAACATGACGCATCTGCCGCACTGACGATACTGGCCGTGCAGCGTGGTAGAATGGTGAGCTACGACACTATTTCCGGTTACGTCCGCACAAGGTTCGCTCATGTCCATCTTCATCATCACCTTCGTGGTCTGCCTGATCGTCACCGTCGGCACCGTGGCCATGCTGATGATGTCGCGTACACCGCGCTTTCGTACCGACTACAGCGATATCGCCCGCGTACTGGACCAGGCGATCAGCGGCGAGATCAACGAGAACGAGTGGCACAGCGTGATCGGCTACCCGATTCGCCATGATGAGTATCTGGAGAGTCTGCGTCGCCGCTGCCAGGGCATCTTCGACAACCATGCCAGGCCGTGGCAGCTGGCCCAGGGCGGTGCGCTGTTCTCGCGCGCCGGTCGTGATGAGCTCAACGTGCTGCTGGGCCATCTGCGTGCCCGCACCGGTGTCGCGGAGACTCGCGCCTGATGGCCGCCAGCGAGATGCGCCTGATCCCGCTCTCCAACCTGCGTGAGCACCATGATCACAGCTATCACCAATTGGTGATCGGCCTCGATGGCCTGGCCGAATTCGAGATAGAGGGCCAGGGCGGCGAGATTCGCCCGCTGACCGGCTGCATCGTGCCGGCCGATCATGTCCACTACTACGCGGGCATCGGCGAGAACCGCCAGCTGATTCTCGACCTGCCCGATGATGCGCCCTACCTGACCGGCCATCACCGCGAGCTCAAGCGTCTGTTCGAACGTCCACGCTTCTTCACGCTGGACACCCGCCTGCGCGGCTATCTCGAATTCATGCTCGCGGAAGTCAACGACTACCAGCAGGCACCGGGTGATCTGCTCGCCGCCACCTTCCTCGCCTGCCTGAACACCCGCATCGAAGAGCCGATGAGCGCGCTGAGCACCAGTGGTCGTCAGCTGGATCTGGTCGCGCTCAACCGCTTCATCGACGCCAATCTCGGCCAACGCATGAGCGTGGCGGATCTTGCCCGCCAGTCGCATCTCTCCGAGCAGCATTTCAGCGAGCGCTTCCGCGTATTGACCGGCCTTTCGCCCTATCAGTATCTGCTGCGCCGTCGGCTCGAAGAGGCGCGCCAGCTGCTGGGCACCAGCGAGCTTTCCCTGTCCCAGATCGCCGATCGCTGCGGCTTTGCCAACCAGAGCGCCCTTTCCCACGCCTTCCGCAAGCATCTCGGCTTCCCGCCTTCGGCACTGCGCAAGTCCTGATCGAGTCGGCAGGAGCCGGTGATGATCGCGTGCCTGAACCGCGTTCCAGCCATTGCTTTCGCTTCTCTCTTGCACGTCCTTGTTTCTGACACGCCGCTCTTTTGAACGCTCTCTCCAATACAGCCCTTTCCAGAACGTCCCTCTCCAAAACGTCCCTCTCAAAACAATGCTCCTCTCGAGGAAGCATGTCCTTTTTAGAAGTACATACCTTTTAGAAGTACATCCCTTTTAGAATTACGCCCCTTGGGAGTCGCACGCCGTTCAACGACGCTCCCACCGTCTGCTGCAAGCCAATTCACCTTCAACCCTCTGCGACCTTGGTATAACAAGATCGCGTCATTTCGCGACACAGCCTTCGACAAAGGTCGGAGAAGCGTGTCACTTTTCGGACATGCCCGTGAATTTGACATGCGCAGCCGAGAAATTGGAAAGACCCGCCCCCCTGCGCCACCCTACATTCTCAGTCATAAATCCAGACGTGCCGCTGTCGCGCTTTCTGATGCGTTCTGCATCACTCCCGGCGCTGTGACTCGGCAATCCCATTCGGCGCTTCGACGCCCAGCAGCAAGGGGTTCGCACCATGACCACCTCCACTCCCTCCGATCAGTCCAGTGCAATGATTGCCGCGATCGCCTCGGCCACGTCCACAGCCACGCCCCCCCAGTCCTCGACAAACGGCAAGCAAGGGGTGCTCAAGGGCAATGTGCTCAAGGACAACATCCTGCGCAGTGACCAGATGCTGGCCGCCAGCACCTGGCAGCAGTCTCCGGAGGCGCTGTTCGCGCGCGTCAGCGACCACTACCTGGTCGATGAAAGCGCCTACGTCAGCGAGCTGGTCGGGCTGCTGAACGCCGAAGACAAGGATGCCAGGCGCATCGGCGACAAGACGGCCGAGCTGGTGCGCGAGATTCGCACCATGGATACCGCCGTCGATTCCATCGACGAGCTGCTGCAGCAGTACAGCCTCGACACCCAGGAAGGCGTGCTGCTGATGTGCCTGGCCGAAGCGCTGCTGCGCATTCCGGACAAGGAAACCGCCGATGCGCTGATCGAGGACAAGCTCGGCGTGGCCGACTGGAAGTCCCACCTGGGCCAGAGCGAGTCCTGGTTCGTCAACGCCTCCACCTGGGGCCTTCTGATGACCGGCAACGTCATCAAGATGGATCTGCCCAAGGGTGACGGCAAGCCGGCCACCTTCATCAACCGCATGGTCAATCGTCTCGGCGAGCCGGTCATCCGCCGCGCCATGTACCAGGCGATGAAGGTGATGGGCAAGCAGTTCGTGCTGGGCCGTGACATCAAGGAAGCGCTCAAGCGCTCCCAGCCGCTGTTCGACAAGGGCTACACCTACTCCTACGACATGCTGGGCGAAGCGGCCTGCACGCGTGCCGACGCCAAGGGCTACTTCGACGACTACGCACGTGCCATCCGCACCGTCGGCGACACCTCGCGCAAGCTGAAGGAAGGCACCCCGTCACCGTCCGTCTCCATCAAGCTGTCCGCCCTGCACCCGCGCTATGAATTCGGCCGTCGTGAGCAGGTGCTGGAAGAGCTGGTGGCAAGCGTGCGTGAACTGGCCGGTATCGCCCGTGAGCTGAACGTCGCCATCACCATCGATGCCGAGGAAGTCGATCGCCTCGAGATCTCGCTGGAAGTGTTCCGCGCCGTCTACGAGAGCGACACCTGCCGCGGCTGGGGCAAGTTCGGCCTCGTCGTGCAGGCCTACTCGACGCGCGCCCTGCCGACCCTGCAGTATCTGAATCGCATCGCCGACCTGCAAGGCGACGAGATCCCTCTGCGTCTGGTCAAGGGCGCTTACTGGGACAGCGAGATCAAGGAATCCCAGGAACTGGGTGTCGAAGGCTATCCGGTGTTTACCCGCAAGGCCTCCACCGACGTCAGCTACCTGGTCTGCGTGCGCTTCCTGCTGTCCGAGAACACTCGCGGCCGCATCTACCCGCAGTTCGCCACCCACAATGCCCACACCATCAGCACCATCCTGGATGTGGCCAACGCAGGCGAGACGCGTCAGTTCGAATTCCAGCGTCTGCACGGCATGGGCGAAGCCCTGTATGAAGCCGCGCTCAAGCGCGCCCCCAAGGGGACCTGGTGCCGTATCTATGCGCCGGTCGGCGCGCACAAGGACCTGCTTCCGTACCTGGTGCGTCGCCTGCTAGAGAACGGGGCCAACTCCTCGTTCGTTCACCAGCTGGTCGACCCGCGCGTGCCGGTCGAGAGCCTGTGCACCCACCCGGTGGTCACGCTCAATCAGTACAAGACCTATCACAATCCACGCATCGCGCTGCCGCCGAACATCTATGGCGCAGACCGCCTGAATTCACGGGGCATCAATCTGAACATCAATAGCCAGTACCAGCCGCTGATCGACGAGATGGCCACGCACATGGACACCACCTACGACGTGCGTCCGCAGCTGGCCTTCGAGGTCGAGGTCAATGCCGAGCGTCGTCAGGCCGTGACCTGCCCATTCGACCGTCGTGACACCCTGGGCCATGTGCAGTGGACCAGTGCCGAGGAAGCCTCCAGGGCCATCGACGCCGCCTGGGCTGCCTTCCCGCGCTGGGAACAGACGCCGGTCGAGGAACGCGCCGCGATTCTCGAGCGCTTCGGTGACCTGATGGAAACCCACACCGCCGAGCTGATGACCCTGTGCTCCCGCGAGGGTGGCAAGCTGCTGACCGACGGCATCGCCGAGATCCGTGAAGCGGTCGACTTCTGCCGCTACTACGCCAACCGTGCGCGTGCCGACTTCGCCGAGCCGACCGAACTGCAGGGCCCGACCGGCGAGCACAACCAGATCATGCTCGGTGGCAAGGGTGTCTTCGCCTGCATCAGCCCGTGGAACTTCCCGGTCGCGATCTTCTGCGGCCAGATGGTCGCCGCCGCCGTCACCGGCAACACCGTGGTCGCCAAGCCCGCCGAGCAGACCTCGCTGGTCGCTCACCGCGTGGTCGAGCTGCTGCGCGAAGCCGGCATGCCGCACGATGTCGTCCAGCTGCTGCCGGGGGATGGCCCGACCGTGGGCAGCGTGCTGTCCAGCGACCCGCGCATCACTGGCGTGTGCTTCACCGGCTCCACCCAGACCGCGCAGATCATCAACCGCTCGCTGGCCGCGCGTGAAAACGCCCCGCTGCCGACGCTGATCGCCGAGACCGGTGGCCTCAACGCCATGATCGTCGACTCCACCGCCCTGCCGGAGCAGGTCGTCAATGACGTGGTGCAGTCCGCCTTCCAGAGTGCCGGTCAGCGCTGTTCCGCCCTGCGTGTGCTCTACGTGCAGGAAGACGTCGCCGAGCGCGTCATCAGCCTGCTCAAGGGCGCGATGGACGAGCTGAAGATCGGCGACCCGCGTGACCTGGGCACCGATGTCGGCCCGGTCATCGACGAGGAAGCGCGTGCCGGTCTGCTCAAGCACATCGAGGAATATCGCAGCCAGGGCCGCGTGATCGCCGAAGCCGCCGTCGACAAGACCATCACCGAGCACGGCACCTTCGTCGCGCCGGTCGCCCTGCGCATCGACGGCATCGATAGCCTGGAAAGCGAGCAGTTCGGTCCGGTACTGCACATCGCGACCTGGAAAGGCGGCGAAGTGGACAAGGTCATCGATACCATCAATGGCCTCGGCTACGGCCTGACCTTCGGTGTGCATTCGCGAAACGAAAGTTTTGCTAATGCCGTTGCACAGAAAATTCGTGTTGGTAATGTCTACGTCAACAGGAATATCATCGGTGCTGTGGTGGGTGTACAGCCGTTTGGTGGTCAGGGCTTCTCTGGTACTGGCCCGAAAGCCGGCGGCCCGCACTACCTGCACCGCTTCGCTACCGAGAAGACCCGTACCGTCAACACCACGGCTCTCGGCGGCAACGCGTCTCTTCTCGCCATGGGCGACGAATGACCGACGCTGCCTGCTCTCGCGGCAGCAGCAGAGGTCATGCCTGGCGGAAGACTGCATGCTGGACGTGCATGAGGTAGCCAGGTGACAGGGCATCAGGACGATGCCCAGTGGATGACGGCGAGCAAGCCGTCGTCTGCCCCGGACACCGACAGGGACGCCCACGGACATGAATCGCCAGCGACTGGCCCCTCATGCTCGTGCCCTGCGGTGTCCGTTGCCGTTTTTCCTTTTGACTCGACGGCAATATGCGGGGACGGATGAACGTCAGAAGATTCGTTTATGCGCTAGTCTGAACGTACAAGATTGGCAGGAACTTGCGAGAGCCGCGCGACATGGCCCTCGAAGGACGTTCGATGCATGACGCAGGACTCCCGGCGACGGTCTGACAGGAACCGTCACTGGCAGTGAATCATCACGACGCTCGCCGTCCGACAACAATAAATGCAAAGGATTTACTCCACGATGGTCGATAACAGCCCCACCATACTCATCACGTTCGCTATCTATCTGGCGGTGATGCTCGGCATTGGCCTGCTGGCCTACAAGCGCACCTCCAACATGTCGGATTACATCCTGGGTGGCCGCTCATTGGGCCCCTGGACGTCCGCCATCTCCGCCGGTGCGTCTGACATGTCCGGCTGGTTGCTGCTGGGCCTGCCCGGCGCTGCCTATCTCAGCGGCCTGTCCGCTGCCTGGATCGGCATCGGTCTGCTGGCCGGTACCTGGCTCAACTGGCTGATCGTCGCCAAGCGCCTGCGTATCTACAGCTTCATCGCCAGCGACTCGCTGACGCTGCCGGATTACTTCGAGAAACGCTTCCGTGACAACTCCAAGATGTTGCGCGTCATCTCGGCCGTCTTCATCCTGCTGTTCTTCCTCTTCTACACCAGCTCCGGTCTGGTGGCAGGTGGCAAGCTGTTCGAGACCGTCTTCGGCCTCGACTACACCATCGCCGTGACCGTCGGTACCATCGCCATCGTGTCCTACACCTTCTTCGGCGGCTTCCTCGCCGTGTCATGGACTGACCTCATCCAGGGCCTGATGATGGCTGCTGCCCTGATCGTGGTGCCCATCGTGGCACTCACCGACATGGGCGGCGTGGCGGAAGCGACCTCGCGCATCACCGCCGAGAACCCGCTGCTGCTGGAATGGTTCCGTGACGCCTCCACCGGCGAAGCGCTGACCCTGGTCGGCATCATCTCTTCACTGGCCTGGGGTCTGGGCTACTTCGGTCAGCCGCACATCCTGGCGCGCTTCGCGGCCATCCGCAGCGAGAAGGACGTCGGTACCGCACGCACCATCGCCGTCGTCTGGTCCGCACTGGGTCTGTTCGCGGCCATCTGCATCGGCCTGCTGGGTCTCGTCTACGTGCCGAAGGACCTGGCCGACAGCGAGAAGATCTTCATGGTCATGGTGAACTTCATCTTCCACCCGGCGGTTGCCGGCGTGCTGCTGGCCGCCATCCTGGCTGCCGTGATGTCCACCGCTGACTCCCAGCTGTTGGTGTCGTCCTCTGCGCTGGCCGATGACTTCTACAAGGCGCTGTTCAAGAAGGATGCGACCCAGTCCGAGCTGGTGTGGGTCGGTCGCTTCGCGGTGGTCGGTATCGCCATCATCGCCTGGATCCTGGCGCTTGACCCGAACTCCAGCGTGCTGGGTCTGGTGTCCTACGCCTGGGCCGGCTTCGGTGCCGCCTTCGGCCCCGCTCTGATCATGTCGCTGTACTGGCGTCGCATGAACCGCTTCGGCGCGCTGGCCGGCATCATCGTCGGTGGCGTGACCGTGGTGGTCTGGAAGCAGCTGTCCGGTGGCATCTTCGATCTCTACGAGATCGTGCCGGGCGTCATCTTCGCCTACATCGCCATCTACGTGGTCAGCATCATGAGCGCCGCACCGGCTGATGACATCACCACGGAATTCGACAAGGTCGAGAACCACGCCTGATCGAGGTGTGACAAGACACTGTTGACGCCTGTATTGCCGTTCATATCGGGAATACGACAACGCCGCCCCTCGGGGCGGCGTTGTCGTTCATGGCAACTGGTCCTCACTGACTCACGCTGTCATGGCTTTCTCAAATGGCCTGATCACATTGGCGAGGCTTGCGAAAATCGATCACCCAGACGCCCTCTTGCAGTGACAGCGCTGGCGATTGCACTTGCGACAGAGCTTGAGATTGAGCGGATGAAGGGGCTGAGGACTGACCGGTAAACTGACTGGTGGGCTGATCGGAGGACTGACTGGCAGCATCGCCCGGCGCACAGGGCGAATGCGCTTGCAGGCGTGCCTTGAGCGCCTCATCGCGCAGCAAGGTCACCGCGCTGGCGCCCGCCAGGCGCAGCCGCACCACGGCCCAGTAGTTGTCGGGCGTGAAGGCGGCGACCAGATTCTGGCCCACGGCCGCCACCTGCTGGCGGGCGACCCGCGCCAGCGGCGCCACTGGCGCCTCGCCCAGCACCAGTACCGGCAAGGCATCGCGCGGCTGGTAGCGCTCGGCGTCGCGGGGCGAGTCCAGCGGCAGGCCCTGCTCCCGCGCCTGAGCCACCAGCGTGCGAGCCAGCTGCGTTTCATGAGCCTGCTGGGCGGCCAGCGCATTGCTCCAGGCGGCGAAGATCACCACATGGCGCACCAGCAACAGGCCGGCGATGACCAACAGACACTGCATCAGACGCCGCAAGACAGGTGTCTTGCACTGCGTGTCGGCCGTTTCAGTCATGCTCTGCGTCGCGCTTGCTTCCGTGCTCGCTCTCACACTCTCACTCGTACTCTGAGCCAGCATCAGGACGCCACCCAGCAGCGGCCCCCAGGCGATCAGGGTGCGCGAATGAAATACCGGCTCAGCCAGCAACAGCATCGGCCCCCACAAAGCAGGAACCAGCAGCAGCGCCCACAGGGCCGAGCTCATGCGCTGCAGGGATAGCTGGCGCGTCGAGCGAGACCTGCCCTCGGGTGCGCCAGCGGCTTCTACCTGACGCACAGGCGCGCCACGAGGCAGGAGTCGCGACAGCGCCACCCCGGCCAGCAGTGCCAGACTGAGCAGCAGCGTGGCCTGCCCCATCCCCTCACGCAGCGCGACCAGCGCCACACTCAGGTTGTGCTCGAGTCCCGCCAGCAAGGCCTGAGGGTCAGCGAAGGGCAGCATCTGACCATGCTGCTGACTGTACTCGCCCGCCACCAGCAGGCGCGTGATGGGCAGATAGAGCAGCAAGGCGACGAAGGCCAGCGCCCCTCGCTGCAACAGCATCCGCCAGCGCGACCACAATGAAGTACTGGCAGCACCCGCGAACAGGGCTTCGAGCAGGCTCAGCACCAGAAAGGCATTCAGGGCCGGTTGATAGCAGCACAGCGCCAGCAACAACAGCAGCAAGGCGCTCAGCGGTGGCTGCCAGACTGGCCATGGGCCTCGCCCTTCGCTTATCCCTCCGGCTGGCTCTCCCTCTACCCCGCTTTTCCCGCCAGGACGCAACACGAGACTTGCCAGTATGGCACTGGCCAGCGCCACGCTCATCGGCAGGCTGTCGAAGACATAGCTGAAATTCTGCAGGGTGAAGGGCGTCAGCCAGATCAGCGCATTGCCCGCTACGCAGCCCACCAGCGAAAGCCCCGGCAGCCATCGCCACCAGGCCAGCGCCATGCCCGCCGCCAGCCCCCAGGCTGCCAGTTGCGGCAAGGGCGCGATATTGACCAGCACATCGCCGAAGCCCAGCAGGCGCATCATGCCCTCGGCGGCCGGGCGCGCATTGAGCATCCAGCCGAAATAGCCATCCAGCGCACGACTCATGTCATCCAGATACAGCGCGCGCGTGGCGATCAATGGCACAAGCCCGAGGCCGATCACCACGAGACTGGCAAGCAGAATGCGCCATGCCTGACGTCGCCTGACATCAGCGGCATCACACGCTTGGGACAACGACTGCGACCTTGTCATGCACTGGACTCCCGATCAGAACGACACGCAGGACGGATGACGTCGAGAGTACCTGACTCGGGGCGCGATGGAATGCCCCGACGAAAGCCCATGAAAAACGCCACCCGAGGGTGGCGTTGTCGACCTGCATACGTGATGCGTAAGTTACTCGGCCGGCGTGCTGGCCTGATGGAAGTGCACATCGCGCTGCGGATAGGGAATGCTGATGCCGCGCTCATCGAAGGTCAGCTTGATGCGTTCGGTCATGTCCCACTTCAGCGCCCAGTAGTCGGAGGCCTTGCACCACATGCGGAAGTTGAAGTTGACCGAACTGTCGGCCAGTTCCGCCACGGCGATCAGGTAGGACGGCTCCTTCATGATGCGCTCGTCACCGGCGACCAGCTCCTCGAGCACCGCCTTGACCTGACGGATGTCGTCGTCATAGCTGACACCGACGACCAGGTCCAGACGACGCGTCGGCAGCGCCGAGTAGTTGGTGATGGTGTTGGACATGACGCTGGAGTTCGGCACGGTGACCTTGCGATTGTCCGGCGTCACCAGGCGGGTCTGCAGCATGGTGATCTGATCGACACTACCGGAGGTCCCGGCGGCTTCGACGTAATCGCCCTTCTTGAACGGACGCAGCGTGACCAGCAGGAAGCCGGAGGCCAGATTGGACAGCGAGCTCTGCAGCGCCAGACCGATCGCCAGACCCGCCGCACCCAGCGCAGCGATCATGGAGGTGGTATCCACACCGAGCTGGTCCAGGGCGGTGAGCAGCACCATGACGACCAGAATGGCGTAGGCGATCTGACCGACGAAACCGGCTGCCGCCTCGTCCATGCTCTTGCGGTGCAGCAGCGAGGTCGCCCACTGGGTCAGACGCTTGGCGACCCACATGCCGAAGACCAGCACGGCCAGCGCCGACAGCAGGGTTCCGCCCCATTGCAGCCCTATCTCGAACAGCTGACTGGTATCCATGGGAATGGCATTCAAAAATTCCACGACAACTCCTTGAGCAGCCCTTGCATGGCAGTCAGCAGACTACCGGGTGCTTTATCGTTATAGGGCACGAGGCGTGCGCCAGGGACGCACAGGCACTCGGCCGAACGGATCATTGGGTATTCACGCGCGCACAATTTACCTGACTATTGGCGTCACGTCAGTGCTCTTGCCGCTGAAGCAGCACGCCCTGCCAGGCCATTCATCCATTCAGGGCTGCGCTCGAGCGGGCGTCAGTCCCAGCGGCGAGCGCAGCGTCAGCGCGTCCAGGCGCAGGCCCACGGGAAACTTGTTGGCATCCAGGCCCGCATCGCGCGGCGCGATGGGCGGCGGCCCCTTGAGGGTCAGGCTGAAGCTGCCATCGCTTGCGATCAGCGCGGCGGGCACCTCGACCTCGAAGCGCTCATAACGGCCGCCCACTGGCCAACGCGTGACGGTCTGCTCCCCGATCATGACTTCCACCGGCTGTGCGGCGGCCGAATCCGGAAAGCGTGACAGCTCAAGCGCCACGACCACGGCCTGCGAGCCTGCCGGTGAGACATCGGGCGCGACCCGCAGGCGCAGCGTGACCTCCGCCAGCCGCGCACTGACCGGCACGTCTTGCTTGGGCGAGTAGAAACCAGCCCACAGCACGCCGCAATTGCCCAGCGGCTCGCCCTTGCGGATGGGGTAGCGCTCACCCGGCGTCAGTACCGGCACCTCGCCCATCGGCCGATAACAGGTGGTGGCATGCTCGATGAAGTAACGCCGGTAGTGCTCATCGACCTTGGGCGTGCGCGCCAGCCACAGCAGGGTGAGTTCGAAGGCCAGCACCACGACGGTGGCCAGCAGCCACCAACCCCGCTGACTGCGCCGTGGCCGTGGCGCGCCATACAGCGCATCAGACAAGCCAGAAGACGGTGTCATACCAGTTCTCCACCAGCCAGAGATTAGCGAGCGCGCCCAGCATGACCAGGCCCCAGGCCAGCGTGCGTGGCAGACGAGTGAGCAGGTCATGCAAGGCCAGCACGAACACCGGCATGCCGATCATGTAGCGCGGAATGGCGTCCAACCCGGTCGCCAGCGGTATGAGAAGCGTGAAACCCGCCAGCCCCATCTCCAGCCAGCGCCGCTGCAGGCCCAGCCAGCCGATCAGACCAACACCGACCAGTGCCATGCTCGCCTGCCACGCCGGACGCAGCGTCTCCGGTGCGCTCTGCCAGTAGCTCAGCCCTTCAATGAGATTGGCGAGGGGGTTACCCATCTCACGGCCCCAGGAAATCTGCACATGGCTGAAGGCCAGCGCGTCGCCCGTGCGGTGATAGAGCAGCGCCATGAACAGAAACAGCCCCAATGGTCCTACCACGCCGATCAGCAGCCAATCGGACCGCCGCCACAGCTCGGCGAAGGCGCGCAGGCGCAGGCGCGCCACAAGCTCGATCCCCATCGCGATGACCCAGAACACCCCGGTGGCGCGTGTCATCGACAGCAGGAAGGTCCACAGCATGACGCGGCCGGTGCGCTGACAGCGCCAGTCGATCAATGACGCCAGACACAGCAGCCAGAAAAGGGACTCGGAATAGAGCGCACTGAAGTAGAAACTGTAGGGCATGCTGGCCGCCAGCCACACGAACAGCAGCAGGGGCGCGCCGGGACGCGTGATGGCCAGATAACGACAGCCCAGCCCCAACGCGACGGCCAGCAGGGCATTGCTCAAGAGCACGCCCATCAGTTCGGGGTCCAGCTGACCGCCCAGTGTCACCAGCCACAGCAGCGCCGGATAGAGCGGAAAGAACGCCCAGTTGGCGGCGTCGCCATCGCTCATGCCGCGCGCCTCGACATCGTAACCGCGCGCCATGATGCCCTTGAACCAGCTGCCATCGAACTGCGCCATGGCGTGCAGATAGCTGTGATCGCCCCACAGCGCGATGGCGAGCCAGACTGCGCGCGTCACCAGCAACGCCAGCAGGATGTGTCCCCAGGGGATACGCACGGCCTGCGCCCGCGCGAGTGCCTCAGCGGGGGGCGGCGTCTCGGCCGCCAGTGTCTTGAGGCGCTCTCCCAGCGTCGAGCGCGGTCCTGCGGTGACGCTGTCATTCATGCATGGTCTTCCTTGAAGGCCCACAGCCGTGAGGCCAGATAGGTCACGATCGGCACCGAGAGCGTGGCGATCGCGATGGCGACGAAGCCCGACAGATCCAGCCCCTGCATCAACAGTGCCAAGAGGCCATTGTTGAGCGCAAAGCCGCCCGCCGCGACCAGCCCGAAGCGCCAGGCACTGCCCTGGCGCTTGAAGGTCAGCCGGCGATGGCCGACCAGTGAGACCTGAAACGCCACGCAGAAGGCAATGATATTGGCGATGAACTCATTGAGCTGCGGCCACAGGAACAGCAGCAAGGCAGCAACGCCCAGGTGCACTCCCGTCGCGGCCAGCCCGACCAGCCCGAAACGAGTCGCGGTGCCCGCCTCCTCCCTGGCGCGCGTAGCGACTGGCCTGTCAGCCTCGGTGACGCTCTCACGGTCAGCGCTCAAGTGATTCACCTCGCGCCGCGTCGCGTGACGCACCGCGCACGACTCGCGCAGTGCTCAGACCACTGTCGAGCCCTCTGTCCGGTGACACGCTGCCCTGCGGGCTGTCGTGCAAGCTGTCATGGTCGATCAGGTAAAGCGGACGCTGCTTGGTTTCCATGAACAGACGACCGAGGTATTCGCCCAGCACGCCGATCGAGATCAGCTGCATGCCGCCGAAGAACAGGATCGCGACCATCAGAGAGGCATAGCCCGGCGCATCGGCGCCGAACAGCACGGTCTTGCTGATGATCACCAGGATATAGAGGAAAGACATGGCGGCGACGACACTGCCGATATAGGTCCAGACCCGTAGCGGCCAGGTCGAGAAGCTCACCACGCCATCGAGGGCGAAGTTCCACAGCTTCCAGTAGTTGAACTTGGTGGTGCCGGCCGTGCGCGACGGGCGCTGGTAGGTGACGCCCACCGAGCGATAGCCAGGCCACGAGAACAGACCCTTCATGAAGCGGTTGCGCTCGGGCAGGCGCCGCAGCGCCTCGACGACACGGCGGTCCAGCAGGCGGAAGTCGCCCGCATCGCGCGGTATCTCGGTGAAGGTCAGGCGGTTGAAGACGCGGTAGAACCAGCCAGCCGTCTTGCGCTTGGTGGCGGTGTCCTCGTCGCGCGCAGCGCGCACGCCATAGACCATGTCATAGCCGGCCTGCCATTGGCTGATGAACTCGAGGATTACCTCCGGCGGGTCCTGCAGGTCGACATCCATCGGCACGACGGCATCGCCACGCGCCTGCTCGATCCCGGCAGACATGGCCGCTTCCTTGCCGAAATTGCGCGTCAGACTCAGGTAACGCACGCGAGCATCGCCGGCCGCCGCGGCCTCCAGACACGCCAGGGTGCCGTCGGTCGAGCCATCATCGACGAACAGCACTTCAAGATGCGGCACCTGCGAGCCCAGGGTCTTCTCGATGGCCTCCAGAAAGAGACCGATGGTCTCCTCCTCGTTCATCACCGGCACCACCAATGACAAGACCCAATCACCGGAAAGGCGGCGCGACATGTCGCGGGGAATATGCCCCGACGAGGTCGAGGACTGCTTGCCAGACGCCTGGCCGCAGGATGCATCAGCTGAGGACCGCATGGTATTTCCTCCATCGAGAGCCCCGTCATTCCTGCACGCCAGGGCATCATCATCTGACAAGGTGGGAGAGAAGAGGACACAAGTGCTGCACCAACGCTTACCAGACACGCTCCTCCTCTTGATCGGCGCCTCTTCTCCCTCCGCTTTATTACCTCTTGGGGCCGAGGGCGACGAATACAACGCAGCGTCAATGCTGAGCCGCCAGCACGAACGGGCCTGCCAGCGGCAAGAATCGTGAAAGGCCCCGAGCAACGTCAGGAATCGGCAAGGGCCTGCGAGGGCCGGCAAGAGCTTGCGAGAGCGTTCTGCGCGGGTCGGTGAGCGCGCCGCAACCTCGCTGCGTTATAGAGCCTGCGACCTCATCAAGTAAAGCCTGAATCACACAAGGGCTCGCAAGCCATGCCCCTTGAATCATGACATCAGCCATCAACAGGCACGGCCGCTCCAGGGAGCGGCCGTGCTTGCTTGTGCCATGACAGGAGTCGCAATGAACAGAAGCGCAATGAACAGGAGCGCAATGCAAAGCGCCTGCGCAATCGCGTCACTGACTGGACGCGAGAGTCACCAGCGTGATGAGCAGCAGACACCAGCTCAGCGGCGCCCCCAGCAGCCAGGCGCGAGTCGCGTGGCGCGGCACCAGGCCGACGCCATGCGTGAAGCCGGCGCCCAGCCCCCACAGCGCGATAAGCAACATCAGATAGCGCGGCCCTGTCTGCATCGAGGCGATCGCATCCGGCCCCAGCAGCATCCAGATGGCCACCATGGCAGACAGCAGCAGCGAGGCCAGGTGGGCAGGTCGAGTTCGGCACCAGGCCGGCGGTCGTGAGGCGTACCAGGGTCGTGACATCGAGCTCTCCTTGATCGGAACGGTCAGCGGCGCAGAAGCAACGTTGGGGGCCGCCTCACTCAATCATCGTCAAAGGTGTGGGTCTGCTCAAGCCACAATGCATTGATGATGCCCGCGAAGCAGGCCAGCAACACACCGAGAATCCAGGCGAAATACCACATGGTGTCGTCTCCTGGCGAGGGCACTGCCCTCGCCTGTTTGGCAAATGGAAGCAATTGGCCCAGCTAGCTCAACTCAACACAATTCAATTCAGGCCAGGCCAATTCAGGTCAGCACAACTCAGGTCAGGTCAGCGCACCTCAGTAGAGGCTGTGACCGTCCTGCTCGATGTGCGCGACGGTGACACGACGCCACATCTTCACGTAGCACCAGGTGGTGTAGAGGATGATGGTCGGCACCATCACCAGCCCCGCCACGGTGACAATGGAGAGCGTCAGCTCGCTGGAAACGGAATCCCACAGCGTCAGGCTGGCCTCGCTCATGCGCGAGGACGGCACGATGAACGGGAACATGCTGATGCCCGCGGTGGCGACCACCCCCCCTACCCCGACGGAGCTTGCCGTGAAGGCCGCGCCGCCCTTGCGCCGAGCCGACAGCACCATCGCGGCCAGCACACCGGTTACCGCGCTAAGCGGTGCCAGCAGCGTCAGCGGCTCACGTGCATAGACATCCAGCCAGCTGCCCGGCCCGACCTGCTTGTCCAGCAGCTGAAGCGCCGTGCCGGTATCCCCCATCTGATCGATGCTGTAGCCCATGCCGGACAACCACACCCACAGCCCCCCAAGACCGAACAGCCCCAGGGTCAGCAGGCCCAGCGGCTGCACAATACGCGCACTGCGTGCGGCGACGGCCTCATCGGCACGTGCCACCAGCCAGGTGCCGCCATGCAGCATCACCATCACGATGGACAGTGCCGCACACAGCAACGCGAAGGGATTGAACAGGCCCAGGTAGCTGCCGTCGTAGCTGGCACGCATGAACTGATCGACTTCCAGCGGCACGCCCTGCAGCAGATTGCCGAAGATCAGCCCGAAGAAGGCGGTAGGAATCAGACTGCCGGCGACAATGCCGCGGTCCCACCAGCCACGCCACTGGGTGTTCTCGAGCTTGGAGCGATAGTCAAAACCCAGCGGGCGAAAGAACAGCGAGAACAGGATGGTCAGCATCGCGAAATAGAAGCTGGAGAACACGGCACCGTAGACCACCGGCCACACCGCGAACACCGCGCCGATGGCGGTGACCAGCCATACCTGATTGCCGTCCCAGTGCGGGGCCAGGGTATTGATCACCACGCGGCGCTCGCTGTCATTGCGGCTGACCAGCGGCATCAGCATCGCCGCGCCCATGTCCATGCCATCGGTGATGACGAAGCCGATCAGCAGCAGCCCGACCGCCACCCACCAGAACAGCTTGAGGATCTCGTAATCCCACATGATCCGTTACTCCTTGAATGACAGCGAAGGATTGAGCGCCATGCCGTCCTGTTCGCTCAGAGAGGTGCTCGCGCCGGTACGCTCGAAGTGATAGCGACCGGTGTGCAGGGAAGACGGTCCCTTGCGCGCGAAGTGGAACATCAGCCACATCTCGATGACGAAGAACAGGCTATAGAAGGCCAGGAATCCACCGATGGACCACCACAGATCCGACTCATCCAGACTCGAGGCCGCCATGAAGGTCGGCAGAATCTCCCCCACCGCCCACGGCTGACGCCCGAATTCGGCCACGAACCAGCCAGTCTCCACGGCGATGAACGGCAGCGGAATCGACAGCAGGCAGATCCACAGGAACGGGCGCACGTCGAAGCGATGCTTGGCGGTCATCCACACGGCGGCAATGAAGATCACCAGCATCGCCATGCCACACGCCACCATGATGCGGAACGAGAAGAACATCGGCGCAACCGGCGGAATCGAGTCGGCAGCGGCCTTGTCGATCATCTCCGGCGTGGCATCGGAGGGGGTCTCGACATAGCGCTTGAGCAGCATGCCGTAACCGAGATCATCCTTGACCGCATCGAAGGCCTTGCGGGTGGCGATGTCGTCCTGGCCATCACGCAGCTGCTGGAGCAGGTCATAGGCCTGCATGCCATTGAGGATGCGTCCGCGGTGCTCCTCGGTCAGCTCCTTGATGCCGGGAATCTCGGTATCCAGCGAGCGCGTGCCGATCAGGCCCATCACATAGGGAATATGGATGCCGTAATCGGTGTGCTGGGTCTCCTCGTTGGGCAGACCGATCAGCGTGAAGGACGCCGGCGCCGGCTCGGTTTCCCACATCGCCTCGATGGCGGCCATCTTGGCCTTCTGGACATCCCCGACCTCGTAGCCGGATTCATCGCCCAGCACGATCACGGAGGCGACCGAGAACAGGCCAAAGGCGGCGGCGATCGCGAAGCTGCGCTTGGCAAAGCCCAGATCACGCCCCTTGAGCAGATAGAAGGCGCTGATGCCGAGCACGAACATGGCGCCGGTGACATAGCCGGCCGACACGGTATGCACGAACTTGGCCTGGGCGACCGGATTGAAGATGACATCCGCGAAGCTGGTCAGCTCCATGCGCATGGTCTCGAAATTGAAGGCCGCACCGACCGGATTCTGCATCCAGCCGTTGGCGATCAGGATCCACAGTGCCGAGAAGTTGGAGCCGAAGGCCACAAGCCAGGTCACCATCAGGTGCTGGCGTTTGGTCAGGCGGTCCCAACCGAAGAAGAACAGGCCGACGAAGGTGGACTCGAGGAAGAAGGCCACCAGGCCCTCGATGGCCAGCGGCGCACCGAAGATGTCACCGACGTAATGCGAGTAGTAGGCCCAGTTGGTGCCGAACTGGAATTCCATCGTAAGCCCCGTGGCCACGCCAAGGGCGAAGTTGATACCGAACAGCTTGCCCCAGAACCTGGTCATGTCCTGGTAGACCTGCTTGCCGGTCATGACATACAGGGATTCCATGATGGCCAGCAGGAAGGCCATGCCGATGGTCAGTGGTACGAACAGGAAGTGGTAGAGCGCGGTCATGCCGAACTGGAACCGCGACAGCTCCACGACGGTATCGGAGATCATGTCTTAACCCCTTTGCGATAAGGCGGACGGTCAGGCTGCCGTCCCTGCATGCGCTTGCCACCGACGTCGGGGGACATATCAGGCCGACTCTCGCCGGCAAGCACACAGGCAATGGTACCGTGGCACCAAGACCTTGGTCGGCATTGTCTACCCTCCCGCGCCAGTCTCCAGATGTCAGGTTGTCGCACTCACCGGGCGAATGTCGCACTCGTCACCTCCGCCAAGTGCCTGTCGTCACTGGACAACTCCGCTGCAAGCCGCATGGATGCTGAAGCTACGGGCACCACTGGCCTGGCACCATCTCAACGCTGACTCTGCGCACCTGTGCGCGCGCTGCGACCATCGACCACACTGCGACGTCGCGCCACGCTGCGACCGACTGGCGCACCCGAGCGGCGCCAGGTGCCGCGCAGAAAGCCATCACGCCCTCCCGCCATTGCCGCGGTGGGAAGGAGAGTTTTGTGCTGCAGACCTGTCACTTCCCCAGCAGGCTAACTATCATGGCCAGTCATCGCAGCGCTCACCGACAAGGATTGCCAGTGAACGTTACCGCCTATCACCCGAGACCGTGATTCCTACCTGACATGACGCATCGCTCCCCCACTCATCCCCCTGCTGGTCACACCGGCACTACCAGCCCCAGCGCCACGGCGCCGCGCGGCCACCGCGATTACTGCGAAGCCGGGCTTGCCCGCCTGCTGGAGCAGCACGACCTCAATAGCTTCGATGCCCTGTGGCAAGTGGCAGCCCACGACGTCGACGCGCCGAATCGTGAACGCGGCGGCGTCTCGACGGTCTCGCTGCTGACGCTCGAGGATGAGGACGGCAACAGTCATCGCCTCTATCTCAAGCGCCAGACCAACCACCTGGCCCGCAGCCTGGCGCGCCCGCTGGGCGAACCGACCTTTTCCCGTGAATGGCGCGCCATCCGTCACTATCATGCGCGGGGGATTCCGTCAGTGGACGCCGGCTGGTACGGCGAGCGGCGCGCAGGCCGGGAGTGGCGCGCCATTCTGATCACCTTCGATCTCGCCGGGCGCGATGATCTGGATCACTGGCATGAACGCTGGGCGGAACTCGATGCCGGCATGCGCTCTCAGGTCATCACCGCCAGCGCCCGCCTCGTTCGCGAGATACATCAGGCTGGTCTGATGCATGGCTGCCTGTTTCCCAAGCACATCTTCCTCAGTCGCCCGCCGAGTGAGTCGCCGGACAGCACCTGGCAGATGGACGCCGTCATCATCGACCTCGAGAAGACGCGCCGCTTCGTGCTGCGCCGCCACGAGTGCCTGCGCGATCTCTACGTGCTGTGGCGCCGCCTGAAGGGCTGGCAGCACGATGAATGGCGACAATTTCTTGCCGTCTATCGTGATGCAGAGGCACAGAGCACCGAGGTCAGTCAGTGGCTGGAACAGCTGGAAGCACGCGCCGCACGCAAGCGTCACTGAGTCTGCAGAGCCCGGCGATGATCTTTGGCGTAGTGAGTACTAACCTCGCGCACGGCATGCGACCAAGGTCTTGGTCACCTTGCGCAATAGTGAATGACGATGTCGCTCAAATGCGTCATGGGAAGTCTCACTCATGAGACATTAAACTTCCCTGAAATAATCGGTAACATCCGCTAACAAGACGGCTAATAAGTTTTCAAACAACGTTCTAAAAAAATGCTTGCCAAACAGAACGCTGTTTTTTATAGTTCGCAGCGTCCCCTGATCGACGCAGCCACGCAGAGCACACGGCCCAAGCCGTAGGGTAGCGAGGCACTGCTGACAGGCAGCTCACGAAGCCAAGCTTCAAGGAGAACTACACATGAAAGCTATCAAGATCCTGACCGCTACTGTTATCGCCGGCACCATGGCAATGGGCGCACAATCCGCCATGGCATATGGCAAGGGCGATATCTTCCTGCGCGGTGGCGTTGCCAAGGTTGACGGCAAGAGCAACAACGGCAACGGTCTGATCGCCAAGGACGAGTCCGGCTTCGCCGGTTCCGTGGGCTACATGTTCCACGACAACCTGGCCATCGCCCTGCAGTCCACTGAAGAATTCAGCACTGACTGGGAAAACAGCGCCGGCGGCTTCGATCAGATGCCGATCAACCTGATGCTGCAGTACTACCCGCTGGGCGGTACTGAAGCCCGCGTCCAGCCGTACGCTGGTGTCGGCCTGAACTACACCCACTTCTCCGGTGAGTCTGCCGGTGGCCAGAGCATGGACATCGATGACAGCTACGGCGCCGCTGCCGAGCTGGGTGTGGACCTCAAGATCACCGAAGCCTGGGCCGTCAACGGCTTCGCTCGTTACGCCGACGTCAAGGCCGATACCAAGATCGCCGGTCAGGACGTGAACGACACCGAGCTGGACCCGGTCACTGTCGGTGCCGGTGTCACCTACCGCTTCTAAGGTCTTGCGCGAGGCGTGAACATGCCTCCAACAAGCACCTGGCAAGCCGTGTGATGCCACGCCGTGACAACGACATCGTGGACGACGAAGCTCGGCAACGCTGAGCAATCCAGGCGATAGATGGACATCACACAGGAACGCCGCAGACCTTCGGGTCTGCGGCGTTTTCGTTATTGGTAGCCAACGGCTACACGGCGGATCTTCAGCGGCGCGCCGCAGAAATTGACCTGGATCAACCCTGCCCCTCACCGTGCAATAACGCCCGTAAACTCTTGCCTCAGATCAAATTTCTCGAAATTCGGCTACCTAGAATGAGGGCATTGTTTCCCGCCATCCTTCAGGAGCCATCATGTCCGACGTCGTCACTCGCTCAGCCTCCCTCCCCGCGCACCTGACTTCGCGTAGCCCGCGCTCTGCAGCACGCCCGTGGCAGATTCTGGCACTGGCAGGTCTCACCAGCCTCGCGACTCTCGGCGCCGCACCTGCCATGGCCGCCGACTCGCTGAATGCCAGCTCTCATGGCTCTCTCAACTCTCTCAGCTCTCTCAACTCTCTCAACTACGGCGCCGGGCAGTTCTGGACGCGTGCGGGTGTCGCCAAGGTCTCGCCGAAGAGTGACAACGGTCGCATCGATGCCATCGGTGCCGACGTGGACGTCGATGATGACAGCGCCTTTGCCTTCACTCTCGGCTATCGCTTCACCGATACCTTCGGTATCGAACTGCTGGCGGCGCAGGATTTCGACCACGACATCTCGCTCAATGGCCAGAAGGCCGGCTCCGTCGATCACCTGCCGCCGACTCTGACACTGCAGTACTATCCACTTGGCGGACGTGAATCGCGCATCCAGCCGTACATCGGCGCGGGGGTCAATTACACCCACTTCTCCGATGAAACCCTCGACGATGGCACCAAGCTCGAGATGGATGACAGCTGGGGCGCGGCCGCACAGATCGGCGTCGATCTGGTGATCAACGAGCACTGGGCGGCCAACGTCGCTGCCTGGTATCTGGATATCGATTCCGATGTCACCGTGGCAGGCAGCGTCAACGACAAGGTCGAGATCGACCCCATCGTGACCATGGCCGGGATCAGCTATCGCTTCTGATCAGCCACTTCCTGGCTAGCACTTCTGACTGGTCAGAGACGACAACGCCCCGCCAGCCCATCTCGGGCCGGCGGGGCGTTGTCCTTTTTTATCTATACGCTGTGCGTGGTGAGTAATGCGCTCGGCACGCATCAGCGCGGGGCGGCTTGCCCACTGTTCGTTGCCGAGGCATTGGAAGTTGCTGAGGCTGTTGAGGTTGAGGGCGTTGAGGGCGAAGGCGGCGTGGCGTCGTCGGCCGGCGCCTTGCTCACCTTGCCCGGACGTGGGCGGTCCAGCACCAGTCCCAGCACCACCAGTGCCGCGCCCGCCACCATCAGCGCGGTCCACTGCTCGTCGAACAGCCACCATGCCATCAGCGCGGCACACGGCGGCACCAGGAAGAAGGTGCGCGCGACCTGATGGGCCTCGCCCCGCTCCAGCATCAGCATCAGCAGCCAGATGGCACCGACCGAGATGGCGATCACCAGCCAGGCCATGGTCATCAGCAGACGCGGCGTGGGGTCAAAGGCAAAGCTGCCGACACTGGTTGCCGCGACGACGAAAACCGCGCCCGCACCGAGATACTGGAACATCAGCCCCTCGACCAGCCCCATGCGACCGGAGACCCGCTTCTGCCACAGTGTCGAGCTGGACACGCCGATCAGCGCCACCAGGCACCAGGCAAGCCCGATCAGCGGCCAGTCCAGAGTGCCTGCTCCGTCCTTGGCAAGCCCTGCCCCCAGCACCAGACTGACGCCGATGGCGCCACAGCCAAGCCCGGCCCACTGCTTGGCCCCCAGACGCACGCCGAACAACGGCAGTGACAACGCCGCCGTCACCAGCGGATGCAGACTGACCAGCAGCGCCGTCAGGCCTGCTGGCAGCCCCGCCTTGACCGCCGCGAACACGCCGCCCAGATAGGCACCGTGCAACAGCATGCCAATGCCCATCTGCGCCAGACGGTCATTGCGCCTGCCCCACTGACGCGGCTTGCGGCGCAGCCACAGAATCACTCCCAGCACCGGCAGCACCAACAGGCTGCGCACCAGCAGCAAGGTGAAGGGTTCAGCGTCCAGGGTACCGAAGCGCGCGGCGATGAAGCCGCTGGCGAACAGAAACACGAAGCAAAGTGGCATCCACATCACGCAGACTCCAGCGAAAGAAATGACAAGCGGACGGTCCGGGGGCAGAGACAGGACGTGCACCGACGGGACCACGACAAGAGTCTTCAGCTTGCCGCGAACCCTCAAGGGGGCACAAGATACAGATAATCACCAATTCAAGGGGTACAGACAGGCATGTCATCCGCCGAGCACGCTTCGTCCGCCAGCCGCCCTTCGCTTGCCGGCTCCTCTATCGACTCAGCCACCAGTTCAGGTGCCACAGCCGCGACGCTGCCGCGCTATCAGCAGCTGGTCGAGCGACTCAAGGCCCAGATGGCGACGGGAAAACTGAGCGCAGGACAGCGCCTGCCTTCGCTCAGGCGGCAGGCGGCGCAGTCGGGACTCGGCCTCAACAGCGTGATTCGTGCCTACGGCGAACTGGAGGCGGCGGGTCTGATCATCGCCGAGCCGCGTGCCGGCTATCGGGTCGCGCCATCGACGGGGGCTGCTCACGACACGAATGGTCTGGATTCCGCCCTGAATGGCGGCTCGCAGACCCGCCCGGCTTCCTCACGTCATCCCGGTGAGCTGGAGCACGGGCAACAAGAGTCTCATCACAGGCCGCGTGCCATCACCACCCTCACCATCAGTGACCCGGCCTGGCAGGCGATGGCGAATGCCAGTGATCCGCACCTGGCACCGTTGGGTGCCGCTCACCCGGAGCTGGACGCCCCCGCCGTGCGACGCCTGTATCGTCTGGCGCGCACTCAGCTCGGGGCCCATGCCCAGCACCCCAGCGCCTACGCCCTGCCGCCGGGCTCGAGTGCGCTGCGCACTGCCATCGCCCAGCACCTCAGCCACCACGGCCATCTTTGTGACAGCGACGCCCTGTTGATCAGCCAGGGGGCACAGCATGGCATGTCACTGCTGCTCGGCCAGCTGCGTGCCGCCAAGGGTCGCTGTCGGGTCGGCGTCGAAGCACCGGGCTATTTCGGTATCGTGGCCGCCATCGAAGCCCAGGGCCATCAGGCGATCGCCATTCCTGCTCGCGCGCACCAGGGGCTGGATGTCGAGGCGCTCGAGCGTCTGCTCGAACGTCATGATGACAAGACGCCCGCCCTGACGCTGGACGCCCTGATCGTGACCGCGGATGGTCACAATCCACTGGGCGGGCAGCTGAGCACGCCAGATCGCCACCGCCTGCTGGCACTGGCGGCCCGCCAGGCCATCCTGCTGGTCGAGAACACCACCTTTGCCGAGCTGAGCTTCGATACCCGCCATCCGTGGCTGGCCGACCTCGCCCACCGCCATGCCGACAGGCCGATGCCTGCGCTGATCAGCGTCGGATCATTCTCCAAGACGCTGGACCCCCGCACCCGCTGCGGCTGGCTGTGGCTGTCACGGCCCGAGCAGGATTCACCACTGGGGCTGCAGGCGATGATTCGGGCGCGCTGGGCCAATGGCATGGGCGACATGCCATGGATGCATGCTGCCCTGAGCGAACTGATCACCAGCGGGGATTACGGCCGCCACGTGCAGCGCATGCGACGCTGCTATGCGCGACGCCTGGAGCGTCTGCGTGCACACCTGAGCGCGGCGCTGGGAGACAGCGTCTGGCTGCCGCCGCCGAGTGGCGGCTATCTGCAATGGTGTGGCCTGCCCAGCCTTGAGGCCCAGCAACTGGAGCAGTTGCATCAGGACCTGCTGAACGCAGGCATCGCCACCCTGCCCGGCAGCCTGTTCAATGCCGAACAATCCGGCCTGCGTCTCAATGCGGCCCAGCTCGGCGAGGAAGTGACGCAGAACGCTGCGCGGCCCTCTGACGCGGCCCCCCGCCAGCAGGACATACTGGCGCGCCTCACCGCTCACCTGCAAAAAGCCCTCGCACAGGGCGAGGGCTGATTGAGATGCGATGCCTGAATTCCTCAATGACACAGTCGGCTGTCAGGCCATGCGCAGCGCCTGCTCGCGGCGACGTGCCCACAGCTGATTGATTGCCAGTGCCGCCACGATGACCGCCCCACCCAGCGCCAGACGCGCCAGGTCGGCGTCGCGGTTCCAGATCAGCAGGTTGACCAGCAGACCCGCCGGCACCAGTGCATTGTTCATGATCGCCAGCGTGCCGGCATCGACCCGCGTCGCGCCCTTGTTCCACAGGAAATAGCCCAGCCCCGAGGCCACGATGCCCAGCCAGCCCAGCACCACGAAGTGCACCGGCTGCGACGGCAGCTTGTCGGTACTGCCGAACAGCAGAAACATCACGACCACCAGCGCCAGCGCGCCGAGATAGAACCAGCCGAACACATGGCGATGGGCGACATCCGCCGGCAGCTGCGGAGCGATCTGACGGTAGGCCACCTGCCCGATGGCAAAGCACAGATTGGCGCCCTGCACGACCGCAAAGCCGAGCCAGAAGCCGTCACTGACCCCGTCGTAGCGAATGATCGCCGCGCCCAGCACCGCAATCGCGGCGGTCAACAGGTAGAATGGCGACAGGCGCTTGTTCATCAGGTCATCGAGCAAGGTGATGTAGATAGGCGTGAAGATGGTGAACAGCAGTACTTCCGGCACGGGCAGCAGCAGGAAGGAGCGATAGAAGAAGATGTACATCAGGCCGAGCTGGATCGCGCCGATGGCCATCAACTGGAAGCGCAGGCGGCCGCTGATCGCCCGCGGGCGCATGAATGGCGCGAAGACCAGGCACGCCAGCGCGATACGCGTCAGTACGGCCAGATAGCTATCGACCTGACCGGACAGATAGACGCCGATCAGGGAAAACGAGAAGGCCCAGAGGGCCGTGACACCAATCAGGTAGGACATGACGAGTAAACCCGGTAGCCAGAAGAAGTTGACACCAATTGTAACCCTCTATGCGCTGCTCGCGCAGATCCGCCGGCTGGATTTTTCGTCACGTTCCGGCCCGGCCTCACGCAATGCCTGGTCTGGCCAGGGAAGCGGCGAGGTGACGGTCACCCGCGAAGCCGCAGCTTCCCCCCACGACGGGTCACGACAGGCGGCTCAGCAAGAAGCGGAAAGCGTGGTATTTCTGGAGCAGGGCCAGTTCCAGCTCGAGGGCCAGTCATCCAGCGTCAACTTCCACAACCGCTATCGCTGGCAGCTGGCCGCAGATGGCGAGGCGCTGTCGCTCAGTCATGAACGCCGTGGCCGTGATGCCGCCGTCTTCCTGTTCGACCTGGTGGCCGACAGCGCTCGAGGCGAAGATCACTTCGTCAGTCGTGAAGCGCATCTGTGCATCGATGATCTCTACGCCGCCACGCTGGTCATCGTGCGCGATGAGGCGGGCAATGCCCTGGGCTTCGATCTCGACTGGCGCATCACCGGCCCGCGCAAGGATGAACACCTCGCCTACCGCTATCGCTGCTGAATGCGACCAGCACTGGAAAAGACCACTGACGGCGCATGATGGGGCCGCTGGCAGCACATGAAAACGCCGCTGACGAATCACTCCGTCAGCGGCGTTTTTGCTCTGGCGTCGATACTGACAGTCGATACTGACAGCCGATCAGGCCAGCAGACGCGCCTTGAACCACTCACCGATCGCCTCGATTTCCTCGAGACACACGGCGTGCGCCATCGGCCAGGTCTGCCACTCAAGCGGATGCCCCAGCGCACGCGCACTCTCGGCGCCCGCCTCACCCAGTGCCAGCGGCACGATATCGTCATGGGTCCCGTGATGCACACTGATGGCCAGGCCTTGATTGGCGGCACTCGGCGCAATGGTCGCGCTGGTGGCGAAATAGGTCGAAAGCGCCAGCAAGCCGCCCAGCGGGCGCTCGCAGCTCAACGCCGCCTCATAGACCACCGCGCCGCCCTGGGAGAAGCCGGCCAGAATGATGCGCTCACTGGCGATACCCAGGGCGATCTGCTCCTCGATCAAGGCATGCACGTAGGCCGCGGATTCACGCAGCTGTACCTCATCGACGCGCCGCCCGAGATTCATTTCGAGAATGTCGTACCAGGCCGGCATGCGCATGCCGCCATTGACGGTCACGGCCAGTTCGCGCGCATGCGGGAAGACGAAACGCACGCCGTGGTTCTCAGGCAGACCCAATGCAGGCACCACGGGCACGAAATCACTGCCGTCAGCCCCCAGGCCGTGCAGCCAGATCACGCAGGCATCCGCCTGGGCGCTCGGCTCGATGATCTGAGGGGCACGGTGGCCATGCTGCTGTGATGCGTCACTCATATTCAGCTCCGGTCGGTAAGAAGGGGAATGCCGCCCAGCCTACCATTGACGCTGGCGTCTGCCATGCGATGAGGCTGGCAATCTCACCATGAACAGGCAAATTGCCCTGTCACTCGACGCCCGCCAGCCTCACCAATGCCACTGACGCCATGACAGGATATCTTCAGCATCCGTCAATCAAGGGGTCTGTCAATCAAGGGTTCTGGTGCTATTGCAGAATGTCGGCCAGTTCATTCACATCCTTCACGACATGATCCGGCTTCTTGGACAGCGGGAACAGTGCCTTGCCCGGGCGGGCGATGAATGTAGTCTGCAAGCCCGCCTCCTTGGCGCCGGCGACATCCCAGCCATGTGCCGCGACCATCATGGCTTCCTCGGGTTCGACATCCAGCTTGTCGAGCACCCATTCATAGGAACGCAGGTCCGGCTTGTAGATCTGGATATCTTCAATGCTGTAGCGCGCATCGAAATACGGCAGCAATCCCGCATTTCCGAATTGCGCCTGGACGCCCTTGTTGGACGAGTTGGTCAGACTGACGATCTTGTAACCTTCAGCCTTTAGCCTGGCCAGACCTTCCTTGACATCAGGGTGAGGCGGGAGTGTCAGCAACGGGGTGATGATGGCCTTCTTAGCCTGCTCATCCGTCAGTTCGACACCGTTGTTCTCCGCGACCACCCGCAACGATGCGACACCGATCTGTCCGAAGTCGTGGTAATCCCGGGTCACGGTAGACACCAGAGAATAATGCAGCATGGTCGAGAACCACAGAGGCAGCAGGTCTTCTCTTCCCCCCAGTGCCTCACCGACGGAGCTGCGCATCGAGGCAAGATCCAGCAGCGTTTCATTGACATCGAAGATCAGCACCTTGGGCTTTTCAACGACATCATCCGCCATCACACTTCCTGACATCAGACCAACACCCAACACCAATGAACCTGCCACTTTCTTGAGCTTTCCGCGCACCATCATGGGGCTCCACTTGATTGATTTCATGGCATCCTGCCTCGGTATATCGACATGCAGGCCAGTAGATAACAACGTTTAACCACCGTGACACATGATGGCACCTACACTGTGAACTGCCGATGAATCTTTACGAATAACCTGAAAAACCCTCAGCATATTGCGGGCATCAAGCAAGGTGTCATGCACAGAGTCGACCCACCACATGCTGCGCCCATCCAGAATCCGGGCATAAAAAAACCCGCCATGATGGCGGGCAATGAATGTCGGGACAGCGACACCCAGGACAGGAAAGCGTTTGAGAAAGGGTTTTGCCACCGGGTCGTACAAGACGGGCTGGTGGAGGGGCCCAAAGCCCTTGCTCAAGCGTTCTGCTCACTATCCAAGTGTCTCTACGTCTGGGATATTTCCTTTCGCTCTCCCTGAATTTCGGCAGTCAATGGCTTACGCATCAGTGCCTGCGCCTTTGATCGTCGCTGCGCAATGATTCAAGCGGCAATCAATTCACAGCACTTCAATCGTTTCGCAATGACAACTCACGGCATGAAGTCATGTGAAGCGAGTCATGTGTACCGAGTCGTGTGAACCATCATCATCGAAAGCTCAGCGGTGATCGGCGTCGATATCGACTGCACCATGTACATCACTATCGGCAAACACATTGCCACGGCTGGTGATCAGAATGTCAGGATTTGCGGCGTAGCGCTTTTCGCTCTTCTGGTAATCACGCATTTCGCTGTGAATACCATGTGATTGGGCGCTATTGAAGCGCGCGTTACTGCTGTCATCAGTGCTGATATCGGCACTGGCCAGACCGCTGGTGGCGAGGGAAAACGCTGCCAGGCCGTGAGTCATGAATGACTTGATCATCTTTCCATCCTCCGTTCATCTTCACTATCGAGTTGCCATGCAGTGACACATCATTGATCACTTCATGTACTGCGTATATCCAGGCGGATTATTTATCAGAGTTGATATCTGACACTACCCACGTGAACCATTGATAAAGACCCTCAACAAGCACTACCCACAAGAATGCGACTTACGATGGCGCGCTGTTCAGGCTTGTCCATGAAGGGGCTCTTCTACGTCATCTTACGAGGCACGGGGCGTCGCTGCGTGGGATGGCTCCCCACAAGTACCGGCCATTTTCTGAAGGGTCTGGCTGTCGTTTCACTTCGTGACGGGGTGTCACCTGGTGATCAGTGTCAGTGACACTGCTTAGCGACTGGCTTGTTCACGTTTTTGGGTCTTCGAGCTCTTACTACTTCTGTTCTGGCTGCTGCTCATGATGGCACTTGCTGCGAGGGCACTTGAGTCGGTCGCTGCAATGCGTGGCCACGAATCAGAGCGGGGCTCAGACAACCTGAATCAGACAATCTGTCTCGGATGATCTGAATCAGACACTTTCGCTCAGAGCATGCTGGACGCGAGTCGCGGACACGCTCTTGCCGGCATCGTTGGCGAATTGCTGGGAGTCGGACGCCAATGTCTCGCGCTGACCTTCGATCGCAGCATCGTTCAGGGAGCTTTCGACACGGCCCGCGGCGACGCTCATGCCGGTATCGGCAAAGGTGGCTTGATCGGCGGCGGCGGACTGGGTCTGGCCATGGATGCCGGATTCGCTGATCGCAGAACGCACCTGAAGGTCAGCGACGCTGTCTGCAAAGACAGCACCGGTGGCAGCAACGGAAAGCGCGGTGGCGGCGATGAGGGTATTGAGCAGTTTCATGAGATATCTCCAGTGAAATCTTTTGTCGGGTCAACTAGGCCAACCGGATCAACAACATCCACCAGGTCAGCCAGGTTGCAAGCAGGGTCTGTCTTGGGTGCCGTCAGCGTGGCGGCGCCACGCATCAGGCGTTGTCGTTCAGGGTATGCTCGACACGTGACGCGGCAACGCTCTTGCCGGAATCATTGACGAACTGCTGGGTGTCACGAGTGGCCTGCGCCTGCTGACCCTTGATGGTCTGACTATTCAGCGCCTGCTCGACACGGCTGGCCGCAACGCTCTTGCCTGCATCGGTGATGGCCTGCTGCTGAGTGGCTGCCTGCTGGGCCTGACCGTGGATCACGGATTCACTGAGGTTGGCGCGAACCTGCTGGTCGGCAACGCTATCGGCATTGGCGACGCCAGTGGCGGTCACGGACAGAGCAACGGCGGCGATAAGGGCATTGAGGGTTTTCATGAGATGACTCCAGAAAAGGTGAATAGCGAATGGATAAAAGGGAGAACAGTGCTGCTGTGGTCCCGGGGCCATGAATCAGGCCCTGCAGACTCAGGCGTTGTCGTTCAACGCATCTTCAAAGCGTGATGCCGCGACACTCTTGCCGTTGTCGTTGCTCAGGCTCTGGCCGCGGGAGACAGCATGCGTCTGTTCACCCTTGATGGTGTCGGCGTTCAGGGACTGCTCGACACGGTTGGCAGCAGCACTCATGCCGGACTCGGCAGCATTCAGCTGCGTTGCGGCGGGCTGCGCCTGGCCGTGGATGACCTGTTCGCTCAGTGCGGCACGCACCTGGGCATCGGCAACACTTTCATCAGCGGTGGCAACGCCGGTGGCAGCAATGGAAATGGCAGCGGCGGCGATCAGGGAAGTCAGGGTTTTCATGATGATTCTCCAGAAATGGGCAAGGTCGAATGTCAGGTGAGGCGATGTTCGGGGGTCACTGAGCTGTCAGCGTGACCCTCTCTGCTTCAGGCGTTGTCGCTGATGTGCTGCTGAACGCGGCTAGCGGCGACGCTCTTGCCCTGATCATTGACGGTGGCGTTGGCCTGGGACACGGCAGCGGTATCGACGCCGCGGATGTGGTCAGCATTGAGTGCCTGCTCAACACGACCGGCAGCAACGCTCATGCCCGTTTCGGAGAAGCTCTGCTGGCTGGTGGCAGCCGGCTGAGTCTGGCCCATGATCTGCTGGCTGCTGATGGCATTCTGGACGCGCACGGCGGCGGGGCTATCGTCAGCTGCGAATACGGAGGTGCTGGCAGTGGCGATGGCGACGGTAGCGATCAGAGTCTTGAGGGAAATGTTTTTCATGGTGTATCTCCTGGTCCTGGTGCGGATGCTTCCGCTTTGAGTCGTTGTCAGTCAGTGAAGGAGTGGTTTGCTGACCCCTGTCCGGGCCTTGGCCTTCACTGACTGTGGTGCGTGCTGCGTTTCGATGATTAACAGACTAATCGTTATGCTGCGTTCAAACTAGCCGTACAACTGGAAGCTCACTGTTTCTCTTTGAGCAACATCACTGGAAACGAACGGCCTTCCCCAGCGCTTGACCCTCCTGCCTTTCTCATCACCTATAAAGCTATTGAAGCGGTTCTGAAAAAGTCTTGTACAACACGGAGAGTGCAAGAATTCCTTGTTTGCGTGCTATCCCACCCCCTTGAGCGGCGCTTTGGCCTGGCAGATCGCTAGCGACTTTGGTTGAGGAAGACTGTCTCTCACCCACCACCTTGGTCGAGCATGCTGCACGCTACAGGGTGTGTCTTGCTGTGCTGATGAGTTATACGTCGCCACAGCAGAACTGGATGCCACAAAAACAAGAAAATGCGTATTTTTCTTTCTGCTTTGGCTGAGGCGCCTGAAAACAGCGTCCAACAGCAAGAAATTGTGCACATCAATTTTTGCGAATATTCATTGACCGATTGTTCAGGGGGTGGATCTTGCCCCTCACACTGTCAGTCGGTGACGCCTTGCCCACTGATGTCGAGAAGATTCATGTCGCTCGACAACCAAGAGCTCGAGGTCAACCCCGCCTCATCAGCCCTGCATATTTGCTGCAACGTTGATGGAGTGCATTGTGAACCTCGCGAGCTGCGGGATATATCCCCGCGCCGGAACAGGATTGATTCCTCCAGCGAATCAATTCAGCGCTCTTCCCACCCGGACTGAAGCACCCTCACCCACCCACGCGAAGTAATCCCAACGTTTTCAATCGCTTAGGCGACCCATGCAACGATGTCAAAATGATGACAGCCTGGGGACGGCCGTCGTATTTCCGTCGGCGGACAGCAGAACGTGTTGGAAGAGCGTCAAGAAAGCGGCGAGAAAGTGTCGCGTGAGCAGCGCAAGACTGGCGTAAAGGGTCGGGTAATAGTGGCGAGTGAGGAAAAGGTGCGAGAAGACAGAGGGAATGGAGAAGGGAGTAGATAGAGGGAGAGAAGGAGCGCCAGCAGGACACCACGGCCGGCAAGCAGCACTCGGCTCGGTTCACACAGGGCCAGGCCCGAGCGGCGCCACGCATTATCGACCGTCATCCGACGTGGGATACACTGGCATCATGCCTATCGAGCCCGAAGCCCCGTCCCATGCATCGCCCGGTGCAGCCGCGTCATCGCCCCCTTTTGCCCAATGGGGCGACTCCCCCTGTGCGACCGGCTGCGACCTGCGCCGCGACTGCGCGCGCTACCGTCACCCACGCGTCAGGGATATCGCCTGGCTTCTGAGTGCCCCGGACCTCTTGCAGCTTGCACGTTACCCGCGCCCGTCCCTGGCGGCACTCGGGCTGGAGGATGACCACGTCCGCCACCGCTGGCTGATGACGCTGGAGCAGGCGCCCCACGCACTCGAGGCTGCCGTGAATGAGCGCCGCCACTATCGCCTGGGCCACTACCACGAGCTGCTCTGGCAATTCGTGCTGGCATACGCGCCCGGCAGTCGCCTGCTGGTCAACAACCTCAGGATTTCCCAAGGCAAGATCACCTTGGGAGAGCTGGACATGCTCTATCTGGCGGCGCAGGACACGGCGCCCACGCACCTGGAGGTCGCGATCAAGTTCTATCTCGGCCTGCCCGAAGGCCCTGAAGCGGCCGACAGCCCGGCACGCTGGATAGGTCCCGGCGGCGCCGACAGCCTCGCCATCAAGTATCAGCGCAGCCTTGAGCATCAATTGCCTCTGGCCTATACCGAGCGCGGACAGCAGACGATTCGCCAGGCACTGACCAGACAAGCACTGACCAGACAGGCACTGGCCACACAGGCAGGCGCGAGCGAGATGAACCCGCCGCCGACAGAAGACCCGAGTGCCCCGTTACTCGCAGGCCAGCAACTGGCATTGCCCGGCTGCCTGTTTCGCCCCTGGCAGCCAGACCAGGCGCCCGCCGACTGGCTGCCCCCGCCCCGCCATTGCCATCCCGAGAGTGCGCGCCAGGCCGGCTGGTGGATGAGCGTCAACCAGTTTGCCGCTTTCTGTCAGACCCTCGAGGCCTCCCCGAGACATGAAGGCCCGCTGCTGGGCTGTGTCAGGGAAAAACCTGCCTGGCTGGCCGCCCCGCCCGTGGCGTCGCTACAGCCATGGCATGAACTGGACCGCTGGCTGCGCGATCACTTCGTGCCACCCGGCGCCGCTGACGACCTCAGACCGGACGAACCGGTTGTGCAAGAGGCGGCGGCTCAGCAACACAGCCACCAACGCACGCATCAACACCCCCGCCAGCTATGGCTGGAGCGCAGCGTGGCGGCGCCTGACGGCGAGCCGACCACCGCCAGCACGCCCCGCCAGCAGTGGCGGATATTCGTGGTGCCGGACGACTGGCCGAGCTTCATTCCCCTGCCGCCACCGCCACCTGCTGCGCAGTGAGCCTGCCGCTTGGCTTGCTGGTGGCTTTGTCTTGCTACGTGAAATCAACGATAATGCGCCGCGTCAGATCAGGGTGGCGACAATCCGTCCCCCTGCTCTCGCCATTCGGCCCGCGCGCAACACTACCCCGCTGCTCCCGGGTCTGCTGGTGACCCACCCCTGTCGCTAGCCAACGGCTTCTCGGCACGTCTTCTTGCCTGACCGACCACCTCATCGGTCACCTGATGGCGCCTGCTGCAACGCATCTGCTGAATCCGTAGGACGTCATAGTGAAAACACGACTTTCCAGCCTCGATATCGTGGCGCTGGGCTTCATGACCTTTGCCCTCTTTCTGGGCGCAGGCAATATCATCTTCCCGCCCCAGGTGGGTCAGGGCGCGGGTGCCGAATTCTGGCCTGCGGCACTGGGCTTTCTGGCCACCGGCGTCGGCATGCCGCTGGCCGGTATCGTGGCGGTTGCCGTGATCGGTGGCGGCCTCGACAAGATCACCTCGCCGCTGCCCAAGTGGGCGGCCGCCGCCTTCGGCGTTGCCATCTACCTGTCCATCGGGCCGATGTTCGCGATTCCGCGCACCGGCACCGTGGCCTTCGAGATGGGCATGCGTCCCTTCATCGACATGTCGGCACAGAGCGGTCTGGCCCTGCATTCGGTGCTGTTCTTCGGCATCGCCACCCTGATCGCGCTGAGCCCGGGCAAGTTGATGGATGTGGTCGGCAAGTGGCTGACGCCGCTGTTGATCGCGCTGCTGGCGCTGATCGCACTGTTCACCATCATCGACCCGCAGGGGCCACTGGGGCCGGTGAGCCCCGAGTGGGCCGAGGCGCCGTTCATGACCGGCTTCCAGCAGGGCTACCTGACCATGGATGCGCTGGCCTCGATGGTGTTCGGCATCCTGATCGTCTCGGCGATCAAGGCGCGCGGCATCACCGCGACCGCTGACGTGACCCGCTACACTCTGTGGGCCGGCGCCATCGCCGCCATCTGCCTGGCCGCCGTCTACCTGCCGCTGACCTACATGGGCGCCACCAGCCATGCACTGGTCAGCGAAGCCGCCAAGGGCGAGCTGATCCCGGTCTACGTCGAGGCGCTGTTCGGCGATGCCGGCAAGCTGATCCTGGCGCTGGTCATCACCCTGGCGTGTCTGACCACCGCGGTGGGCCTGTTGACCTCCTGCGGCGAGTTCTTCCATCGCCTGCTGCCGAGCGTGCCCTACCGCCTGCTGGTGATCGTGATGGCCGTGGCCTCGGCGTTGATCGCCAATCTGGGCCTCTCGACCCTGATCAGCGTCTCGATTCCGGTACTGGTGACGCTCTATCCGCTGGTGCTGGTGCTGACGCTGCTGTCCTACCTGCGTCCGCGCCTGCATGATGCTCCGCGCGTGTTCGCCTGGTCCCTGGGCCTGACACTGCTGGTCAGTCTGCTGGATGGCTTCGAAGCCAGCGGCATTGACTCGCTGATGGCCATCTCGCATCGCATCGAGCCGCTGCTGCCGCTGGCCTCGATGAATCTGGGCTGGCTGGCGCCGGCACTGGCGGGGCTGATCATCGGCATGCTGGCCAGCCGTCGTGACCAGACGAACCTGGACCCGGCACTGGCCGCTCAGGACTGAGGCTTATGCCAATCAGTCGCGCAGCGTGACCAGAAACGCGAAAGCCCGCCTCTCAAGCGAGAGGCGGGCTTTTTTGTTGCCACAAGACAGCTGACAGAAAACAGATGACAGGCACCCTGTCAGCCATCAGGCGACCGTCAGCGCGGCGTACTGCGCGACAGGCCCAGCTGAGCCAGGGTGGCGTCATCCAGCGCATGCACGGCCTCGACGCCGCTCAGCGCCGTGAAGTAGTCCGGTGTCAGGAAGTCACGCCCGCCAAGCAGATGTTCCAGATACTCGCGTGCCGGCTTGAGGCCCTCGGCGGTGCGCTCGGGCAGCGCCACATACACCCAGGCATCGATCACGCCTTCGCGGGTGACGATGGGGTGAAGGAAACGCTCATATTCATGCGGGCGGCCTTCGAAGGGATCCATCAGCGTGATCTGCTCAGCCTCGAGCAGCTCGTACAGCACGCCTTCGACACGCTCACCCGGCGCAGACTGTACGTTGGCATGCGCGATACCCTCAACCCGAGAGGCCTTGTCGAAACTCAGGCGATGCTCTTCCAGCCAACCATGCACGGCCCGTCGCGTCTCGCCGATGCGTGCCACGACACGCGCCGGATTCATGTTGCTGCCGTAGGCGAAGTAATAGGCCATGCAAGCTCCTGAAGGGGTCTCGTGGCGCAATGCGAGGGCATCACGCCTGCATAGGGGAGCACTGTGGGAGGTGCCGGGGAGAGGAGACTCAGTGCGAGGTGAGATTCCTGCCCGGCAATCAGTGCGTCACGATCAATGCGTCACGATCAGTGCGTCGTGACCAGCGTGTCGATCTCGCGAATCACTTCCGTCATCGCCACGCGGCGCTCCGGGCGGGCATCCTTCAGCCAGGCTTCGATGGCCGGGGCCACTTCACACTTGACGGGGAATGGCGCACGGGCATCACACAGCGCTTCCAGGCGAGCGATGAACACGAAGCGCAGCCACTGGCCCATGTCCATGCGATCGACACAGAATGGCTCCACACTCATGAAGGCCTGTGGGGATGGCGTGTCCATGCGCCACAGGTCTGCTGCCTTCATGGTCGCTTCCAGACGTGCCAGCAGCGCGCGCAGTTCGTCGTAGGGATTGCCGGCGATCTCGCCGTCCCGGGGTGGTTCAGTCGGATTCATGCGACCTCCGTCAAATCATGCAGGGTTCGTTCACGCTATTATCCCGATGATGCTCACCGAAGGCCAGGAGGCCGCATGGCAGACACGCTGTTCAATGATGTGATGATACTGCTGGGAGCCTCGGTGGTGGCCGCAGTGCTGTTCCGCCGCCTGCATCTGCCACCGGTGCTGGCCTATCTGGCGGTCGGCTTTCTGGTCGGCCCTCATCTGGCAGGCTGGATCGGTCGCCCGGAAGAACTCGCCTTCCTGTCGGAATTCGGGCTGGTGTTTCTGCTTTTCTCGCTCGGCCTCGAATTCTCGGTGCCGCGCATGCGCGCCCTCAAGACCACGGTGTTCGGGCTGGGCGCCTGTCAGGTGGCGGTATGCAGTGGCCTGTTCTGGGCGCTGGGCTCGGCGCTGGGCCTGTCACCAGCGGCGGCGCTGGTCGCGGCCGGCGCGCTGGGGCTTTCCTCCACTGCCATCGTCACGCGGGAACTGGCACGCTGGAATGAGCTGGACAGCCCCCACGGCCACGCCGCCGTGGGCGTGCTGCTGTTCCAGGATCTCGCCGCCCTGCTGTTCCTGATCCTGATTCCGGCCATGGCCGGCGATGGCAGCCAGCTGCTCAGTGAACTGGGTCTGATGCTCATCAAGGGGCTCGGGCTGGTGGCGGTGATGCTGATGATCGGCAAGTGGGTGCTGCCGTTCGTGTTCCAGGAGATCTCGCGCGCGCGCTCGGAAGAGCTGTTCGTGCTCACCGTGTTGCTGGTGGCACTGTTCTCCGCCTGGCTGACCCACAGCCTGCACCTGTCGATGGCACTGGGTGCCTTCCTGGCCGGGATGATGCTCGGCGAGAGCCATTTCCGCCATCAGATCGAGGCCGATATCCGGCCCTTCCGCGATATCCTGCTGGGGCTGTTCTTCGTCTCGGTGGGCATGTTGCTCGACCCGCAGGTGTTGCTGGCGCAGTGGTACTGGGTCGTCATCGGCGTGGCCTGCCTGCTGGCGGCCAAGGCACTGCTGATCACCGGACTGGCACGCCTCTCCGGCCGCCCGCTGGACAGCGCGCTGCGCACTGGCCTGGTGCTGTCCCAGGGCGGCGAATTCGGCTTCGCGCTGCTGGCGCTGGCCAGTCAGCAACGCCTGATGGACAACGAGACCGTGGGCCTGGTGGTGGCGATCATCATCGGCTCGCTGGTGGTCACGCCGAGCCTGATTCGCCACAACCAGCAGCTGACGCGCCGTTTGTGCCGCTCCACCACGCCTACTCAGGAGAACCCGCACACCACCGCGGAGCTGAGCGCCGCCACCGCCCCGCTCAGTGGCCATGTCATCGTGTGCGGCTTCGGGCGTGTCGGCCAGACAGTCGGGCGATTTCTCACTCAGGAGAAGCTTGAGTGGATCGCCATCGATGCCGACCCCATCCGCGTCCACGAGGCCGCCAGCGCCGGCGAGCCGGTGGTGTTCGGTGATGCGCAGCGTCTGGAAATCCTGCGCGCCCTCGGCATCAAACGTGCCCGGCAGGTGGTGATCACCGTCAATCAGCTCTCGCACGCATTGGCCATACTACGCGCCATCCAGCCGCTGGAACTCGAGAACCTCAAGGTGCTGGTGCGCACACAGGATGACGCGGACCTCGAGACCTACAAGGCCGCCGGGGCCACCGAAGTGATTCCCGAAGTGCTCGAGGGCTCGCTGATGCTGGTCTCGCATGTGCTGGTCAATCTCGAGGTGCCCTTTCGCCGCGTGGCGCGTTCGATCCAGAATGCGCGTGAGGCGCGCTACAGCATGCTGCATGGCTATTTCCATGGTCAGCAGTCCCAGTTGACCGACAAACGCGGCAACCCGCTGCTGCGGCGACATCCGCTGACGCTGACCGCCGATGCCTGGGCCTGTGGCCGACGACTGGACGACATCGCCCTGCCGGAAGTGTGCGGCATTCTTGTCTCACGCGTGGTACGCGCCAGTGGCGAGAACCTGGAAGAACCCACCGGCGACCTGACGCTGGCGTGTGGCGATACACTGGTATTATCAGGACTGGCTGATCATATTGAAGAGGCGGAAACCCGCCTGCTGACCGGCTGAGGCCATCGGCCACTGGCGTTCAGAGGGGAGAGCGTCACAGAGTCAGCTCGGATGAACATGCTGATGAGCACACTGAAGGGATCGACATGCCAGGGGGCACGGCCCTGCATGGGAGATAGCACCTATCACAAGGAGGCAGTACACATGGAAAGCGCAGGCGTACACAACTACATGGAGCAGCTGGTGCTCGACCAGCTGCGCTTGCATCCCGACAGCCACGCCATGGATGTCGACAGCCGCGAAGACGTGGCCTGCATCGCGCTCAATCAGCTGGCGCCCCGCTATATTCGCCACGACGTCGACATGGCGTTCTATATGGCACCCGCCGAACAGGAGCTGCTGGAAGAGCGCGTCTCGATGGCACTCCAGGAAGCCTTCGACAAGGTGCGCTCGATGCCCCGCCACGGCTAGTCACACGTTGCGGCCCATGACGCGTCGCTCTGGAACGCGCCCTGCAACACCAGACGCGGATCAATGATCACCGCCAGAGAAATGACAACGGCCACCGCGATATCTGTCGCGGTGGCCGTTGTGTCTGTCGCAGGTACAGCCCGAGGCACTACCTCACGTGACCTGAGGGTCATTACCTCAAGCGAGAAGTATCAGATGCCCTCGG
The DNA here is from genome assembly GCF_011319755.1 of Cobetia sp. MB87. Lineage (NCBI taxonomy): Bacteria > Pseudomonadati > Pseudomonadota > Gammaproteobacteria > Oceanospirillales > Halomonadaceae > Cobetia > Cobetia sp. MB87. Next base: position 638,672 of record NZ_VFBC01000007.1, on the reverse strand, counting down.
CGCACTGCGGCGGCACTTCATCCAGCACCTTGCGCAGGAAGGCGCGCGTGCGGTCATCCTTCGGCGCGCTGAACAGCTGGCTCGGCGGCCCCTGCTCGACGATCCGCCCGCCTTCCATGAAGATGACGCGATCCGCGACTTCCCGCGCGAACTGCATCTCGTGGGTGACCACGATCATGGTCTGGCGCTCGACCGCCAGCTGCTTCATCAGCTCCAGCACCTCATCGACCCACTCCGGGTCCAGTGCCGAGGTCGGCTCATCGAACAGGATCACCTCGGCCTGGGCCGCCATGGCGCGCCCGATGCCGATCCGCTGCTGCTGACCACCGGAGAGAGCCGCCGGGAAGGCATCCGCCTTCTCGCTCATGCCGATACGCTCGAGAATCTCGCGCGCCCGCTGGTGCGCCTTGGCCTTGGGCCAGCCGTTGACGACGATCAGGCCCTCGGCAATGTTCTCCAGCGCCGTCTTGTTGGCGAACAGCGCATAGTTCTGGAACACGAAGGCACTGCTGCGACGCAGACCGAGAATGTCGTGACGGCTGGCGCGCGTGGCCTCGACCTTGCGCTCGCCGATCTGGATCTCGCCACCATCGGGCTGCTCGAGGAAGTTGATGCAGCGCAGCAGCGTGGACTTGCCGGTGCCCGACGGGCCGATGACGACGATGATCTCACCCTGCTTCACTTCCAGAGTGATGCCATCGAGTACGGCCTGCCCGCCGAATTTCTTGACCAGGTTTCTGACTGCAATCATCGCTGATAGGCCTTGTTGAGACGTTTCTCCATCCAGCGCTGCACGAAGGACAGCCCTTCCACCATCACCCAGTAGACGATGGCCACCATGATGAAGGATTCAAAGTACAGGAAGCTGCTGGCCGCTTCCTTCTGAGTCGCGCCCATCAGTTCGGTCACCCCCAGCGTGAAGGCCAGCGACGTGGACTTGATCATGTCCACGAAGTAGTTCATCAGCGTGGGGGCCGCCACGCGGGCCGCCTGAGGCAGCACGATGCGCCGCATCAGCTGGACATTGGTCATGCCGATGGAGAGCGCCGCTTCGGTCTGGCTGCGATCGACCCCGACGATGGCGGCACGGATGGATTCGGCCATGTAGGCCGAGAAGTGCAGCGTCAGGCCGAGAATCGTCGCGGTGACGCCATCGATCTGGGTCAGGAACGCCATCACCTGCGGCAGGCCGTAATAGAACAGGAACAACTGCACCAGCAGCGGCGTGCCACGGAAGAAGGAGATGAACACGATGGTCAGCGCATTCAGCACCGGCACCTTGAGCACCCGCACTACCGCCAACAGCGAGGCCAGCACCAGCGCGGCCACCATGCCGATACAGGCCATCTTGAGTGTCAGTGGCAGGTATTTGAGCATGACCGGCAACAGGCCAAGCATGTAATCGATATTGAGAGTATCCATTCGTTATCCGGACAGGCTGGGGGCTTGGCTGAGGGTCTGGAAAGACACCCGTCGACATGACGACAACGGGGCGACGGTCAAGCCGTCACCCCGTTTGCACATGACATCCTTGCATGCGCCCCTGGTATCAGGGCGCAGCGGGCAATATTCAAGGCGTGGTGATGTCGTTGCCGAACCACTTGTTGGAAATCTCGGCCAGGCGGCCATTTTCCTTGAGCTCGGTCAGCGCGGCATCCACCTCGTCACGCTTGGCCTCGCCTTCGGCGTCCTTGCGGAACGGCAGCGCGTTCTCCAGGCGCGAGAACGGCTTGCCTGCCAGTTCCAGTGGCAGCGGTGTCTTCTGGATCACCTGACTTGCACTGACGCGGTCCATCACGAAGGCATCGACACGGCCCAGTGCGGTGTCCTGCTCGATGTTGGACTCATAGGTCTTGATGTCGATCTGGTCGGCGTAGGGCAGCTCTTTCATCAGCGCTTCGTAGTTGGAGCCCAGGTTGACCGCCACGCTGTGGCCCTTGAGGGACTCGACGCCGGTGATCTCGTCATTGCCGCGACGCTTGACCACTTGAGCCCCGTCATAGACGTAGGGCTGGGTGAAGGCGAACTTGGCCTTGCGCGCATCGGTGATGGTGATCTGGTTGGCCACGGTGTCGATGCGGCCGGCTTCCAGCGAGCCGATCAGGCCGGAGAAGCTCATGGTCACGAATTCGATATCGTCGCCGGTGATCTCGCCGACGGCGTTGAGCACATCCACTTCAAAGCCCTGCAGCTTGTCCTGCTTGACGAAGGTGAACGGGAAGTAGCCGCCCGACATGCCGACCTTGAGGGTATCAGCCTGTGCCGCCAGGCTGCCCAGGGTAGTCGCACCCAGCGCGGCAGCCATCACGGCGCCCTTGAGAGCGGTGGAAGAGAAGACAGCTGCGAGCGAACGTGATTGGCGCATCGGGATTCCTCATGGATCGCAAGACTGAGCCATTGGCGCTGGACGGTCGCTGACATTCGGCTGATCGCGGATGTCATGCCAACAGAACAGGCATAAGCACAGCCTTTTATATGTGATTTGGTTGTATAGGATAACGGGACTGCCCCGCATTCCCAATCATTTCATCCCTTAAGTACATAACCATAAGGAATAAGACAGCAATCGTGTCAATGAGCGCGATTCTAGCATGCCTGTCTCGACGGGCCAGTGACGCCGTATGGGCTACCTGCTGCGTTGGATGTCAGTCTGACGACAAGTGGATGACAGTTATTCACGCCATCCGTGGACGATGCTGTGGATAACCCGTCTCGGTCACGCTGCAAGCCGCGTCAGCCGTGGGATGACGAAAATTGATCAAAAAATCATCAACCTGCAAGACGCTCAGCGGGGCTTGAGGTGCCGCGTCATCTGTCAAGCCATCACGGGCCGAAAGAGCGGCCATAATAGGAACAGGTCGCCCTCTTCCCTCTGGCCACCATCACACGCCAGCGGGTGGCATGACAGCCGGTGAATCGCTAAAGTCGCTGCCATTCCAGACATGCTCAGGCACATGTCACGCGCCGGCAGCTGTCGCTCGACGACACATGCCACGCCTGGCAATGATGCTCGACAAGACTTTTTTCCGCTCTCCGCCACGTCCAGCCAGGACGTGAGGGAGACACAGCCGTGGTGAGCCTCATGACTCCTCTCTCTTCCTTGAGCAACTTCTTCACACGCACCGGCGCCGAGCTGCACCTCTATCACCTGGGGCGCTCCCTGGCCCCGCTCAGCCTTGAGCAGCTGGAAGCCTTCGAGACCGAACAGCAGCCGTGGGAGCAGCCTTTCAAGGGTCAGGCACGCCTGGCATGCGTGTTCCGCCCAGCGGGGCTCGACGATCCGCTGGTGTGGTTTCTGGCCCTGCCGCTGGATGAGGAAGGTCGTCTGTCTCCCGCGCAACGCGACGCCTTCCTCGAACGTCTGATCACGACACTGGGTCAGACGGCGCTGACCGTCGGTCGCCCTGAACTTCAGCAGGCCGAGGCCGGCAAGATCGACAACCTGATGCAGGACAACCCGCTGGCCTTCACGCCGGACGACAGCCTGCGCGCCATGCTGCACGCCCGCGCCAGCCTCGATTGCGACCGCCCTGCCAGCCAGTACTACGAGCTCGCCGAGCAGTATCTCACCGCCCAGCTACCGCTGGATGACTGGCCGTCACTGGGCCTGCAGGGCATCGCCGACGTGCTGACACGGCGCGGCGAGTTGTCCAGCGAGCTTGCCGCGGCCTTCGTGCAGCGCCTGGCTGACCTGCCGGATACGCCGCTGCGCGCCATCGCGCTGTGTCTGGAGCAGGCACCACCCGCCCATGCCCAGCTGGCTGCCTCACTGACGGAAGAATACGAGACCGAGCTGCTCACCGCCCTGATCGCGCGTGGCCAGGCCGCACGTGACCTGGGGGACCTGGAAACGCTGTGCGCCTGCCTGCGGGCCGCCGGTGCCAGCCCACGGCCTGCGGCGGCGGAGTGGATCGATGCCCTGCTGGCCGACGACCAGGCCGTCAATGTCGACGTGCTGGTCGCGATCGCCGCACGCGGCTACGCCCACCTGGAAGATGCCGAACGTCTGCCGGCCTTCCTGACCCGCCTGGCCAGCTGTCCGCAGGCCAACTTCGCCGCGCTGGCCCGCGACCTCGCCCTGATTCCGCGTCTGCGTCTGCCGGTACTGATGACGCTGCGCAACGCAAGCGCGGACAGCCCGCTGGGGCAGGCGCTTGCCGCCCTGACCCGCAAGGCCGATACCGCCAATCCGGCCCCGCGTCATTGACGTCGGGCATGCCCGCAGGTGACAGTGCTTGAGATCATGCGCATAACCCACGACACTTGATAGAGCACTTGGTCTAGCGACGGCATCGGGGCTGATCGGCAGAGATGAACAGGGCGCGCTGCGACGCGCCACCTACACGATATCTCACGCGCCAGCGCCCTCAAGCGAGGCGGCTGGCAGCGATGGATGCGTGCCAGGACCGCATGCCCGAGGCGGTTTTGCCGGACGCTGTCAGCGTCGCCGTCACCCCCGGATTCGTGACGCGAAAAAAGAGGCTTCAGCAAGGATTGCTGTCAGTACGTTAAGTGACTATGCTGCGCGCCCGCCTGGCCCTTACCCCGCCAGGCAGGCAACGCACATTATCCTGTGCCGCGCCTGCCCGGTGTCTTCATGCCGTGAGCTGCTGCCCGCTTCGCTCACGCCCTCTGATTCAGGAAGAAACATGTCGCATCACAAGAACACTTCGCGTCATCACATCGACAAGGCACCGCCCCTCGATCTCAAGACACTGAATCATGACCTGCTGGGCTTTCGCCCGCGTGGCGTGGTGGGTCGGCGTGAGTTGATCGAGCTGCCGGAGCTCAAGCTGCACCTCAATGCCAAGATCGACACCGGTGCGCATTCCAGTGCGCTGCATGCCGAGAGCATCGAGGTCTTTGAGCAGCACGATGACCTGTGGGTTCGCTTCATCACCCGGACTGGCGGTAGCGACTCCCCACCGCATACGATCGAGACGCCGGTGCATGATCGCCGCCGCGTGCGCTCATCCAATGGTCAGGCCGAGTGGCGCTACGCGATCCGCTCGCGCATGAAGCTGGCTGGGCTCGACTACGATATCGACATGACGCTGGTGGACCGCTCCCAGATGCGTCACCCCATTCTGCTGGGGCGCCGTGCCCTGCGTCGCCTGCTGGTCGCACCGGGCGCTGCCTATCTGCACGGCGAACCCTGACGGCATCAGGCGTGCGCGCGGCGGCATGCTTCGGCATCTCGCCTCAAGACGCTGGCGCCGGTGCCATCTGCATCGCGTGACGCCTCAAGACAGTAAAGGCCTCACCGTCGAACACCACGCCTCCTGACGGGCATCACGTCAGTCTTCTTCTGATTCATTCCTATCTCTGTCTGGCCCATTCGGCTCCGGAGGATTTCATGCATATCGGTATCCTGTCGCGTAACTCACGCCTCTACTCCACCCGCCGCCTAATCGAGGCCGCCGAGGCACGTGGCCACACCGCACGCGTGGTGGACACGCTGCGTTGCTACATGAACATCGCCTCGCACCGCCCGTCCATCCATTACAAGGGCGCCGAGATCGAGCACTTCGACGCTGTCGTGCCGCGCATCGGTGCCTCCGTCACCTTCTATGGCTGCGCCGTGCTGCGTCAGTTCGAGATGATGGGCACCTACGTGGTCAATGATTCCGTGGCCATCTCCCGCTCACGCGACAAGCTGCGCTCGCTGCAGCTGCTGTCGCGCAAGGGGCTGGGCCTGCCGGTCACCGGCTTCGCGCATTCGCCGGATGACATCCCCGACCTGATCACCATGGTCAAGGGCGCGCCGCTGGTCATCAAGCTGCTGGAAGGCACCCAGGGCATCGGCGTGGTGCTCGCCGAGACCAACCAGGCCGCCGAGAGCGTGATCCAGGCCTTCATGGGCATGAAAGCCAACATCATGGTGCAGGAATACATCAAGGAAGCGCGTGGCGCCGACATCCGCTGCCTGGTGGTGGGAGACAAGGTGGTGGCGTCGATGAAACGTCAGGCGGCTGATGGCGAGTTCCGCTCCAACCTGCATCGTGGCGGCACCGCGAGCGAGATCCGCATCACGCCGGAAGAGCGCTCCACCGCCATCCGCGCCGCCAAGGCCATGGGCCTGGCCGTCGCCGGTGTCGACCTGCTGCGTGCCAACCACGGGCCGGTGATCATGGAAGTGAACTCCTCACCGGGCCTGCAGGGCATCGAGACTGCCACCGGCAAGGACATCGCCGGTCTGATCATCGATCACATCGCCAAATCTGCCGCACCGTCCAAGAAGATTCCGCCCAAGCCCAAGGGCTGAGGGCTGATGACTGAGGGCTCAAGCCTCAGGGCATTGCACGCAACGCTCGACCAGGGGTGCTGATCATCGAGACGGCACCCCTGGCGCATCTGGGCCAGACAGCTTTTCGGGCAGGGGGCTTGGCGGCGAAAACAGGGGCAAGGACAATGTCTGAAAGGCAACGATGATCGTCACCGGAACGTCATTGTATTGTCGTAAACTGCAGGGATTGACAGTGCGTGAATAAATATCCTGACTTTCTGCCCTACAGGGGTAGAAAAACACTGTTTTCACCCGCACAATCTCTTCTGACGGAGGAGGTGACCGCCCATGTTTCTCGACAATCGCCAGGTGGCGATGGATAGCGTCCAGGAAGCCCTGGCAGACAGTCTTGATTATTTCGAGGATAACGCCGAACGGCTGCGTCCCGCGCTCCTGAAGGCCTTCGAGCCCTTCTATGCGAGCCGTGTCGAGCTCAAACAGGCGCTGGAAGTCGAGACACGCAAGCATCTGAGCCTGATGCCGCGCGACGCCGATGTCGAGCGCGATGACTACATGTGGCTGTGGAGTCGCCTGAAAAGCATCGTCGGCAATGACAATCAGGTGCTGATCAACGAGCTGCTCGAACAGGAACGCGTCCTGATGCAGGCCTGCTCGACCGCCTTCACGCACCCGTTGCCTGACAGCATGGAAAAGGTGCTGGAAGGCATCTTCCACAACTGCCGTCATCTGATTCGCGAGCTGTACCGTCACCAGACAGGTCAGGCCGCCCGCCGCCGCGCCGGCTAGCCACATGCCCGCCGCCAGACCGTGAACGCAAGACGCCCCGCCTTCCAAAGGAAGTGCGGGGCGTCTTCGTGTTGACACTGTGCGTCTGGCAAGGCCGATATGCATCTGGCAAGGCCGATGCGCGGCTAGTTCGTATCAGACCTGACAGACAGCCATTGGAGCAATGCCTGCTTCACTCCGGGCAGACTGGCCAGCAGGCTTGCCCGCGCCTGACGCGCGAGGGCATGCGGGTCCGGTGTGCCGGCAGCATTCTCTTCATCCGCCACATCCTCTCCATCCGCCATCTCACGACTGGCAGTGGCCTGCTGCCCTGCCCCGACTGTCACGGAGCCCTCCGCCGGCGACATCGAGTGCTTGTCTGAGGAGTGGGGTGATGAGGGATGCGATGATGAGTGCGATGACAACACCGGCGTCGGCAGCGTCTCCTGCGGCCCGAGGAAGCGCGGCTTACGCCCCCACAGATAGAGGTCACCCACTGTCGCCGCACGGGCCAGCCACTCACGCAACATCAGCTTGAGCCCCGGCGGCTGGCGCTCGGAGATGGCCGGACAGCCCACTGCCTCGAGCCCCAGCGCATCGGCGATGAACAGCGCACGCGGCAGATGCCACGGCTGGGTGACCAGCACCGCCTCGTCGACGCCGAAGACCTTGTGGGCTCGTACGAGGGTATCGAAGGTGGAGAAGCCCGCGTAATCGAGCGTCATGAACTCCTGCGGCACGTTGCGCGCTCGCAGATCACGCCACATGGTCATCGGCTCATTGTAGTAACGGGTGCGGTTGTCTCCCGAAAGCAGCAGATTGGAGACGCGCCGCAGGCGGTAGAGTTGAGCGGCGGTATCGAGGCGCGCCTGATAGTGCGGATTGCTGCCCCCGCCCACCAGGCCGTGGGAGGTGCCGAACACGATCCCCACCTCACGGCTCTGACAGGTCAGCGGTGACGTGGCAATGCGATCGTGCGTTGCCATCACGACCCAGAGGTTGAGCCCGACCACCGTCATTGCGCCGGCGGCCAGCAGACCGACGATGGTCCAGCCAGCCCGCATGATCACTCGCTGCATCACTTCCCCACGCCCATCCCTGCCTGTCTTTCCTGCCGGTACCGTCACATCGTGCAGGCATGAGCGCTCAGCCTACCCAAGCGGCCGAGGCTCTGCCAGCACTGACTGTTCCCGGCCACGCATGCGGGTGACTCCGCTCAGTCTTCCTGCACCATCACGGCCTTGACGTTGACTGGCACCTGGGTCGCGATGTTGCCGAGCCCGGCCAGGTCACGCAGGGTGCGAATGCCATCGACCAGCGCGAACTGCTCAGCATCGACCATCACCGGCGTGAGGGTCTGCACCAGCCAGCGATCGCCGCGCAGGCGCGTCACCTGCAGGCTCACCGGCAGGTTCTGGGTATTGTCGTGCAACGTCAGCTGGCCTTCGATATCCACCTGCTGGGTATCGCCCGGCTCCATCACCTTGAGGGTCGGCATATCGAGACTGGCGGTCATCACGGCCAACGGATAGGTGCCGGACTCGAACAGCTTCTCGCTGACGCGCTGGTCACGAATGTCGATGCCGGTACTGGCGGAGTCGAGGTCGATCTCCACCGACAGCTGACCGGCGTCATTGACGCGCGCCCGCCAGGAGGTGAAAGCATCCGTCTCGACGGTGCTGGCGCCCGACTTGGCCATCTTGGTGGTCTGGAAGCTCAGCTGTGACACATCACTATCCAGCTTCCAGGCGGCCTGCGCGCTGGCAGCGCTACTCAGGATCAGGGTGGCGGTCAGGGTGCGCAGCGCAGTCTGGAATCGCATTGGGGAGTCTTCCTTGAGGCAGGTGATACGGGAAACCGTCAAACGGACGTGCCGACACGGCCCGAGGCAGCAACTTGCCCGGACGCTCAGCAACGTGAATTGGATAGCCGGATGGACAAGAGGTTCCCGTCCATCCGGTTGCGTTTGCTGCATCTCGCCCGAGTGATGATGCGACTGACGGCCATGACAGGCCGACCAGAAAGCTACAGACAACAAGGGGCGACAACAGCAGACGGCAAAGACGCGCCGATGATGCTCAGAACATGCCCAGCTCCAGGCGTGCATCCTCGCTCATCATCTCGCGCGACCACGCGGGAGAGAACACGATCTCGACATGCACCTTGGACACATCATCAGCACCGAGAATCTTGCGCTTGGCGTCCTCGGCGATCACGTTGCCCATGCCGCAGCCCGGCGCGGTCAACGTCATCTTGAGATTGACCATCTTCTCACCGCTGATCAGGGTGTCGATACGACAGCCATAGACCAGCCCCAGCTCGACGATGTCGACCGGGATCTCGGGGTCGAAGCAGGTGCGCAGCTGGGCCCAGACGAAGGCCTCGATGTCGGCATCGCTCTGGCCGGCCGGCAGATGCGGACGCGGCACGGCGTCCAGCCCCAACGCATCGAGGCTGAAGCTCTCGATCAGGTACATGCGCCCCTCGAAGGCGACGCTGACGGTGCCGCCCTTGGCCTGCATGACTTCGACCACCGAGTCCTCATGCAGGGTCACCGACTTGCCGAACGGTACCGAGATGCCCTCCACGTCCCGCTGCAACGGCATCTTCTGGCCCTTGCCGAGGCTGGCCAGCTGGTCTTCAGTGTGGCTCATGCCCTCTCCTTGCCGATCCGCACGACAGGCATGCGGATCAAGAATTCTGTTGGTTCACTCAAGACGTGCGGGTGACAACATTCCCTGACAAGTGCCGATACCAATGAGGCCCGCCATGCGCGAGCCTCATTGATCAGCGCCCATCAGGGCCACCGCAGGGGGTGCTCAGCGCACCATGGTCAGCACACGCTGCAGGGCATCGACGAACATGTCGATCTCTTCCGGCGTGTTGTAGGCCGCAAAGGAGGCCCGACAGGTGGCATCGACACCGAAGCGACGCAGCACCGGCTGCGCGCAGTGGTGTCCGGTACGGATGGCGACCCCCAGCTGGTCGATCAGCAGCCCGATGTCCTGGGCGTGGGCACCATCGACCACGAAGGAGATCGCCCCCGCCTTGTCGGGCGAGTTGCCGATGATGCGCAGGCCGTCCACTTCGCGCATGCGCTCGCTGGCATGGCGCATCAGCTGCTGCTCCCAGCGCGTGATCAGCGCCATGTGGGTGCAATCCAGCCAGTCGATGGCCTTGCCCAGCCCGATGACCTCGGCGATGGGCGGCGTGCCGGCCTCGAACTTGTGCGGCAGGTCCGCGAACAGGGTGCCATTCTCGAACGACACCGTGCGGATCATCTCGCCGCCACCCTGCCACGGCGGCATGGCATCGAGCAGCGCTTCCTTGCCGTAGAGCACACCGATACCGGTGGGACCGTACATCTTGTGGCCCGAGAAGACATAGAAGTCAGCATCGATCTCGCGCACATCGACCTGCTGATGCGGCACCGCCTGGGCGCCATCGACCAGGATGAGCGCGTCGTGAGCGTGCGCCAGCGTCGCCATCTCGGCCACCGGATTGATGCTGCCCAGGGCGTTGGAGACCTGATTGACGCAGACCAGGCGCGTCTTCTCGCCCAGCAGGTCACGGTAGGCCGCCATGTCGAGCACGCCATCATCGTCACACGGGATGATCTTGATGACGATATCGAGACGCTCGGCCAGAAGCTGCCACGGCACGATGTTGGCGTGATGCTCCATCACCGAGATCAGCACCTCATCACCGGCGTTCAGCCAGTTGGCACCCCAGCTGTTGGCGACCAGATTGATCGCCTCGGTGGTGCCGCGCGTGAAGATGACTTCCCGCGTCAGGCGCGCATTGATGAAGTTGCGCACCTTCTCACGCGTGCCTTCGAAGGCCGCTGTCGCCTCATCCGCCAGGCTATGCAACCCACGGTGGATATTGGCATTGGTATTGCGGTAATAGTCGCTCATCGCGTCGATGACGGCAGTCGGCGTCTGGCTGGTGGCGGCGCTGTCCAGATAGATCAGCGGCACGTCACCATGCACGCGACGCTCGAGGATCGGAAAATCCTCGCGCACCCGCACGACGTCGAGCATCAGGTTATCGAGTGCACTCATGCAAAGTCCTCATCACGTGCCACCGCCACGGCGCCGCCGCCCAACTCGACGCTGAGATCGACCAGCTCATCGAGGTGGAAGCGTGACGGCAGGCGTCCCGCGACACTGCGCTCGATGCGCTCGGCGATGGCGTCGATGCCCAGACCGGTCATGACTTCGTTGGCGAAGGCCAGAGTCAGCAGGCCACGGGCGGTCTGCTCATCGATGCCACGGGCGCGCAGCGCGAACACGGCGGTCTCGTCGAGCTGACCGGTCGTGGTGCCGTGGGAGCACTTGACGTCGTCGGCGTAGATCTCGAGTTCCGGCTTGGTGTTGATCTCGGCGCGGTCCGACAGCAGCAGGTTGGCGTTGTTCTGATGCGCCTCGATCTGCTGGCTGTCACGCTTGACCATCACACGGCCATTGAAGACGCCACGCGCGCGATCGGCCAGGATGCCCTTGTAGTTCTCGTCGGAGAACGTCAGTGCCTCGTTGTGATTGACCAGCGAGTGGGTATCCACGTGCTGGCGATCACGTCCGAAGAACAGACCATCGAGACGTGCATGGGCGTTGTTGCCGTTCAGGTCGCAGACGATATCGTTGCGCACCAGCCCACCACCGGTATTCAGATTGATGGAGAGATACTGGCTGTCACGCGGCTGCTCGACCTGCAGCGAGGCGATGTGCGTCTCGCCGGTAGCGGCCTCGCCCAGCTTGTAGTGATTGAGCACGGCGCCGCGCTCCAGCATCACTTCGCTGACCATGTTGGTGAAGTTGGTCGCGCCGGTCTCACCGATGTGATGCTCGATCACGCTGGCTTCGGCGCGGCTGCCCAGCTGCACCAGCAGGCGCGGGTGGCTCATGGTCACGGGCTGACCTTCGACGGCGGCACGCGACAGGAACAGCGCGTAGACCGGCTTGTCGAGTACCGTACGCGGGCCGACCTGAATCACCGCACCCTCTTCGGTGAAGGCAGAGTTCAGCGCCACGAACGGCGTGAAGTCGATACCGGTCAGGCGGTTCAGCGAACCACCGATGACTTCCGGCTGATTGATGATGGCATCGGACAGCGGCACGACACGCACGGTGTCCGGCAGGCCAGCCACATCGGAAAGCTCGGCGTTGTAGAGACCATCGACGAACACCAGACGGTAAGCATCGACGTCGAGCGCCAGCTCATCCTTCACGGCCCGCGAGAGGCTTGCATCGTCGGCGAGACGATACTCCTGACGACCCAGTGCCTGGGTGTCGGTGTACTTCCAGGCCTCGACCTTGCGAGTCGGCAGGCCGAGAGCTTCAAAGCGAGCGATGCCGGCCTGACGGCGAGCAGCCATCCAGCTCGGATCAGCCGCGAAGCGAGCCTTGCGAGCAGTGAATTCGCTGACGAAGGCTTCGCTGCCGGGAACGGACGCGGTAGCAAGTGCTGTCATTACGCGGTTTCCTCCTGCAGCCAGTCATAGCCCTGGGCTTCGAGTTCGAGGGCCAGCGACTTGTCGCCGGACTTGACGATACGGCCATCCATCAGCACGTGGATCTGGTCCGGCACGATGTGTTCAAGCAGACGCTGGTAGTGCGTGACCATCAGCACGGCGCGGTCTTCGTTGCGCAACGAGTTGACCCCCTTGGCGACGATCTTCAATGCATCGATATCGAGGCCGGAATCGATCTCGTCAAGCATGGCGAGCTTCGGCTCCAGCACCAGCATCTGCAGGATCTCGTTGCGCTTCTTCTCACCACCGGAGAAGCCTTCATTGACGGCGCGCTGCAGGAAGCTGGCATCCATCTGCATGAAGGCCAGTTTCTCGCGGATCAGCTTCATGAATTCCGGGGCCGGAATCTCGCCGAGGCCTTCGGCTTCGCGCTTGGCATTCAGTGCCGCCTTGAGCAGGTAGACGTTCTTGACCCCCGGGATTTCCACCGGGTACTGGAAGCCCAGCAGCATGCCGGCACGCGCACGCTCTTCGACTTCCATCTCCAGCACATCCTCACCTTCATAGGTGATGGTGCCCGAGGTCACTTCATAGCCGTCCTTGCCCGCGATCACGGAAGACAGCGTGGACTTGCCCGCGCCGTTCGGGCCCATGATGGCGTGGACTTCACCCTTGTTGATGGTCAGGTCGAGACCCTTGAGGATTTCCTTGCCTTCCACCGAAACGTGCAGATCTTTGACTACGAGCATGTTGATACCTTTTGCTGACAGGCCGCCCGCAAGCGGCCCTCAAGAATGGGGTGAATGCGAAAGGGACGGCGGGATCAGCCGACGGCACCTTCAAGGGTGACGTTGAGCAGCGCCTCGGCCTCGACGGCGAACTCCATCGGCAGCTCCTGGAAGACGTCCTTGCAGAAGCCATTGACGATCATGTTGACCGCATCTTCTTCGCTGATGCCGCGCTGACGGCAGTAGAACAGCTGATCTTCGCCGATCTTGGAGGTCGTCGCCTCGTGCTCGACGGTGGCTGTCGCGTTGCCGATTTCCTGATACGGGAAGGTGTGCGCGCCACAGCGGTCGCCGATCAACAGCGAGTCACACTGGGTGAAGTTGCGCGCGCCCTTGGCCCGCGGGCCGATCTTGACCAGACCACGATAGGACTGCTCGGAATTACCGGCTGAGATGCCCTTGGAGACGATGGTGGACTTGGTGCCCTCACCGATGTGGATCATCTTGGTGCCGGTGTCCGCCTGCTGACGACCATTGGTGACGGCGACGGAGTAGAACTCCCCGACACTGTCCTTGCCGCGCAGGATGCACGACGGGTACTTCCAGGTGATCGCGGAGCCTGTCTCGACCTGGGTCCAGGAGACCTTGGAGCGGTCACCACGGCAGTCGGCACGCTTGGTGACGAAGTTGTAGATGCCGCCCTTGCCGTCTTCATCGCCCGGATACCAGTTCTGGACGGTGGAGTACTTGATGTAGGCGTCTTCCAGTGCCACCAGCTCGACCACGGCGGCGTGCAGCTGGTTGTCATCACGCTGCGGCGCGGTACAGCCTTCCAGATACGAGACCTGAGCCTGCTTCTCGCAGATGATCAGAGTGCGCTCGAACTGGCCGGTGTTGGCGGCGTTGATGCGGAAGTAGGTGGAAAGCTCCATCGGGCAGGTCACGCCTTCCGGCACGAACACGAAGGAGCCATCGGTGAAGACGGCCGCGTTCAGCGCGGTGAAGTAGTTGTCTGCCTTGGGCACCACGGTTCCGAGATACTGCTTGATCAGTTCCGGGTAGTCCTGGATGGCTTCCGAGATGGAGCAGAAGATGACGCCCGCCTCGGATAGCTCCTTCTTGAAGGTGGTGGTCACGGACACGGAGTCGAAGACCGCGTCGACCGCGACGCCGGCCAGCGCGGCACGCTCGTGCAGCGGGATACCCAGCTTCTCGTAGGTCTCGAGCAGCTTGGGATCGACCTCATCCAGACTCTGCGGACGGTCTTCCGGCTTCTTCGGGGCGCTGAAGTAGGAAATCGCCTGGTAGTCGATCTCCGGATAATCCAGGTGCGCCCAGGACGGTGCCTTCATCTTCAGCCACTGCTGATACGCATCCAGACGCCACTCCAGCATCCACTCCGGCTCACCCTTCTTGGCCGAGATGAAGCGAATCACGCTTTCATCCAGTCCCGGCGGAATGGTGTCGCTCTCGATATCGGTCACGAAGCCCTGCTTGTACTCGCGCTGTACAAGCTGCTCCATCTCCTGGCTCGCCATGCTGGTCTCCTCTCCCGGAGAGCTCCGGGTCTGTTCAGATGCCTGATCACCCCGCCCGAATCGCAGCGAAGTTCGAATGTTCGTGTTGCCACGACGATGTGTGTCGCGCGGCAACGGATTCAGTGTTTGCCGGTTCTAGCGTTTGCCAGTGCTGTTGGCTGCCCTGGCCACGGGGGGCGATTCGTCATCCCCGTACAGGCTGATGGCCTGAATCGGCAGTTGCACCGGCATGCGCAGTGGCGCGGATGACGCCAGATGCGCCAGCGTCACGCTGCCCAGCAGCTCACTGATGGCGTACGAGACGCGCTGCCAGTTGTCGGCCACCCCGCAGGTGTTGACCAGCTCGCAATCGCCGTCGGCGTGACTGCACTCCGTCACGGCCACCGGGCCTTCGATGGCGCTGATGATGTCGCTGGCCGTGATCTGGCTGGCCGGGCGTGCCAGACGATAACCGCCCAGCGCTCCGCGCCGCGACTCAAGCAGTCCTGCCCGCACCAGCGCCTTGAGCGTCTTGCTCACGGTGGGATGCGGCAGCTGCACGCTTTCGGCCAGATCGATCGCCGCATGGGCCGAGTCCGGCTCGCGGGCGATGCGCGCCATCACGACAGCGGCATAATCGGTCATCTTGGAAAGCTTCAGCATGCTGGCCTCCACCACGGGAAGATTAATTGGGGACCATTTTAGTCCTGTATCAGAACGATGTGAAGCGGGGACCCCACCGAAAACGTCGAATTGCGACCTGGGCAACCAGTTTGCCGACAAGATAGCCTCCGATCACAACAAAAATAACAATCATTCCCATTTAAAATTCCTACTGTCCACCCACCCTGCCACTCCCAAGACTGTACAAGATCCTCTGCTGCCAGCCCTGGAACGCAAGACACCCCGCCGGAAATCCCGACGGGGTGTCTTGGTCTTGCATCATCTCGACATCATGTGCCGCTCAGGAAAGCGACGTGGTCATCATCAGTCGTGGAACGGGTTGCGCAGCACGATGGTCTCGTTGCGGTCCGGGCCAGTGGAGATGATGTCGATCGGCACGCCGACCTGCTCTTCCAGGAAGCTGATGTAGGCGCGGGCATTGGCCGGCAGCTTGTCGACTTCGCGCACGCCGATGGTGGAATCGCTCCAGCCCGGCAGGTCCTGGTAGAGCGGCTCGATGGCTTCGTAGCCTTCAGAATCCACCGGGTTGTCCAGCACGTCACCATCCTTGCTGCGATAGCCGATGCAGACACGGATGTTCTCGAGACCGTCCAGCACGTCCAGCTTGGTCAGGCAGATGCCGCTGACCGAGTTGATCTGCACGGCGTGACGCAGGGCGACGGCATCGAACCAACCGCAACGACGCGCACGACCGGTGGTGGCACCGAATTCGTGGCCACGCTCGGCCAGGTGACGGCCGAACTCATCGAACAGCTCGGTCGGGAACGGACCGGAGCCGACACGCGTGGTGTAGGCCTTGGTGATGCCCAGCACGTAGTCGAGATACAGCGGACCGACGCCGGAACCGGTGGCGGTGCCGCCGGCAGTGGTGTTGGAGCTGGTGACGTACGGGTAGGTACCGTGGTCGATGTCGAGCAGTGAGCCCTGAGCCCCCTCGAAGAGGATGTTCTCGTTGGCCTTGCGCACGGAGTGGACCAGATCCACGGTGTCGCAGACCATCGGGCGCAGCTCTTCAGCCATTTCCATGGCTTCGTCCAGCACCTGCTGGAAGTCGACCGGCGCTTCACCGTGATAGTGCTGCAGCACGAAGTTGTGGTAATCCAGCACTTCGCCCAGCTTGGAGGCGAAACGCTCACGGTGGAGCATGTCACCCAGACGCAGGCCACGGCGCGCGACCTTGTCTTCGTAGGCCGGGCCGATGCCGCGACCGGTAGTCCCGATCTTGGCGACGCCACGGGCCTTCTCGCGCGCCTGGTCCAGACGCACGTGGTAGGACAGGATCAGCGGGCAGGCCGGCGACAGACGCAGGCGATCACGCACCGGCACGTCGTTGGCTTCAAGCTCACGGATTTCCTTGATCAGCGCTTCCGGAGACAGCACGACACCGTTGCCGATGACGCAGGTCTTGCCCGGGTGGAGGATGCCGGACGGGATCAGGTGGAGGACGGTCTTCTTGCCGTCCAGCACCAGGGTGTGACCCGCGTTGTGGCCACCCTGGAAACGCACGACGGCGCTGGCGGATTCGGTCAGCAGGTCGACGACCTTGCCCTTGCCTTCATCACCCCATTGGGTGCCGAGCACGACTACATTCTTGCCCATGGTTCCTATCTCTTTCGGTGAATAACCGTCGGTGAAAACCCACTCACAAGTGCAGCTGCCCTGTCGGCAGCTGCACCTCGGGACCCAGTGGCCCCAGCTGTTCTGCTATCTGTCACTCGCTGCCATCGCTCTCGGGTCACCGAAGCTCAATCATTCAAGCTCAGGCATCCAGGCTCAGTCAGACAAGCTCAGCCATACAAGCTCAGGCATCGAGTGTGACGACCTGCCAGCCGCCGTCGCCATTGACCAGCTCACGATTGCAACGGTGTGCATCCGCGCCGGTGGTCTGGCCCGGCAGCGCTTCGATGACACGCTCGCCAGCGGCACGCAGCTGATCGACACACTCACGCAGCGCGCTGTCGTTGAGTGCCGGCGCCCAGATGCCGTCACAGGCCGGGGCCTGCACGGCCAGCGAGGCCAGCTGCTTGAGGTCCATCGAGAAGCCGGTGGCAGGACGCGCACGACCGAAAGCTCGTCCAGTATCGTCGTAGCGACCCCCCTTGGCCAGCGCCTGACCGTAACCCGGCACGTAGGCCGCGAACACCATACCGGTGTGATACTCGTAACCGCGCAGTTCGGCGAGATCGAAATAGAGCGTGACCTGCGGATGACGCTCGCGGACCACGCAGCTCAGCGCCGTCAGCTGATCCAGAGCGCTGGCGACTGCCGTCGGTGCGCCGGCGAAGGCGGTACGCGCCTGGGCAAGAATCTCGTCATCACCGTGCAGGTGCGGCAGCGCCTTGAGCATGCCCGCCACTACCTTGTCACCCACCACGCGATCGATCAATGCATCGAGAGCGGAATACTGTTTACGCTCGATGGCAGCGAACAGCTCACGCTCGTGCTCGTCATTCATGCCGGCTTCGGCAATCAAGGCACGATAGATACCGATATGGCCCAGCGCCAGGTGCAATTCACCGGCGCCGGCCTGCTCGAGACTGGTCAGAGCCAGATGCAGGATTTCATGGTCGGCCTCGAGGCCGGCATGACCGAACAGCTCGGCACCGACCTGCACCGGGCTGCGGCCGCCCTGATGCTTGTCCGCCTTGGTACGCAGCACGTTGGCGCAGTAGCACAGACGTACCGGACCTTCGCGGTGCAAGGAGTGAGCGTCCATGCGCGCCACCTGCGGGGTGACGTCGGCGCTGGCGCCCATCATGCGACCGGTCATCTGGTCGGTCAGCTTGAAGGTCTGCAGATCCAGCTCGGTACCGGTGCCGGTCAGCAGCGAATCGAGAAATTCGACGGGCGGCGGCAGCACCAGGTCATAGCCGAAGCGATGATAGAGGTCGAGCAGCGCGCGGCGCAGCGCCTCCATACGGGTTGCCTGAGGGGGCAATACCTCATCCATGCCATCCGGGAGGAGCCAGCGATCTGCGATGGTCATTGCGCTATCCTGCGAGAGATTTATGACAAGGGGGTGACTCGTGACGCGAGGAAATTCACCCGGCTGGCGTGCGTGACAAACGCGACGCCTGCGGGGGATTTCACAGCAGCCGACCGAGACCCGTGAAGCAAGGTCCTGCTCGACGCTTTCCTGTCGGCCTTGCGCCCGGACATGAAACCCGAGCATGAAAAGCGGCCACAAAAAAACCGGGCGGTGCCCGGTTGCAGGAGTCTAGCATGAATCCTTGTGGGATGAACCCCGCGAACCTCTCGAGCGACGTTCATCCACTGCGCGGCCTCCAATGCTGCCAGAGGCCGCGCGCAACATCCCCGAAGGCGAGCCTTCGGGCTTGATGATGCTGCTTACTTGCTGCCGCCCTGCGGGTCCTTGAAGAAGCGGAAGAACTCGCTGTCCGGCTGCATGACCATCATGTTGCCATCGCCCTTGAAGCTGTCGCGATAGGCCTGCAGTGAGCGGTAGAAGCGGAAGAACTCGGCATCCGCCCCGTAGGCACCGGCATAGATGGCAGCGGCGGAGGCATCGCCCTCACCACGCAGGGTCTGCGCCTGCTCTTCGGCCTGCGCGAGCAGGACGGAACGGCGACGATCGGCATTGGCCTGGATCTTCTCGGCCTGCTCCTGACCCTGGGCACGATACTCACGTGCCTCACGCTGACGCTCGGTCTTCATGCGCTCGTAGACCGCCTGGGAGACTTCGTCCGGCAGGTCGATACGCTTGACGCGGATATCGAGAATCGACACCCCCAGCTCCTTGCGCATCACCTCGTCGAGCTCTTCGGTGGGCTTCTTCATCAGCGCGTCACGCTGCTCGGAGATGATCTGCACCAGTTCGAGCTTGCCGAACTCGTTACGCAGACTCTCGTCGACACGCGGCGCGATCAGGCGCTCGGCCATCTGCTCGTCGCCGGAGGTCGCTTCGTAGTAGCGCTTCGGATCGACGATCTTCCACTTGACGAAGGAGTCGACGATGACGGCCTTCTTCTCGCGGGTCAGATAACGGCTTGCCTGGGCATCCAGCGTCAACACGCGCGTATCGAAGGTACGGATCGTGTTGTAGACCGGCAGCTTGAAGTGCAGGCCGGGCTGGATGTTGTCTTCCACCACTTCACCAAACTTGAGCTTGATGGCGCGCTGGGTCTCATCAACCGTGTAGAGGCTGTTGCTACCAAGCCAGGCCACTACGGCCAGACCGGCGACGGCCATCAGTGAGCGATTGTTGATCATTGACGACCCTCCCGACGGATGCTGTTGCTGCTGTCAGTGCTCTGGCTGCGGCTCAAGGCATCGCTCGCCTGTCGGGACACACGGTCCAGCTCGCTACGACTCATGCCACTGCTGTCTTCGGCGGCAGCACTGGACTTGTTGGCCAGCTTGTCCAACGGCAGGTACATGAGGGAATTGCCGTTCTCGACATCCACCAGCACCTTGTTGGTCTTGCCGAGCACTTCGCCCATGGTTTCCAGATACATGCGCTCGCGGATGATCTCCGGCGCCTTCTGGTACTCGGTCAGCAGGGACGTGAAGCGGTTGGCTTCACCCTGGGACTTCGCGACCACGGACTCCTTGTAACCCTCGGCTTCCTCGATGATGCGCTGCGCCTGACCCTGGGCTTCCGGGAGAATCGAGTTCTCGTAGGCCAGCGCCTGGTTGATCGTGCGCTGACGATCCTCGCGCGCCTTGATGACGTCATCGAAGGAATCCTGAACCGCTGCCGGTGCAGAGGTGGACTCGACGTTGATGGTCTGCAGCGTCAGGCCGACCCCGTAGTTGTCCAGATAGGACTGCAGGCGCGACTTGACGTTGCTGGCCAGCAGCTCACGACCGGAGGTCAGGATGTCGTTCATGTCGGCACTGCCGACTTCGTGACGCAGCGCAGAGTCCATGGCGTTCTCGAGACTGATCTCGGGCGCGCGGACGTTGAGCAGGAAATCACGCGGATTGGACACCTGATACTGCACGGACATCTGGACTTCGACGATGTTCTCGTCCTGAGTCAGCATCGACTTGGTCTGGGAGAGCGAACGCACCTTGGTGACGTTGACCTCACGCACATCGTCGATGATCGGCGGGTTCCAGTGCAGGCCCGGACCGACGATGTCGTTGTACTTGCCGAAACGCAGCACGACGCCACGCTCGGACTGATCGACCAGATAGAAACCGGAAGCCGCCCAGATGGCGACCAGGATGACACCGATGATCCCCGGCAGTGCGAAGGCATTGGTATTGCCACCGTTACCCCCATTGCCACCGGCACCACCACGACGCTTGCGGCCATTGCCGAGCATGCCGTTGAGCTTGTCCTGGAACTTCTTCAGCGCTTCGTCGAGGTCGGGCGGTCCACCATTGCCACCGCCGTTACCCCCGCCCCCCTTCTTGTCCCCGTTGCGACCACCGCCGCTCCACGGGTCATGCTGGTTGCCGCCACCCGGCTCATTCCAAGCCATACGTCGTCTCCACTCAGTCGATGTTCCGCTCGTCATTATGATGACGCCGCCCTGCCAGCTGCGACCGGTTCCGTGCCTTGAGCCTGATGGCCTCCGGCGACCGATTCTCTCGTACGGCATGGCGACGCGTCCCTTGCGGGAGAAGGCCATGGCCCTGCCCGACGGCCATCATCCGTCGGGCGGCATCCAGCCAATCCTGCTGAATGCCCGCTGCTCTGACACGCAGGGCAGGCCCTGCGCGAGGGCACCCATCGTCATTCGTGCGCGGCGATGGATGCCGGGTAGTGCTTTCTAGACACGATGCGTCGTGCGCTGCCACTGAACGAGCCGCTGCGCAGCGCGACAGCGCAAGTCGCGTTACCAAACGGTATCAGGACTTGTGCGTGACCGACACGCGATGCTTTTCCGCGCGTTCGGCGGACAGCTCACGCTGCCAGGCTTCGCGGTCGTCATGTTCACCGCCGAGATAATCTTCAGGCGATTCACCAAGATGCGACAACAACTGCAGAAAGTCGCGTTTCTCGAGACGAATGTCCAGCAGCGCATTGCCCTGCTCGTCATATTGCTCGTCCTTGACCGCGTCCAGCTCATGCAGGCCGGCCCGCAGGCGGGACTTGGCCGGCCCCAGCGTCAGCTGCATGGAAATCACGTTGTCGGACAGCAGCTCGGCGAAGGCCTGCATCAGCAGATCCAGCCCCTTGCCGTCGCGTGCCGACAGCCACACCGCCAGCGGGCGACCGAAGCCATCACGTTCGATGCGCGGCACCATGTCGAGTCGGTCGATCTTGTTCATGACCAGCAGACGCGGCACTTCACCGGCATCGATCTCGCTCAGGACGTGATTGACCTGCTCGGTATTGCGGTCATTCTCCGGGTCTGCGGCGTCGATGACATGTACCAGCAGATCCGCTTCCGCCGCTTCCTGCAGGGTCGCCTGGAAGGCTTCCACCAGCTTGTGCGGCAGATGACGAATGAAGCCGACGGTATCGGCCAGGACTGCCGGGCCGACATCCTCAAGTTCCAGACGACGCAGCGTCGGGTCCAGCGTCGCGAACAGCTGATCGGCGGCGTACACCTCGGAGGTGGTCAGCGCGTTGAACAGCGTCGACTTGCCGGCGTTGGTATAGCCGACCAGCGACAGACTCGGGATCTCGGCACGCGCACGGGCACGGCGGTTCTGATCGCGCTGCTTGTGCACCTTCTCGAGTCGCTTGTGGATCGACTTGATACGGGCGCGCAACAGGCGACGGTCAGTCTCGAGCTGGGTTTCCCCCGGACCTCGCAGACCGATACCGCCCTTCTGACGCTCAAGGTGGGTCCAACCCCGCACCAGGCGGGTGGACATGTACTCGAGCTGTGCGAGTTCCACCTGCAGCTTGCCCTCATGGGTCCGCGCACGCTGGGCAAAGATGTCGAGAATCAGACCGGTGCGGTCAATGACGCGACACTTGAGCGTGGCTTCGAGGTTACGCTGTTGGGAAGGACTCAATGAATGGTTGAAAATGACCAGCTCGGCTTCGTGCACGGCCAGGGCCTCTTGCACTTCCTCAAGCTTGCCTTCTCCGATGAACGTACGGGAGTCGGGGCGGGGCCGGCTACCCTCGATGAGGGTCGCCGGCACGGCGCCTGCCGAACGTACGAGTTCGAGGAGCTCACCGGCATCCTCGCGTTCTTTTTCGTCCCGGAAATTGACATGCACCAGGACGGCCGTTTCACCGGCTTCGGGTCGTTCGAAGAACAATCAGCGCCTCTAACTTCAGCTTTCTGTGGACGGCACGCTCGGATCCTGGGCCGGCAGACGCACATTGCGCGACGGCACCACGGTCGAGATAGCGTGCTTGTAAACCATCTGGGAGACAGTATTGCGCAGCAGGATCACGAACTGATCGAAGGATTCGATCTGGCCCTGCAGCTTGATGCCGTTGACCAGGAAGATCGAGACCGGGATACGTTCCTTGCGCAGGATGTTCAGGTACGGGTCCTGGAGTGATTGACCTTTGGACATGTGACTCTCCGTAAAAATGTCTCGTTCGAGGTAAGTATGGTTATGTTCGCCAGCGCTCCGGGTTGCCCTCTTGAGGGGGCTTCACGGGCGCGGGTCGTGACCGCTCATGTTACGCTAAGTGCAGGTCTGGCGCACGATTTTCAAGGTTTCACTGTAAGGATCTACACCCATGGAATCCACCGAGTGAATCCCCTGCCAGCTCCGCAACCAGGTCAACTGTCGCTTGGCGAGTTGACGCGTCGCGATGATGCCGCGTTCGCGCATCTCATCCCGGCTCAGATGGCCATCGAGAAAATCCCACACCTGACGGTAGCCGACACAACGTATCGAGGGCAGGCCCGCATGCAGCTCCGGACGTGCCTTCAGCGCTTCGACCTCGGCAATGAAGCCCTGTTCCAACATCTGATCAAAACGCGTCTCGATACGTTCATGTAACACGGCTCTATCGTGGGGCGCCAGTGCGATCGCTATCGGGTGGAACGGAAGTTCCGCCTCTGGCTGCTCCGCGAGCAGCTCGCTCATCGGGCGCCCGCTGATCAGACAGACCTCCAGCGCGCGTGTCAGCCGCTGGGGGTCAGTGGCCCGAATGCGCTGTGCCGTGGCCGGATCAAGCCGCGCCAGCTGCGCATGCAGCGCCGGCAGGCCCTCGGACTGGATACGCGCCTCGAGCTCCGCGCGCAGCTCGGCATCCGCTGCCGGCAGCTCCGCCACGCCTTCCAACAGACGCTTGAAATACATCATTGTGCCGCCGACCAGCAGCGGCATCTTGCCGCGGGACTGGATCTCGGCGATATGCGCCAGCGCATCGCGACGAAACTCGGCGGCGGAATAGCTCTCCAGCGGGTCGAGAAAGTCGATCAGGCGGTGTGGCGCTCGGGCCAACTCTGCCGCGCTCGGCTTGGCCGTGCCGATATCCATGCCGCGATAGATCAGCGCCGAATCGACACTGACCAGCTCCGCGCCCTGCTCCTCATGCCAGCGAATGGCGAGGTCGGTCTTGCCGGAGGCCGTCGGCCCCATCAACAACACGACAGGCGGCTTGTCAGCCACCTCAGGCGCGTGGTGTCGGGAATCTTCAGGGGGTTGAATCTGGGTCATGACCTATTGTCTGGGCTGGGAGGTGAATCAGGGGTGAACCGCGACGACACGGGGCGTCATCTACTGGCCACGCAGGAACAGCTTGTCGAGCTCATGCATCGAAAGCTCGGTCCAGGTCGGTCGGCCATGATTGCATTGCCCGGAGCGCTCGGTACGCTCCATGTCACGCAGCAGGGCATTCATTTCCGGAATCGTCAGACGGCGGTTGGCGCGCACGCTGCCGCGACACGCCATGTCGGCGAGCAGTTCATTCATGTGCGCCTCCATGCGGTCACTGCGCCCATAGCGCTCGAGGTCTTCCAGCATGCCGCGCACCAGGGGTTCCACATCGGCATTGCCGAGCACGACCGGCACCTGACGCACCAGCAGCGTTTCCGGCCCGGCAGCGTCCAGCTCGACGCCCAGTCGCGTGAACGCCTCGGACTCGCGCTCGAAGGTGCCCATCTCGCGCGAACTGACCGCCAGCGATACCGGCACCAGCAGCGGCTGGGCCTCCAGATGGCCGCCGCCATGCACATGCTGCTTCATGCGCTCATAGGTGATGCGCTCGTGAGCGGCATGCATGTCGACCATCACCAGCCCGCGCGAGGTCTGCGACAGGATGTAGACGCCATGCAGCTGCGCCACGGCGTAGCCCAGCGGCGGGGTGTCATCGTCGTCACTCTGGGCCGGCAGACCACGCATCACCACTGCCGAGCCACTAGAGCCAGACGGCGCCGACATGCCAGACACGGCGTCGCTGGAAGGCGCGGCAACGGACGGCCCACCCGCCGGAGGCGAGTCGACTCGCCAGCCGGGCGCAGCTTCCCCGACACCGGCCTGCGCATCCCCTTGTCCTGCGCTTTCGCCGTCACTTTCGCGGCCACCTTCGCCTAGCGTGACACGTGGTGCACGCCGCGCCTCACGTTCGGCACTAGCGATCGCCGCCGGATCATTGGCCACGCCCGCACCGACTGCGCCGCCACCCGGCGTCAGCAGATGATCTTCGCTGGGGTGCAGTGCCCGATAGCCGGCCATGAACTGACGCACACGCTCGGCACTCAGGCGCTCGCTGGAGCGACTATCACCGGCAGGCGGCAGCTGAGAGGAAGGCTTCCAGACGGCCGCAGCGTCTGCAGTCGCGCTCGGCGAGGCTGACGAGCCGCCCCCGCCCTGCGGACCGGCCGATGACGATTGCTGTTCAGTGGCGGCATTCTGCTGGGCATCCTGTTCCTGACGGCCAAGTCGCATGCCCTGCTGCTGCCAGCCGGGATCCTCCTCCTTCTCCTGCCCCTCGATGCCGGTAGGTGCGGCGCTGTTGTCACCGGGGCGCACCTCGGCCAGCGCCTTGTGCAGGCTTGAGAACAGGAAATCATGCACCAGGCGCCCGTCCCGGAAGCGCACTTCGTGCTTGGTCGGGTGAACGTTGACATCCACCACCGTCGGGTCGAGCTCCAGATAGAGCACGAACACCGGATGCCGACCGTGGAACAGCACATCGCGATAGGCCTGACGCACGGCGTGCGCGACCAGCCGGTCGCGCACCACGCGGCCATTGACGAAGAAGTACTGCTGATCGGCCTGGGCACGCGAGTGCGTCGGCAAGCCCACCCAACCGGACAGGCGCAGGCCGGAGGCCTCGATATCCAGGTGCAGCGCATGCTCGAGGAAGTTGCGACCCAGCAGCGCACCGATGCGCCGCTCCACCGTCAGGGTATCTTCACCGGCGCGCAGCTGATGCACCACCTTCTGGTTGTGACGCAGCGTCCAGCCGATATCGTGGCGTGACAATGCCAGACGGCGGAAGCTTTCCTCGACATGGCCGAACTCGGTCTTCTCGGTGCGCATGAACTTGCGGCGCGCCGGCGTATTGAAGAACAGATCCCGCACCGCGACGCTGGTGCCACGCGGGTGCGGCGCCGGGGAGACACGCGGCGCCATCTCGCGCCCTTCCGCCACCACGCGCCAGCCGTTGGCTGGTTCCTCCGAGACATTCGAGAACAGCTCCAGCCGCGAGACCGAACTGATCGAGGCCAGTGCCTCGCCCCGGAAACCGAGGCTCGCCACGCCCTCGAGGTCATCCAGGCTCTCGATCTTGCTGGTCGCATGCCGTGACAGCGCCAGCGGCAGGTCTTCCTCGGTGATGCCGCAGCCGTTGTCGCGCACGCGGATCAATCGCGCACCGCCACCCTCAAGCTCCAGCTCGATGCGGGTGCTGCCGGCATCGATGGCGTTCTCGACCAGCTCCTTGACCACGGAGGCCGGCCGCTCCACGACCTCACCCGCCGCGATCTGGTTGGCAAGACGCGGATTGAGGATTCGGATCCGTCGCTCGCCAGGGCGAGCGGGCTGCATGTCGGTCAGCTCGTCAGACATCGATAGACTCCTGGATACACGAGCGAAAAACGCCGCTTCTCTGAAAACGATACTGTCCGCCGACCCAGCCACGGCAAGCAACGCATGCCGGAACTGCATCAGCGGACAGTGTCTGCGCCCTGCCAACGCAAGGCGCGGTCAAGGCGACTTCATGACGTCAGGTTCAGCTGCGTGGAATCTTGAGCAGCTGACCCACGCGCACCGTGTCGCCACTCATGTTGTTGGCCTGCTTGAGGGCCGCCATGCTCACGTTGTGGCGCTGGGCCACTTCCGACAGCGTATCGCCACTCTTGACGCGATATTCGCCGCCATTGCCACCGCGTGCCTGGCTGCGCTGCCACGCCAGCAGACTTGCGGGCGGCGGATTGCGCTCGAAGTGGCTCTGGATCCCCGAGAAGATCGAGCGCGCCAGCTTCTCCTGATAGGGGCCGCTGTTGAGGTTGCGCTCCTCCTGGGGATTGGAGATGAAGCCCGTCTCCACCAGCAGCGAGGGGATATCCGGCGACTTGAGCACCACGAAGCCCGCCTGCTCCACCTGACGCTTGTGCAGGGAATTCATGCGTCCGAGGTTGGCCAGTACGCCGCTACCCGCCGCCAGCGAATCGTTGAGCGTTGCGGTCATGGTCAGGTCGAGCAATACGCCACGCAGCATCTCATCCTTGTCATTCAGGCTGAGATTGCCATCCACGCCCCCGATCAGGTCGGCACGGTTTTCGGTGGCGGCCAGCCAGCGTGCGGTCTCGGACGTCGCGCCGCGGCTTGAAAGTGCAAAGACCGAGCTGCCGTGCGGGCGCGGGCTGTTGAAGGCATCGGCGTGAATCGAGACGAAGAAGTCAGCCTTCTGCTCACGCGCGATCTCGGTGCGCTTGCGCAGCGGTATGTAGTAATCGCTGTTGCGGGTCAGGATGGCCTTGAAGCCGGGCTGGGCATCGAACATTCGCTTGAGGCGCTTGCCGATCTTGAGCACCACATCCTTCTCCCGAGTCCCGCTGGGGCCGCTGGCGCCCGGGTCTTCCCCGCCGTGGCCAGGGTCGATCGCGATGATGATGTCGCGCTTGGGATGTGCCGCCGCCTGGGTATTGACCACAGGTTCCGCCGGCTCGCCCTTCAGCTTGCGCTTGGCCGCGGCTTGCTCCTGCTCGCGGATACGGGCCTCGATGGGGTCGATGGGATTCTCGACCGCCGACTCGCCGGGGAACTCGAGATCCACCACCAGGCGATTGCCGTACTTGGCATTCGGCGCCAGCGTGAAGTCCTTGGGATTGACCGGCCGCGTCAGGTCGAGCACCACACGCAGGGCATCCCCCTGACGTCCGCTGCGGATCGACTTGATGGCGCTGCCTTCGAGATTCAGCGCGGCGAACTTGCGCTCGACCGCGGCACTGGCCACTTCGCTGCCAGCAAGATCGATCACCAGACGGCGCGGATTGTCGAGGCCGAAGACCTTGGCCTTGGCGGCACTGTCGAGATCGAACACCAGCCGCGTGTGGTCCGGTGCGGTCCACAGGCGCAGGTTCTCGACCTTGGCGGCCAGCGCCTGCGGCGCCAGCACCAGACTGGCAAGCGAGCAGACGAGACCACCCGCCAGCCAGCTACGGAAGCTGCGCGCCAGACGCATACGGGGAATTTTGGACGCTATTTCAGGCATCAGACAGGATGACCCAGACAGAAAGAACATGAATGAAGATAACGAATGACCGGACACTGCGCCGCCAGACATGGCAAGCGGATCGGCGTCATCATGCCTGAGAGGTTCGACGCTCGGCCAGTGTTGCCAACCAACCCTCACCTCGCGGTGTCATGGCCGTCAATTCGGCCTCGCGCCCTTCGTCGGCGACGAACAGCGTGATGCGCAGATCCGGCGTGGGCAGAAAGCCCTGACCACAGCTCGGCCACTCGATCAGCGCCAGGCTGTCGGCGGCGAGCAGATCGCGCCCTCCGATGAACTCGAGCTCTTCAGGGTCGGCAAGACGGTAGAGGTCGAAGTGGTTGATGTGCCACTCGCCACCCTCGGCCCGTGGCAGCACGTAGGGCTCCACCAGGGTGTAGGTCGGGCTCTTGACCGCGCCCTGGTGACCATAGGCGCGCAGCACGCCGCGGGTCAGGGTCGTCTTGCCCGCCCCCAGCTCGCCCTCCAGGAACACCAGCCCGCGGCCGGCAAGGATATTTCCCAATTGAGTGCCGAAGGCAACCTGGGCGTTTTCATCAGACAGAAGTATGCGCATCTCGGGCCCGTGGATTGAGCAATAAATGCATATAGGATGCCAGATCACCTGCGAGCAGGCCACGTTCACCACGCTCCTGTACCGCCCGGTCGGCCGCCAGGGCATGCACCAGCACCCCGAGCCTGGCCGCCTGTGCCATGGCGCGCGTGACTCGCCGGGCCTGTGCCGCTTCATCCGGGGAGGAACGCGGCTGGCGTGCATCGAAGCCGCCGTTGAGCGCCTGCGCCGCCAGCCCCGCGATGATGCCACCCAGCACATCGCCCATGCCGCCACTGGCCATGCCCGGGTTGCCATAGGGGCAAAGTGCCACCGCCGGCCCCTCGAGAACTCCCGCAGGGCTCGCCACCAGACTGCCCGCGCCCTTGAGTACCACGCTGCCGCCGAAACGCTGCTGGAGCGCTCTTGCGGCTGCGATCCGGTCATGTTCGACGTCCGCCACACTGCAATCGAGCAGACGCGCGGCCTCGCCGGGATGCGGCGTCAGCACCCAGTCGTCGCGGCGGATGATCTCGCCTTCGCTCGCGCGCCAGGCCAGCAGGCTCAGGCCATCGGCATCCACGACCAGCGGCTGACCCGCCGCCAGCACCCGCGACATGCCGCCCCAGCCCCACAGCATGCTCTCGAGACTCTCGGTACCCATGCCCGGGCCAACCAACGTCACGCTGGCCTGTGCCAGCTGTGACTCAAGCACGGCGAAGCCATCGTGGCTGCTGCCCTCCGGGCCACTCTTGAGGCCGCGCGCCATGACCTCAGGGCAGCGCGTCAGGCTGGCGCTGATATGCGCAGGCGCCGTCAGCAGCGCGACCTTGCCGGCGCCGGCCCGTGCCGCCGCTTCGCTGGCCAGCAATACCGAGCCGCCCAGCCCCGGGCCGCCACCGAAGACCAGCACGCTGCCGGTGTCACCCTTGTGGGCCAGCGGCGAACGTGGCACCAGCTCGGACTCCAGCCAGCGCGGCGTCAGGCGCTGCACGCCGTCCCGGGCCAGCAATGCCGCGGTACGCGACTGCGCGACCACCTCTGGCAATACACGCGCCGCGCCCAGGCGCGCCAGACTGACATGCCCGGCGTGCAGCTCGGCGCGTCCGGTGTGCAGGCCCGGCTTGTCGACCAGAAACGTCAGCGTCACATCCGCTTCCACGGCGACACCCGCGACTGCGCCCGTCGCGGCGTTCAAGCCTGAGGGCACATCCAGCGCCATGACATGCACGCCCTGCTGATGAGCGTGATTGATGCGCTCGATGGCTTCGACCACGCTGCCGCGCGGCGCATCGCGCAGGCCGATGCCGGTCAGCGCGTCCACCAGCAAGGGCCAGCCCTTGAGCAGCGCATCCGCCGCCTCCTCATCGGCCTTCGGCCATGCCAGCGTCTCGACGCCAGCCTCGCGCGCCGCGATCGCGGCCAGCTGCGCATCACCGGTCAAGGCATCCTCCGGCGTCAAGGCGATGACACGCACCTCGAAGCCCGCCAGCAATGCCAGACGCGCCAGCAGATAGCCATCGCCGCCATTGTTGCCGCCACCACACAGCACGCACACTCTGCGCGTCTCCGGCCAACGCTGACGCAGCAGATCGAACGCCGATTGCGCGGCGCGCCCCATCAGGCGCTTCTCCACCGGCGCTTCGCTCTGGCCACTGTCAGCGGCGACGGTCTCCTCCGCGAGCATCCAGTGCTCCAGATCACGCAGTGCCGCCAACGGCCACAGACAGTTGACCGAACGCCACAGCGTCATGGTCGCCGAAGATGGCGGCGGGCAGGTCTGGTCAGAGGTCGATTGGTGCGCTGTCATGCCTACACTCCTTGTCTGGATATCCGTTGCCTGACTGGATGTTCGTTGCCTGTATAGAGGCGCGTTGCCTGGCGTGAAGCATGGCATTGCGTGCCGCCTTCCTTTCTACTGCACCTTACCTGACGTGCTCGCGCCCTCAGGCAGCACGCTTGGGCTGACCGGCAAGTTGCGCTAAGGTGGCGCGCCTCTGCCCTTGATCTCGCTGGAAACCCCATGTCTGCTTCGCACTCATCCACCGCCGCCGCTTCGCCTGCCGACACCGGAAGCCCCGCTGCCGATGAACAGGCCATGGCGGAACTGGCGACGCGCATCAAGACATGGGGGCGCGAGCTGGGTTTTCAGCAGGTCGGCATCACCGATGTCGACCTCTCGACCCATGAAGCCTATCTGGAACGCTGGCTGGCCAATGGCCATCACGGCGAGATGAACTTCATGGCCAAGCACGGCACCAAACGCACTCGTCCTGAAGAGCTGGTGCCCGGAACACTGCGCGTCATCAGCGTGCGCCTCGATTACCTGCCGCCCGAGGTCGAGACCACTCAGGTGCTCAGCCAACCACAGCGCGCCTATGTGTCACGCTACGCGCTGGGGCGTGATTACCACAAGCTGATGCGCAAGCGACTGGCCAATCTGGCCAAGCAGATCGAGAAGGAAGTCGGCAAGTTCGGCTATCGCGCTTTCGTCGACTCCGCCCCGGTGATGGAGCGCGCCCTGGCGCAGAAGGCCGGCATCGGCTGGTTCGGCAAGAACGCCATGCTGATGAATCAGCAGGCCGGCTGCCTGTTCTTCCTGGGCGAACTCTACACCGACCTGCCCCTGCCGGTGGACGCCCCCTTTGAAAAGGAACACTGCGGCAGCTGCAACGCCTGCAAGGTCGCCTGCCCGACGGATGCCATCGTCGAGGACAAGGTCGTCGATGCGCGGCGCTGCATCTCGTACCTGACCATCGAGCTCGATGGTGCCATCCCCGAGGAATTCCGCCGCCCGATGGGCAACCGCATCTACGGCTGCGATGACTGTCAGCTGTTCTGCCCCTTCACGCGGTTCGCCAAGGCGACCCAAGAGACTGACTTCTCGCCGCGCCATGACCTGGATCGCATCGAGCTGATCCGCCTGTTCTGCTGGGGGGAGCAGGAATTCCTCAGCAAGACGGAAGGCAGCCCGATTCGACGCATCGGCTACGAGAAATGGCTCTCCAACATCGCCATCGGGCTGGGAAATGCGCCCTGGTCAGAGCAGGTCGAGCATGTGCTGCGCGCCCGCCTGGCCTACCCCAGCGAGCCACTGCGCGAGCATGTGCGCTGGGCGCTGAAGGAGCAGGCCATCAAGCGCGGCGCCCGCCTGGCCACCGCGCTCTGACCTTCATCTCAGAATCGCTCAGACGATGCCCTGCTGGGTCAGCTTAAGGAAGGTCTTGCGATAATGCGCAAGCTCCGCCAGTGATTCACGGATATCGTCCATCGCCTGGTGGGTCGCACGCTTCTTGAAGCCGTCCAGCGCGGCCGGATTCCAGCGCTTGGCCAGCTCTTTCAGGGTCGAGACATCGATGTTGCGATAGTGGAAGAATTCCTCCAGCAACGGCATCTCGTGCTGCAGGAAGCGGCGGTCCTGATGCACGCTGTTGCCACACATCGGCGAGGCGCCTGCCGCCACGTGCCGAGCAAGGAACTCGAGGGTCTGGCGTTCGGCTTCGGCGGTATCGATCTGACTTTCCTTGACGCGCTTCACCAGCCCGGATTCGCCATGGGTGCGCGTATTCCACTCATCCATCGCCTCCAGCAGGCTGTCCGGCTGATGCACGGCCAGCACCGGGCCTTCGGCAATCAGGTTGAGGTCGCCGTCGGTGACCAGCGTGGCCACCTCGATGATACGCTCACGCGCCGGGTCGAGACCGGTCATTTCCAGGTCGATCCAGATGAGGCGGTCGGCCTGAGCGGTGGGATTTGCCATGGGTCACTCCTTGCTGAGCAGATGATGGAATGGCGCGGGACGCCAGTCGATGACAGCAGTATCACACGCCATCCCGGGGCGTCGCACGACACCCGAGGGCGCAAAGGGTACAATCGCGCCGCAAAGGGGGGAAGACTCTCCCATCCCTGGCGAACGAACGGCGACCGGAGTCACCAGCCAAGCATGAGTAAACGCAAGCTAAGCCGCCAGCAGCAATGGCGAATCGAGAAGGTGCAGGCCGAGCGTACCAAGCGCGCCGAAAAGCGCGAGACGCAGGACCGCGACAAGCTCGACGCCGGCGAATATGGCCCGGAGCAGCATGGCCGTGTCATCGCCCACTACGGGCGTAGCCTGGAAGTCGAGAGCGAGTCCGGCAGCCTGCACCGCTGCCACCTGCGCGCCAACCTCGAGACGCTGGTCACCGGTGACCGGGTCATCTGGCGCGAAGCCAGCGACGCCAGCGGCGTGGTCGTCGCACGTGGTGCACGCACCACCGAACTTGAGCGCCCCGACATGCGTGGCGTGCTCAAGCCGGTCGCGGCCAACATCGACCAGATCCTGATCGTGTTCGCCGCCGAGCCCGCCCCGCAGCCCAACCTGATCGACCGTTATCTGATCGCCGCGGAAGCCACCGGCATCACGCCGGTGCTGGTGCTCAACAAGGTCGACCTGCTGCCGGAAAGCGGCGGTGAGCTGCGCGACCTGCTGGCGCGCTATGAAGCGCTCGGTTACGAAGTCGTCGCCTGCACCACGCGTGGCGAGTCGGGGCTGGACGCCCTCAAGGCCCAGCTCAGCGACCGCACCTCGGTCTTCGTCGGCCAGAGTGGCGTCGGCAAGTCATCCCTGATCGGCATGCTGCTGCCCAGGGAAGAGGTTCGCGTCGGCCCGCTGTCGGCCGAATCACGCCAGGGCATGCACACCACCACCACCGCCTGGCTCTATCACATGCCGGATGGCGGTGACCTGATCGACTCGCCAGGCATCCGTGAATTCGGCCTGGTGCACCTGACGCCTGAACAGGTCACCGACGGCTTCCGCGAGTTCCACGACTATCTCGGCTATTGCCGCTTCCGCGACTGCAAGCACGAGAAGGAGCCGGGCTGCGCCCTGCTTCAGGCCGTGGACAACGGTGAGATCGGCCGCGTGCGCTTCGAGAGCTACAAGAAGATCCTGCTCTCGCTGACCGAGAGCTGATCAGGCGCTATCAAAAAAGCCGTCAACAAAAAGCCCCGCCAGGCAGTCACTGCCTGGCGGGGCTTTTTCATGCTCGAGGCCCTCGAGATACATCACAGCCTCTCGAGACACATCACAGCCGCTTTCGAAGCCTAGCCTTCCAGCAACAGCAGCAGTGACAGCGCGAACAGCACCCACATGGTCGGGCGAATCTCGCGCGCCTTGCCGACGCCGAGCTTGATGACCACGAAGCTCAGGAAGCCGAACACGATACCGTGGGTGATGGAGTAGGTCAGCGGAATCATCACCATGGCGATGAAGGCCGGAATCGCATCATCGAACTGGTGCCAGTGGATCTTGCCGATCGGCTCCATCATGAACACGCCGACCAGAATCAGCGCCGGGGCAGTCGCGATGGACGGTACCAGCGACAGCAGCGGTGCCAGGAACAGGAACGGCAGGAAGCAGAGCGCCACCACCACCGCGACCAGCCCGGTGCGACCGCCCTGACTGATACCGGCCGCCGATTCGATGTAGGCATTCGCCGGGCTGGTGCCCAGTGGCGCGGACACCAGCGCCGAGAAGGCATCGACCATCATCGAGCGGCGGATGTTGCGCGGGTCGCCATTCTCGTCCTTCAGATTGCCCGCCTCGGCCACCGCCATGAAGGTCGAGAGCGCATCGAAGAACACCGTGAACAGGATGACGAAGATGAACGGCGCATAGGCCACCTTGAGGGAGCCGAGCAGGTCCAGCGCCAGCAGGCCACTGAAGTCAGGCGCAGCGAAGATACCGGTGAAGTTGACCAGTGTCGGCTGAGCGATCTCCGGCGGGAAGTAGGCGCTGCCATCCCCCCACAGACGCCCGATGGTGGTCGCCATCAGGGTGGTGACGATGATGCCGATGATCAGTGCGCCGTGAATGCGCTTCGCGACCAAGATGGCGGTCAGCGCCAGTCCCAGCAGGAAGACCACCAGCGAGGGCGTCATCGGCGCGACACTGACGACGGTGACCGGATTGGAGACGATCAACTTGGCATTCACCAGACCGATCAAGGTGATGAACAGGCCGATACCACAGGCGATGGCGTAGCGGAGCTGGGCGGGAATCGCATCGATCACCAGACGACGCACGTTGAACAGGGCCAGTACCGCGAAGATGACGCCGGCCCAGAACACGCAGCCCAGCGCGACCTCCCAGCTCATGCCTCCGCCCAGCACCATGGTGTAGGCGAACAGGGCATTGATGCCCATGCCCGGCGCGACCAGGATCGGATTGCGCGCGTACAGGCCCATCATCAGGCTGCCGAAGAAGCTGACCAGCACCGTCGCCGTGAGGGCGGCACTGAATGGCACGCCGGCGGCTGACAAAATGCCGGGGTTGACCACGATGATGTACATCGACGCCATGAAGGTGGCGATGCCCGCCAGCACTTCCGTGCGCGTCGTGGTGCCTTCGGCACGCAGTGAGAATAGGCGCTCGAGCAAGATGATGACTCCCGTTCAGGATGAAGCGATTGAGTAGCAGCTAAGCGTCGACAAGTCGCCGATACGCTGCATCGAAATGACACACGTTGAGCGCCCGTACCGCACTCGAAGAGTGCAGCAGCGCCACTGGCGACAGACAGTGTATTGCCTGAGGCCGCGAAGAGGGTGTTCCCGAGGGCCAGAATGTGGCATTCGCCCAAGGCCTACTGCGCTGAAACAAGCGCTTCTTTCGACAAGACCTACAAGACCTACAAGACCTACTGGATCTACTGGCTGCTGGGGCGACTGGCTGGCCTCGCCAGCTGACCAGAAGCCGTCCTTGAACTGTCCATAAGGCTGTCCAGAAGGTCAGGCCGTGGCGCGCACTGGGCATTCACACGTTCGCCCCGGAATGTGACGCGCGGCATTATACTGAAAACATGTCGTTTCAGGGGACAAGATGGCAAGGAATCTGGCGCGGTGACACTTCGCCTCGCCGCAGTGCCTTGACTGCAGTGTCTTGATCGCAGTGCCTTGACCGCAGTGACTTGACCACAGTGCCA
Organism: Cobetia sp. MB87; assembly: GCF_011319755.1. Lineage (NCBI taxonomy): Bacteria > Pseudomonadati > Pseudomonadota > Gammaproteobacteria > Oceanospirillales > Halomonadaceae > Cobetia > Cobetia sp. MB87. The sequence goes on along the minus strand of NZ_VFBC01000007.1, from coordinate 603,187 downwards.
GCCGACGTGCCATGATGCCGGAAGGATCACTCTTTTCGTAGAAGCAAGGATTACGCCATGTCTCACGACTCTTCACACCCTTCCCCTTCGGAAGCCGACCTGCTGCCCTTGATCGTCGAACCGCAGCAGCTCGCGGAGATGCTCGACCATCCTGATATCGTGATCGTCGACGTGCCGCTGAAAGCCGAGAGCCATGCGCGTCACGTGCCCGGCGCTCGCCTGCTCGACTTCAAGCAGCTGGTCGGCAGCAATGACGACGACATTCCCGGCGTGCCGAGCCCAGAGGCACTGTCTGGCGTGATGTCAGCCCTTGGCATCACCCGCGACAGCCATGTGGTGGCCTATGACGATGAAGGCGGCGGCTGGGCCGGACGCCTGCTGTGGACCCTGGCGCTGCTCGGTCATACCCGCTACAGCTACCTCAATGGTGGCCTGCACGCATGGCAAGGCGATGGCCTCCCGATGAGCGACAACGACAGCGAGTGGAGCCCCAGCGAGTATCACGCCGCCTACCTGAACACCAGTGTGATGGCGACAAGAGAAGATATCCTCGATCGCCTGGCGGCCGATGAGCCACAGGACAGTGTCGTGGTATGGGATGCGCGCTCCCTGGAGGAATACCGTGGCGAGAAGGGCCAGAATGCACGCTTGGGTCATATCCCCGGTGCCGTACATTTCGAATGGACCGAGGCCATGGACCGTGAGCGCAACCTGCGTATCCGCGACTATGCGGAACTGGTGACGGAGCTTGGCGCACGTGGCCTCGACCCTGAACAACATATCGTGACGCACTGCCAGAGCCATCACCGCTCTGGCCTGACATGGCTGGTGGGTCAGGCGCTGGGCTTCAGTGATGTGCGCGCCTACCCGGGCTCCTGGAAGGAATGGGGCAACCGTGACGACACGCCCATCGAACGCTGAAGGCGCTCGATCGCAGACTGGAATGCCCCTTTCGAGCGCCGGCACGCCAAGGCAGGCCATGTCGGGATGACGCGCATGGCCTGCCTGGCAACTGTCGCCAGGCCCACGGCTGCGGCAATCCGCAGGCTTGAGCCGTTATTGACGATGGGCTAAGGTGCAGCCCAACTGCTGGCCGCCGCTTGAGCCGGCCAACGCCCGCCCTCACGAGGAGCGGGCTTTTCATTCCTGAGTGCCTGCAAGGATCGCCATCGTGGATCGCGCCAAGCTGTTTTCCCTGAGCCAGTACCCACTGCCCCAGCACCTGATCTCACGTGTCATCGGCCGTGTCGCCGCCTGCACCAATCCGTGGGTCAAGAACACCTTCATCGAGCGCTTCATCAAGTCCTACGACGTCAACATGAGCGAAGCGCTGGAAGAGAATCCGCGCGCCTATGCCTGCTTCAATGACTTCTTCACCCGCGCACTGAAGGCCGATGCCCGCCCCATCGGGGAAGGGCTGGTCTCGCCGGCCGATGGCGTGCTGTCCCAGTTCGGCGCCATCGAGCATGGCACCCTGGTGCAGGCCAAGGGCCAGGCCTTCTCGCTGACCCAGCTGCTGGGTGGCAGTGAAGAACGCGCCGCGCCTTTCCGCAATGGTCGCTTCGCCACCGTCTATCTGTCACCGAAGGACTATCACCGCGTTCACATGCCGCTGGCCGGACGTCTGGTCGAGACAGCCTATGTGCCGGGCCGCCTGTTCTCGGTCAACGAAGCCACTGCCAAGCACGTGCCGGGCCTCTTCGCGCGCAACGAGCGCCTGGTGTGCATCTTCGAGACCGAGCATGGCCCGATGGCCATGGTGCTGGTGGGCGCGATGATCGTCGCGGCGATCAAGACCGTCTGGAGCGGTCAGGTCACGCCGCTTTCCGGTGATGTCGAGACGACCCGTTTCGATCAACTCATCGAGCTGGCGCGTGGCGCCGAGATGGGCCGCTTCCAGCTCGGCTCCACCGTGGTGATGTGCTTCCCGGACAGCGTCGAGTTCGATGACGCCCTGACACCGGGCCAGAAGGTCAGCATGGGTCAGTCACTTGGCATGCGTCCGTCTGCGACAGCGCCGGCCCCGACCGAGTCAGAAGAGCATGCGGCAGAGACTGCACGGGACACGCCGACCACAGACGAGAAATGACATCAGGCATGGCGCAGCGCGAGCGCAACATTCGCGCATAAAGCCCGCACACGAAACCCGGGCATAAAAAAAGGGAAGCCCCTGGCTTCCCTTTTTAACGACTTAACGACAGGAGCCTGACCGCGCCCCTCGTCTTCTTGCCTTCTTGACTTGCCCCGCGATGAACGCTGCCATCGGGGTGATCACTACCTTCAGTGCCCAAACAGATCAGAGTCCTCCATGACGGGCGTCACGCTCTCACGACGCGACTGCCGGATGATGCCTCGAAGGCTCCGAGGGTTCGAGCCATCATCTGTCGCCTTCTTTCACCATGCCCGATAAAAGAAGACCCGCTGCGACCATTGCCCTGGTCCTGCCATCCCCTTGCCTGCGGGCTTCGCCGGCAAGCGCCAACCCTCCACGCTGACTTCTCCAGTCTAGTCGACGCACGCTCGGCAAGCGTGTTGGCAATAAACGCTGGGATTCACGCAAATCACATCGAAAGCTGCCTCTCATGTCGGCTCTCAAGCACGTGATGCCGGGAAAGCGATGACCGCCGAGATATCGCGCTCTCCCAGCGCCAGCATGATCAGACGATCCAGCCCCAGCGCCACCCCGCTCCCCGCGGGCAACCCCGCCTGCAAGGCCGCCACCAGACGCTGGTCCGCCGCTACCTCAGGCAGCCCCTGGGCGACTCGCGCCGCATTGTCTTCGGCAAAGCGCGCCGCCTGCTCACTGGCATCAGTCAGCTCGTCATAGCCGTTGGCCAGCTCGATGCCCGCCACATAGGCCTCGAAGCGCGAGGCCACCCAATCGCCTTCAGCATCCCGATGCTTGCGCGCCAGCGCCGCCTGAGCCGCAGGATAGTCCGTTACCAGCTCCACGGTGGCTTGTCCCTGTGCTTCTGCGCCCTGTACTTCTGCTTCCTGTGCCCCTGAGCCAAGAGTCGGCTCGATCACCAGGCTCATCAGCGCATCCAGGCAGGTCTCATGCGACCAGTCGTCAGCCGCGACCTCACATTCTCGCGCACAGGCAGCTCGCAGCTCCTCAAGCGAGGCCGTGAAGGGGTCCAGCGCCAGCATACGGCGAAACAGCGCACGGTAAGGCGTGATGACAGGCCTGGCCTGGGAGCCTTGTGGCTCGTTGAGCAGCGATGGCTGGCCAGTCAACTGTGCCCCGAGCGCCATCACGCGCCGGATCAACTCGCAGGTCTCCGCCATCAGCGCCTCAAGGCTCATGCCGGGGCGATACCACTCCAGCATGCAGAACTCGGGATTGTGACGGCGGCTGACCTCGCCATCGCGAAAGGCACGCGCGATCTGGAAGATCGGCCCACTACCGGCTGCCAGCAGTCGCTTCATGTGAAATTCCGGCGATGTCTGCAGCCACATCGCCACACGCTCCCGCTCGCCCGGCAACTGCGCGGTCAAGGACAATGACGCGAGACCGACATCCGTCGAACCGGCCTGCCCCAGCACCGGGGTTTCCACCTCCAGCACCTCACGCTCGGCGAAGAAGGCCCGCACTTCATTGATCAGACGCGCGCGCTGGACGAGCCGCTCGCGCGTGGCAGTGGGCGCCCAGTCATGCGGCAAGGGGGACTTTGAAGCATCAGCGGGAATATGGACGTCTGACATGGCGAGCTCGACGAGTGGAACGGCAAGGGACTGAGGCCAACCTGAAGGAGTGACCGGCACAAACGATGATGCCCCGCACGAGGCGAGGCATCAGGGTGTTCACGACGTGAGCGAAAGGGCTCAGGCGCGAGACACGTACTCGGCGCTGCGGGTATCAACCTTGAGGACTTCGCCCTGGTTGATGAACAGCGGCACACGCACCACGGCACCGGAAGACAGGGTCGCCGGCTTGGAGCCACCGTTGGCGGTGTCGCCCTTGAGGCCCGGGTCCGTCTCGACGACTTCCAGCTCGATGAAGTTCGGCGCGGTGACGGCGATCGCGTTGTCGTTCCACAGCGTGATGGTGTAGACGACCTGCTCCTTCAGCCACTTGACCGTGTCGCCCAGCGCCTTGCCATCGACAGCGTACTGCTCGAAGGAGCCATCGGTACGCATGAAGTGCCACATCTCACCGTCGGTGTAGAGGTATTCCATGTCGACTTCCATGACATCGGCGGCTTCGATGCTCTCGCCGGACTTGAAAGTACGCTCCCATACACGACCGGTCTTCAGGTTGCGCAGCTTGACGCGGTTGAAGGCCTGGCCCTTGCCCGGCTTGACCAGTTCGTTATCGACGATGGCACAGGGATCATTGTCCAGCATCACTTTCAGACCGGACTTGAATTCGTTGGTAGAATAGTTGGCCATCTTGCTCGCTCTCGACTCGTTAACGGGTCTTGCCCGCCATGAATTCCAGATTGCAGTCAATTGGCTGCAATCATGACTAGAAGTGATGCGCATGATAACCCGAACCCCTGCATCCTTGCATACCATCCCGCACACCAGCCACGAAAGTCGTGCTTCAGAGGCCTTCTCAACTGCCGCTGAAGCCCCGTCTACCCCGAATGACTGGCGTGCACAGCTCCGCGACGTGATCCGCTCTCCACAGGCTCTGCTGGAGCGCCTGGGGCTTGAGCGCGAGTGGCTGCCGGGCGCCCGCGACGGCCATGAACTGTTCGCGATCCGCGTGCCCGAGGCCTATGCCAGCCGCATCCGCGCCAATGATCCCGACGACCCGCTATTGCGCCAGGTACTGCCGCTGGACGCCGAGACCGACGTGCTCGACGGCTACGTTACCGATCCACTGGAAGAGGCCGAGCATACCCCGCTGCCGGGGCTGATCCACAAGTACACCAACCGGGTACTGCTGATGGCCAGCGGCGGCTGCGCGATCAACTGCCGCTACTGCTTCCGCCGTCACTTCCCCTATGACGATCATCAGCCCAGCCGTGCGCAGTGGCAGGATATTCTCGACTACCTGCGTGCCGATGAGCGCATCCACGAGGTGATCCTGTCCGGCGGCGACCCGCTGGTATCGCCCGACAAGCGCCTGGCATGGCTGGTGGCGTCACTGGGCGAGATACCGCATCTCAAGCGTCTGCGCATCCACACCCGCCTGCCGGTGGTGATTCCGGACCGCGTCAATGATGAGTTGCTCGGCTGGCTGGGCGCTACACGCCTGCAGAAGGTGCTGGTCATTCACACCAACCATGCCAACGAGCTGGACGACGCCGTCGCTGCCGCCATGACTCGCCTCAAGAGTGCCGGTGTCACCCTGCTCAACCAAGGCGTCATCCTGCGCGGCGTCAATGACAGCGTGGAAGTGCAGACGGCCCTCGCCGAGCGTCTCTTCGAGTGCGGCGTACTGCCCTACTACCTGCATGCCTTCGACCCCGTGCAGGGCGCCGCCCACTTCGCGGTCAGCGATGAAGAGGCCTGCAACCTGATGGAAGCGCTGCTTGAGCATCTGCCCGGCTTCCTGATGCCGCGCCTGGTACGTGAAGTGCCCGGCCGACGCTCCAAGACACCCTTGAGCGGCATTCAGCCAGATGAGCACGCGCAGATCACACTGATCGCCAGCAGCTGAGGCAATTGCCTCACTGTCGACACTCTGCATGGCCCACCAGCAAGAATCTGCTGGCATCGCCGCCTGATTTCGCTACCATCGCGGGTCACTATCACCCCTGGCACACGCCCCGAGAGGCGTGGCCATGCTCAAGGAGCCCATCACATGCCCCACCTTGTCATTGATTATGCCGACAGTCTGGCCCCCAGCCTCGACATGGACGCGATCATGGATGACCTGCATGCCGCCGCCATGCACAGCGGCCTGTTCAAGGAAACTGACATCAAGGTGCGCGCGGAAAGCTGGCGCCACTGGCGACTGGCCGGCAATCAGGCGCCACTGGCGCACAAGCACGGCTTCGTCAATCTGCACTGCCACCAGCTGGAAGGCCGCAGCGATGACGACAAGTCGCGCCTCGCGGATATCCTGATGGAGGCCCTCAAGCCTCACTGCGAGGCGGCACGTGAAGTCAGCGTGGAGATCGTCGAGATCACCCGCGCGACCTATCGCAAGCACAAGGCCTGAGCGCACAGGGCGTGTCACACAAGGCATGTCATGCAAGACGTGTCAGGAGTGACATCCCCGCGCACGCGGCACACGGGTGACTCACCACCCCTGAGGCCGCATATGAAAACGCCCCGTGGCTTTCGGCCATGGGGCGTTTTTTCTTCTCGCGATCAGCGATTCAAGCCAACGGGCGAACTCAGGTCCCCGTCATGGCCATCGGGACGTGAAGCAGGTCATTGAGACGGTGGGCATGCTCGGCGGCCTCGCGACCCACGGAGGTCAGATAACCGCCATCGGGCAGCGTGGTCAGCCCCTTGGCGTGCAGACGCTCGGCAGCGGCCACCATGTCGGGACTGGCATCGTGGCGAATCTTCAAGCCCTTGAGGGCGGCGTCATGCGGGAACAGACACAGCAGGTGCAGTTCATCGTCGTAGGGTGACGGCATGGGCAAACTCCTGACGGCGTGGCGAGTGGCGTTCTGGTATGGCATCGACTGACGGCCTCATCCGGCGGACAAATCCAGCGAATGACGCCATCGTCGATACTCTCTTCCAGTCTAGCCCTCGGCCCTGAAACGACCGTGCTGCTTTGGGACTAGATGCGCGGTCGGATCGCACCCACGAAAACGCCCCCACCACGACGGCAATGGGGGCGTTGTCACTCACACACTGACTTGTCACTCAGCGCAGGCATTCAGCGGCTGAATCACGGATCAATGCTCGAGATCCTGCTGGCGATAGCCCATCAGATAGAGCACGGCATCCAGTCCCAGGGTCGAGATCGACTGGCGCGCCTTTTCGCGTACCAGTGGCTTGGCGCGGAAGGCAATGCCCAGGCCCGCTTCGGCGAGCATCTTGAGGTCGTTGGCGCCATCCCCGACGGCGATGGTCTGCTCCATGCGCAGGCCATGACGCTCGGCGATCTCGCGCAGCAGCAGCGCCTTGCGCTCGGCATCGACGATCGGTTCACGCACCTCGCCGGTGACCTTGCCATCGACGATCACCAGCTCGTTGGCGTGAATCTCATCAAACCCGAGCAGTTCCTGGAGATGGCGTGCGAAATAGGTGAAACCACCGGACAGGATCGCGGTGCGGTAGCCCAGCGCCTTGAGATTGGCCATCAGGCGCTCGACCCCATCCATCAGCGGCAGATTGGCGGCGATATCCGCCAGCACCGACTCATCCAGCCCCTTGAGCTTGCTCATGCGTTCACGGAAGCTTTCCTGGAAGTCCAGCTCGCCCCGCATGGCCCGCTCGGTGACTTGCGAGACTTCCTCGCCGACACCGTGACGGCGTGCCAGCTCATCGATCACTTCGGTCTGGATCAGCGTCGAATCCATGTCGAAGCAGATCAGACGACGATGACGACGCCAGATATCGTCTTCCTGGATCGCGATATCGACACCGTGCAGTGCCCCCAATGCCAATGCCTTCTCGCGCAGCGCATTGATGTCGGTGTCGTGCTCCGGCAGGCGCAGCCAGCACTCGATACAGGCGCCTTCGGCCGGTGACTCGCCATCCAGCGGCTCGCGCCCCGACAGTCGATGCATCAGCTCGACGGTAATGTCGAATTCGGCCGTCAGACCACCGACCTCGGCCAGAATGCCGGCCGGCAGGCGCGGTGCCAGCAGCGTCAGAATCCAGCGCGGGCGCTCCGCCTGATGACTCCAGCGTGCATACTCCTCGGCACCGACCTGCACGGCCTGCACATCCAGCCCCAACTGTTCACCGGCGGCGGCCAGCGCGGCTTCCAGATCAGACTCCGCACCCAGCGCCACCAGCGCTTCCAGTGACACCAGCCCGAAGGTCACGCTCTGATTGATGTCCAGCAGTCGTGCGCCACTGCGCGCCAGCGCCTGACCGAGCCCTGCCAGCTGTCCCGGACGAGCCGCACCGGTGGCGCGGATCAAGATACGTTGTGTCATCGGAAAATCGTTCCTGAGCTATTGAACATCACGGTGTTGTCTCCAGAGCGTATCAGCTGCCGATCAACTGTCGACGGCCAGACGATCGACTTTCTGGAAGCCCTTGGGCAGCTTGCTGCCGCGACGGCCACGCTCGCCACGGTAATAGTCGAGATCGGCACCCTTGAGCAGCGTCTTGCGCTTGCCGGCGTGCACCACCAGGGTCGCGCCGGCGGGCAAGACCACCAACGAGCGCACGAATTCTTCGCGGTTGGCCGCGCGCTCACCCGGAATCGACAGCATCTTGTTGCCCTTGCCCTTGGACATCTCGGGCAGCTCGGCGAGCGGGAAGACCAGCAGGCGTCCTTCGTTGGACACCACCGCCACTTCCAGCGCAGCCCCATCGCCCTGCGCTGACTCAGGCACCTCGGGGATCGCCACCGGCGGCAGCACCGCGCAGCCGCGCGGCAAAGTCAGCGCCGCCTTGCCGGACTTGTTCTTGCCGGTCAGCTGCTCGAGTGTGGTCACGAAGCCATAGCCGCCATCGGAGGCCAGCAGATAACGCGCCGAGGGCGCATCAAGCAGCAGGCCGACCATCGCCGCCCCCGCCGCCGGATTCATGCGCCCGGTGATCGGTTCGCCCTGCCCGCGTGCACTGGGCAGATTGTGCGCGGCCAGGGTGTAGGCACGCCCGGTGTCATCCAGCAGCACCAGCGGCTGATTGGTCTTGCCGCGCGCCGCCAGATGGAAGCGGTCGCCGGCCTTGTAGGACAGGCCTTCGGGATCGATATCATGCCCCTTGGCGGCACGGATCCAGCCCTTCTCGGACAGCGCGACGGTGATCGGGTCGGCGCCCATCAGCTCGACTTCCGACAGCGCCTTGGCTTCGCAGCGCTCGACCAGCGGTGAGCGACGTGGATCACCGAAGTCGGTGGCGGCCTGCTCAAGCTCACTGTCGATCAGGTCCGTCAGTGCCTCGTCATTGCCCAGCAGATGCTTGAGGTGCTTGCGCTCGCGCTTGAGCTCGTCCTGCTCGCCCCGCAGCTTCATCTCTTCAAGACGCGCCAGGTGACGCAGACGCAGCTCGAGGATCGCCTCGGCCTGACGCTCGGAAAGCTGGAAGGTCTCGATCAGGCTGGCCTTGGGGTCTTCCTCCTCGCGGATGATGCGAATCACCTCGTCGAGATTCAGGTAAGCCGTCAGCAGCCCCTCGAGGATATGCAGACGATCCTCGACCTTGGCCAGACGATGCTCGAGGCGGCGACGCACGGTGGCACGACGATAGCGCAGCCACTCGGCCAGCATCTCGTGCAGCGCCATCACGCGCGGGCGCCCCTTGAGGTCGATGACGTTCATGTTGACGCGCGCGTTCTTCTCGAGGTCCGTGGTGGCGAACAGGTGCGCCATCAGGCCTTCGATATCGACACGATTGGAGCGCGGCTGAATCAGCAGGCGCGTCGGATTCTCGTGGTCGGACTCATCACGCAGGTCCGCGACCATCGGCAGCTTCTTGGCCTGCATCTGGGCGGCGATCTGCTCGATCACCTTGGCGCCGGAGACCTGATACGGCAGTGCCGTGATCACGATATCGCCCTCTTCCAGCACATAGCGGGCGCGCATCTTCACGCTGCCACGACCGGTGCGATAGAGCTTGGCGAGGTCGGTGCGCGGCGTGATGATCTCCGCCTCGGTGGGGAAGTCCGGTGCCGGCAGGTATTCCATCAACTGATCGCTGTCGGAGTCCGGATGACGCAGCAGATGGCGGGTAGCGGCCACGACTTCATGCACGTTGTGCGGCGGGATGTCGGTCGCCATGCCCACCGCGATACCGGTGGTGCCGTTGAGCAGCACATTGGGCAGACGCGCCGGCAGCACCTTGGGCTCGTTCATGGTGCCATCGAAATTGGGCACCCAGTCGACGGTGCCCTGGGAGAGCTCGGACAGCAGCACCTCGGAGTACTTCGACAGCCGCGATTCGGTGTAACGCATGGCCGCGAAGGACTTGGGGTCATCCTGACTACCCCAGTTGCCCTGGCCATCCACCAGCGGATAGCGATAGCTGAACGGCTGCGCCATCAGCACCATCGCCTCGTAACAGGCGCTGTCGCCGTGGGGGTGGAACTTGCCCAGCACATCGCCGACGGTACGCGCCGACTTCTTGTACTTGGCGTTGGCCGTCAGGGACAGTTCGCGCATGGCGTAGACGATGCGGCGCTGTACCGGCTTCATGCCATCGCCGACATGCGGCAGGGCGCGGTCGAGAATCACGTACATCGAGTAGTCGAGGTACGCCTTTTCGGTGTAGTCACGCAGGGCCAGACGTTCGACGTCACCCTCCGCGACCTGGATATCCATGCTCATGGGCGCTTGACCTTGATTACGAGCGTAAAACCGGGGAGCGCCTGACTGTGGCGCTCCCGAAAGAATGCTGTCGCGCAGCTTGTCTGGCTTTCGAAGTTCAGCTGCTTTCGAAGTTCAACTGGCCGTGAAAGCTCAACCGATGATCAGACCTCGATATCGGCCATGTTGCCGTAGTCCTCGAGCCAGCTCTTTCGATCACTGGCGCGCTTCTTGGCCAGCAGCATGTCGAGCATCTCGTGGGTGCCGTCATCCGCACTACGCGTCAGCTGCACCAGACGGCGGGTGTCCGGCGCCATGGTCGTTTCCCGCAGCTGCAGCGGATTCATCTCACCCAGACCCTTGAAGCGCTGCACATTGGGCGTGCCACGCTTGCTCTCGAGCTGCTTGAGGATGTGTGCCTTTTCGCTCTCGTCCAGGGCGTAATGCACCTCCTTGCCAAGGTCGATGCGGTACAGCGGCGGCATGGCAACGAAGACGCGCCCGGCATCCACCAGCGCCGGGAAGTGACGCACGAACAGCGCGCACAGCAGCGTGGCGATGTGCAGACCATCGGAGTCGGCATCCGCCAGGATGCAGACCTTGTGATAGCGCAGCTTGGTGAGGTCATCCGAGCCCGGGTCCAGGCCGATGGCGACCGCGATGTCGTGGACTTCCTGGGAGGAGTAGATGTCATGCGACTCGACTTCCCAGGTATTGAGGATCTTGCCACGCAGCGGCAGGATCGCCTGGGTCTCGCGGTTGCGGCCCTGCTTGGCGCTGCCGCCAGCGGAGTCACCCTCGACCAGAAACAGCTCGCTGTCGGCAGGGTCGGAGCTTGAGCAGTCCGAGAGCTTGCCCGGCAGCGCAGGCCCGGAGGTGACCTTCTTGCGCGCGACCTTCTTGGCGCTCTTCAGACGACGTTGGGCCGCCGAGATCACCAGTTCCGCCAGCGCTTCAGCCTGATCGACATGGTGGTTGAGCCACAGCGAGAAGGCGTCCTTGACCACGCCGGAGACGAAGGCGGCGACGCTGCGTGAGGACAGGCGCTCCTTGGTCTGGCCGGCGAACTGCGGATCGAGCATCTTCACCGACAGCACGAAGGCGGCGCGCTCCCACAGGTCATCCGCGCTCAGCTTGACGCCACGCGGCAGTAGGCTGCGGTAGTCGCAGAATTCCTTGAGCGCCTCGAGCAGGCCGGAGCGCAGGCCGTTGACGTGAGTGCCGCCCAGCGGCGTGGGGATCAGGTTGACGTAGGGTTCCTGCACCAGCTCGCCGCCTTCCGGCAGCCACTGGATCGCCCAGTCGACCCCGTGCTCCTCATCCTCGAAATGGCCGACGAAGGGCGATTCCGGCAGGCGCTCGAAACCATCGGTGGCGCCGAGCAGGTAATCGCGCAGGCCATCCTCGTAGTGCCAGGTCGTCTCGCTGCCATCGGTCTCGATGAGCACGACCTTGAGGCCCGGACACAGCACGGCCTTGGCACGCAACAGGTGGCGCAGGCGCGGCATCGCCAGGCGCGGGCTATCGAAGTAGCTCTCGTCCGGCCAGAAGCGCACCAGGGTGCCGGTATTGCGCTTGCCGACGGTGCCGATCTGAGTCAGCTCCTCGGCCTTCTCGCCATTCTCGAAGGCGATGCGCTGACGCAGGCCATCGCGGCACACTTCCACTTCCAGACGCGTCGACAGCGCATTGACCACCGAGACGCCCACGCCGTGCAGGCCGCCGGAGAAGCGATAGCTGTCCTGGGAGAACTTGCCCCCTGCGTGCAGCTTGGTGAGGATCAGCTCGATGCCGGTCACGCCATGCTCGGGGTGGATGTCGGTGGGCATGCCACGACCGTCATCGCCGACCTCGATACCGCCATTCTCGAGCAGACGCACGCGGATTTCCTTCGCGTGCCCCGCCAGCGCCTCATCGACGGAGTTGTCGATGACTTCCTGCGCCAGATGGTTGGGCCGAGAAGTGTCGGTATACATGCCGGGCCGCTTGCGGACCGGTTCGAGGCCGGAGAGGACCTCAATGGAACTGGCGCTGTACTGACTCATCGCAGCCTTGTGTCCTTGGTGTTGACGTCCGCCATCCGACTCGCCATTTCACGTGCGCGAGACGGACAACGGATTCCTGAAAAATGAGAGACCGGCGCCTGGCGTACAGCATCGAACGCCCTGCCAAGTCGTGCCAATCCATGTCGTGCCAAGAGGTGCCGTGCCCAGCCAGGTCGTGGTGTCTCGTAGCAGAAAGCACCACGCACATGACCTGCTAGTCCGGCGCGACATGCATCGCCGCTGCGGTGGCGGGGGCCAGCCGGTGCCCGCCATGCGCCATGATCGCCGGCAGATATTCCGCCAGCTGCGCAAAGCCGTGATCGCCACCCGGCGTGATGATCAAGCGACTTCCCTGATAGAGCCCTGCGGCATCATTGACATCCAATGTCTCATCGGCCGTCGCCAACAGCACCAGGGTGCGCTGCGCCGTGACCGGTTCCGCTTCCAATGCGAGCAGCCCGGGCCCGAAATCCTCGGTGACGGTGAACGTCACGCCGGTATAGGGGTTGGCATGCACCGAGCCGAGCCATTCGCTGACCAGTCGCGCGGGACGCACGGCCGGATTGATCAGCACGCTGCGCGGCCCCTGACGCCAGACGCTCTGAGAAGGACCCGCCGGCCCCTCGAGACGTGCAGCCTCACGCGCGACCAGCCAGGTGGCCAGAAAGCCGCCCATGGAACTGCCGATCACCATGATGGCGTCATCGCAGGCGGGGTCTGCAGGATCCAGCGCCAGGCGCTCACACAACGTGAGATAGGCCGCGTTGACCGCCGCCTGACCCGCGCCGGGCTCCGGGGGGATGTCCGGCATCACGCACGGCAGGCCGAACTGCTCTGCCGCGCGCTGCATCAAGCGCGCCTTGGGCGAACAACTGGCCGAATTGAAGCCGTGCAAGTACAGCAGACCCTTGACGGGCGCGGTGGCGTGCATCGCTGCCGTATCTGACGGAAAGGGGGAATTGGCCATCAGCACTCCCGACAACACGTGAGACCGCGACACCTCCCCTCCCACGCCTCAAGATGGCAGGGCATCTCTCGAGCGTTCATGCGCTGGAGGCTGGGTTTTCGACGGTCCGCGTCGTACTGTCTAGTGTAAACGATTGATTCGCTTATAGGATAGCGAGAATACTGTATAAATCAACAGAGAGCGACGACTGACGCCGCCGCTCGTCTTGCTTGGCATGGCAGCATGCCCTCACACACTCTCTCACTCACACCCTTGCTTACATCCGCCGTGGGCTCAACGCGGGTCCTGATCCTGGGCTGCCCACACCGCTTCGATCAGCGCACGGCTGGAGGCGTCCAGCGCCTCGAAGCCTTCGCCGCTGGTCATGGTCGCTTCGGTGGCGGTGGCGATCTGCTTGCCCAGCTCCACGCCCCACTGATCGAACGGGTTGATATCCCAGATGGTGGCCTGCACGAAGACCTTCTGCTCGTAGAGCGCAATCAACGCACCCAGCGTTTCCGGTGTGAGCGTCTCCAGCAGCAGCGTGGTCGACGGCTGATTGCCACGGTAGCGCTTGTGGTTCGGCTGCGCCTCATCACCGGGGATGGCGTCATCGCCCAGCATCAGTACACGTGACTGGGCGAAGCAGTTGGCCAGCGTCAGACGGTGCTGTGCCTTGAGGTGGGCGCGTGTCTCGGCGTCCTCGACATGGTCATAACGGCACATCGGCGCGATGAAGTCACACTCGACCGCCTGGGTGCCCTGGTGCAGCAGCTGATAGAAGGCATGCTGGGCGTTCGGCCCCAGCTGGCCCCACAGCACCGGACAGGTCGAGTAGTCGATCATCTCGCCATCGTTGGTCACTGACTTGCCGTTGGATTCCATCTCCAGCTGCTCGAGGTAGCTTGCGAAGTACTCCAGGCGACCGTCGTAGGGCAGGATGGAGTGGGCGCGGATATCGAGGAAGTTGTTGTTCCAGATACCCGCCAGCGCCAGCAGCACCGGCAGGTTGTCTTCCAGCGGCGCGGTGCGGAAGTGCTCATCCAGCTCATGCGCCCCGGCCAGCAGGCGACGGAAGTTGTCCATGCCGACATTGAGCGCGATGGGCAGACCGATGGTGCCCCACAGCGAATAGCGGCCGCCGACCCAATCCCAGAACAGCAGCTGATGTTCCGGCGCGATGCCCCACTCGGTCATCTTCTCCGGCTTGGCGGAAGCGCCGATGAAGTGCTGACGGTTGATCAGCGCTTCCAGGCGCCCTTCCGGGTCGAGGCGTGATTTGAGCCAGTCGCGCGCGGTGCGGGCATTGGACAGCGTGTCGATGGTCGAGAATGACTTGGAGGACAGGATGAACAGCGTGGTTTCCGGGCTGAAGGATTCCAGATAATCCGCCAGCTGGGAGCCATCCATGGTCGAGGCGAAGTGCACGCCGATCTCGTGGATGTCCTTGGGACGGCAATCGCTCAGGGCGCTGGAGACCATCAACGGGCCGAGGTCCGAGCCACCGACCCCGAGGTTGACCACATCGGTGATCGGCTTGCCGGTAGCGCCACGCCACTGGCCGCTGTGGAAGGTATCGACCATCTCGGCCAGGTGCTCGAGGCTCTCGTGGATGGCCGGCACGATATCCTCGCCGTCCACTTCGAGGCTGGCGGAGCGCGGCAGACGCAGCGCGGCGTGCAGCGCCGGACGGTCTTCGGAGCGATTGACATGCTCACCGGCCAGCAGGCGCTTGATGCCCTGCTCGACACCGGTTTCGCGCGCCAGATCCAGCAGCAGCTCCAGGGTCTCGCCCTTGAGGCGCTGCTTGGAGAGATCCAGACGCAGTCCCGCGGCAGAGCGCGTGAAGGTCGCCACTCGGTCACGCCCTTGCGCCGCATCCTCGGCGAACAGGTCCTTCAGGTGCACATCGGCCATCTGCTCTTGATGATGGCGCGCGAGAGCCTGCCAGGCCTGGGTATTACGACGCGCAGAACGTGCCGCTGATTGAGTGGACATGGCCACCTCTCTCCTTGAAGTGTAATGACCGGCCCTGCATGGCCCGGCCTGAAATCGATTGATGGAGGCCTCACCCGCCAGCCGTGACGGGTGCGTCACGGGCGCCGAATGCGTAGAATGGCGGGCCCGACGGGGCGCTCTGCCCGGCCGGTCCTCGGCCACAGGCATGTCGCCCTGGCCCACTGCCCGATGAAGCCTTGATCCATGAGTGATGCATCTTACCGTGACGCGATATTTACGACACCCCTTGACCGTGTCGCCAGCTTCTCCTTCGACGAGCAGGTCGTCAGCTGCTTTCCGGACATGCTGCGCCGCTCGGTGCCGGGGTACGGTCAGATCATCGCCATGCTGGGCCTGATGGCCCGCGCTCACCTGCGCCCCGGCGCGCGGGTCTATGACCTGGGCTGCTCACTCGGTGCTGCCAGCATGGCGCTGGCCCGCGAGATGGCGCCCGAGGATATCGAGATCGAAGCCGTCGACCTGTCGGCACCGATGGTCGAGCGCGCCAGTCGTGAGCTGGCCGACGCCTTCCCGGCGCATCGCATCACGGTCAGCCAGGCTGACATCCGCACCCTCGACTACCAGCCAGCCGGCATGATCGTGGTCAACTTCACGCTGCAGTTCCTGCCGCCAGAAGATCGTGATGCCGTGATCGACAAGCTGTTCGCGGCACTGGAGCCCGGTGGCGTGCTGATCCTGTCCGAGAAGATCATCAGCGATGACCCGGTCGAGAATGCCTGGCTGATCGAACGGTATCATGACTTCAAGCGCGCCAACGGCTACTCCGATCTGGAAATCTCCCAGAAACGCGAGGCCCTCGAGGACGTGATGAAGCCCGACAGCCTCGACACGCATCATGCTCGCCTGGCGCGCGCCGGCTTCCAGCGCAGCCACACCTGGCTGCAATACCTGAATTTCGCATCGATGGTCGCCTTCAAAGCCGCCGAATGACCGCTACGCCTGCACGGACCCGACCCAGCGCATGAGCATTTCCCCGTATGACCGCGACCTTTACCGCGCCTTCACCGAGCTTGCCTGTGAGCCAGGCGCCGTCGGCGACGGCTTCGCCCGCTGGCTGGGCGCCCTGCCCGAGCAACTGGCCAATGGCCTGGACCGCAAGCGTCACGCCGACCTCAAGGCCTGGCATGGCGCGCTGGAAAAGCTGCCCGCCCTGCCCGACACGCGCGATGTGCAGCTGGATGCCGACCGGGTCGGTGCACGCTTTCCGACTGGCCTGACTAGCGGCCAGCTGCGCCAGAGCGAGAACCTGCTGCGTGCGATGATGCCGTGGCGCAAGGGCCCCTATCAGCTCGACGAGATCCATATCGACACCGAATGGCGCTCCGACTGGAAGTGGCAGCGTCTCGCGCCGCACCTGTCGGATCTCACCCATCGCCGCGTGCTGGATGTCGGCGGCGGCAATGGCTACCACGGCTGGCGCATGGTCGGTGCAGGCGCGGCCTTCACGCTGGTGATCGACCCTTCACCGCGCTTCTACTGCCAGTTCCATGCCGTGCGCCACTTCATCGGCGCGGACCACCCCCAGGGCCGCAATCTGCACTTCCTGCCGGTGGGCATCGAGGATGTGCCAGCGAAGATGGGCGCCTTCGATACCGTATTCTCGATGGGCGTGCTCTATCATCGCCCCTCGCCGATGGACCACCTCTTCCAGCTGCGTGACACCCTGCGTCCCGGCGGCGAACTGGTGCTGGAAACCCTGGTGGTGGAAGGTGACGTGACGACGGTGCTGATGCCTGGCGAGCGCTACGCCGTGATGCCCAACGTCTACTTCCTGCCCTCCTCGCAGGCACTGGCCCACTGGTGCGAGCGCGCCGGCTTCAAGGACGTGCGCATCGTCGATGAAGCCGTGACCACGCTGGACGAGCAGCGTGCCACCGACTGGATGACCTACCACTCGCTGAGCGACTTCCTCGATCCCGCTGACCCGAGCCTGACCCGCGAAGGCCACCCGGCGCCGCGGCGTGCGGTGCTGATCGCCACTCGCGCCTGAGCTGGCGTCTGAACGCGCGTCCGAGACACGGACTTCTCGTCGCGCCAGGGCCGGCGGCGGCAGAGATACAAGAACGGCGATGCTCCATGAGCATCGCCGTTCTTGTATTCTCTTATCAGACACTTCATCTCGCCCCAGACACTGCCTTGCGCCTCAGACAATTCCCAGACGCTGCGCCTGCCGATACAGGTTGCCGCGATCGACCTTGAGCCTGCGCGCCGCCTCCGCCCAGTTGTGATCACTCGCCTGCCAGACCCGCGAGATGTGCTCGCGCTGGAATGCCTCGGTGGCATCGCGCAGTCCCAGCGTCTCGTCGCCGTCCTGCCAGGCGGTGCGCGGTGCAGAACTTGCTCCTCCTGCCTGACTCGCTCTTCCCGCCTGATCCACCAGCCCCACCTGCGCGCCCCGAACCTCCTGCGCCACGCTGTTGGCCCGCTCAAGTGACACCTCGGCGTTGACCTCCAGTCCCAGCAGTTCCGGCGTGATCACCACCAGCTGGCGACCATCGGCGCGCAGACGAGTCGGGTGGGCGCCATGCGCGAGCCGGGCATGCAGGGCGGCGCGACTCAGGCAGTGCTCCAGTTCACGTACGTTGCCGGGCCAAGGATAGTCGCACAGTAGACGCTCCGCCGCCGGCGTCAGGCGCAGATTGCCCAGTCCGAGGCGCGTACGGTTGTGCTCCAAGAAGGTGCCGGCCAGCGCCAGCAGATCCGCACGCCCGCGTTCACGCAGCGGTGGTACCCTGAGCGGATAGACGCTCAGGCGGTGATAGAGGTCTTCACGGAAATGCCCGGCGGCGACCTCCGCCTCGAGATCGCGATTGGTGGCCGCGATGACGCGCACATCGACCTTGACCACGCGATCGCTGCCCAGCGGCTGCAGCTCGCCTTCCTGCAACACCCGCAGCAGCTTGGGCTGCAGTGCCAGCGGCAGCTCGCCGATCTCATCCAGCAGCAGGGTGCCGCCATCGGCCATCACGAAGTGGCCACGGTGATCATGGGTCGCGCCCGAGAAGGCGCCACGCCGATGACCGAACAGCGCACTCTCGACCAGGTCCGGCGACAAGGCGGCGCAGTTGATGCGCACCAGCGGCCTCCCTGCCCGCCGGGAAGCGTCGTGCAGCCGTTGGACCACGCCCTCCTTGCCCACGCCGGTCTCGCCCTGCACCAGCACTGTCATCTCGGTATCGGCGACCGCCTCCAGCTGCGCCTCGAGCCTGGCCATCGCCGGGCCACGCTGCGGGCAGGCCATGGCGCCCTGTGATGCCATGCCTGTCGGTGGCACGCCTATGGAAGCCGAAAGCCCTGACCTGCTGGCCGAGGCCCCCGCGGCCCACTCCTGTCGCAGTGACAGCGACAGACAATGCGCGGGGAGTGACAACCAGGCCTGCAACTCCTTAAGCGGCAGTGTCAGCTCGTCGGTGCTCGCAAAGGCGCACAGCGATTCCAGCGGGTCCAGCACCCCCGGCGTCAGTGCGTCGAAGGTCATCACTCCCAGCAGGGTATCGCCCTCACGCAACGCGGTACCGGCGCAGTCATGCACCAGCAGATCCGGCCCATGCACGTCCCCCAGCAGGCCATCGAAGGGGTCTGGCAGATCGCTGTCCAATGCGAAACGATGCACTCCCGTGTGCTCGGCGATCGCCTTGAGCCGCGGATGCTCCGCCAGCGCGAAGCGTCGCCCGCGCACCTCGGCAGGCAGGCCGTAGGTGGCCAGTGGCAACAGCTCGTCACGCTCGGGCAGGTAGCGCATCAGGGTCGCCGCCTCACCGGGCAGCTGCTGCATGATCGCGGCCAGCAGACGCGTCCATGGCAGCGCTCGCCGCTCGCCGCCCTCCACGCGGGACAACCAGGCGGTGAGCCAGGCATTCACGGCCGCGACCGGCGTATCGTTCAGGGGCAAGTGGGCATCGGGCATGCGGTCATCCTTGCGGGTATCGGGAGGGAGAGGGCTGAAAATTGATGTCATCATGACACGCTTGATGTCATTGAAACACGCCACATGGCCATGTCATTTTGACATCACAGGCCTGCAGAGTGCATGACGACTGGCCTCGAGAGTTGGCACGCCCCTTGCCATGGACAGGAGGACATCAATCAGAGGTATCGTCATGCTGACCAACGCCCAGGAAGACCTGATCGCCGCCACCGCTCCCGTCGTCGCCGAGCACCTCAATGCCATCACGGCGCGCTTCTATCCGCTGATGTTCGAGCGCTATCCCGAGGTGAAGCCGCTGTTCAACCAGACTCACCAAGCCAGTGGCGGCCAGGCACGTGCGCTGGCCGGCGCCGTACTCGCCTATGTCGGCGCGCGCCACTCACGTGAGGCGGTGGACCGCCTGCTGGCGCCCGTGGTCAGCAAGCATGTCTCGCTCAATATCCTGCCTGAACACTACCCCATCGTCGGCGAGTGCCTGATGGCCGCCATCGGTGAGGTACTGGGGGACGCCGTCACGCCCGAGATCGCCGATGCCTGGGGCGCCCTCTACGGGGAACTGGCCGCTGTGCTGATCGCCGCCGAGCAGGGCCGCTACGACAGCTTCGCCGCCACCCGCGGCGGCTGGCAGGGGCTGCGCCGCTTTCGCATCGTGCGCACGCAGGACGAGAGCCGCGAGATTCGCTCGCTGTACCTGGCACCGGTGGAAGGCCCGATGTTCTCCTTCCTGCCGGGCCAGTACATCGGCATGCGCCTGACGACAGCCCAGGGCGTGATCCATCGCCATTACAGCCTGTCCCACGCGCCGGACGAGCGCTTCTGCCGCATCTCGGTCAAGCGTGAGGCCCACGGCCAGTCCAGCCAGTACCTGCATGCGCTGAAGGCAGGTGACGAGATCGAACTGCTGCCGCCAGCCGGCGAGCTGACCTTTGAGCATGCTGCCCCGCAGAGCGCCGATGCCCCGGTGCTGTTGCTGTCGGCCGGTGTCGGCCAGACGCCGATGCTGCCGCTGCTGACGGCGGCGCTGGCGGCGGGCCGCCAGGTGATCTACCTGCATGCGGCGCGCAATCCCGAGGTGCATGCCTTCGACGCCACCCTCAAGGCACTGGTCGCGCAGTATCCAACGCAGCTGCATTATCAGGTCTGCTACGAACAGGCCGAGACGCTGCCGCCCCATGCGCAGCTGGGCATCATCGAGCGCGACTGGCTGGCGCAGCAGATCGCCGCGACCGGTGCCAGCGCCGAGTCGCTGCAGGCCTTCGTGATCGGCCCGCATGGCTTCATGCAGAGCATGATCCAGCACCTCAGCCGTATCGGCGTACCGCTCAGCCAGTGTCACCACGAGCATTTCGGCCCCTCCGCCCCGCTCGCCATCGACACTGCTGTCGCCTGATGCGCCAGAGGTGAGCCGCGCCATGCAAAAAGCCCCCATCGCCTTGCGGCCATGGGGGCTTTTGCGTTCTCCGGCTTCATTCCAGCAGGCCGTGTTGTTATTGCGTGTCCAGCGTTGTTGTTGGTATATCGCTGACTTCCATTCTGCTGTCGCTACAGGACGGAATCAGTTGGTGCGGCCGAGCAGCTCGCTTACATCTCGCGCTTCCCAGTGC
This sequence comes from Cobetia sp. MB87, assembly GCF_011319755.1. Taxonomy (NCBI): domain Bacteria; kingdom Pseudomonadati; phylum Pseudomonadota; class Gammaproteobacteria; order Oceanospirillales; family Halomonadaceae; genus Cobetia; species Cobetia sp. MB87. The sequence continues at coordinate 582,305 of NZ_VFBC01000007.1, read as the reverse complement.
GGGAAGTGCTTGCGCACCAGCGCGTTGAGGTCGGCTTCAAACGCGGCCCAGTCGGTCTGCTGGGTGGTGGCCTGGGTGCCGGAGCGACCCACGCCGCGAATCATGCCCGCGCCGACGGTCACGTTGCTCAGACGATCGATGACGATGAAGCTGCCGGTGCCCGGGCTTGAGCGATAGTCGTCCACCGGCACCGCCTGGGTCAGCTCGAGCTGCACCCGACCGATGGCGTTCAGCGCCAGGCTGTCACCCTCGTGATGCTCCAGCGTGTTGACGTCGTAGAGGTAGTCGATGGCGCTGACCTGACCGGTCAGGTCGCGGGTCGCCAGCTTGATATCGTACTGGCGGCCCGGCTGCAGCGGCTTCTCGTGCATCCAGACGACATCCGCTTCCAGCGCATTGGAAAGCGGCAGTTCGGCATCCGCCGCCACCAGCCAGTCGCCACGCGAGATGTCGATCTCGTCGTCGAGCGTCAGGGTGATGGCCTGACCCGGATAGGCAATCTCGAGATCACCATCGAAGGTGACGATGCGCTCGATGGTCGAGGTCTTGCCGGACGGCAGCACCTTGACGCTGTCACCCGGACGCACGACACCGGCCGCCAGGGTACCGCAGTAACCGCGGAAATCGAGGTTGGGACGATTGACGTACTGCACCGGGAAGCGCAGATCGCTGAGGTTCTGGTCGTGGGTCAGTTCGACGGTTTCCAGCACCTCAAGCAGTGACGGGCCCGCTTCGCCATTGACGGTGTACCAGTCCAGTGACGGGCTGCGATTGACGACGTTGTCACCCTTGAGCGCTGACATCGGTACGAAGCGGATATCCGGCGCATTCAACTTGTCGGCGAACTCCTGATACTCGGCGACGATCTCGTTGAAGCGCGCCTCGGAGTAGTCGACCAGATCCATCTTGTTGACCGCGATCACCAGATGCTGGATGCCCAGCAGGTCAGCGATGAAGCTGTGACGACGGGTCTGGGTCTGCACGCCATAGCGCGCGTCGATCAGGATGATCGCCAGGCTCGCGGACGAGGCACCGGTGGCCATGTTGCGGGTGTACTGCTCATGCCCCGGCGTGTCGGCGATGATGAACTTGCGCTTGTCGGTCGAGAAGAAGCGATAGGCGACATCGATGGTGATGCCCTGCTCACGCTCGGACTGCAGGCCATCGACCAGCAGAGCCAGATCGACCTCGTCACCGGTGGTGCCGCTGGTCTTGGAGGCCTGGGTGATGGAGGCCAGCTGATCTTCATAGATCAGCTTGGAATCGAACAGCAGACGACCGATCAGGGTCGACTTGCCATCATCGACGCTACCGCAGGTGATGAAGCGCAGCAGGTCCTTGCGCTCGTGTTCTTGCAGGTAGGCTTCGATATCCGCGGAAATCTTGTCTGACGCGTGGGACACACTCTTCTCCTTGCCGCTGTCATGGGCCTGATGAGGTGGCGAGCCGGTATCACGAGCCAGTGTCTCGTGAGGCTCCGAGCCGATTCATCAGGCGAATTGTTCGTTCGGGTTATTCAACGCCGCAAAGCGTCGCTGGGGGAATCAGCGCGCAAATGGCGCTTGAAACCGATTCCTAGAAATACCCTTCGCGCTTCTTCTTCTCCATCGAGCCCGCCTGGTCATGATCGATGGCACGCCCGGAGCGCTCGCTGGTACGGGTCAGCAGCATTTCCTGGATGATTTCCGGCAGGGTCGCGGCGGTAGATTCCACGGCGCCGGTCAGCGGATAGCAGCCCAGGGTCCGGAAGCGCACGGATTTCATTTCCGGCACTTCGCCTTCCTTGAGCGGCAGACGGTCGTCGTCGACCATGATGTCGAGGCCATCGCGCTTCACGACCGGACGCACGGCAGAGTAATACAGCGGCACGATCTTGATGGACTCGAGATAGATGTACTGCCAGATGTCCAGCTCGGTCCAGTTGGAGAGCGGGAAGACGCGGATGGACTCACCCTTGTTGATCTTGGAGTTGTAGATGTTCCACAGCTCTGGACGCTGGTTCTTGGGGTCCCAACGGTGGTACTGATCACGGAAGGAGTAGACGCGCTCCTTGGCCCGCGAGGCTTCCTCGTCACGACGTGCACCGCCGAAGGCCGCATCGAAACCGTGCTTGTCGAGCGCCTGCTTGAGACCGGCGGTCTTCATGATATCGGTGTATTTGGCGCTGCCGTGATCGAACGGGTTGATACCCGCCGCGACGCCTTCCTGGTTGATGTGCTCGATCAGCTCCATGCCCACTTCCGCGGCCATCTCGTCGCGGAACTTGATCATTTCCTTGAACTTCCAGGTGGTGTTGACGTGCATCAGCGGGAACGGCGGCACGCCCGGCGCGAAGGCCTTGCGCGCCAGGTGCAGCATGACGGCAGAGTCCTTGCCGATGGAGTACAGCATGACCGGGTTGGAGAACTCGGCCGCCACTTCACGGATGATGTGAATGGACTCGGCCTCGAGCTGCTTGAGGTGGGTCTGACGTTCGGGGGTAAGCATCGCGTGCGGCAACCTCATGAGCGCTGGGAGTCGCCCCGAAAGGCGGCCCGTGACAGACAGGGCATGCCCGAAGGTCGTGACGAGCCAGGAGAGACTCACTCTCTCGTCCCACGGAGCATGCTGGATACCATTACGGTACCCGCGCCGCCTTGATAACGTCAAAGAATCAGAAAATATCTTTTAAGATCAAAAGAGAATATTTGATTCTCCCGAGTCCATGACGATCGAGCTCATACCGGCCGTGCAGTAGCACGTTCGATATCTTGCCGTGGCTAACGGGGCGTGGCTTGTGGGACGTGGCTCACGGATCGACCCGCTCCACCCAGGTCTCGAGATGCTCACCATCGAGGTCCACCACGCGCAGTCCGGGGCGTGCCGCCTCATCCACAGCGAAATCATGGCTCAGCGGAGCGAACTGATCGGAGGTGGAGGGAACGCCATAGACGGCCACACTACCCTGCCCACACGGCATGAGTTGCGTGAAAGCCTGATGGATATGCCCACACAGCACGGCCCGCACCTGCGGGTACGGACGCAATGTTTCCCACAGCGCATCGCGGTCAGCAAGGCCCAGCGCATCCATCCAGTCCGAGCCGATCGGCAGCGGATGATGATGCATGGCCAGCAGGATCGGACGCGGGTCCAGCTCGACGGAAAGCGCCAGTGACCGCGCAAGCTCGCTCAGCTGCTCCTCGCCAAGCTCTCCCCCCGCCTGCCCGGTGACGCGCGAATCCAGACACAGCAGTCGCCAGTCGCCCAGATCCAGCTCCTGATGGAAGGGACGCAGCTCCTGCATGAATTCAGGGTGATCGTGGTTGCCCGCGAACCAGAACCAGGGACAACCCAGACCATCGAACAGCTCTGCCGCCATGCGATAGGAGGCGGGGCTCTCATCCTGGCTGACATCACCGGTCACCAGCAGGATATCGGGGCGAAGCCGCGAGGCATGCGCCATCACCGCCTCCAGCTGACGCCAGGGGAAGCCCAGCCGTGAACGCGCATCAGGGTCGGCGCGCAGATGGCAATCACTTATCTGAATCAGTCGCATCGGTCTCTCGAGCAGCAGGAAAATGAACAGAACCGCGACGGCCGGGCCATCGCGGTTCTGTCAATCAAGACGGGAAATACATCGGGTGTCAGCGCCCGGGCGCCATGCCAGCTTTGAGCGTCACGGCAATTCCGGCACATCCGCCTGCCCGAAAGCGCGGGCATGGGTCAGCCATTCACCGAGAAAGCGATTGAGCTGAAGCTTTTCGTCCGGCTGGTGCATGCGCGGATTCGGGTACCGGTTGCGCCCTGAGAAATGACGCTGGCGCTGAAAGTCGGTGACCTCCGCCATGCGCACGTCGTGGTACAGATGCACGCTCATGCGCGGCGAATCGATGATGTGGTCCAGCACGCCGGTCTGGGCGACCGTGACCATGGTGGTATAGGGCGCGCATTCGACGACTTCGAGCAGCAGCGTGCCGAAGTGGCCCTGATTGCCCGCCAGCGGGAAGGCGAAACTGTCACCGGCCTCGGCCTTGCCGAGGATGCGCGTGAGGCGCAGATAATTGGACCCGCACTCGGCATGGAGTGCTTTTAGGTCAGCCACATAGGCTTTCTTGACCTGCATGGGCGATCTCCTTGCGAATCTCAGAACATTGGCATGTTGTCTGTCAAAGCACGCCCGCCATCGTGCGTGGCAAGATGTGGGCAACGTGCGATAAATCAAGCACTGCGCCAGCGTTCAGGCTGACGGCGATCAGCTGTCGGCTATCGACTCTCGGCTATCGAGTCCAGCTCTCGGGACTGAAGCTGAGACGAGAACCGAGACTGATACGGACACTGGCGCAGACAGTGATCGTTGCTGGCTGCCGGTTTTCAGCAAGCCTCTAGAATAGCAGCTCTGACGCGCAGGTTGAGGAAGCCTGCGTGAGACGCGGGGGATTGCCAAGCTTCGCCTTCACTGCCTCAGGCATGCATGACGCGCAACGAAGCACGTTCACGCAGCAACCATTGCATGGCCATGATGGCCATCGCATTGCCCAACCGACCTTGTTCCAGCAGCGTCAGGGCCGCCTGGAAATCGAGCACATGCACACGGATGTCTTCATTCTCCTCGGCCAGACCATGCACGCCGCCCAGCCCACTGCTGTCACACAGACCGATGAACAGCGTGACCTCCTCGGTACAGGCGCCGGGGCTCGGGTAATAGCGGTAGAGTTCGATCAGGTCCGTCAGCTCACATCCGGCCTCCTCGACCGCCTCACGGCGCGCGACCTCATGGGCCTGCTCGTCCTTGTCCACCAGCCCCGCAATCGGCTCCAGGCTCCAGGGCGTGCGTTCGTCTTCCAGCATGCCGGCCCGGATCTGCTCGACGAAGACCACGCGGTCATTGACCGGGTCGTAGGGCAACACACCTACCGCGTCGTGACGGACATGCACCTCGCGATGGACCACATCGCTCCAGCCACCGTTGAAACGCTGGTGGCGGAATTCGCGCTGCTCGAGGCGAAAGAAGCCGTCCTGCAACACCCTGGCCTCGACCAGTTCGACATCATCATGTGCGAAGGCCTGTTGCCCTGCGACGTGCTCTTGTTGCTCGCTCATGCATCCTCCTTGGCTGAACAGGCATTATCCTGTCCTGCCATGAGACTGGCCAGCCCGTCACCTGCAAACTTGCTTGCTGCGCCGAACCGAGTCAGTCATCAGCGCCATTCAAGGCGCCACCTGAAGGCATCTGGGCGACTTCTCAGCCACAGAGCGCTAAACGACACGGCCCGAGCGGGATCTCCGCTCGGGCCGTGTCATGCAGGAATTCATTCGGGGATGTGACATCAGCGTCTGACGCCAGCGCTGCCGTTCACTTGCCGGACGCAATGATGGTCGCTCCAGCCAGCCTTCGCCTCTGACAGCCATGCAAGCGATACGGGTGGTGGAAACTTACTGCAGGCGCTTGATCAGCGCGGCGATCTCTTTCTGCAACTCCTGATCGGCCAGCTCACGATTGGGACGTGGCGGCCCGTCCTGAGCGAGCCGCGCATGCTTGAGCGCTTCCTCATCACGGCCTTCGGAGGCCAGATAATCGGCGTAATAATAATTGGTATCCATGCCCGTCGGGTTGACCTCAAGCCCCTTGCGCAGCACTTCTCCCGCCTTCTCATCATCCCCGAAGCCTACCGGCCAGCCGGGCGCCTTGTCATAGAGTGCACCAAGCGTCACATAGGCAGAGGCATTGTCACCCTTGGGGTCGAGCGAGATCGCCTTCTCGAGCGTGGCCTTGGCTTCCTTGGCCAGGTCCAGTGCTCCCAGGCCACCACGTGCCTTGGCCCATGAGGCCAGGATGATGCCTTCCCAAGTCAGCACGTGAGCGTTGTCCGGATACTGATCCGCCAGCGCGCGCACCTCCTTGCCCAGGGCCTCCATGCCCTTCTCCTGAGCATCACCGGAGACCTGATAATTGATCTGCGCCCAACGCTTGGAGAGCGGGAAGACGTCATCGTCGCCCGGAGCAGCATGGACGCCGGTCATGCCGGCCAGCGTGATGCCCAGCGCCATGCCCCCGGAGAGCAATACACGACAGCAACGGGAGATGACACGGCAAGACGGGTGTGAAGATGGCAGCATGGGCATGGACAGCTCCCTGATTTTCGTTATTGTTGGCAGATTCAGCATGGGTGACACGAAGTGCTCCGGCGAGCACATATTGACTGTAACGAACGTTTGAATCGGCCGCCAATCACCCTTGGTCGCAGGTCTCAACGCTATCGAAATCGTACACGGCGGCTTGAGCCTTATCCACAGAACCAGCGGAGCAGACCATGCAAGGTCGCAACATGACACGCTGGCGCGACCCCAAGACGGACCCGCGCCAGGAAAAGAAGAGCAACGTGATTACCCCGCAGGGCCACGCGAAGATGAAGGGCTTGGCCGACCACCTGAGGCGCGTGAGGCGCCCGGAGCTATCGCGCAAGACAGGCGAGGCCGCCGCCATGGGGGATCGCAGCGAGAATGCGGATTACACCTACAACAAGAAGGCGCTCAATCAGACCATCGCCAAGATCGCCTATCTGGAAAAGCGCCTGGATGAACTGACGGTCGTCGATCGCCTGCCCGCGGATCTGGAGCGCGTCTATTTCGCGGCCTTCGTGACGCTGGAGGACGAGCAGGGAGAGGAGATGGAGATTCGCATCGTCGGCCCTGACGAGACCGACAATCCGCGCCGCTGGATCAGCGTCGACGCGCCCCTTGCCCAGGCATTGCTGGGCAAGGGGCTGGATGATGAGGTGAGAGTGGCCGCACCGGGTGGCGAGACGACTTACATCATCACGGCCATCCGCTATCAGTCGCCGGAGGCGTAAGCGGCGAGCTGAGTATCAGGTCGCAGGGAATCAGGCCGCAGAGGCTCAGGTCGCAGGGAATCAGCGCGCCTTGCGTGCACGATAGACCTTGAACTGGCGCGTTTCGGCCAGCACTTCAAACTCGCCGAAGGCCGCCTGCAGCAGATCGGGATACGGCAGAAAGGCGTTGGCGACCAGCGTCAGAGTGCCGCCGGGCATCAGGTGACCCGGTGCCTGGCTGATCAGGCGCGCCGCCGGTCCGTAATCGATATCGCGCTCATGATGGAACGGCGGATTGGCCACGATGGCCTCGAACCGCTCCCCCTCGAACGTCGCGAAGACATCACTCAGGCGTACGTCCGCCTCAAGCCCGTTGAGCGCCAGGCTGCGACGGGTCGCCTCCACCGCAAAGGCACTGACGTCGCCTGCCATCACGCGCGCACCGTGACGCGCCAGCCAGCAGCTGATGATGCCGTCACCCGCCCCGATATCCAGCGCACGCTTGTAGCCACGGGTCGGCAGGTTCTCCAGCAGCAGCGCGGTACCCGGGTCCAGCTTGGCATTGCCATAGAGCCCAGGATGGCTGGTCAGTCGCATCTCCAGCGCCTCGAATTCGCCCCAGCCTTCTGTCCATTGTCCAGCCACTGCCAGTGGCGATTCACTGCTGGCAGCCTGTTCGGCCGTCAACTCACGCGTAACGGATGACCAAAGCTGACAACGGCGCGCGGTATCGTCCTTGCGCGCCATCATCCCCAGCGCCTTGAGGATGCGCTCAGCTCGCTTGATGCCGCCGTTGACCTCGCCCACCACCTTGATCGGCGTACCCGCCGGCAACACATGGCACAGCGCCACCAGCCACCACTCGCCCAGCGCGTGCGCCTTGGGCCAGAACACGATGGCGCCCGCGGCTTGCGCGATCGTGTCGTCAGCTCGCGCATCGGCGAAGGACACCGCATGGCTGACCCGGTGCCCTGCTTCCCGCGCGGCATTCACGATGCCGGTATCATGACCCCAGACACGCCGCTGACGGTCCGATGACAGCCACCAGTCATCACGCGGTGCGGCGACCCACAGCCAATCACGGAAATCACTGTCCTGACGCTCAAGCAGCTGACAGGCGGGGGTTTGAGCAGACATGAAGACTCCAACAGGGTAGGAAGATACGGACACCGGCGAGAGCGCCGGATATCGAAACAATGCGGTTTTGCGGGGCCGCCTCAGGCCGGGCGCACCAGCTCATAGTGCAGATAGCGGCCCAGATAGACGAAGGGGGACATGCGCCAGTGCTGACACTCGAGCGCCAGCAATTTCTGCATATCAGCCTCGCTCAGCGGGTCGCGTGAACGCAGATAGTCGTGGAAGACGCGCAGCCCGGTCAGCTCACGCACTTCAAGCCCCGCCTCCGCGGCCCACTGGCGTATCTCGCCATCACGCAACGGTGAAATGGGCGTCAAGCGCTTGCCAGTGCCCCACCCTGCCAGACGCCCTTCCAGCACCTTGTCGAAATTGCCCTTGCTGACATTGGAAAATGCCAACGCATCGCGATTGAAGACACTCAGCGACATGACGCCGCCGGGTGCCAGCAACTGCGCGAGCAAGGCAAATCCCTCCCGGGGATCGACCAGCCACTCCAGTACGGCGTGGCACACCACCACCGGCCACTGTTTGTCCGTCCCAGCGGCAAAGCCCTGCAGGTCACACCCCTCCCAGACCAGCCGCCCAGCGAACGGCTTATCATTCGACAACGCGTCGGCGTGACCTGGCACTTGCGGATCTGACGCCGCCTGAGCCGCCCAGGATTGATCAGCCGTCGTACCAGCGGACAGCCCCTGGCCTTGTAGCGCAACAGTGCTCAGGAAGCGTTCCGCGCGCTCACGCATCTCGCCAGAGGGTTCGACCAGCGTGAGATGATGCCCGCGCGTGAGCCACCAGTGGGCTGTCTGCCCGAGACCGGCACCGATTTCCAATACCGGTGAAGGCGGCAAATGCGAGAAACGCTCATCCATCAGGCGCTGGGTGAGCGCAAGACGAACACGGCCGCGCTCCGTGGTGTAGAAACCACGTTCGAACTTGTCGGCCAGACCGTCGAAATGACGATCAGCGGTGGCACGGCGAACGCGAGAAGCGCCAGCGCGGGGCGAGGTTTTCGGCTCAGGCATGAAGAATATCTTGGCGAAGGAGAAAGAACTGACGAAGCGATGGTGCAGATAATGCCTCACTCACTCGCCAAAGGCACTTCTCGGTGCGGATGAACCGCCCGCTGATGCCGCTGACGGCCCGCCGCCACGCATTTCCTCCGCCAAATGGATCGGCGTAGAATGGCGCCTGCATCGAGGGGCCAAGGAACGGCACATGGCAAGGAAAGAGGTCATGGGGCAGAGAAAGACCGACACTTGATCGACTTGAGCACATCGACTCCACTTCCGACATAGACCTCAGCCATGAAACAACGCGTCCTGCTAATCGTCCGCAAGCTCAACATCGGCGGTATCCAGCGCAATACCGTCAATCTCGCCAATGTCTTGCACCGCGAAGGCCATGAGGTCCATGTACTGGTATTGAAGGGCGAACTGGAGCTCGTCCCGGATGCCGGTGTGCACCTTCATCAGGTCGATTTCGACAAGGCATTCCGCAAGACGGGCATCGGCCTGTTCTACGACCTGTTCACCCGCCTGCTGCTGGCACCCTGGATCAAGGGCTCAGGATACGTCTGGCGAGGCTATTACGGGGGTCACTACCTGCGCCGTTTCGTCGCGCGCCTGGAAAAGGAATACGGCCCGCTCGATCGGGTCATCACGCGCGGTCAGGGCGCCTTCGAGACCTTCTGGTCGTGGCGCGACCCTCGCCTGTGGCAGGTGGCGGTGTCATGGCCCGGCGATCTGAAAGAGGGCTGGCGACAACGCTTCCTGTTGAGCCGCCTGTATAGCGGCAAACAGGTCGTGTGCAACACCGACAATGTGCGCCAGCAACTGGAAAGCCTGCTGGACCATCACGGGATCAAGGCGGCGAGACTCGCGACCATCGGCAACGTCTGTGATCTGGATGCCATCACCGCCATGGCAGAGGAAGAGGTGGAACTGCCCTCCCGCCCCTACGTGGTACAGGTGTGTCGCCTATCGGACGTCAAGCGTCAGGATGTGCTGATCAAGGCATACCTCGCCTCAGGCATCGAGGAAGACCTCGTCATCGTCGGCGATGGCCCCAAGCGGGAAGCCACCGAAGCGCTGATCCGCGAGCTGGGCATCGGCGACAGGGTCCATCTGATCGGTAGCCGCCTGAATCCCTATCCGTGGATGAAGCACGCCCGCCTGTTCGTGCTCAGTTCACGCAGTGAGGCCTTCGGCATCGTGCTGGTGGAGAGCATGTGCTGCGGTACGCCGTGCGTGGCACCGGATGTCCCCGGCGGTATTCGCAATGTCTTGATCCATGACCAGGCGCGCCTGATCTCCGAGGACTCCATCGAGGCGCTGGCAGCCAAGATTCGCGAAGGCCTCGCCAACCCGCCGGCACTCGACTCGGACCCGGAGCTGATCGAACGCTTCCGCGATACCCGCATCATGCAGGAGTTTCTGTCCCTGCCCACTGATGCCGTGACCGCAGATTCTCGCTGACACCTGAAGCCCTGCGTTTGTCGAAAGACTCCCTTGCAGGGCTTGCGCTTGCGCCTCCCCGCGGCGCTGAACTGGCAGGACGATTGGCTGGCAAGACGATTAGCTGACAATACGATTGAGTGAAAAGACAATCGACAGACACGACGATGCGATGTCCAGACCAAGAGTCAGGGCATGGGTGATCGAGTATCGGATAGGAAGATCAAGTGCGGCAGTTCTTGATCCAAGCCTGAAGCCAGGACGGGCGCTGCACACAGAGCAAGGGCCGAGCACACAACGAACGGTACAGAGAAGACGACAAGGCGATGACGCAGAAGGCAGGACAGACAACGTCGCCCCGAAGGTGGGCTTGCTGGCGCCCCCTGCAGGAGTCGCACAAGCCCGACATTGCTGGCCTAAAGGGCATATTTATACCTCTACCATACATGTCACCATACACGGTGCACAGCTATGGACTGAGACATCTCTGCACGGCTTTGAGAATCGATCTTCTCACATTCTCATAGTACCGCTAGCTCACACCTCGACCACCACCACCGGCAGGCTCGGCGCCACACCAGTGATCTGGTCCCCCTCCACGTAGACCATGCCACCCACCTGGGCATCGCCCTGGCAGGTGCGCACCCCACCCCCTACCAGATCCACGCGAACGCGCGAGCCACTGACGCTGATCACCTCGCCTACTTGTCGCGGCGTTGCTGGCAGCAACGCTAGCAAGCGCCTGTACGGGTTGGACATTGACTAATCCTTCTTCTCGCTTGACATTCAGTAATATAGCTCTACAACTCGACATAAAATGACTTACAAAGCATACTAAGTTGTAAACTGTAATGATTAGGATCGCGCAACTATAGTGATAACCCTCACGTCACTCAAAGAGTTGTTGATCTATGTTGAATTAGAGATTACTTGAAAACATTATCTTTCAATCTACTAAAAGAATCCATAATTATGATTACAGAACATTTAGCGCTCTGGGGAGCTATAACTGGCACGATCGGCACAATAGCAGGTATTGTAAACTTATGGCTAAGATTCAAGCAGCATAACTTAGATAAGCCGAAACTTGTATGTATTGCTGATTTTCAATTCTACGATCCAAGCACTCCAACCCATAGTCTAGTAGCTATTAATGGCGGGAAAAGACCCATTACCATAGATAAAATAAAGTATTATATCAATCCACCAAGCTGGAAACTTAAAATAATAAAAAGCAGATCTCACAAATTACATGGATTCAGCTATATACAAAAAACTCGAAAGCTTACAATCGAAGAAGGACAAAATAAAGCATTTAATATTGACATACCCAATGGTCTTCCAATACACAATATTTATAAAGTATCTTTTTATGATCAAACAAACAAGGAATGGCATGTAAAATGGCCACGAACTTCAAAGTTAAAAAAACTAACTAGTCAAGAGTTGATTCATGAAAGAGAAATAACATCTGATAATTTAACTACTATAATGAAAGGATGGAGATTAGGTAACAGCTACTATATTGAATTGATAACCAATTCAGACACTGAAAGTAGCAAAAACTCTAAAAAATTCTATAGAAACCTAACCTCAGTACAGTATGACAATATAATAGCCACTCTAGAGTGAATAAAAATCGCTAAAGATCGAATGAGCTCAATACAACTTCATTGATGACATTACAATCTAACAGTAAGCCTAAAACTATGAATATGATTACTATCGGTAATGCAGATTGGAAGGAAAAATTTGTAGAGATGTTATGGCTATACGGAGAACCAAGCCTTACACATCTAGACGAGTGCGTAACATTTAAAGATAAACACTTGCCATCCAAAATATACAAATTTATAAACCTAGATAACATGAGCAGGGTTATTAAGAGCATAGAAGATAACAAGATATATCTGAACAGCCCTAGTAACTTTAACGACCCTTACGACAGTATGTGCAAGCTATCAATAGCCAGGCTTTTAATTGTTATAAGAAGACAGGCGAAGCTACATAAAGCCATCAAAGAAAGACTGAACTTTAACTACTGCAAAAACACCAGCCAAGATATATCGCTCAAATTAAAAACCTTTAAAAAGGAGCAAAGAGAAAATCTTGATAACGAAAAAGACAGAATTCTAAATAGATTTAAAGACATACTGCTCATATCCTGCTTTACCGAAGATTATCAATCTGTCTTAATGTGGGCTCATTATGCTAAAAACCATACTGGCATTTGTATAGAATATGACATTTCCGGACTGAATGAACTTCACATACTGCGAAGGGGACTGCATCCAGTAATCTATAACAATAAAATGATCGACATAACCAGTCTGATCTTTCGCCAGCTGAACAATCAACCTATCAATCTTTTATTAATACTCAAGTCAACTATATATAAAAGCATAAATTGGAGCTACGAAAAAGAATGGAGACTGCTAATCAAAAAGTCTTCTAACAATTATATCATCGCACCAAAGCCTACCAAGATATTCTTGGGCTCTAAAATTGATGGTAACAATGAACTAATCCTGAGAAAGCATTGCGATAGGCTATTAATAGATGTATCGAAAATGCGCCACTCCGAGCATGAACATAAAATGATACACTATTAAAAATTCATAAATAGAATCTCTGCAGCTCGATAGACTGGCGCACGCTCAGGGCACGCCCCTGCAGGCTGGCGCTGACGCTCACGCCACGCGAGACACCACGCCAGCCATCGCACTCGATCATCATGCCAGGCAGCAGCAGGCCGCCCAGAGAGGCCGCCAGGGGCATCTGCAGGCTCTCGGTGCTCTGGCGTAGGGTAGCGGCCAGCTCAGCGATCCCGCGCGACTGGGCCGGTGCCTGATCGGTGATCAGGGCATCCACCACGGTGGGTGCCAGCTGATCGCCTGCGGTGCCCTGCCGGATGATCTGGGCCTGGATGCCGCCGGTGTCGCCATGCAACCAAACGGCATTGCGGGCATCACCTGGCTGCTGATCGCTGCCCAGCTGGGTGATGATGTCGCGCGGCACCGCCAGATCGACCTCGGCCTCAGACCAGCGCCAGGGCGCTGCCTCGAAGCGGGGCGCGACGATGATGGTCTGATCCTGCTGGTGGGCCTGCACATAGCCGCCGGCCGCCTGGGCGATCCGCGAGATGGCGTCGATGGGCGCGAGGCTGTCATAACTCCACGCGCCGGCGGGCACCACCCAGTCAGTCATGCGCCAATCCAGTGACCAGCCCTCTGGCAGCTCAGCACGGGCGAGCTGCGAGGCGGTGGCCTGGCTGTCCTCGGTGTAGCTGCGCGCGGTGGCGTAGGGCGCGCCCAGGTACGCCGCGAGCGAGCGGCCGCTGATGGTCACGCTATGGCTCTGCCAGCTCTCAGAGCGTCGCCAGCCATCCACCAGGCACCGCCACTGCTCGCCATTGATCTCGGCCATCACCTCCACCGGCTGGCCATCGGTGCCAGTCACCAGCGCTTGAGCGTCACTCCCTGCCAGGCCGGCAGAGAATGACCATGCCCAGCTGTCAGCGTCGATGCTGAGCGTCATCTGGGTGGCCGGCAGCTCCAGGCCATCGGAGAGGCGCACCAGGCGCGCGGAGTTTTGCACGATATAGAGCCTTTTGACGGGAATGGTCGGGGTGGGTATCTCACACGTCAGACCGAACTGCAGCACCCACGGGGCGCTCGGCATGGCGTGGCAGAATTGCAGGGTGGTGCTGCCCTCCACCGGCTCGAGCACCGGCGGCTCAGGCGGATCTGGCGGCAAGTCGATGCCAGGCGGTGGCCGGCGGGCCTGCTCCCAGGGCACGCGCCAATCGTCGCCGGTGGTGCGCCCCTGCTGATAGGGCACATCCATCGTCACCGGCTCGAGGGTGCGGGCCTCCTCATAGCGCGAGCGCCGGCGGGCATCATTGCGCGGCGGGTGCTGATAGCCACTCGAGCGAGCAGCAGCGATGCCCTGCCCCTGCTCCCATACCGGCCGCGAGGATCTGCCCGCGCGGGGCAAGCTCAGCCATGCACTGCCGCTGAGGGTGCCCAGGATGCGCTCGGCCTGCTCCCACCGCGAGCCACTGATGGCATCGGTGCGGGGCCGTGCCGACCACTGGCCGCCCTGGCTGGCCGCAAGCGTTGCGCCCTGCTCGAAAGCTGACGCGGTGGCCCCATAGGGGCGAGCCGGCTGCTGCCAGCGCGTGCTGCCTTGGGCCTCGAGCGGGACCGCGTTCTCGAAGCGAGCACCGGCACTATCTGATGGCCCACGAAAGACATTGATCTCGCGGGTCAGCGCGACATCGACCACCGCCGGCGCACCCAGCGTAGCCACCAGCGAGATGTCGATGCCATGCTCGAGCCGGATCTCTGCCGTCACCGGCGGCGTGGTCACCTCCAGGCTGAGCGACTGGATCAGCTCGAGCTGCGCACGCACGGTGGCCACTGGCATCACCAGGCTGGCCGCGATCTCGATAGCACCACCCTGGGCGAGTCGAGCATCGAGGGATGGCGGTGTCAGCTGAGCATCGAGCACCAGCTCGCGCGGCAGCTCCACCGCCTCAGTGGCACCACCAAAGCCAAGCACGACATTGCCACCCGCCGGCGGCGTATAGTCACCGGCGAACAGCAGCAGCAAACCAGGATCGCCCCCCAGGCGCAGCTCGAGCGCTCGCGCATTCCAGGGTGTAAGACCCTGGACAAACTGCAGCCTGATCTCTCTCACGGTGCCCCCTAGCCCTCAGCGAATACCATGCGGCTGATCCGCGTCAGTATCCCGCGATAAATCGTTGTCGAGCTGATGGTCACGTCAGCGCCTGATCCCTCGATGCCGACATCCAGATCCATCACCCAGGCACCCTCGCCATCGACCAGGCGCGACCAGGTGGCCTCGCCATCAGCATCGGCCATCACCTCCTCGAAGGCTGCCCCCGTCAGGACGCCACCAGAGAGATCGGCGGCGAATGGCTGGGGCACCTCCAGCGTGGCCAGCGCCACCTGATCGGTGACGGCAGCGCCAGGCGATGGGCGGGTGCCGGAGTACACAACAAATGACGCCGGCGAATCGCCAGCATCTATCGCACCGGCGATGGCCGCCAGGCGTGCATTTTTCACGCTTGTCGAGAAGCTGATCACGGGCTGTCCTCCACCTCAGAATGCACGTTGTCTGACACGACAGCGTTTTGCTGCAGGGTGTGATCGAAGGCCATCACGTAGAACGCGATGCGCGTATCGAGGTCAGTAAAGCGGTATTTGCCATCGGGACCGCTCCACGTCTCGCGTGCAATGCGGCCAGTGGCACGCTCATGCACCCGCACCCGCCGGCTGACGGGCTGGGCCTGGATGTCCAGCACGGTGCCGGCGATCACGCCACGGCGCTCGGGTATGGGCAAAACGCCCCCAGGGTTGGCCGTATTGGCCGCCCCGCCACCGAACATGAGGTCCGCCACATGAGATATGCGCCTGCTGATAGTGCTTTCCACGCTGAGCATCCCGCTGAGCGTTACCGCCCCAGGGTTGGGAATCCCGCCATAATCGTTGACCAAATGAGTCGAGACTGGCGGCAATGCTTTAATATCAGTTGACACTAATTCTATTTCGATATGGTCAACAAAGACTGCATCCTCCCCTTCTTTTACCGCAATATTTTTGAAGTAACGCAGCTCGATAATGTCACTATTTACCTTATAGCCTGGCAAGGTTTCTTTTTGCCAATCAACTTCATTTCCATAACCACCCGTGACATCGCCATCTAAATAGAAAATGTTATGGGCACCATAGGTGCTTTTCCTAAAGTATAAGCTGACAATGCCGCCTTGCGTATTGGGTATCAGGCTCGATAAATCGAGATAAGAATATTTTGTTCCTGTCTCGTCCATGGGCGGCGTTCTGAGCGCATAGCTGCCATCATAGGCCGGCTGCGCGCCATCGTCCGTCACTATCCAATCGCCTGATATATGGCTGCGCCAGCTGTCATCCTCGAAGTCAATCGTAATCGTTGGCATCGCATCTGCACCTTATTCCCAATGATCGAGATGGAAGCCAATCAAGTACGGATGATAATTGCTGATGACTGTCCATTCCGTAAATGATACAGAGTCGTACTGCCCATGATCTCTGGCGGTTGCCAGCATGAATAGGACTGGCCGCCCCTCGAGGCTGGGCACGTCATCCAGTATCTGCATATCATAGAAAGGAACGGTGCAAAGCGGCTGCACTATCCCAGGCATATACCCCCTGAGAGCTTGATAAGCGGTTGAACCTTGTATTTCCTCCAAAACACCAATCTTTCCAGATGCAACATAAAATCCGTTATCCGCTGGGTTTGGCGCACTAAATGCGCCGCCTATTCTTTTCCCGTACCCTAGCAAGTTAAAACTTACGGACTCTGGTATCTGAGTGTATTTTCTGGATATCTTGCGAAGCTCCTCATCATCAGATTCCTCAAGCCTGAGAAAATCGTTATACATATCATAATTTGTACTCGACCACCCAGCTGAGCTATTAATTCCATTCAAAATGAAATGGTGTGCATCGGCGGGGCGCACACTATCAAAATTACCTAGCACCATAATTGCGCGTTTGCTTGAGCGCCCATAGCTTAGGGCAAAGTAGACTAATTTACCGTTAGTAATAAGCACCCAATCTCTTTTCCCATAGGAATACTTTGCGTATTTATCCTCCCAATAACGATGAGACGCTGGCCACCATTGCTTCATCGTCTCTTGATAATCGGAGAGATCGGTATAAATCTCAGCGACTGTCATTTTTACGCAATCCGCCGAAGAGGTAACATCGCTATCCGTCGGGTCATCATCCGTCATGATCACAACATGATCAGTGGCATCAGGCATGGTCGAGCGGAACGATGCCTGATAGGTGGCGGCGTCCTCGTCGATGAACTCCCATGACTTGGACGGACTGGCCTTGATCTCCATGCTCTCGCCGGTCGCAGCGCCAGCGCTCGGGGCAGTGTCGGGGGCGAACGTCAGCCAGCCGGTGCCCACGCTCACCACTCGATGCTCGCCATTGTAGCCGGCTTGATCCGCACCGCTGATCTCGATCACCTGCCACGGCAGGAAGCCATGCCCAGTGCTCAGATTGACGGTGGCAAGGCCGGTGCCGCTATCGAACTCCATGCCGTCAATGGGCATGAGATTGAAGCCAGTTGAAAGGCAGGCTTTCATCAGAGCGATCATCTCGCCTGGCGTTTGATCTGACAGCACCGGCGCGCCGCCCATGTTGCTGCTAAACCACTTCACGGGAAAATCGGCCATCTTGAACGTCTCCAGAAACAAGGCCGCCCAGCGAGTGGCTGGGCGGTTGAGGGATAGGGATAGAGGGTTGCGCCTGCCGCCTATGGTCAGGCGTTGGCGTTGCCACGGATCTGCAGCCGGAAAGAATCTTGCTGGCCGCTGGCCGGCCCCTGCAGGATCACGCGCGCTAGCCACATCGGGAAGCTCGCACCGATGGTCGAGAAGCGGATCACGTTGCCATTCACCCAGCCGGCCCCGAAGCCAGCTGCCTTGAGCGTCCAGTAGGGTACGCCCTGATTCGGGTTGGTAGGCGAGCTGTCCTCATTGGTGCTGCCCACGCCGATCTCGCCCACGGTGCGGCCGATGATGCGGAACGTGCTGGAGCTGGTGAAGATCAGCGCCCAATCCTCAGTGATGGCCCCGCGATTGGTGATGATCGGCGGGTAGGTGGTCACGTTGTACTCGGCCAGGGTGCCATCTGCGCCATCGTTGTCATCTTTGCTCCAGTCTCGATCCCAGCTCGAGAGATCGAAGAAATCAGCCACGCGCGCTTGCAGATCACCGGCCACCATCGCGGCGCTGACCAGCGTATCGCCGGCGGGGTAGTCATGGCTCAAATTGCCCTTGAGGGTCAGCGCCCCCGATAGATCCACGTCACCCACCAGCAGCATGTCCTCGACGCGGTGCAGGGCGTACCAGGGTTCGGGGTGGGTGGCCGTGTCAGGTGCAGCGAGCTGCACGGTGCCGGCGTCGAGGTCTGCACTGTACTGGGTGGCCGGCACCTCCTCGCCGGTGGCGTCCTCCACCACCAGACTGGCCAGCCGCGAGCGGCCGACATCCAGCGTGGTGCCGCCACCGATCCCCAGCGGGAACGGGGCGCGAGCAGTGTGATGCACCACCACCACGCCGCCGGCGCGATAGATAGGCACGCGGCCATCGCTGGGCAGGCGCACGGGGTCGATGCCGATCAGCTCAGCCTCGAGCGGCAGCGTGGTCAGAATGACGGCATTGAAGCGCGCGGTGCTCGGGATCACCTGGGTGGGCCGCCAGATCATGCCGGCGTCATCCACGGCCGTGGCGTCGTACCAGGATTCGGCGCGCTCGGCAGCGCTCAGGCTGTCATTGCTGACCAGCGCGCCGAAAGTGACGCGCACCACTCCCGTCTCGAAGCTCACGCTGCCTGACATCTCGTCACCCTCGATCTCGCCAGAGAGTGCCGCCTGGCCGGTAATCGAGCGGCCGTCGAGCGTCGTGGCCTGGATCAGCAGACCACCCACCTGCAGCGGCGAGCCTGGCGTGCGGAAAAACGCCTCATCGAGCGTCCAGGTGCCGAAGGTGCTCACCAGCGTTTTGACGGTGATGGTGGCGCTGGTGCCGCTCGGCCAGTCAGTGATGCGCGCATCGCCGGTGCCATAGTCGATGGTCCCCGCGAGAACGCCGGCCCCGTTGCTGGTCACGCTGCGATAGAGACTGCCCTGGCGGTCGATGAACGTATCGCCTCGGAAGATGAAAGACAGCGTGCCAGGCACGACGCTATCTTGCAGCAGGGGCATCAGCTCGACATCGAGCGGGGCGAGATCCTGGGTGATGGTGTGGGTGGTCGGGGCGGCGCTGTCCAGCTGACTGGTCAGCCAGACGCTCGAACCATTCTCGAAAACGTCGCGCTTTTCTTTGCTGCCCCACTCGCGGTGCGTGGCGTCGCCATCATCCCATTCGCTGACCTCGCGGACCTTCTCGACCTCGAAAGTCACCGCGCCGGTGGCGTAGTCGATGCTGCCCTCCCAGCCGCCACTAAAACCACCCTGCCCATCATCGGTGATGGTGTAGGTGACATCGGCCTCGCCGCCATTCTGCTCGACAGTCTCCCAGGTGCCGGTGCGCGGACTGCTGCGCGACTCGCTCTCGCTGCTCGACCAGGTGCGCACCACCGACCAGGTGATGGCGACGCTACCAGGACGCACCGGCGCATCGCTGATGCTGAGGCTGACCAGGCCGGCCCCGTTGGCAGACGGCAGAAATTGCTCGGTTTTCGGTGCCCCGTAGTCATATTCGATCTCGACCTGGGTGCTTGCATCTGGGAAGGCATCGCCATTGAACTCGACATACGCCTCGCCAGGCTGGGGCGCGCCACTGCCGTCGGCATAGCCATAGACCACGCGGCCGGTGGCTGCGCCGCTGAGGCTGCCCAGGCCATCATCGGTGGCCGTCTTCTCGCTGCCGCCAGAGATCCAGCGCACGGTAACGCTGCCAGGCATCACGCCGGCGTGATCGAGCACGAACGTCATCCAGGGTTTGTCGATGGTGGCCTGGCCGGCGCGGTCCTCATAGTGGGCCGGCGTGCCCCAGCTGAACAGCACCGAACTGCCGACATCCGGCAGGCCGCCCAGCGTCACGCTGACAGATCCGGTGGCGTAGTCCACGCGCCCCGCCCCGCTGCCGCTGAGATCGCCATTGGCGTCATCGTCGCGCAGCTCATACCACTTGCCCAGCGAGCGATAAGCGATCACCACGCTGCCAGGTGCCGGCAGTGGGTCCAGGCGGCTGACATAGGTGAAACCGCGATTATTCAGCTCGATAGCGATCTGGGTGGTGCTGGCGATCTGCGCCACCTCGAAGGTCGAGCCACCGCTGCTGACGCTGATGGTGGCCGTGCCGCCCACCTGCACATCGGTCACCGCCTGCTCGGTGGTGGTCGCCGGCACAAGCGGCGCATAGGTGCTGGCCACGGTGACGCTATTGGCCCCGAAGGTGGCCGGCTGGGTCAGGGTGCTGACGCCATAGTAACGGGCGGCATCAGTGCTCTGCCCCTCGCGGATCACGGTATCGGGGTTGAGGGTGCCAGGCTTGGGCTGCACACCATAGACACGCTGGCGCAGCGCGGTGGATAGCCCCAGTGTCAGCACGCGGCGCTCGAACGTCTGCACGTTGCTGCCGTTCTCATACTCAAACGTTCTGATCTCGTGGTCGATCTCTGAGATGCGCACATATTGGACCTCGCCGGCGGCATCGCCCTGCTCGGTCATCAGCGCCAGCACATCGCCCAGATCGGGCAGCGTAGCCTCTGGCATCTGAAACGTGATGATGCTGCGCTGGCCGGCCAGCTGATCGCCCAGCAGCGTCATGCGCGAGGTCGCGCCGGCGGTCACATAGCTCTCGACATAATCGCGGGACTCGGCACGCTCATCAGATGGCGAGCCGGTATCGAACATCACCACGCTGACATTCGGATCAGCCGGCACCTGGTCAATGATCGCGTGCGCGCCGAAATACTGGGCGGTGTTGTCGGTCAGTACGCCGGCACCCACCTTGCGCAGCGAGGTGCGCCCCGCTGCGCGATCAAGATCAGAGATGTCATCAAAGATGTCATTGCTCGCGCCATCGGTCACGGGACGGCCAGTCAGCCGGCCACCGCCATCGGCGTTGTCGGTCATGCGCTCAGACTGCAGGATGCGGATGTCGCCGCTATGGATTGTTTCGTCGGCCATTGGGCTGGCTCCTATAAGTTGCTACGCCTTTCTGCGGTATAGCTTGATCACTTTCATGCTTATGGGTATTTGTCCAGCCGATAACCATTATTCGTTGACCAGATGTTAAATATTAATTCGTCGTAGCATGTAAATGTTTCTTTGACTTACTGCCCGTACATTTCGATAGTTATCTCGCACGTTTAATGTTCAATCCAAAATCACATGAGAGCTAAATATGACAGGCAAAATCAGAAGATCCGAGCTACAAATTGATAAATACTCATACACTTGGAGTAGGGATAGCGGGGATGGTGAATACGCTGGCGAACTTGATAGAGCGAGAATTGATAAAGATGAAGGCTATGAAGTTCTTCACTTCATAGAGTCATTGATGAATAAACTAGGGTTAACGGGAGCAGACAGCATTCATGAAATTGAAGACTTACTACATTCACCTAGCCTTTCAGAAATCGATATGCGCAAAGATTTAGAAGAATTGATCACACCCGTGATATCTGCGAAGTGAAAGATCAAGCCGTAATCAGGCGCAGCGTGATGGTGTAGGGGTGATCCGCCCCTTGGCCGCCAGCGGCGAGGCGATAGACCTCGGTGGCCGTGACCGCCTCACCACTGGCACGATCGAACACGCAATCGAAGGTTTGCCCATCGCCCCAGGTGAGCGTCATGGGCGTACCGTCAGCCCGCGGTGTGGCCGCCAGCTCAGTGAGAGCCAACGCGGTGGCGCGGGTTACCCAGGCCCCGTTGCCGCTGGCGAGGGTGATGGGCCGCCCTGCCGCCTGCGCGGATTCCTCGATGATGAGTGCCCCCGTCAGCGTGGGCGTCTGCACTTGGCCGACGCTGTGGGACACCAGCTCATCGGTCCACTGGATGTCATCGGGCAGCACAATGCCCTCAAGGGTGATCGCCATGGCGTTCTCTCAATAGAAATGAAACGCCCGCCATCAGCGGCGGGCCGTCGTGCGTGAGGCTTGGGTCAATCTGTCAAGGAAGGCATCGGCCTCGCTCTCATCCACACCGTTCAGCGTGACCTGCTGGCCGGCGATGTTGAGATCCACCGCCACGCGGCGTTGAGCCTGCACCGACTGGGTGAGCTGGCTGGTACGGTTCTGGGCGTCACGGTTGTTCTCGCGCTGGGTGGCCTCAGCCTCCTGCACGTTTCGCTGACGCTCAGCCTCATCTGCCAAAGCCTGCTGCTTCTCCTGCTCAGACTGGGCGCGGATATCCTCAAGGCGCAGATCATGTGCGCGTTCCGCGAGCCGCAGCGACTCCTGCGCCGCGCTGATGGTCTGAGCATCGCCCAATGCCCGGGCGGCGTTGAGCGCCTCCTGAAGCTCGGTCTGTTGCTGCTGATACCGCAGCGCCTCGACCTGGGCGCTATCGCCCTGCAGGCTGGCGAGCTCCGAGCGCAGACTGGCCAAGGTGTCACTCACGCTGTCTGACAGCGACTCGACCTGACTGCGCACCGACTGAATGGCGCTTTCGAGGCCGGAAAGATCCGACTCATCGAGCAGGTCGAAGCGGCTTGAGAGATCGTCCATGTCCTGTGAGAGTGCGCTGGCTGGCGCCCGCCCTGCCTCGATCTGATCGGTCAGCGATTCCACGGCGATCTTCTGCTCGAGGAAGGCGATCTCGGTCTGACGTGACGTAGTGGCGAGGTCCGTCATCCAGGCCGTGAAGCCGGTGGAGTCGAGACGGGTGGCGAGGTTGTCGCGAAGATCACCGATTTCATGATCCAACTCGGCAATGCGGTCCTGCATTCCCTCGATGCCTTCGGCCTGGGTATCGATCCCCCAGTCAGTCGCGAAGGCCTGATAAGCGGCGTCACTGAGTGACCGCATCTGCTCTTCCGTCTCGTGCAAGGCATTGCTCATCAGCTGAGCAATGGTCTGGGCACTGCGTGTGACAGAGGCCTCCACCGTCTTGGCCGTGTCGGCAGAGGCCTGCTGCGCCTTGTCTCCCGTGTCCCGGGCTGCCTTGGCCGTGGCTTCCTGCGCCTCGATCCACTGCGCCTTGAGCGTGCGAGCCCCGGTCACGCCATCCTTGACCAGCCCATCGAGAACCGCGCCGAAGGCCTTGATGCCTTCCTTCGAGCTGATCTGCTCCTTGGCGCCGACATAGGCACGGCTCAGCTCCTTGGCGGACAGCTCACCGGTGGAGGCGATCTTGGTGAAGGCATCAATGGCCGAGCGTTCCGCCTCGGTCACACCGGTGCGAATCTCTTCCAGGGTGGTGCCCATGTCCTTGGCCAGGCGGGCACCGGCAGACTTCCACTTGGTCGCGAGAGAATCCGCGCCGCTCACGCCGTCATTCACCAGCCCATCGACCTGATCCTTGAGGGCGGCGATCCCCTTGTCAGACTTGATCTTGTCCTGCGCCTTCTCGAAGGCCGTCGCTAGCTGCGCCGCACTCAATTCACCACTGGCCGCCAGCGTGGCGAAGGCATCGAGGGCTTCCTGCTCGCTATCCGCGATACCACTGGACAGCTCGCCAAGCGAGGTGCCGAGAGATGTGGCAGCGTTTTCCAGAGCCTTCTGGCGTTTGGCGGCCGCATCCGCTGCCTGCTTGGCGGCCTTCTCTTCCTCCTCGGCCTGCTTCTTGGCGGCAATGGCCGCAGCCTCAGAGGCAGCGGCCTGCTTGGCAGCAGACTTGGCGGCTTTCTGCGCGGCCGTATCGCTGTTATCGAAGGCGTTGGCCGCGTCCTTCCCTGCCTCGGCAGCCTGTTTGAAGTAACGCGCGGCATCCTTGTTGAGGTCATAGAGCGTCTGTTCTGCCGCCTTGGCCTTGGCCTGCGCCCTGGCGACTTCTTCATCGGTAGCAGCGCCAACCTTGTTCAGCAACTCGAGCGACTTGGCGTTGAGCTGCAGCACACCGGTGCTGACGCTTGCGATGCCGGCCGTCAATCCGGCGGCCGCTGACTGCACCAACCGGAATACGGCCAGCAGAGAATTGCCCATAAACTGGCCGGTATCGACGACCGACTGCATGGCACCGCCAATCTGATCGCGATGCTCTATGAAACTGCGCGCCCACTCACCGCCGGTGCGAATCACACCCCCGATGGCCGTGGCGAGGTCGTCCAGCAGCCCGGGGTTTTCCGCCAGAGCCTTCTCGAAGTCAGCGGACACCTGATTGACCGCCGGTGACAGCTCGCCCATCAGGCGATTGCTCAACCCTTGTAGTCGGCCTTGCAGGCGGGTGATGGCGGCATCGGTCGCTTGCAGATTGGCGATCTGCTCGGGGGACATGATCAGCCCCACCTCGCTGGCCTCTTCCATCAGAGCTCGGAGTTCAGCGGCATTATTGGCAAGCAGTGGCTGCAGGCGTGTGGCATCGTCTGCCAGCGATTCCAGCAGGTTGACCTGAGCTGCCTGGGGCAGATCCTTCATGGCATCAGCCAGGCGCAACATCATCTCGTCTGGCGCCAGCTCGATCAGCTCCTCAGCCTTGATGCCCAGAGCATCGAGGGCGTCCTGAGCCTCACCGCCGCCGTTCTGGTAGGCGTCACCAATCTTGTCGGCAGTGTCCTTGAAGATATTGCCGGTCTTGTCGGCATCGATACCGGCACGCTGAAAGGCGTACTGATAGCCCTGCAGCGCCTGAGTGGAGATACCCAGCGAGCGCGACGTGATATCCAGCTGCTGGGCCATCTCGGCCTGCTGAGCGGTGTAGCGCGTGGCCCATCCGACGGCCAGCCCTGCCCCTGCCACCGTGGCGGCGGCAGCACCGGCAGCCCACTGTTTGAGTGAGGCACCCGCTTTCTTGAAGCGGCTTTCGCTGCGCTCGGCTGCCTCACCGGATTCGCGGGCGGCCGCGGCGGTCTCACGCAAGCCGGATGCCAGCGAGGTCACGTCGTCTTCCAGCTCACGGGATTGGCGGGCCAGGCGCTGTTCTTCATCGGCCAGGTTGTCGATGTCCACACCCGCGGCGTGGGCATCCTGCTGCAGGCGCGTGAGCTTCTGGGCCTGAGCCTCATGACCGGCGGTCGCCTTGTCGGCTGCCGCGCGGGCTTTGTTGAGGGCCTTTTCCTGCTGCTTCAGTTCGCGCTCGACCGGCTTGAGCTCGGCAGTCAGCTGGGCCGCACTGGCACTGGCGTTCTGCCACTCTTCCTTGGCCTCATCCGTCGCTTCTCGCTGCTGCTGAAGCTCATCACGCAGGCTGTTGAGGCTTTGCGCCTGGGCATCGTAGGCATCCTTCGCCTGATCCACTGCACCACTGGCCCGCGACAATGCCTGCCGCTGCTCGTCGGTGGCGCTGGCGCTCCGGCCGATCTCGGACTTGAGGTCACGCACACGCTGGGCGGCATCACGCCATGCCTGACGTGCGGCGGTGGTGGCGGTCTGGGCGCCCTTGTAGCTGGTCTGCAGCTGGGTCAGCGTCTGAGTCTGGGCGACATGCGCCGCCTTGGCGTCGTCCGCCTCTTGAGCAGCCCGCTGTGTCGCCAGCCGCAGCGAGTCCGCACCATTGGCGGAATTCTCATACGCGGCCTGCAAGCCGTCAGCCTTGTCCACGGCCTCGCGCATGGCAGTCCCGGCGTCATCCACGACCGCCGCGACCTTGTTGATCTGGGTGACCAGCTTCTGTTGCTGGCCGATGGCCGACATTTCTTCAGAGAGGCGCTCGACCTCGGCTGAGGCCTCGCTGCTATCCTGCCCGAGATTGTCCAGCTCGCTCATCAGCTTGCCGATGTCTTGCAGCCCATCGACCGCGGCCTGAATGCGCAGCTGAATGTCACTCTGATTGGCCATCGTGTCGTGCTCCGGACATGAAAAAGCCCGCCAGATGGCGGGCTAGGTGGTGCAACTCACAGCAGGCAGGCTCAGACCTTGCCCGCCTTCTTCAATCGATCCAGCTGGCGCACCTCGAGGGTGAGGGAGTCGCCGGCGGCATACTCCTTACCGCCGTGGCGGTGCGCCTTCCTGAGCTTGACGCTCACCGAGTCGGTGGGCTTTGCCTCAGTGCCGGGCTTGGCCTCAGTGCCAGTCTTGCCCGTAGCAGTCTTGTCGGTCATGGCTCGCTCCCGTTAGCTGTACATGGTGGCGGTGTAGGCGGCGCCCTTGCCGGGCGGCACCACCAGCGAGCCGGACAGCTGCCCGGTGATGAACTCGGTGCCCATCAGCTCGGTGGCCTGATCCGCCGACAACACGGCACGGAAGATCTCGACCCGGGTACGCTTGCCGGTGGCGAGGTTGATGCCATCCACCAGGATGTAACGCGGCTTGGAGATCTCGGTGTCCCCCATTACGCGATGGCCGGTGACCGCCTCGGTGTCGTAATCCACGGTGACATCGCCTGCCGCGGCAGCGGTACGCGCCTTGATGAGGCCGGCACTCAGGTTGATGTCGCAGTCAGCCGTGACATCGGTAGCGTCCTTGGTGACCACGACACTGCCCGCGGCCAGCGAGGAATGCGGCAGCGCCGCCCAGGCCCCTTCCGTCAGGGTCAGCGCCTCACCGGTCACGCTGTCAGCTTCAGCATCGGCAAGCTCTGCCGTGCCGCCAAGCGTCTCCGCCAGCATGCTGGCCGGCATGGAATCGAACTGGATGGTGACACTGGCCGAATCGCTGGGCAGGTTGACGGCATCCAGCGCCTGGCCGTAGTTGTCCTTCTGATAGGAAGGGCGAGAGATGCGGTTCACGCTGGTCGGCGTGATGCTCAGGGACGGCACGTTCATCGGGCCATTCAGGGCGCCGAACTTGCCATCGGCATCCACCTCGGCCATGAAGATGTCGCCAGACATGATCAGGCCTGTGTCTTTGAAGTCAGCCATGAGTTACCTCGTGCGGGTGTAGGTGATGGTCACGGGCAGATAGATGGGAAGAATGCGGCTGCCCAGCTCCGCATCATCCAGTTCGGCTTCACCAGTCGTGATGGCGACCGCCAGCCCATCCAGCAGTACCTGGCTCTCCGGATAGATGGCGTTGTAAAGATCATTGAGCAGCGCATCCTGACCGGCACGCCCATGCGTCTTGAGGTCGAGGTAGGCCTCGATCTGAAGGCTGATCGATTCCTTGCGCGTCCCCCGCCCGGCACGGGCATCCACATTGCTGGCCAGGCGACGGACATGCAGCAGTGGTAGCGGGGTCTCCGAGCGCAGGTTGATCTGGATGGCCTCGGTCTCGATATGCGCGATGTCGGTGGCATGGCCATTGGCCGTCGAGATGGCCGCCAGTTGCGCCACGAAGGCATCGATCACGCGGGTGATGGGCGTCATGTAGCTCTCTCCTTGGCCAGGCGAGCGAGGAAGCGTTGCTGGAGGTCGAAGGCGACCTGCTTGCGCAGCTCGCCATTCACCTGATGATTCCAGTGGTTCTTGAGGGTCCAGCCGTTGGCACGGGTGAGGCGACGCTGGCTGCCCTTGCGGTAGCGCACCAGCGGTGTCTTGCTGCCGCCCTTGGGATTGACGAAGCCATAGACCCGCATGCGCTGGCCGCCCTTGCGAATCCAGATACTGGCGCGGGTACCGGTGCCATCCTCCACCTCGGTGCGGTACTGCCAGAAATTGAATGGCACCGGTGAGCGGCTGAGCGTGAGGCTGGCGCTTGGCTGGTCCTTGCTGGCCTTCTCGACCGTGATGCGCGAGCGCACCGCCGTCGGCCTGACCTTGCCATCGGCGCTGATGTCATCGATGAGCTGCTTGCGGGTCGCGGATGCCTGCTCATTGATGGCCGAGGTCATCGCGCGGCGGGTGGCCGCGGGTAGCGCCCTGAACTCCGCCAGGCTATCGGTCAACCCCTCGATGGCCACGCCCTTGGGCAGCCGTGAGTTCTTGCCACGCTTGCGAGGCATGCGGCCTCCTGTCAGCGAGGAATGGTGAACAGCTGCACGGTGATGCCGTCATCGCTGCCTTCCACGATGCCTTCGATCTCGAGCGCCAGGCCGGCGATGTGAATCCTGTCGCCGGGCTCTGGCCACGGCCAGCGCAGCTCCGGTTGCAGTATCTCGACCACGTTGCGGGCCTCATTGGCCTGGCCGATGAAGACGTTCTGCCGGTGCAGCCATGCCTGAATGGGATAGGCCTCCCCCCTCATCGGCTCATACTCGGCCACCACGCCTTGCAGGCGACGCGCGGCAATCTCCACCATGCTGCGTGCCGGATCGAGGGATTCGATGATGAACAGCACTCCGTCGCGGCGGCGGATGATCTGGCCTGCTGCCAACTCATCGCGGGGCCGCATACGCACCAGCGTGGAAGATGGGGCACGGATACCCGCCTGCTCTTCTCGCCCGGCACTCTTGGGCTCCACGAATTCGGCCCAGACCTCACGCAAGGTGGGCCAGCTGGGCGGATGCCCGGTGCGGCTACCCAGCAGGGTGACGCGATGACGAAGCTGTCCGGCGCGCATAGTCACCTCATGCGAAGTGGTAATGGGTGTAGTGATCGACCAGGGCGCCCACGGCCATGGGTACCTCTGAGGTGATGGTGCCGATGACCACGGCTTCACGGGTCTCGTACCAGTGGCCGATCAGCAGCAGCATCGCGGTGGTGATGTCGTCATCGATGACCAGCGCGTGCTCATCCCCTTCTGCCGGGATGGCGTCGTGGGTTTCATACAGCGTGCGCCCCGTGCGTCCTTCAATGACGCGACGGGCCGCATTGGAATAGGTCTCGAGGAGCTGATCGTCCTCGGAGAAGTCCGGCTCCAGCCGGACGTGCAACTTGATGATGTCCAGCTCGAGCATCGGCATGCCTCATGGGGTTGGCCCCAACAGGCAAGGGCCGCGCGATGGCGGCCCTTGTGTCAGGTGGTGGGTGAGGATCAGGCCGCCTTGCCGGTCAGCGCCTTGATGGCGGCAGTGTCCTGCAGCACGCAATCGAAGCGATGGAAGGCGAGGAAGGCCGTCTGGTCGAACTCGGCATAGCGTTCGACCAGGCGCTTGAGCGTCATGTAGTTGATGCGGCGAATCACGAACTGCTGGAAGTCACCGGCGAACATGAATTTCTTGCTCGCGGCCATGTCCTCGAAGCCCTGATCAATGAAGTAGGACTGACCGAGTACCGTGGATGGCGCCAGGCCCGCGACGGCCGGCAGCCACAGCGGGCGACCCTGGCCATCTTCCATCTCGGTGATCTTCTGCAGGGTGTTGTCGTTGAAGCCCAGACGGAAGTTCGCCGCGCGACGGTACGCCGGATCAATGCTGTGGATCAGCTTGGTGATGTCCTTCCAGTTCAGGCTGGCCGCAGCGGCTGCCGCCACGGTGCCAGTGACCGAGGTAGCGAGGCCCTTGGGCTGCTGGGGAGTGCCGGCACCGGTACCGCTCACCAGGTACTTGGCTTCGGCGCGACCGATACGGGAGCCGATGCGCGAGGCCAGGAACCCCTCGATATCAAAGGCCGAGTCCTGCAGCAGCTCGTTGGAGACACGGATGACCTTGGAGCTCAGCTTCTTGGCGCCGAGGTTCTGGATGCCGAACTCGACATCCTTTTCACTGGCGGCGGTGTTCTCGCCCAGCAGCTCGCCCTCTTCCCCGGTACCGTCAGACACCGGCCATTCGATGGTGGCGCCATCGGAGGTAGTCAGGATCTGGGCGACCGAGGCCAGCCCGCCATAGTCCTGCATGGACTCATGGATGCGGTTGAGCATGGTGGTCGGGACGGTGTAGCCGCCCTTGTCATTCTCGCCCGCTGCCTGAGCTCGCATCTCACGCATGATCGCGCGCTGCTCTTTGCTCATGTTGCCCATGCCTTCACGCACGAAGGCATCGAAGGCCGCGGCACGCTGCTCATCCACGCTCGGGCCCTGGGACTGCCCAGCTTCCGGCGTCTGAGACTGGCCGCGCAGCTCCTCTTCGTTGTCACGCACGAAGCGCTGATCTGCATCGCGCAGGGCTTCTTCGCGATCGATCTTGTCCTGCAGGCCATCCAGCTCGCTCTTCATGGACTGCCACTGGCTGCGCTGCTCATCCTTCCATTCGGTGTCACCGGCATCTTCATGCATCTTGCGCATGTCCTTGGCGACGGCCGCGTACTTCTGCTTCAGTTCAGAGAGTTTCATGTAGCCTCCACGGGCTCAGGCATTGATGAGTTCAAGGAAGCGCTCGCGGGCGCGGCGCTGATTGACGGCACGCTGCGTGATCTCTCGGAGTTCATCGCAACGGGCTTGGAGCGACCGCTTGGCGGCGCCCGCATCGGGGTAGGCCGGATAGGTCACGGGGGACACATCCAGCAGGCGGCTGAATCGGTGGATAGTGCGCACGATGACGCCGTGCTCGTCCTCGCCCCACTCGTCACCATCGGGGGCGACTCGGAAGGCGAAGCTGGAGCCGGTGATGTCGCCCCGTGCCAGCGGCGCCATGACCAGATCACGCACCGACTGGGTGTCGGGTGGGTCGATCTCATAACGCAGGCCCTCTTCATCCACGGACAGCGACAGCGTGTTGCTGAGGGTGCGGCCGAGCACGAAGTTGGGGTCATGGTTGAACAGGGCGCGCACGTCATCGCCCAGCACGTTGTCGAATGCACCGGGGGCGATCTGCTCCTTGAACATGCCCATGATCATTTCGCTGCGCTTGTTGAAGACGGCGCCGTGGCCAATGATCCGCAACGGCTGGCCGTCTCCGCCCGCTTCGGCGCGGACCTCGCACGTCAGGGCGCGCTTTTCTGTCTCACTCATGATGTGGAGTCCTCGGGCGAGGGTGACTGGCCCAGCTGACTGGCTGGGGTGGCGTTGACGCTGATCAGCATCTCGCTGAGGCCATCGCGTGGGTTCATGTCTTCCAGGGCGCGGACTTCGTTGCGATCCATCCAGCCATCGGTGATGGCCTTGTGATAGAACTCGGCACGCTCCGTGGGGGTGCCGCGCAGCAGCCCGGCGAGGTTGAACTTGGCGTAGTAGCCAGCCCGACGCTCGGTGGGCGTGAAGATGGCGCGGTTGATCTCCTGCTCCCAGTTGATGACCCAGGGCATCATCGTGTGCCGCACGAACTGGATGGCCTGCTCGGAGATGTTCGAGAAGGTGGCCTTGTCCAGGTCGTTGATCATGTGCGCTGGCACGTTGAAGATGCCGGCCACCTCGGAGCGGTTGAGCTTGCGCGTCTCGAGGAACTGGGCGTCCTCCGGCGCGATGGTGATCGACTTGTAATCCAGCTGTGCGGGGAGCATCAGCGTCTTGTTCTCGGACTGGCGCAGACTGGCCACGGCCTTGGCCCAGGTCTCCTTGAGGCGATTCCAGCTGTCGGCGTTCAAGCTGTCCTTGACGGTGACAAGCCCGGTCGGGCGCCCGCCTCCCTCGAAGAAATCCTTGCCGTAGCGCTGGGCCGCCAGCCCGAGGCCAATGGTCTCGGCGTGCTGGCGCACCACGCTGACGCCGGTGCGATCGTGCGAGCCGAGTGCACGAACGTGGATCATGTCCTCGGTCGCGACGGCGCGTGAGCCATCCTCATCGGTGACGGCATATAGCCAGCGGTTGCCGCGCTTCACCGGACTGCAGTTCCACGGGCAATGGCGTTGCAGGGAGACGGCATTGCCCCGCGCATCCCGAACCACCTCGGTGTAGCCATTGCCCCAGCCAAGCACGTGGGACTGGGCCGTCTCGCGCCACTTGTAGCTGGTCTGCCAGTCGTTGGGCTCGTCATGCAGCAGCTGATACGCGGGGTGGTCCATGGCGGCGGTGATGACGCCGTTCTGCTTGCGCATGACGTGCAGCGGCAATTGCGCCAGCGAGGATGACAGCACGTAGATACAGGCGTAGACCGCGCCAAGCGTCATGGCGCTCTGCTGGTTGACCGTGATGCTGGAGTCGCCATGCAGATAGTCCGCCAGCGTCTGACCGGTGAGCGGTGTTGCCGGGTTCTCGACCGAGCGGGTGGAGAACAGTTGATCGAGAATCATGAGGCCCCCTTGCGCATGGCGCGTGCGCCGAGCAGTGCCAACACCAGTAGCAGGCTGCCACTGACCATCAGCGCGTCCGCGAGGCCGAATCGCAGGTACAGGCCGCCCGTCAGGCTGGCGAAGCCGGCCAGCCCGAGGGTGTCGAACAGTAGGTTTCGCATGTCACATGACCAGGAAGTCGTCGTCTGAGAGGGAGTCGAGAAGGCTGGGTGGCTCGACATCGAGGGTGATGGCACGCCCCAACGCCATGAGCAGCGCGATGATGCCGTCGATCTTGTTGTCGGCGGCTTCCTTGCGCGGGTAGATGTTCTCTTTGGCGTCGGCCTTGGCGACCACATTGCTGGCCATCCAGGTGAGCAGCGGGTCAGCCGGGTGCGTGAAGCGACCGCCAGTGACGGCGGCCTCCATCTCGCGCATGGCGGGGCTCATGTTCTGGACCGTGTTGCGGTACTCAATGACTGGCGCGCCTTCCTGCATCAACTGATGGGCGAGCTGGGTAGCCCGCCAGGGATCGTAGGCGACTTCCTGCACATCGAAGCGACTGGAGAGGTCGAGGATGTCCTGCCGGATGACCTCGAAGTCGAGTTCTTCACCATCAGTGATGATCAGGTGGCCGGAGTTGACCCAGCCCTCATAGGCAGCGCGGTTGCTGCTGGCGCGCTCGATTGCGCCTTCCGGCAGGTAGCTGCGCACGAAGGCACGCCACTCGACCTTGGCGTCTTCGCGCACCTTGCGGAAGATCAGGCCGATGGCGGCGATGTCGGTCTTGCTGGCAAGGTCAACGCCCAGCCAGCAGGGCTCGCCCTCCATCTGGTCCAGCGACATCGAGTCATCGCCGGCCGCCAGCCAGGTGGCCATGTTCAGCCAGGCGCTGCGTGCCGAGACCCAGACATCAAGGTGCTTGGTCAGAAAGGAGTTCTGGCGGCTGGGGTACTGGATGGCGTCGCGCTGCGCCTTGAGCAGGAATTCCTCGCTGACGCTGACACCGAAATTGGGGTTGGCCTTGCGCAGCACGTCCGGAGACTGCCAGTCGTCGCCCTCATCGATGGTGTAGATCAGCGCGAAGAGTTCAGGGTTATCAACCACACCCTCGAGCATCTGCTGCGCTTGCCGGCGCTTGTCGTAGCAAGGGCCAGCGAGGTTGAAGCCAGCAGTGGTGATGATGAACATCAGCGGCTGATCGCGGGCACCCATGCCGGTCAGCATGGTCTCGTAGAGGCTGGGCGATTGGTGTTCGTGGAACTCATCGACAATGGCGCAGCTGGGGCTCGAGCCGTCGCCCGGGTCACCGATCATCGGTTCCAGGCGGGAGCCGTCACCGGGGATGCTGATGTTCTTGGCCATCACCTCAATGCCGGCGGCGCTGATCAGGGCCGGTGACTTCTGCAGCATCAGCTTGGCCGGGCGGAAGACCTCCCAAGCCTGCTTCTCTGTGGTGGCACCACAGTAGACCTCGGCGCCGTATTCCCCATCGGCGGCCAGCATGTAGGTGGCCACGCCCGCGGCGATCACTGACTTGCCGTTCTTGCGCGGTACCTCGATGTAAGCCTCACGGTAACGGCGCTGCCCACTGCGCTTGCTCATCCAGCCGAACAGCACACTGAAGATGAAGAGCTGCCAGGGTTCGAGCGTAATCAGCTTGCGTTCGCGCGCCCACTTGCCCTTGGTGTGAGGCAGCAGCTGAATGAAGGCGCATGCCCGCTCGGCGGCGTCACGATCGAACCGATAGGGAAAGGCGCGCGTCTTGGCCGCCTTCTGTTCATCGACATGACGCTGGCAGGCAAGGCGGACCCACTTGCAAGCGGGTATCCGGCCAGCCACCACGTCCCGAGCGTACTTGTTCGCAGCATTGACGTTGGGATAGCTGGCCATTGAGTGTCATCGCTTGTTGCCACCCAGCAGCTCGGCGAAGGGGTTGGCGGCATCCTTGGACCCGGGCACGGCCAGGCGTGCTCGGCTGGATGGGTCGAGACCGAGTGCGCTGCCGAAGGTCGTCATCTGGCGGGCCGCCTCATTCTTCGCGGTCAGAGCTGGGTTCTTGATGGGGGCACCGGTGGCAGGACTTTCCAGCACCAGGCCGCATTGCTGGATCTCGACCACGGCCTGACGCCAGGTGGCGTAGGCATCGCAGTAGGCCTCGAGCTGATGTAGGTCAGAGCGCGTCAGGATCTTGGAGCCGACCAACCAGGGCGCGAGCTTGTCCCAGGCATCACGGCCGATCTCGCATAGCCAGTCGGGTGCCGGCGGGGCTTCATCGAGCGCATCGCCCTCGGGCTCGTCATGGTTGATGGCACGCTTGCCGGCGTTGCCCTGCACCGCCTTCAAGTGGCTTGGTTTGGGCTTGCGACCTCGTGTCATCTGAGAATCCTTCGCGCTAGGCTGATTTTTCAATTTCGCGGGTGTGAGAAAGAAACGTAACGGAACGGTGGCCGCCCCCAAAGGTGGTAGAGATTGCACCCCCTCCCCCCTCTCAGGGCCTGCCTCAATCTCCTGATCTGGCCGCCAGTGCCTCGCTTGCCGTCTTGGCTTGGTGGCAGACCTTGCAGATCGCCTCAAGGTTGTCAGCGGCGTCTGTGCCACCCTGAGCCTTACCCACAATGTGATCGACTTCAGTGGCTGGCGTGATGCGATTCAAGCGCTCGCATTGCTGGCAGAGGTAACGATCACGCTTGAGAATCGCATTTCGCAGTCGCCGCCATGGCCGACCACCTCGGCCTTGCCCGCCTCGCCTACTCTTGCCCCAGTTGATAGCGCGATCGGCATGCGACTCGCAGTACCCGTGAGAGGCAGTCGTCTTGCCACCACACATGGGTGCCTTGCAGGGTCGTGGTGGTTTGATAGGCATATAAAGCCCTCAACATGAACGTCGATAGATATTTTTATTCTTATTGATGCAACTAATTTAGTGCACCAAAATTAACAAGACATATCTACACAAAGAGAGGCCGAGATGACGGCTCCTAGCAGCATCCGCGTGGTCGCTAGAGGCAACCAGTGGGCCGTGAAGCGAGAGGGGAAAACGCTGTGTATCAGATGTTTTACAACACAATACGATGCGATTGATTACGCACGCGCCCTCGCGGCCCGACTAAGAACCAAGCTCGTGATTGAAGCAAGAGGCGGAAACATTGTTGATAAATACTCACCATTACTACAGTAAGAACTACACATATATCGATCCACGGCTTTCGATCACAGGAGCCTCTTATGATGATCGAGATGTATTTCTATCAATGCTCTGATGGCTGGGCAGTGCGTCGTGAGTACGAAGACATCCCTCACAAGACGTTCAAGAGTGAAGACGAAGCCCGCGAGTACGCTAAGACTCTCAGTCACATCAAAGGCTACAAGCTCTTCGTCATCCGCGACGGGGGGAACGGGCGAGATCGTGTGATCTGACTAAATCATTCATTCCCCACGTCTTCTGGTCCATCGGCCAGGCGCTCGAGGATCGAGGCCGTCGCCGTGCGGTCATCATTGAAGCGCCGCCGCTGTGACTCATAATCGGCCAGCAGGCTGAGCAGATCGCGGTTGTATGTCACTGGCCTGTCAGGTGCAGGCAGTGGATTGAGCAGGTAGCTCGGCACTTCGGGTGTGCACTGCCACTCAGTTGGCATTACCACTGGCTTGCTCTCGAAGGCGCTGCAGCCACTCAGCAGCAGCGTCAGGCACAGGCCGGTCAGCCCAATCCCCAGTCGGCGCATCGTCTCTCTCCATCCGGCGTGCAGCTGCCCGGGCAGCCATGATTGAACGGTCATCCAGAGCGCGGCTGGCTTCGCGTGCCTCCAATGCGACGGACAGTCGCTTCATCTGATTGCCGTAGTGCAGCGCCATCATCTCGAGCCCGCGGTTGACCGCCTTCTCGGTGGATAGCTCAGCCTTGAGATCATTGGCATGCTGCTCGGCCTTGGTCGCCTCATAGGTCTTCATCGCACCCCAGCCCAGCACCACTGCCATCAGGATGACCTCGATCTTCAAGCCTGATATCAGCTTGCGGCCCCATGCCCACGCGGTCGTGATCAGTGCAGCCATCGTCCCAGCACCTTATCGAAGATGGCGTCAGACTTGGCACGCAGCCACTCGACACCGAGGAAAGCGATCGCAGCCCCGATGGCCACGGCCATGTCCTGATCCAAGCCGCCCCAGTCCAGCAGCGGCTTGAGCGCCAATGTCAGGCCACCCACCAGGGTCGCCTCGAGCAATGACTTGTAGAAGCGGCCACCAGCATGCAGGCCGCGCAGCAGTGCGATCACGAATGACAGCCCCGCTGCATAGAGGTTGGCTTGATACGGCTGTAGCCACTCCAGCAGCATCTGCCATGTCGATGGATCGCGGTGTGGCATATCGGCGGGCTCGTGGTCGTCGTCATGCATATGGCCTCCTGAGTCGGTAGGCCCTGCGCAGTTCGTCGTTATCGTTATGCGATGTGGCCGCCAGCACGCACGTACACGCCCAGCAGCTCATCGGTATCAAGCTCACGCTGCCCATAACCTGCCCCTGGCAGGCTCGCCCAGATGCGCCGGCAGGCGTGGATGGCCTCAGCGATACGCCCGTCATACACCATGCCCAATGCCCGACACTGCCGGATCAACTGCTTGGCTGCCTCATCCTGCGAGGCGGGCGAGAAGTCCGACAGGTGGAAGCGCTTGGCCAGGTCATCCCACGTCCCGACCAGGAACTGATACCGGCCCGCCGCCGTGCTGTGGATGTTGTACGACTTCAGCCATACCGACTGGCGGGGATGATCATCGAAGCCACCGAAGGTCTTGCCGCCCACCAGCACGTCATAGCCCTCAATCGAGCTGAAGCGCGGCGTGCCCTCGGCATAGGCAATGGTGTCCAGGAAGGCCGACAGATTGCTGGCATCATCAGCCGACGGATCAATAGGCGCATCGAAGCCCACCAGCTCGACCTCATCGAGCCAGTGCGCGGGAGCATGTGCAGGCATAGGAATCACCGGGGAGCAGATAC
The DNA here is from genome assembly GCF_011319755.1 of Cobetia sp. MB87. Lineage (NCBI taxonomy): Bacteria > Pseudomonadati > Pseudomonadota > Gammaproteobacteria > Oceanospirillales > Halomonadaceae > Cobetia > Cobetia sp. MB87. Next base: position 545,388 of record NZ_VFBC01000007.1, on the reverse strand, counting down.
GAAAAAGCCCCGCCAGATGGCAGGGCTCGCAAATTATATGGAACACACTACGAATATCGTCTGCGGGAACGGCCGTGCTCCAGCGCTGCCTCAGCTACGTCATGAGTGAGCCGTGTAAATTCACATTCCTCAATGACAACATCCAAGTCTATCCCCATGTCGTCACACACAATGCATAGAGACTCGCCAAGAGGCCTGAAATCGCCCCCTTTGGCCATCTCCACATGAGTCACACAAATGATGTCATCGAGCATGGCCGTCCTTAAAGGAAAAAGTTCGATTGATACCTCTCGCTTGCTCCAGCCTGCGCGCAAGCTCCTCCTCGTGACAGGCCGAACCTGCTATGTCACTCGTCAGCCCTAAGTGTCTATAGCGTTCGAGTAGCTCCGAGAAGGTGAGCTCGTCCCTGTTTCGCTCTTTATTTAGCAAAGCCCCTAGAGCCAGAAGCTCCGAAGGGTCAGCCTTAGCTCTTTCAACGAGTCCAGCGTCTATGTGATTCATGTTATCCCCTACTCAGAGTGCCCCCATCAGCGAGGGTGAGCCATATCGGGGAGAAGAGCCAAGTTACCTATCAACGAGATATAAACCAAAAAGCCCCGCCAGATGGCAGGGCCTTGAAATGAGCGGTGATCCAGAGACGCAAGAATCACACAATAGCTGGATCGTACCCTCAAACCCTCGCTTTTGCAACATATGGTAGTCAGGCAGCCATTTCAGCTTGAGAAAGCACCATATGCAGTAGCGATTCACGACCACGAGATGCCGCACACTGCATCGATTTGGCCGACTTGAACGGCTCCACCTTCACTGCCCCGGGCACCCAGCCCAGTCGTGCCAGAATCGCCACCTGTGCCGCCACGGCCTGAGATTGGGTCATCATGCGGGGGGACTGGCAATGCTGCACCGGCGGAATGGCATAGGCCGCCAGCAGTACCGCCATGCGCTGACGATCGGTCAGGCGTGACAGCAACGCCGCCGCCATCGTCCGCCACTGGCTTTCCTGCTGAAAGCGCTCTGCCGCCTTGCCGACATGATCCACTAGGCCTGTGCACTCGCCACGCCCTTCCCCCATGCCGCCCACCGATGACACCTGATGCCAACCGGCGTTCTGGTGGCGCAGCCCGGTGCGATACTCGATCTCTTCCTCGAGCAGCTCATCCAGAGCATGTGCCAACGCCTGCTGACGCCTCACGCCCTCCGGCAGCTTCTCGATCAGGCGGAAGGTCTCCGCCAGCCCCATATCCTCGATCCGCTGCATGTCCTGCCCTCCTACTCCGGATTGCTACGTGAGCGCTATGCCGTTGCCTTGCGCCACTCACTGCCATGCGGCATCACTTCTGGCTCACCGGCCACCACCGTCTCGGGCCAGCTCGCATAGGCCACCAGCACCGCCTTGGCCTCATCCACGCCTTTGGCCAGCACTGCCAGATAGCCATTGCCCTCCATCTTCTCAAGCCATTCGCGCTGAGACTTCGCCAGGGCAGCATCGTGAGGTGGCGCCGCTTTAAACTCGATGTAGAGCCCGTGATACCCGCCACGGGCCGTCGCCACCACCAGGTCACTCACCCCAGCACGCACGCCCTGGGCCTTGAGGTCGGCAGCCGTTTTCTTGTTGCGCTTGCCGCCATTGGGGACGTGATAGGTGACATCCTCGAGCAGCACGCCCACCGGCTTGCCGCGCAGCTTCTCGCCCTTGAGCCAGCGAATCAGCACCTTCTGCTCCAACCCTTCACGGTCGATGCGTGGCGCCGACTTGCGGGCTTGTCCGGCGGTACGGTTCGGCGACTTGCGGGCCGCCACCTTGGCGGAAGGATGTGTTGCCCAGCTCATGACGATGCCCTCACCTGATTGGATTGCCAGCGGCGATAGTTGGTGATGATCCGGCGCAGCATGTGCGCCGCCCTCGGCTCATGATCGATCTCGGCCCGACTCTTCACCCCGCAGGCCGTGCGAATGAAGTCCACCGCGTCTTCCTCCTTATGCGTACCGTCTGGCATCACGTTGGTGTCGATGCCGTGCCGGGCGCGGCGCGCCTGATCCAGATAGCAATGGAATCCCTCGGCCTGGCACAGCATCGCGGCCTTGCGGGCCAGCGGGCCACCAACGGGCTTGGGTGTGGTCTCAGTCACGCTTGCCCCCTCAGTCGCTCACCATTGGCATTGAAGCGGGGAGCGCCCAAAGCAATGCAGCGATTGCACGTCCCCAGGCACCCCGCCAGCTGATGGACGGCCACTCGCCTACCGCAAGCAAAGCAGCGGCGCAGGGCTGAGCGATTCGGCCGCCTGTAGCTGCCAGCGGGGCGATAGCTCACTGCAACACCCCCAACATATCCGGCTGACGCTTTACCGGTGCCAGGCGGATCAGGCGGTACTCATGTGCGGCACTGTCTCCACGCCGGCGGCTCTCCACGATCAACCCATGCTGGCGACGCAGATCTCGCAGGCGGGCACTGATGGCTGCCTCACTATCCAGCCGATCGAAGCGCTTGCGGATCTCGGCAGCCAGCTCATTCAGCATCAGCCACGAGCGCGATTCACTGAGTGCCAGATACGTCCGCCCTAGCTGGCAAGCTGGATTGTCCAGCGACGCGCGGCGCGGACGAGTCGCACCAGTAGACTTGCTGCCAATCCCCGTGGTGATTGCCTGATTCTCATGATTCGCCATGTGTCAGCCCTCCTCGCATCATCTTCAGTGCCTGGGCAGGTGTGATGCCTGCCAGTTCGCCCGCCGCCTTGCGGGCCTTCTCCTCCCCCGTCATGGCGGCACGTTCTGCCGGTGACAGCTGGCCGTCATGCCCAATGGCCGCTTGCGGCTTGAGGTCATCACCCCGAGCGTATCGCTCCACCACCTGCTGGTAGTACACGCGGAAGGCCCGTTCGTGCCGGTCCATGCGCTGATAGGTGGCCGAGGCCATACCGTGAAGGTCCATGTGCTCGCCAGCGGCAGCGATGGCCTCATGCGGATACGGCTTGCCGGTGAAGGCGTGGTCCTGCAATGCCTGCCAGGCAGTATCAAAGTCCGGCAGGCCCAACCCCTCGGGCGTCATCTGGCATAGCTCGGCGAACTGCATGGCGCTGTCCGGCGGGAAGGCGTTGCCACGCTGTTGGAGCGACTTGGCCGTACGGGCCTTCTCGGCCTGCAAGCCACAGCGCAGATGCTGGGTGCTCAGGTGGCTCAGGGCTGCCAGCCACTCGCCTTCCACGTCACAGCTCACCCACTGGCCATTCTCTTCAGTGCCCCAGCCCATTTCACGGCAGCGGCGGTGCCAGTGGGCGCCATGCAGCTGGGCCAAGCGATCGAACAACGCATCCACCGCCTTCTGGCTCACCCGTGGCAGGTCATCACAGCCACTCGCCATCGATGACGTCGCCGGACGGCGGCTGGCCTTCGGCTTGTTCACGGCGGCGCTGTTCAATGAGTGCACGCCCTTCAGCGGCTGAGAGTTTCGAGTTACGGATTGGACCAGTTGAGCGACGGCTTCCATGGGTGCCTCCAGCGTTGCGTACAGTGTTGTTCGATGAAGTGTTGGCGTTCTGACTCATGCAGGCCTGGCGGGCCGCCTCTCGCTTGCGGTTCTCACTCACCCAGCGCACGAAGCGAGTACACCAGGCATGATGTGAGTGCCTCCGGCCCGGCTGATCCGCGAAGTGCGCGGTGAAGTCCGCCAGCTCGCCCTGATCCCATGTCAGGGATGGATTACCCCGGCGCATCGTCTCCGTCTGCCAGTGGCTGGCATCCGGCTGCCAGTCCAACGTCATCGGCACCTGACGGGCGCCGGCAGTCGCTTGCGGCTGGCCGTTGTCTGCATGCTGGGCCGCTCGTTCGAAGATGCTCGGCTCGCCTGCGCCAGAGAGAGAGGGGTTAGGATCATTGGTACCCTGATTCGTCGGAGATTTTTCCGACCCTGGCACGGATATTTTTCCGACCCCTCTCGGAGATTTTTCCGAGGTCGGATTTTTTTCCGACCCTTGAGAATCAGGCGCCAAGGGACGGATCGGAGATTTTTCCGACCCTGTCGAGCGTCCCCAGGTCACACCCTTCTCGGTTAGGCGCATGTACGTCCGGTTGTCGCAACTGGTCATCACGATCAGGTCGAGCTTGGCCAGCTGCTTCATGAGCCGGTAGGCGGTGTCGTGCTTATCAGTCAGCAGCGGAAGCTCTTCGCAGATCTTCCCCTTGCCGATGTTGAAGTAGGTGTGGCCATCGATCTGACGCGCATTTGCCCAGGTCGGCACCTGATGCAGAAACGCAAACAGCATCGCCTGCTGAGCATTGAGCCCCCACTCGACGGCCTTGGCTTGATTGATAGCAACGAGATACTGCATCAGCGATATCCCCGCATCGCGCATTGACGGCTCGTTTGTGATCGATGCAGAGTCATGCCTCACCTCCTGCCAGTGTCAGATATTTGGCAGCGCGGGCCTGATGCCACTGCATGCTGCCTAGATCGCCGTCCTTGTCGCCGCGACGGGCCGCCAGCAACGCATTGCACTGGTGCCAGGCGGCATAGGCCGAGTGATATTCACCGGTGAGACGCGGCTGGTCTGGCAGCAGCTCCTTCAGCTTGGCGATCTTGCGGCCAGCACGAGACATCTCTGTCTCAAGGCGTGCTGAACTCATTCGTGCTGTGATGCTCATGCCGATACCTCATCGCCCTTGGCTGCCACACCTAGTGACAGGCGCTCGAAACGTCCTGCCTCGCTCATGTGGTGGTCGATCGACAGAGTGCGGCGGGCATCTGCCTGTGCCGTCTCACCCTGCCCCTTGCCGCACTCCAGCAGGGCCACTACGGCCAGGTGGTGCTGCATGCTCATGCGCAGGTCAATCACGCCACCCACTCGCTCGCGCTTGTCGATCATCACCGCCAGCCGATAGGTCTCAGCCTTGAGGGACTCACAGCTCCAACCCCGATAGCTGGTCAACATCTGCCTGGCTTCACTCGTCTTGATCGTCATGCCATACTTCCTTGGCGTTTTGAGATGCTTCCCCCGGATTGGTTTGGACGCCTTTGGGGGATTTTTGTATCTGGTGCCCGGTTATCGGCTCACCACCTTCAGCGGCTTGCGCATCGCTTGCAGCTGCCCCATCAGGGTGCTCATCTGCTGCTCAATGGCCTTGTGCTGCGCCTCAAGCTGCGCCGCCTCTTCCTCGTCCACCTCGCCATCTGCAATCGCTGCCTGAATCAGCGCCGCCATCGCGCCCTGCCCCTGCTGGGCATCCAGCACTGACGCGAACACGTCACCACGGCTCACCTGGCCCTTCGCACAACGCGGCACCGCCACCATGCCCAGGTAATCCAGAAACGGAGCCATCAGGCGCATCTGGTGCTCGCGGTCCACGTTCCAGAAGATCCCCACGAAATCGATGAAGCGCAGCGGCATCGGCTCGTCTTCACTGAGGCGGCGATACATGGACTTGGCTGACATGCCCAGATCACTCGCCAGCTGCTTGGGCTGGCACTCGAACGCCACGTCATGCACTGCGTCCAGGAAGGCATCCATGTCTCGCTCGATCTCTGTATGGGCATCCATGGTCAATTTCTCCGTGTTCGTTCCGTTTAAGCCGATATGGGCGGCGGGCTATGCTGTGGGTGTCAGGCGGTGTTCTTGTTTCGTAGCTCCGGGCTGGCTTTGAGCTTTCCCCTTGTTCGCCCTTCGATTTCGAATTGAACGCGGGCAGGGAGATCCTCAGGCCATTGCTGAACAGCACTCCGGGTTCTTCCAAGCGCCCTTGCAGCCGCAGCCATGCTTCCGAAGCAATCAACCAAGTCCTTCTTGGTCATTTGGCGTCTCCTTAATGTATAGGCCGAAGTATAGAACTCTATCCACAAAGGAGACAAGACTCTATACGCACATTTCGTATAGTTTTCTTGTCATACACTTTTGAAGGGCGATGCCATGAAGGTCCGCATCAAGCAAAAACGAAAAGAGGCGGGACTTAGCCAAGACGCGCTTGCCAAGCAGGTAGGAGTAACCAAGGGAGCCATAAGCCAGTGGGAGCAAGGGGCGACCAACCCAAGCGGTCAGAACCTGTACTCACTCGCGAAAGCCTTGGGCGTCACAGCTGAGTGGCTACTCAATGGCAGAGATTCACAAACCTCTGCACCAATCTCCGATGAACTGATCCTCCATGAACCGGAGTTTGTAGACGACGACGCTCCGCTCGGGCCAGATGAGGTAGAGATCCCCTACTTCCGCGAAGTCGAGATGGCGGCTGGCGATGGCCGCACGCAAGTCATCGAGAACCACGGGGCCTACATGCGGTTTAACCTGCCGCGCCTAGCTCGCGCCGGGGTAGACCCCAAGCAGGCGGCTTGCGCTACCGTAACCGGCGATTCAATGGAGCCCATCATAGTGGATGGGTGTCCGATCGGTATCGACAAGAGCTGCCGCCACATCATCGATGGCAAGATTTACGCGCTGGATCATGGCGGCATGTTGCGCGTGAAGCGCCTCTACCGCCTGCCGTTAGGTCGCATGCGGGTGGTCAGTGACAACCACATCGAGTATCCGGAAGAGGTCTACACCCTGGGCGATCCGGATGCCCCGAAGATCATCGGTCGTGTCTTCTGGTGGGAAGTGTTTGCCTGAGAAATCCTCTCGCGCACGCGTTACCAGAGAGAGTGGTTCAAGTAGGTAGGTTCTGGGTACGACAATGGCGTCACCCTCCCCATGACACTGGTGACGCTCTCCCCCTGACACTGGTGACACCCTCCCTTTACCGACACCATCATGAAAGCCCTTCCTTTCGGCGGGGTATCAGGAGGCCATATGGACATGCCTAGCGATCATCTCGCCATCACCGGACAGGATTTCTCCGACTATCTGTCCAAGCGCTGCCCAGGCCTGAAATGCCCGATGTGCCAGACGACGGAAAACCTCATGCTGCATGCCGACAGCTCTGATGGGCCTGCTCACCTGCTCACGACGCCAGTTCATGTTGGCGGCGGTGCGTTTCAACTGGGCAACTACTTCATCACGTGTCTCGACTGTGGCCATGTGATACTTTTCAATGCTCATCGGATTGAAGGATGGGTCAGGAGCAACAAGGAAGCTGCTGGTGAAGGTGATGCCAATGATGAGTAAGGGGAGTAACGTTTTCCCATTCTCCGGCCCCGGTAACGGCACGGGCAGTGGAGACAGCACGGGAGGAGAGCCGCCCATGAACACACTAGAAACACGCGTCACAGCACTCGAAGCTGATGTGCGAACACTCCGTGAGGACGTGGCGGTCATCAAGTCCAACTACGCCACCAAGGCGGACATCAACGAACTCAAGGCTGAGCTGAAAGCCGAGCTGCACTCCTCACTGCGGCTTCAGACCATGTGGAGCGTTGGCACCATCATCGCCGCCGCTAGCCTCGTCTTCGCCATCATGCGCATGGTGCCGGCTACCTGACCGGCCTCTGAATTCGACTCTGACCCGCCCATTGTGGCGGGTTTTTTATCGCTCACATGTATAGAAATCTAAAATAAATTCTTGACCTCTAGGTATAGATAGCTATACCTTTTTAATCCATCGACACGGTACATCGCCATCGTCACTGAGTGGATTGGAGCAGCCCATGACCGACACAGCCCGCAAGCATCGTTCAGCCTTCACTCTCGCCGTCATCGTTGGCGGACTGGTCACGCTCGCCAGCCTCACCCAGCAGACCGATGGCCCGCGCCAGCTGACCGCCAGCGAAGCCGAATACTGCGAGATGACCGCCATGTGGCAGGAAGACGCCAAGGCCGGTTTCGTCGAATCACAGCGCCGCGGCTGGCCGGACTTCCACGGCAATGCCGCCAGCCTCTGCTCCCCTCAGATTACGCATGGTCAGCAGCTCGCCAGTCGCTGATCACGCCTCGCCCCTCGGCCAGCAGGTGGTGCCAGTGGGGATTGCGAGCATAACCACCCGCAGGTAAGGCGCCGGTTCCTCCCTTGCGCTAGCGGCCTTACCCCCGACACCTGGGCAAGTGGTGTGACAGCTGGAGAGACAGCGCTTATCAGAGGGCATCGGCACTGCCGGTATCGCCTGATGAGCCCCGAACCGCCGGGCAATGCGGCTGCTCTTTAACAATCAGGCATGCCCAGCCCGCCCGTAGCGCTAGACACGCGAGAGGCCGCTGGGAGTACGCCGCCCAGGGCTGTCGAAATACTGGGAATGGTATGGGGCTTTGCCAATGGCAGAGCCCACCCGAGAGTGCATCACTGTGCATTCCCGAGTGGGCCAACCACCATCAGTAAGAAGCGAGGGCGAACGCCCTACGCCGGAGTTTCATCGTGCGCTGCCTGTGCTTCCCCGCCATGTCCCTGGCGGGGCTTCTTGGGCATTGGTGTTGCACCGCAAAAGAATCCAAGTACCTGCTCAAGCCGAGTCAGGCCAAGGTCATTTTCATACCACCCCAGATAAATGATGGCATTGCGGGTCGCAATGTTTTCAAGAGATGTCAGCGGCGTAGAATCTTGGGCAGATAGCGCATTGAGACCTGCCCTCACACTGTCATCATCAAGAGCATTGAACTCGGAGAGAAGTTGCTCATAGCGCTTCATCTGAGCCGCAGCATGCCCGGCCTTCTCACCGAACCGCCATACAAGCTGGGATGCCGAGAAAGTCGCAACTAGAATGCCGATCAAAACGCTATTGCCGAGTGATCCAGCAATAGCAGAGCCAAGCAGAATGAGGCCGAAGGTAATCAGATTGTCGAGCCGTCGATTAAATCGCTCGGTCATCTTTTCAACATGAAGTGAATACACGACATCGTATTCCAACTTCTGATTTTGATCGGTCATGGTGGCCTCTGTCGGTTGTCAGCTTTGGCCGGGCCGCTTCTTTGGCGGCTCAACCTTATGATTGGAGGTGTGATCTCTCTGCTCCTTCCTGGAGGGCTGAGAGGTGTTGGGCTTATTACCTGAATCCTTCCCTGCTGCATTCATTGCAATAACTCCTGGCTGTTGTGGTGTAACGCCAGATTAGCACAGCTTTATAGAGTCTCCTGCTGTTGTGGTGATAGCAGGCGCGTCACCTGCGTAGTGGTGAGCAAGCCGGGGCTGACCGGCACCTCATTCGCAAACCCTGACCTTGCCCACCCCAACCGGTGGGCCTTTTTGTGCTCACACGCCAGTCTCTTCTGGGGGCTGACCTGTGCGCTCAACCACTCAAGGAGACCAGCATGACGCTCTTTCTTCGATCTCGGGTCACCGTCGATGGCATCACCGCGACAATGGCGGAACACGCCGAGCGGCTCGGTATCGGGGAAGGGACACTCATGTCCCGCATGACGCGCTTGGGTCGTCATGACCCGATACTACTGCTTGATCCAGCCACCAGGTCTCGCAAGCCAGTGTCATCGCCCAGTCAAGAAGAGATCATCAGCACCTTGAGACGCACGCCCGCCGGCCTGTTGGCAACTGCCAAGCGACTGGGCGATTACGCCTCACTCAAACAGGCATCATCATGATTCACCTGCTACTCATCGCCGCCACTTGCCTGGCGGCTTTCTTTTACCTGCTCGCCGGTGGCTGGCTCGACACGCTGCTCACCAAGGATGACTGACATGACCCGCGATCAACTGATGGAAAGCCTGCTGCACCTCCCCCACCCGTGGCCGCGGCCCGAGACGGACTGCAATCTGCCGACCGACAACGGCCACGGCGATCTCGAGGGCTGGATCAAGGGCCCGACCAACAACGAATGGCACTACGCATGGATAGGCGCCCATGAGCGCCGCATCGTCATTCCCCGGGAACAATGGGAAGAGGCGCTACTGGCACACGTCCAACATCTCGAGCAACCAGTCAGCGATGCAATCGCAATCACCTCAGCAGATGAAGTCGATCCAAGCGACTGGAATGGCGAGGGCCTGCCGCCGGTGGGTGCGGTGGTGGAGGTTCAGATATCCAGCGAGTGGCGAGAGTGCGAGGTGATAGCGCACTTCAAGCAGCCATGCGGAATGGTGGCGGCATTCACCATCAGCCACGCCGGAGACAACAAGTCGCTGGATTACTATCTAGAAGCCTGCTTCCGCCCCATCCGTCCCGATCGAGAGAAGGCGATCGAGGAGATGAAGCAGATCACCAAGGCCGCGGCTGATGCTCATAGGCGCGAGCTGCACGGAGCATTGTCGGAAGAGTACCTGCTGGGTGCGCTCTACGACGCAGGCCATCGCAAGGTAGAGTCATGAACCACTCCCTCACGCACTAAAACTTGCGCCGCCGCCCCGAGAAGCTCAAGCAAGAGGCGTTGGTTACTAAAGCACCAGCCGTTGAAAATTAGCCGATCAGCGAAAAGTTGTAATTAACCACACCTGATATCATTGCTTCGACAATCCCCCACAGACAAAGCAGTAAGCTATTGGAACTACTTGCCACCCTCCTCATGTCAGTCACTGTTATTAGTATTCCCCTCATTATGACGTGGCTGACAACCATAAGTGATGACTGATCGCTATCCGCTGACTTGCGGATATAGCTAACAGGAACATCAAAGCACGCTATCCAAGCCCCCTCTCAGGGGGCTTTTTCGTGCTTGTTCGGAACAATTCGACACGGATAACACATGAACGTCATCGACCTCTTCGCCGGTGCGGGTGGATTCAGCACCGGCGCCAGCATGGCCGGCTGCAATGTGGCCTGGGCTGCCAATCACTGGCCGGATGCTGTCGAGTGGCACAGCCGCAACCATCCGAACGCAGCGCACATCTGCCAAGACTTGCATCAGGCGGATTGGAGCCAGGTGCCCGCGCATGACCTGATGCTGGCGTCGCCCTGCTGTCAGGGCCACAGCAAGGCGCGAGGCAAGGCCAGCGGCAACCCTCAGCACGATGCCAGCCGCTCGACTGCCTGGGCAGTGGTATCGGCTGCTGAGTACCACCGGCCGCCAGCCATCCTTGTGGAGAACGTCCCCGAGTTCCTCGATTGGCAGCTCTACCGCCCTTGGGTGCTGGCCATGCAGGCACTGGGCTATGCCGTCAGCCCACACGTAGTAGACGCCGCGGATCTCGGCGCCCCGCAGAATCGTATCCGCATGTTCCTGGTGCTCACCCAGTCCGCTCAGCCGCTGAAACTGAACCTGCCAACGCTCGATCACCTTCCGGCCGCCAGCTTCATCGACTTCGATGCAGGCCGCTGGCAACCCGTCGAGAAGCCCGGGCGAGCCGCTGCCACTCTCGAGCGTGTTCGCGCTGGCCGCGCCACCCACGGCGAGAGATTCCTGATCAGCTACTACGGCAACACTAAGACAGGGCGCTCGCTGGAACGCCCCATTGGCACCATCACCACGCGCGATCGCTGGGCCATCATCGATGGCGACCGCATGCGCATGCTCAGCCGGTGGGAGTGCCGGTCGGCCATGAGCTTCCCCAATACCTATCAGCTACCGGACAACCACCGTCTCGCAGTGCATCTGCTCGGCAACGCGGTCTGCCCTACCCCGGTCAGCCACATCATCAAGGCGCTGCAGCAAGCAGCATGAATGTGAGGAGTCTATGCGTCAGGTATCGCAAGCAACGTGGGAGCCGCCAGCGCATGGACCATGCCCGCAATGCGATGGCAGTGGCACATTTCGAGGCGTCTTCCATACCTCCCCATGTGTCCATTGTCACGGCACCGGGTACGCCGCAGAAGATGGTGAAGCACTGCCACTGGAAGACCTGATCGTGATGATCAGCAAACGACGAGATCACTGGCGCCGCAAGTACACATTGATGATGCAGGTGCCCGGTGTGCAAGACGCGATGGCCAATCATGCCACCGCGCAAGAAGAGCAGGCCTTGGGCTACAGCTCGAGCCGTTATCAAGGTGACTAGACAGGAGATGACCATGACAGACACAGCCACTCACCAGCCGCTGCGCTTCCTCCGCACCCGTGAAGTCTGCGAGAAGATAGGCCGCAGCCGCTCATCACTTGAGAAGCTGCTTGTGAAAGATTCCAACTTCCCGCGCCCCATCAAGGATGGCATTGGCCGAGCCTCGACCAACTATTGGTATGAGCATGAGGTTGAAGCATGGATGAGCCAATGGGCTACGCAGTTACGTCCCGCTGACGACGCTTGAACTTGTCCCGCTTGGCCTTGGTCATGCCGACTTCCAGTGCCTCAAGGTAGTCGGCATACCACTGCATCATCTTCCGTCTCTGCTCAAGGTACGACGCCTGGTTGTACACGCCCTCCAACCCGATCGGCTTGTGCGCAAGCTGTATCTCCGTCCACTGTAACGGCCACCCATGCTCACTCAGCAGCGTCTTGGCCGTGTGGCGGGCTCCATGCCCCGTCATCCTCTCCTTATACCCTGCATTCGAGAAGCAGCGATTGATCGCTGCATCCGACAGGACAGGTAGCTTTGCCCCCTCCCCAGTGAATACATACTTCGATCGTCCAGAAAGAGGACGCATCTCTTCAAGTGCTTGCAGTGCTTGACGACAAAGTGGCACGACATGATCGCGGCGCATCTTCATCTTCTCCGCGGGGATGTGCCACGACTTGCCCTTGATCTCGGTCCATTCCATCCATCGCACCATGCCTGGCCGCGATGCCGTCCACACGACCATCCAAGCAGCCAAGCGAGTAGACCGGCGGCTGGTTGTCATACGCAGCGCACGCAGAAAGTCTGGTAGATCTTCTTCCAGTAGATGAGGACGAGGCTTGGAGACAGGTGCCGGCGCCGCAACGTCCAGCAGGTTCGAAGCTGGGTTGTTCTCGCAATAGCCGTGAGCAATGGCGAAGTCGAAGATCCGGCGCAGAAAAGCTCGGGACTTCTCGGCAATATTGAAAGCCTTGCGGGCCTCAATGCCTTTCTGAACGCGCACGCAGTCAGCCCGTGACACATCAGCAACTGCCATATCTCCCAGTGCAGGCAACGCATCATTATCGAGCCAATGCCTCATCTTGGTCAGCGTCTTGGCCGATCTCCCCTGCATCTGCTTGTGCTCGTACCACTGCTCCGCGACCACCCCAAAGGTCCGGACACCACCGCCCCCTCTAAGGTGCTCCCGGGGATCAATGCCGTCGGCTACCAGCTCGGCAATCTGGATAGCTTGAGCTCGCGCTTTCTTGGCCTTGGTGTCCGGGTAACCCCCTACCCCCATGAACGACCACTTTTGCGTGATCGGGTGTTTGTAGCGAACCTCCCAGCGCTTGCGGCCAGTTGGCGACACGACGAAGTAGAGACGGTCCAGGCCATAGGCCTCACGATACTCACGCGCTTCTGGCTCGAGGGTAGACAACACGGTGTCTGCAAGCGGTCGCCGCTTGATAGCATCACGCTTCATGTATGGTGCCCATGTATGGTGGAACCTCACCATACACCACACCATACACGGGCCTCTAGAGTGGATGCATGTATAAATATACAGCATTACGGACGAAATAAAGGTAAAACAAGGAGTTACGAGAATATAAGAGGAGGGTAAAGCAGGGAAAAAGAGGGACTTGGCGCCCCCTGCAGGAGTCGAACCTGCGACCTGCCCCTTAGGAGGGGGCCGCTCTATCCAGCTGAGCTAAGGGGGCGTAGCGAGCGGAAGTATAAGCCATTGAAGTGGCGAGATAAACCCGACAATTGCTGCGCCTCCAGCATCACGCCCCCTGTCGTCGGCCACATGCTTCAGGCACCGGATCAATAACCTGAGGGCATGCTCGACGCCTGATTTCGGTGTCATGCCCCCTGGCTGGCCGAGACAGCCTCATGAACATGCCTTCCCTATCCTTTCGACAATCGGGTTTCCGCGTCGCCAATCACCTCTGCCATCGGACGCGGGCGCCCCAGCAGGTAGCCCTGGACTCGCTCGCAGCCCATGCGCCGCAAGACTTCGAGCTGCTCTACCTCTTCCACGCCTTCCGCCACGACATCGAGTGACAGGGCGCGCGCCATCATCAGCATGGCACGCACGATCTCGTTGCCTGTGGTGTGCGTGTCTGGCGAATCCTCATGAGACAGGTCATTGATGAAGCTGCGATCTATCTTCAGCTCCTTGAGCGGCATGCGACGCAGACGCGACAGATTCGAGTAGCCGATGCCGAAATCATCAATCGAGAAGCTCAGGCCCAAGGCTGCCAGCTGGTCAATCTTCTCGAGCATTGCCGCTTCATCATCCGTCGCCAGGCTCTCGGTGATTTCCATACGCAAGAGCTCAGGCGCGAAGTCATGTTGCGCCAGCAGCTTGGTGACCTGCGGCACGAACTCGCTGCTACGGAACTGCACCTGACTGACATTGACCGCCATCGGTAGCGCATGTCCTCGGGCGGTCATGGCGGCAAGCGCGCGACAGACCTGCTCCAGCACCCAATGCCCCAGCTCGACAATCAGCCCGGACTCCTCCGCGATGGGGATGAAGGTCGCTGGCGAGACCATCCCCAGCTGCGGATCATGCCAACGTAGCAATGCCTCGGCGCCACACAGCTGCGGCTCACCACTTTCGGGCAGGGAAAATTGCGGCTGAAGATAGACGCTCAGCTGCTGGCGAGACACGGCCTCACGCAGCGCGTGTTCCATTCGGGCGGCATCGATGATGCGCTGGCGCATCTCGGGGGCGAAGAAACACAGCCGTGCACGCCCGGCCCCCTTGCTTTCATAGAGCGCGATATCCGCTTGATGCAGGAGGTGGCTCCAGGCATCGCCTTCTTCTCTATCAATCTCGTCACGCTCCGCCTTGCCGGTCGGCAACACTTGCTGCGAGCAGGCCCCATAGCCTTTCTCGTGTCGCGGATAGAGCGTGATGCCCAACGAGCCGGTCAACTGATGCGTTCGCCCTTCAAGCTCCAACGGCTCCTGCAGTCGCTCCAGCATCAGCTCCGCCACCTGACGCGCCCGGGTAGCCGCTTCGCGCGGCCCACCGGCTCTCGGTGCCAGCAGCACGATGAACTCGTCTCCCCCGTGGCGCGCGAGGAAGTCCTGCGAACCCAGCATCTCTGCCAGACGCGAGGCGACCTGCTTGAGCGCCAGGTCGCCGGCATCGTGGCCGAGAATATCGTTGAGGCGCTTGAAGTGATCGAGATCCAGAAACATCAGCGCGCCCATCTCTCCTGGCCGGGCATGCTCCGCCAGCTCACAGAGATGACGCCGCACGAGACGCCGATTGGGCAAGCCGGTCAACGAATCATGCAAGGCCTGATGCGTCAGTTGCTGGTCACGTCGATAGCGTTCGATCGCCAGCCTGGCCACCTTGACCGCCACTTCGAGCAAGCCATGGTGGGTCGCATCGAAGACCTCGCCCGTCTCGGCATAGAAGGCAAAGCTGCCCAGGGGGTTATCATCGCCATCGAGAATCGGCATCGACAGGCAGGCATCCAGCCCCAACGCATGCGGATGCTCCCGGAAGCCCTCCCAGGCAGGGTCCTGAGCGATGGAAGGCGTCATGACCGGCTCGCGCCGCCACATCGCCGTCCCACAGGTGCCCACACCTTCCCCGATCTTCAAGCCGCGGGTGAACAGCATGAAGCTTGCCGGCAGACTGGGTCCCTGACCTGCCACGATGGTGCGGCCTACATCATCCAGCAGCAGCAACGAGGAGCGCACGTGAACCGCGGCGCCTTCGATGGTCAGACACAGGTCTCGCAATGTCTTGTCCAGAGACTGGCCTGCCGCCACGGCTTCCAGCAGCTCGAGCTGGGAATGGCTCAACATCAAGGCCCTGTGCATCTGGGTAATGTCCGTCTGCAACCCCAGATACCCTTCCACCCGCCCCCTGGAATCCTTGAGCGGAATACAGCGCAGCCGCAATCGCAGGGGCTGGCCATTGCTGTCGTAATGCACCAGCTCCTCATCGCTGGGTTCGCCGCGGCGCCGCTGTTCACGCAATCGGGTGATGACCAGCAGATCGGATGCCGGTCCCATCAGGAATTCACTGGGCACCTTGCCGATCACCTGCTGCTCTCGATAGCCGAGAAGCTGCTCAAAGGCGGGGTTGACCCAGCGAATGCGCCCTTCGAGGTCGTAGCAACAGACGCCGTTGCTGGTGTGATCCAGCAGCTGATTCAGCAAGCCTTCGGCTTCCTGACCATTGGCCGGCCGGGAAGTGCTCGGCATGGTGCCAAACGATGTGGTGTCACTCACTGGCGTATCCTCAGCAGACTCCTCTGCGATCCTGGCTGGATGACATGTCGAGTCTTGTGCTGGACTCGGCGAATTACCAGCACCAGCGTGCCTGCTCCTCGGCACCAGTATGCGGCCTATGTCTCCGTAATATTAACCCAATGCGATGCGTTGAATATGGGTCCAGCGTCATTCGATCAGCACTGGCATCGACCATCATCCGGCACTCGAGCATCGCACAGCCCTTTGAATCGAGTGCGATCACTGCCACAACATGGACAGTGCTCACCTTTCAGACGCCCTGACAGCATGATCCATACGATAGCGTCGGGCGTAGGAAACACTTCACGCCATTCGCCACGGAGAGCCATGCCTTGAACGCTCTGCTGTCCTGCATGTCAGTCTCACTCTGCATGCTGCTATCGGGATGCGGGCCGCACTACCTTGCGGCCAATGACATCCACCAGGCTCCCTATCTTGAGGAATCCTCCACCTCATCCCAGCTCGTGACCCGAGATGCCACGTCACTGGCATGGGAGTCATGGCAACCTGCGCAGGCAACCCCTCAACGCGCCATGCTGCTTGGCCTGCACAGCTACGGCGACTTTCGCCTGGCATATGCCGATCTAGGTCCATGGCTGGCAGATCAAGGCATCGTGACCTATGCCTATGACCAACGCGGCTTCGGGGAGTCCAGCCAGCAAGGGCAATGGCCGGAGTCCCCGTTGCTGATCGAGGACCTGGTGGACGCCATTACGGTGTTGCGCCAGCGCCACCCGAGCCTCCCCTTGATCGTGGCGGGCGAAAGCATGGGCGGCTCGGTGATACTCAATGCCCTCGCCCACCACCCGGAGCTGTCGATCGACGGTAACCTGCTCGCCGCCCCGGGCGTCCGCGGCGGCATCCGCTGGCGCTATCTATACAACGCAGGACTCTGGACGGCGGCGCATCTGATCCCCACGACCAGCGTGGAGGTACCACGCAGGTACCCCCAAGGAGAACTCCAGCCCGCAGCCGCCAGGCGATTGGCCGAGGATTCACGCGTCGTGCATTCCGTGCGCCTTGACGCCTATTACGGCCTGATCCGCTTGACGGATCACGCCAGTGATGAGATCGCGAATCTTTCTGCTGACACACGACTGCCGCCCGCCCTGCTGTTGCATGGTGATCGTGATGACACCGTGCCCCGCGTGGCCATCGAGCGGCTGGTCAGGGACTGGCCGAGCGCCTCACGCGATACGCTCGAGATTCATTACCTGCCCGAGGCTCCCCACCTGCTGCTGCAATGGCACGACAGAGAGCAGGTACGTGGGCGGATCGCACACTGGTTGGCCGAGATCCTGCCAGCGCAAGCTTCACAAGAATGAAAGCAAGAGCGAGAGCGAGAGTAAAAACTAGACGTTGGGCGTGACACGCCGCGTCGTGCCGATAGCGCGTTCCCCACAAACAGCGACGCCCCGAACAGGGTTCGAGGCGTTGCTGTCTATCTATCCAACTATCGCCCCTGCGAGGGGCGTGCTGTCCGCTGACCAGCGATCACTGACGCGCGGTCTTCAGGGCATCAGCCAGCTCACGGGTCAGGGCGTGCACGGCTTGAGTACCCTGCTCCGGTGTCTCGGCATTGGCCTGCAGGTCAATCAGGGCGGAACCGACCACCACGCCATCAGCGAAGCGCCCGATACGTGCTGCCTGTTCCGCGGTACGGATACCGAAGCCGACCGCGACCGGAATGTCGGTATGTTCACGAATGCGACCGACCTCGGCCTCGACCTTCTCGGCAGTCGGTGCCGCGCCACCGGTCACGCCATTGCTGGAGACGTAGTAGAGGAAGCCCGAGGTGTTGGCCAGCACACCTGGCAGACGCTCGCTGTCCGTGGTCGGAGTGGCGAGACGAATGAAGCTGATGCCCGCTTCGCTGGCCGGGACGCACAGCTCGTCATCGTGCTCCGGTGGCAGATCGACGACGATCAGTCCGTCGACTCCGGCCTCGCTTGCCTGCTCGAGGAAGGTGGCCACACCGCGACGATAGATCGGGTTGTAGTAACCCATCAGCACGATGGGGGTGTCCTGATCCTGCTTGCGGAATTCCGTGACCATCGCCAGGGTGCGGTCCATGGTCTGGCCGGCCTTCAGGGCACGCTGGGTGGCATGCTGGATCGCCAGACCATCGGCCATCGGGTCGGTGAACGGCATGCCCAGCTCGATGACATCGGCACCGGCCTTGGCCATGCCGAGGAAGGTCGCGAGACTGGCATCGTAGCCGGGGTCGCCCGCAGTGATGTAGGTCACCAGCGCAGCGCGATTCTCATCACGCACGGCAGCGAAACGACGATCAAGACGGCTGCTGGCAGTAGTGTCGATAGCGGAAGTGCTCATCAATAGACTCCGAATTTGCTGGCCTGCAGGCATCGATGACACCTGCAGGCGAAGAAGGCAGAGGGCGCTCAGATTCGATCAGCGATTGACGACTCTGACGCCGGGCAACACGTGACAGGCCCTGGCTTACTCACCATCAGGGTTCAGGCCCAGCTCATCGGCCAAGTGATGAGTCACGGTGGCCATGTCCTTGTCACCACGGCCGCTCAGATTGACCACCATCAGGTGGTCCTTCGGCAGGCCCGGTGCACGCTTGATGACTTCCGCCAGCGCGTGGGAGGACTCCAGCGCCGGAATGATACCTTCCAGACGGCACAGCATCTTGAAAGCATCCAGCGCTTCCTGGTCGGTCGCGGCGACATATTCGGCACGCTTGATGTCATGCAACCATGCGTGTTCCGGACCGATACCCGGATAGTCGAGCCCGGCGGAGATGGAGTGCGCATCGCCGATCTGCCCTTCTTCATCCTGCAGCAGGAAGGTGCGGTTGCCATGCAGTACGCCCGGCAGGCCGCCCTTGAGACTGGCGGCATGGCGCGGAGTCTCCAGGCCTTCACCCGCCGCTTCGACACCGATGATCTCGACGCTTTCCTCATCGAGGAACGGGTGGAACAGGCCCATGGCATTGGAGCCGCCGCCGATGCAGGCAACCAGCGAATCCGGCAGACGCCCTTCCTTCTCCTGCAGCTGCACGCGGGTTTCCTGACCGATGATGGACTGGAAGTCACGCACCAGCTGCGGGTACGGGTGCGGCCCGGCGACGGTACCGATGATGTAGAAGGTGTCATCGACGTTGGTGACCCAGTCGCGCAGCGCCTCGTTCATGGCGTCCTTCAACGTGCCATCACCGGCGGTGACAGGCACGACCTTGGCGCCCAGCAGCTGCATGCGCTGCACGTTGGGCTGCTGACGATGGATATCGGTGGAGCCCATGTAGATCACGCAGTCCAGCCCGAAACGCGCCGCCACGGTGGCAGTCGCCACACCGTGCATGCCGGCACCGGTCTCGGCGATGATGCGCTGCTTGCCCATGCGGCGAGCGAGCAGTACCTGGCCCAGCGCATTGTTGATCTTGTGCGCCCCGGTATGCATCAGGTCTTCACGCTTGAGATAGATCTTGGCGCCGCCCAGCTGCTCGGTCAGGCGCTCGGCGAAATACAGCGGGCTCTGGCGGCCGACATAGTCCGCGGACAGGCCAGCCAGCTCCTCGGCGAATGCCGGATCCTGCTTGGCGGCTTCATACTCGCGCTGCAGGTGCAGGATCAACGGCATCAGCGTCTCGGCAACGAAGCGGCCGCCGAAATCACCGAAGAAACCCTTGGCATCAGGCCCTTGGCGCAGGCTGGGGGTAGCAGTCGTCTGGCTCATGCTGAACTCCTCGAATCGTGTCAGTGGCTGGTCCCACATACTGCGCAAGGCATCTGCGGGGCCAGCGATATGGTGATCATCCTAGCGCTACAGGCACTGGAAGAAAAACGATAAATTCGCCAAGATACGTGAGAAAAACTCACACATTGTCGAGACGGTCACTGCCGCGCAGTCACCCTTTCCATGCCAATGACACGCCCAGCACTCGCCCAGCACTCGCCCAGCACTTGCTCAGGAGATACACCATGGAGCGCACCGAGCTACTGCCTCCCCTCAATGCACTGCGCACCTTCGATGTGGCAGCTCGCCACGAGAGCGCCTCGCGCGCCGCAGAGGAGCTACATGTAACCCACGGTGCCGTCAGCCGTCAGATCCGCCAGCTGGAAGACGCACTCGGCACACGCCTGTTCGATCGCGCCGGCCGTGGCCTGACACTGACACAGGCCGGTCGTGAGCTGGCAACCGCGACCCGTCATCACCTTGGCGGCCTGGCACGCGTGTGCGGAGCACTGGCACGCAGTGATGCGCGGGCGCCCTTCGTGCTGAGCTGCCCGGGGTCGTTTCTGGCACGCTGGTTCATTCCGCGACTGGGGGCACTCAAGGACGCCCTGCCGGAACTCGAGCTGCACCTGACCGCCAGTGATGACAACGAAGGGCTGCGCAATGGCGTGGACGGTGTCCTGCGCTTCCAGACGCCGCCCTTTGATGACGCCGAGCATCAGGAGACGCGCGTGCTGGGCACCGAGCGCATCGGGCCCGTACTGCGGCCCGACAGCGAGTGGCTCGATGAGGCATCCAGCCCCCCTTCCCCCGAGGTTCTGCTGGGCCTGCCCCTGCTGCATACCGGATCACGCCCGCAAGCCTGGCCGGATTGGTGCTCACGCCAAGGGCTATCCAGTGAGGGGCTTGATTACGCGCAAGGCTTCGAACACCTCAACTACCTGCTCGAGGCGACACTGGTCGGGCTGGGCGTCGGCATCGCGCCGGACTATCTGGTGGAGGAAGACCTGCGCAGCAAGCGCCTCGTGGCCCCCTGGGGGTTCGTCGAGACCGAGGCATGCCTGACGCTGACCTTGCCGCAGGTCGGCCGCGCTCGCGCTCGCCACCCGCATGCCGAGGCGCTGGGCGAATGGCTCGCCCGGGAACTGGCGACGGCACCGCCTCACTAGCCACACTTTGTGACGGGCATAAAAAAAGCCAGTCACAAGGACTGGCTTGCCCGGACATGTATCCAGAGGATAGCGCCGGAAAGATCGTGAATCCGCTCAAGGAACCATCGCAACCTGCAACGCAGGCTGGAAGCGAGGATGGGCGAACAACCCTGCGCATTGAACGACGCAGCCACCCTCAGCAGAAATGATCGAGGAGCCATGGCTGGCTCGACTCGAAGACTTCACGTCAGGTGGCCAGTCCTTATCCGAGATGGAGGACTCGAGATGAAGGGTGACGGCCTGACGCGTTTCAACTGTCAGCATCATATCTTTTAGTCCGCGAACAAAAAAGGGCCCAAACAGCAACAGACCTTTGCTGGAGAAGCACCATCAATCGCTCGCATGGCCGACTGGTATCAGTGACAGCCAGGGGCTGCAGCGCCCTTGTCCGAGGCGAGGGCCCCCGAGGCGCGATTCGGCGGATTGTTGCCACCGAGTAACAGACGCTGAATATCCGTGGCCGCCATCGGCTTGTAGAAGTAATAGCCCTGGATCAGGTCACAGCGCATCTCGCGCAGCAACTCCAGCTGCTGCTCGTTCTCCACCCCTTCAGCGACCACCTCCAGCCCGAGGCGATGACCGAGGAAGACCGTAGCCTCCATGATGGCGCGGTCCTTGGGTTCCTGGGCGCACTCGATCACGAAGGAGCGATCTATCTTGAGCGCCGTCACAGGCAACAACTTGAGATAGCTCATCGAGGAATAGCCGGTGCCGAAGTCATCGATGGCGATCTTGTAGCCACGGTCGTAGAGCGCCCGCAGGCTGTCGCGCACCTTGATATCGGCATCGATCAACACGTTCTCGGTCAGCTCGATACCGATGTCCCGCGGTGTCAGTCCGTATTCCTCGACATAGGCCTCAAGGCGGGTGAAGACGTCCGAACTGATGGCCTGGCGTCCGGAGATGTTGATGTCGATCCGATAGCCCTTGAGACCCATGGCGCGCCATTCGGCCTGCTGACGACACGCCTGGCGGATGACCCAGTCTCCCAGACGTTCGATCAAGTTGGTGCGCTCGGCGACCTTCACGAAATCGGAGGGCGGAATATAGCCCTCGGGAGAATGCCAGCGCAGCAGCGCCTCGAAGGATTCGATGCGCTCACTGCGCGCCGCCACCTGCGGCTGATAATGCAGCGACAATTCCCCTCCGCCATCCTGATTCAACAGCGCCTGCAGGCGTCCGGCCAGATGGTGCTGATGCAGCATCTCGTTGCGGACTTCCTGATTGAAGAACTGATAGCCATCGCGCCCGGCCAGCTTGGCACGATGCTTGGCGACATCGGCATTGCGCACCAGCTCGGCCGCCTCGCTCCCATTCTCGGGATACAGGCTGATGCCGATACTCAGGCGCAGCAGCAACTGGCGCCCTTCGATCTCGAAGGGTCGTTGGAAGTCCTGACGAATGCGCTCGACCACCGACAGGGCATCACTCTCGTAATCCAGACGTGGCATCGCCAGCACGAATTCATCGCCACCAAAGCGCGAGAGTAGATCCTGATTGCGCTGGAAGCCCTGCAGACGCTTGGCCACGCTACGGATGACGCGGTCACCCATCTCGTAACCGAGGGTGTCATTGATCTCGGTGAAATGATCGATATCGAGAAACAGCACCATCAGGGTGTCGTCATGCCGCTGACATTCACTGAGCGCCTCGCCGAGCTCGCTCTCGAAGGTCTGGCGATTGGGCAGCTCCGTCAGTGGGTCGAAACGCGTCATGTAGTCCAGATCACGCTGGACCTTGCGCTCACCCGCCAGATCGATATCGATACAGAACATCAGCGGGTTGTCAGTGCGCTCTCCCAGCATCACATGATGGGAAAAGACAGGCACGGGGGCGCCTGACTTGTGCTTGAGCTCAAGTTCACTGGAGGGAATCTCGATACCCTGAGAGACCCAGGCATGGTGTGCGTCCACCACGACATCTGCCATCGTCTCCGGGATCACCAGAGTTTCCAGGCATCGTCCGCGAGCTTCCTGCTCGCTATAGCCGTATAGCCGCTCGCTGGCCTCGTTCCAGTAGATGACGCGGCGCTGGCTGTCATAGCCCTGAACGGCGACGCGCGGCAGACTTTCCAACAGCTCTCGAAAGCGCTGATCACTGACGGGAAGTCCCTTGCTGGTCGAGAGGCCAACCATACTCGTCTGCATGACCGCCTCCTGCGTATGCTGATGATGTGACACCTGACGCTTGCGAGATAGCATGATGCCCGCAGTTGCGCCAAGAATCACCATCAGTAACGCGGTTGGCCATCGACCCAGCATGCTCTGGCCCCACATCACCACCACCATCAACGTCAGTACCACGGCAATGATGACGGGACGAGAGCACAATATTCCGGCGGCCCTGAAGGCCTGGCGGAACCCTTTAGCCATGTTGAAGGATACCTCCGCTGCCGTCCTTCGCCTGTTCGCCGGACTTCGGCGGGGCAGATCCACTCGTGACGGAATGTCACTTCGAACGAGTTCTCTCACACGCAGAACGAGTTCTTGTCGTCATGGGAAAAGTCTAAGGGTCTGCTGCGCGTAAACCCAGCGTCTTGCAGCACCTCTCGATGACTCTCCTCAACGCTTCATGCAGTGCCAGACGGCCTGCACATGCGTCGCGCTGCTCGTCTGCAAAGCGCGAAGAATAGCGCCAATGACTTACATAATACCAGTCGATTAGATTACTCATACCTCGATATTGGCGATGTACCCATATTGATGATACTTGCGCGAGATTAGCGTGTTACCGCCATGGTACGGGTTTGACTATCTCGTGCGCACCTTCCCATTCTCCTCGACGTTGCCAACGCAACACCTTCCATCTGCGCCCAAGCGCACAAAACGTCGAGGAATTTCATATGAACATCGCAAATCGTGGCGTACGTCAACTGGCCGACTCTTCCCGCAAGATCACCCTGGAACAGGGTGGCCTGGTGGAGCACTACCCGACCCCCAAGACGGACACCACCCCCTTGCGCCTGCCGCTTGCCTCGCAGTACTGGCCGGAGGCAGTCCACGAGGAGCTGGCGCGCCAGCATTGGAGCAAGGCTTCCATCACTTCCCAGATCGACCTCGAGGCCTGGCAGGGCTTCCTGAAGGACCTGCCGCGCGACCCCTACGTCAACACCCGCTGGAAGCGCATGTCCTGGCTGCACCTGAACGACCAGCATGAAGTCGAGACGCTGGGAGAATGTCCGATGGCACAGGGCGGCAAGTTCAATGACGCCGCCAGCATGGCTGACCGTCTGCGCTATTACGCACCGCTGGAAGAAAGCTTCACCGAGCGTGAGGATGTGCGTGCCTTCGTGAAGGCCTGGGCCGACATGTGGGGTATCGGCCCGCGTGAACCGATCCTGATGCAGATCACCGGCGTGCGCGGTGATGGCACCATCGATCCTCTCCAGGGTCAGGGCATCCACGCCGATGGCTGCAAGTACCTGAGCATCCTGGTGCTCAACCGCGAGAATGTCAGCGGCGCCATCAACACCCTCTATCAGGACAAGGCAGGCAAGGAACTGCTGACCACCACGGAGCTGGCACCGGGCGAGGTCCTGCATATCCACGATGACCAGTTGTTCCATAGTGTCAGCTCCATCACCCAGGAGAACGCCGGCGAGCACTTCGAGCGCTTCATCATCATCATCAACTGCTCGTTCATCGACGAGTTCCAGAACCGCATGCTGCGTCGTCATTTCCCGGACGCCGTCCTCAACGACTGCGAGTGAGCAACGGATTGCTCGCGAGCCATCACAGCGAGACGCTTCGCAGCTTTCGGCGTCGTCTCATCTGAAGCCCCGCCGCGCAGAAGCCACGATGCCGATGCCCCCCGATACGTGAAACCCTGCTCTCAGCGCCTGAGCGCCCAAGCGCATGTGTACCTGAACATCTCAGTATCAAAGTGCATGGGTATCCAAGTACCTGAGCCTCATGGCGTCAGATGCAGGGAAGAAGAAGGAGAACCTGTCATCAGGTGACGCACTGTCACAAGATGCGCGCCGACGAAAACGTGCATATGCAGCACCCAGCGCCAGTCGGGCAACCGGCTGGCGCTTCTATATGCCATAGAGCGCCCGCTTCGCGCTTGTCCTGAATCATGCTTCTGCCCTGTTACATGATTCTTCTCTCCTCTTCTTTCTTCTTTCCGCTTTCTGCTTTCTCAACTCTTCACTCTTTCCTTGTTCTCGCTTTCTCCTCCTTCATCCTCTCCTCTTGCTCTGCTCTCCCCCGCTACCGCGCTTTGCATTACTCTGGTGTCGTGCACTTGGCACTCTTGGCGCGCTCGTCAGTCGTCGAGCCGCGTTTGTTTGCATCGTCGCTGCGGCGGCGCTGTCCTTCCCTCTATGCATCAGGGACCTCTCATGACCTTTGAAAGCGGGCTGACCTTTTTCATCGCCATCTTCCTGTTTGGCATCACCCCCGGGCCTGGCATCCTGGCGCTGCTGGCGCGTGGCATGAGCCAGGGGGGCAATGCCTGCGTGCCGATGGCCGTGGGCATGAGCCTCAGTGATGTCTGTTACATGCTGGCGGCGGTGTTTGGCCTGTCGGCCCTGGCCACGCATTGGGGCGAGGTCTTCGTGGTCATCCGTATCCTGGGTGCCGCCTACCTGCTCTATCTCGGCTACAAGTTATGGACGAGCTCACCGACGCTGGAGGAAGCTGAGGTTCCCAGGCTACGCGGCAACTGGTGGAAAGGGTTTCTGCAGGGCTTTCTCATCTCGGCCTCCAACCCCAAGGTCATCCTGTTCTATATCGCCTTCCTGCCCACCTTCATGGATATCACCCAGCTGACCGGTAGCGATATCGTGATCGCCGCCGGACTCAACCTAAGCGCATTGCTGCTGGGCGTGGTGCCGGTGGGCTATCTCGCGGGCCGTGTCCGCCGCTATCTGCGTTCGGCGAAGGCGGTCAGACGCCTCAATCGCAGCGCCGGCGGTCTAATGATCGGGGCGGGTGGCTATCTGGCATTGCGCGGCTGACGCCTGAACGACGCTCCATGTGACACGAGCGCCTTGCACAAACACAAATGCCCCTGCCGATTGGCAGGGGCATTTGTGTCGAGAAGCATGTGGTGTGATTGCACAGCGCTTGCCGTCATTACTGGCGGATGCCTTCGATGACCAGGTACAGATCGACGGTGGCCGCATTCGGACCAAGCTTGGATGTATCGATACCATAGTCGGCAAGCTTCAGCGTGGTAGTGCCTTCAAAGCCCTGACGGTAGCCGCCCCACGGGTCTTCACCGCCACCGATATGATCCACATCCAGGGTCACGGGCTGAGTCTGGCCGTGCAGCGTCAAGTCACCCTTCAGCTTGCCGGAACCATCGCCAGTAGACTCGAAGCCGGTCGAGGTGAAGGTCGCCGTCGGATATTGGGAGACATCCAGGAAGTCGGCCGACTTGATGTGCTTGTCGCGTTCGGCGTGGGCGCTGTCCAGGCTATCGACATCGACCTCTACCGACACCTTCGCATCTTCCGGCTTGCCCTGGTCATAGGAGAAATCACCGCTGAACTCCTTGAACTGCCCCAGCACGTAGGAATAGCCCAGATGGCTGATCTTGAACTGGATGAAGGCGTGCTGGCCATCGGTATCGATCGTGTAATCGGAGGCCTGTGCCTGACCCGCCATCAGCGGCAACGACGCCGCCATGAGACCTGCCACCAGTGACTTGCCGAGGAAGGATGTCTTGTTCATGTTGGTGCTCCTTGAGAGGTTTCGTCACATCTGGCGTTCGAGCGTACCCAACGCCTTCCTTTTCGTCAGCGCAGCGGCCGAATCATGCGCCGCAACGTGTCCTGCCCATCCAGCAGATGATGCTTGAATGCTGCCGCCGCATGCCCCAGCGACAGGATGATCAACACACAGGCAGCATACCAATGCACCTCACCTGCCAGCGATGCCTGATCCTTCAGCCCCGAGATCACTGCCGGCACTTCGAAGAGATCGAATACCTTGATGCCACGCCCGTCAGCGGTGGAAATGAGGTAACCCGAGATCATCACCACCAGCATCAGCACGTAGAGCAGTACATGCCCGATCAGCGCCGCACGCTGCTCATTGCGCGTGCCGTGAGCCTGCGGGGTCGTCTGGCTCCAGCGCCAGGCGAGTCGCACCAGCGTCAGCACCATCAATATCACCCCGACCGAGCGATGCCACCACGGACCGAGCTGGTACCAGGCATCGTAATAGCCAAGCGACGTCATCCACCAGCCCAGCGCGAAGAGCCCGACGATGGCCAGCGCCGACAGCCAATGCATCACGATGACAGGCCAGCCCCAGCCCCGTCGAGAATTACGCCACATGAGGTGCTCCTGATGACAGTCTCCACCTGCCCCTCGAGCTGGCAGGTTCTTTGAGCAAGAGCTTAACCAGTGCCCGGACGGACGCCAACCCTTGCGGGCAACACCGGGGGAAATTGTCCAGAGACACCAACGCCCGGCAGAACCGGGCGTTGGTATGCAAAGCAGGCGTTACGGGGCTCAGCTCGCGAGACGATCAAGCCCGCGCGCCAGATCACGCTTGATGTCATCGAGATCTTCCAGGCCGACGGCAATACGCAGCAGGCCCTCTTCGATGCCGGCGGCCGCTTTCTGGTCATCGCTGAGGCGACCGTGAGTCGTGGTGGCCGGGTGCGTGATGGTGGTCTTCACGTCACCCAGGTTGCCGGTGATCGACAGGATGCGCGTCGCATCGACCACCGACCAGGCCGCCTCGCGGCCGCCCTTGACCACCACTCCCAGCACTGCACCGAAGGCCTTCTGCTGGGCCTTGGCCAACTCATGCTGCGGATGACTCTCAAGCCCGGAGTAATGCACCCGCTCGATGGCCGGATGCGCCTCCAGCCAATGTGCCAGTGTCAGCGCGCGCGCACAGTGGGCTTCCATGCGAATGTTCAGCGTCTCCAGGCCCTTGAGGAAGACCCAGGCGTTGAAGGGGCTCAGGCACGGCCCGCAGGTCCGCACCACGCCATAGACCTCCTCCATCAACGAGGAGCTTCCGACCACGGCACCACCCAGCGTCCGGCCCTGACCATCGAGATACTTGGTGGCGGAGTGGATGACGATATCGGCGCCCAGCGTCAGCGGGCGCTGCAGGGCCGGCGTACAGAAGCAGTTGTCGATGGCAAGCCAGGCGTCGTTCTCATGGGCCAGCGCCGCCAATGCCTGGATATCGCCAAGCTCGGACAGCGGGTTGGATGGCGTCTCGGCAAACAGCAGTTTGGTGGCCGGCGTGATCGCCTCGCGCCAGGCGTCCAGATCCTTCAGTTCGACGAAGCGCGTGGTGATGCCCAGCTTGCCGAAGTACTTGGTGAACAGGCTGACACTCGAGCCGAAGATGGAACGCGATGCGACGATTTCATCACCGGATTCCAGCAATGCCAGCACGGTGGACATGATCGCGGCCATGCCGGAACTGGTCGCCACGCAACGCTCACCGCCTTCCATCGCCGCCAGGCGCTCCTCGAAGAAGCGCACCGTCGGATTGGTGAACCGCGAGTAGATGTTGCCGGCTTCATCGCCCCCGAACTTGGCTGCGGCCTCAGCGGCGCTGCCATAGACGAAGCTTGAGGTGGTGTAGATGGGCTCGCCGTGTTCCTGCTCGGCACCGCGCAGGTGACCGGCACGGATGGCGAGCGTCTCGAGACCCAGCTCATCGCGGGAAAGACCGGCGCGGGAAAGATTGTCGTCGTGCATGGTGTCCAGTACCTCTACTGATGGAATCTACTGCCCTGTGATCACGATCCAGCGTCACGCGCCGCTGTGACATGTCGCGTCTTCAGCATTTCGGGTCGCGTCGACAGCAAGAAGAAGGAAAAGCGATGCGCCAATGTTACCGGTTTTGAACGCGCAACGGGCCCCGGATTTCTCCGGAGCCCGTTGCGGTTCGCTCATCGCGTGATTGCCTGCCGAGGATGACAGGCAGCCGGATCAGTCGATATCTTCCGAATCGTTGTGCAGATCCACCACCGCGTGGGTCTCGCCAGCGCTCTTGGCGCCATCATTGCGCGAGGCACGCAGGTCGTTCAGATAGGCTTCGTCGATATCGCCGGTCACGTAGACACCGTCGAACACGGAGCAATCGAACTCATCCAGCGCCGGATTGACTTCACGACAGGCGTCCTTCAGGTCATCGAGGTCCTGATAGAACAGACGGTCAGCGCCGATCAGGTCCGCGATCTCCTTCTCGGTACGGCCATGGGCGATCAGCTCTTCCGCCGCCGGCATGTCGATGCCGTAGACGTTGGGGTAGCGAACCGCCGGGGCTGCCGAGGCGAAGTAGACGTTCTTGGCGCCCGCTTCACGCGCCATCTGGATGATCTCGTTGCAGGTGGTGCCGCGCACGATGGAATCATCCACCAGCAGCACGTTCTTGCCGGCAAACTCGATATCGATGGCGTTGAGCTTCTGACGCACGGACTTCTTGCGCAGTGTCTGACCCGGCATGATGAAAGTACGGCCGATATAGCGGTTCTTCATGAAGCCTTCGCGGTAAGTCACTCCCAGATGCTGGGCCAGCTCGAGGGCGGAGGTACGCGAGGTATCGGGGATAGGAATCACGACATCGATGTCCTGCTCCGGCCATTCACGCACGATCTTGTCGGCCAGCTTCTCGCCCATGCGCATGCGGGTGCCGTAGACGTAGGCACCGTCGAGCAGGGAATCCGGACGCGCCAGGTAGACGTGTTCGAAGATGCATGGCTTGAGGACCGGATCATCCGCGCACTGCAGGGTGTGCAGCTCACGATCCATGTCGATGAATACCGCTTCACCCGGAGCCAGGTCACGGATCAGCTCGAAGCCGGCGACGTCGAGCGCCACGGACTCGGAGGCGATCATGTACTCGACGCCTTCGGCGGAGTCACGCTTGCCGAAACACGCCGGACGGATGCCGTGCGGATCGCGGAAAGCGACCAGGCCAGTGCCGTTGATGATCGAGACCGCCGCGTAGCCGCCCTTGCAGCGACGATGCACACGACGCACGGCATCGAACACATCACCGGCGCCCAGACGCATGCCCTGCTTGCCCAGCTCGTGAGCGAAGACGTTGAGCAGCACCTCGGAATCGGAGCTGGTGTTGATGTGACGCAGATCAGAGGAGAACAACTCCTGCTTGAGCTGGTCGGAGTTGGTCAGGTTGCCGTTGTGCGCCAGCGTGATGCCGTAAGGCGAGTTGACATAGAACGGCTGTGATTCCGCCTCGCTGGAGGAACCGGCGGTCGGGTAGCGAACATGGCCGATGCCCATGTTGCCCTTGAGACGCTGCATGTGACGAGTGCGGAAGACATCACGCACCAGACCATTGCTCTTGCGCAGCAGGAAACGACCTTCGTGCCAGGTCATCATGCCCGCGGCATCCTGCCCGCGGTGCTGCAATACGGTCAGCGCGTCATACAGCGCCTGGTTGACCGAGGCGTTGGCCATCAAACCTACAATCCCGCACATCCCGTCATTACCTCACTAATACACACTTGGATAGGGAAGCGCACGCTGGCGACTGCCGGCGCCCGTCCATATGGCAATATGAGTGCTCACACGGCGCAATTGTCAGGCCTGCCCCCCATGCAGGCAACACCTGACCGATGGGTCAACCCCTTCGACTGCCCCGCATGAGGCTTCAGCAACGCGTGCCGAATTCCGAAAACGACAACGCCGGGCCATGATGCCCGGCGCTGAAAATCCTGCCTGTCACTGCTCATCACCCGCATTGCGGCTTGCGGCCTCGCCAGTGGTGCTGCCCCTGAGCAACGCCTCCAGCGAGGGCTGGTCCTGCGTGGAATCCTGGCGCGTGAACGACTGCAGCGCCTGCTGGCTGAGGCTGTCACTCAACGCACGCCCTTCTCGCTGGGCGCTGTCGATCAGACCGCTGGCCTGCTGCTTGAGCCGGGTGCCGCCGGTAGAATCCGGCAACGACACGCTCTGCCCCCAGTCACCGCCCGTATCCCACTCACGATAGCGAGCCAACGACCAGTCGCGCAGCTGCTCAAGCGTCGGCCGCAACTGGGCGGCCTGCCAGTCGGCGCTGTCACGCAGGGGGGTCAGCCCCACCACGGCGGTAATCAACACCAGTATGACCGCCGCGCGCAAGGCACCGAACACACCGCCGAGCAAGCGATTGAAGCCGCCCATGCCGACCGCATGAATCAAGCGCTCCAGCAGGCGCAACATCAGCCCCCAGATCAGTACGCTCGCGATCACCACCAACACGAAGCCGACCGCGGTACGAATGCCCGGCGAGACGATCATCTCCTCGAGCAGGCCTCCCACCTCAGCGCCGAACTGACGCGCCGCGACCAATGCCACCAGCCAGCCCGCCAGGCCCAGGGCCTCGCTGAGCAGCCCCCGCATCAGCCCCAGCAGTACCGAGATACCGATCAGGCCCAGACATAACCAATCGATCCAGACCAGATCGTTCACTCACCCTCCTTGCGTCGTACCAGCAGGCCCTTGATATTGACCTGCTGCTGCAGGCGCGAGCGTGCGGACTCACCGATCTCGGAGGACTTGTACGGGCCGACGAAGACCACGGTCAACTTGCTGCCACGCGGAATACGGTATGCCGCGAACCCCTTGCCTTGCAGCTCCTTCTGGAGACGCTCGGCGTTGGCCGGGTCACCGAAGCTGCCGACCTGCACGGCCCAGCCACCGGCGGAAGATGATGGCGCATTTGAAGCCGCGGCAGGCTTCGGCTCAGGCTTGGGCGCGGGCTTGGGTTCAGCCTTGGGAGCCGGCTTGGGAGTGGGTTCTGGTTCCGGCGCCGGTTCAGGCTTTGACTGCGACTCACTGCTGGCTACAGAGCGGGTCGGCGACAACTGCTCGGCCTCGGCGATACGGCGTTGGGACTCGGAACCACTGTCGCTGCCAGCACCCGGGGCACTGTCACGCACCTTGCCGCTGCTGTCGACGAAGGTGATCGGCACATCCGTGCCAATCTTCAGCTCGCTGGGCGGTTGCGGCTCATCGACGTTGGAGCGATCGATATCCACCGGCTTGCCAAGCGTCATCACCGGACTCGGGCGCTCATCACGGGCCGGCGGCTCATCGAAGAGCATCGGGATGAAGATCACCCCCAACGCCAGCAGGATGACCGCACCACTGATTCGCTCGCGCTTGCCATATTTCATTGTGACATCTCCCTTGCACCCGAAATCCCGGACCCGCCGCCGGCCTGCATCAGGCCTGTGCGTCGAGCCATATCAATGCTTCACCGACCGTGAAGAAGGAACCACAGACCAATACTTCTCCAGCGCTCGTCTCGCGTGCCAACCATTCGGCTGCAGCGGTGACCGTCTCGCACTCCGCCAGCACCGCACCACCACAGTGGCGGACCACGGAGGCAAGCTCACTGGCCTGGCGGCTACGTTCGCCATCCAGGGTGGCGACGACGAAGCCATCCACCACCGGTGCCAGCGCCTGAATCACGCCAGCGGCGTCCTTGTCGCCCAACATGGCAAGCAACGCTCGCCGCGGCCGGGTGGCAGGATCCCGCGCGCAACGCAGGTCATGAGCGGCAAGACGGCTGGCCAGATAACTCGCGGCATGCGGGTTATGGCCGACATCCAGACACCAGTCACGCCCGTGACGACTCAGCCACTGCATGCGCCCCTTGAGCTTGACGCTCGCCATGGCCTGCTGCACGCATTCGGCGTTGAGCTCGATACCGGCCTCGACCAGAGCATTGAGCGCACTGGCCGCATTGTCCCGCGGCAAGCCCGGGTCTGGCAGCGCATCGAATGTCAGCGCCGGTGCCGACAGGCGCTGCCATTGCCATTGCGAGGTAGCCGAATGGTCCATGCTGCCATCCACAGTGCCATTTACAGATTCAGCCGCGGCCTGCCAGCGAAAGTCCTGCCACAGTACCTGCGGCGTGACGCCCAGCGAGCGAGCATGCGCCGCGCAACTGGCGGGCAGCACATCCGAGCCGAACACGGCCGGTTTGCCGGCGCGC
The DNA here is from genome assembly GCF_011319755.1 of Cobetia sp. MB87. Lineage (NCBI taxonomy): Bacteria > Pseudomonadati > Pseudomonadota > Gammaproteobacteria > Oceanospirillales > Halomonadaceae > Cobetia > Cobetia sp. MB87. The sequence goes on along the minus strand of NZ_VFBC01000007.1, from coordinate 512,495 downwards.
AGAATACCGGCCTTCTCGAAGCCGATGTTCTCCAGGTCGGTGCCAAGAAACGCGGCATGGTCCTGCGCGACCGTGATGATCATCGCGACATCACAATCGATGATGTTGACGGCGTCCAGACGCCCGCCCAGGCCGACTTCCAGAATCGCGAGCTGCGGTTGCTGCTGAGCGATCAGCCATAGCCCGGCCAGCGTGCCGGCCTCGAAGTAGGTCAGGCTGATCACGCCCTCGTCATCCACCGCCTCACCACTGGCTGACAGCTCGGAGTGGCGCGCGGAATCGACCTGCTCGAAGGCCGTGACCAGTGCCGCATCACTGACGTCTTGACCATTGAAGCTCAGACGCTCGTTGTAATGCAGCAGGTGCGGAGAGGTATAGGTGGCGGTACTCAGCCCGTGGGCACGCCCCAGCGCCTCGAGCATGGCAACCGTCGAGCCCTTGCCGTTGGTGCCCGCCACGGTAATGATGCGGCCACCGAGCCGACGCGCGCCCGCCCCGACCAGACCGAGACGCCTGGCCACGCACAGTACTCGGGCGAGGCCCATATCGATACTGACCGGGTGCTGATGCTCGAGACGCGTCAGCCACTCATCCAGCGAGAGGCCACGCGGCACGGCATCATGCAGAGGGGAAAGCTGCCACGAAGCGGCATCCAGCGGAGGGAGTGAGGAAGGCTGCAGCACCTCATCAGTGCTGCAGCTTGCCGGGGCGGAGCCCTGCTCAGCCATCGCGACGTTCGCCTTGCGGCTTCTCGCTGGTGAAGGTCTCGTCGAGCACGCTGTCCACGGCGGAACGCGGCTCGGCCGGTGCTTCGACAGTCGCATCCGCCTCGACGGATTCTTCCTCGACGACCGCATCCGCGACCGGCAGGTTGGCGGCGCTGACCGGCATGCCCTGCAGCTTGAGCAGGATGCTGGACAGGCGCTCACGCATCTCGCGGCGGTGGATGATCATGTCGACGGCGCCATGCTCGAGCAGGAACTCGGAGCGCTGGAAGCCTTCGGGCAGTTTCTCACGCACGGTCTGCTCGATGACACGCGGACCGGCAAAGCCGATCAGGGCGTTCGGCTCGGCGACATTCAGGTCACCCAGCATCGCCAGCGACGCGGAGACGCCACCGAAGACCGGGTCAGTCAGCACACTGATGTACGGCACGCCAGCCTGCTTGAGCTTTTCAAGCGCCGCGGAGGTCTTGGCCATCTGCATCAGGGAGAACAAGGCTTCCTGCATGCGAGCACCACCGGAGGCGGCGAAGCAGACCAGCGGGATGTTCTCGGCCAGCGCAAGTTCTGCTGCACGCACGAACTTCTCACCGACGATGGCGCCCATGGAGCCGCCCATGAAGCTGAACTCGAAGGCCACGGCCACGACCGGCTGACCGGAGAGAGCACCGCGCATGGCGACCAGCGCATCCTTCTCTGAGGTCTGCTTCTGGGCAGCGCTCAGGCGATCCTTGTACTTCTTGGAGTCGCGGAACTTGAGGCGATCGACCGGCTCGAGATCCGCCGCGATTTCCTCGCGGCCTTCACTGTCGAGGAACCAGGACAGACGTGCACGCGCAGTGAGACGCAGGTGATGGTCACACTTCGGGCAGACGTTGTCGTGCTTGGTCAGCTCCGGAAGGTACAGGACTGCTTCGCACTTGGGGCATTTACGCCACAGGCCGTCAGGAATGGAGGTACGCCGATCCTTGCGTTGGATACGGCTCATTGACGGCACAATCTTGTCAAGCCAGCTCATGGTGGGGAGGCTTCCGTTTTGCTGCTGTTCTGGGCACCGCTCGACGACTGTCGGCGGCCATGCGAGTTGGCACATATTCCAGGGCGCTCACGCCCCGGCAATATGGCGGGCAGCTACCATCACAGGGCAGTGCCAATGGAAAAGACCGTGCAACCCATTGGTCGTACGGCCACTTTTCCGAATTCTGGGGGTCATTGTAGCGGCTTCGCCCCCCTTGCGGGTAGTGCGAGATGCCAATTGAGCGTTGCGGCCCTCGCGGCTGATGACGAAAGCAGCGCAAGGGTCGCAACGCTTGCCGGCAAATCAGCGCCGATGGCGGACTGCCTGACAGAATGCCTGCATGCGCTCGGCGCTCTTCTCGCCAGGCGCGGCTTCCACACCGCCGGAGACATCGACCGCGTAAGGGGCGACCTGCGTCACCGCCGCGGCGACATTGCCTGACTCGAGACCACCGGCGAGAATGACCGGCAGCGACAGATCAGCCGGGATGCGCGACCAGTCGAAGGTCTCGCCGGTGCCACCGGGCACGCCAGGGCGATAGGCATCCAGCAGCAAGCCACGCGCGTCGTGGTAGCGCGCCGCCTCTGCGGCGAGATCGATCCCGTCACGCATTCGCAACGCCTTGATATAGGGCCGCCCTGCCGCCCGGCACTGTTCCGGCGTCTCATTGCCATGCAACTGGAGCAGATCGAGATGTGGCGCCGCTGCGGCAATCTCTTCGGCGCTGGCATCCACGAACAGGCCGACCCGTGTCACGAAGGCCGGCACGCACGCGGCAAGCTCGGCCAATCGCGCCACATCGACCGCACGCTTGCTGCCCGGCCACAGCACGAAGCCCAGCGCATCGGCACCTGCCGCCACGGCGTCGCGGATATCCTGCTCACGCGTCAAGCCACAGATCTTGATCCGGGTACGCTGGCTCGCACGAGCGCTCATCTCGGTCATGGGATCACTCCGTTCAACGTGAGGATTCATTCTGGGTGGCAGCCGTCAGCGTGTCATCCTCGGCGCCTGCCGCAGGGCCGCCTACCGCAGGGCCGCCTGCCGCAGGATCGCCTGGCGCAGGGACGCCTGCCGCAGGAATCGCTTGTTCATGCTCGCGACTGAGGCGCTCGGCTTCACGGGCCACGTTGCCCAGCCGGATGGCTTCCTGCTCACTGAGCTTGCCCGCCGCGCGCGCCTCTTCGGCACCCTCGGCCTCGGCACGTGCCATGCGTGAGCGCACCATCGGGCAGTCTGGCAACGGACGCTCGCCCGTCCACTCGCCAAGATGTGCGACCAGACCAGGCCCCAGGGGTTCCTTGGGTAGCGCATAGCGCGGCGGATAGATGACATCGACGAAGTGAAGCCCTGTCGCCGCTGCCGTCGCGCTCGAGCGTGTGCGGTCTCCCCCGCGCATCAGCTCGACGACCCACTTGACAGGCTTCTCACCACGCCCGATGGCCATCAGGGTGCCCGCGATATTGCGCACCATATGATGCAGGAAGGCGTTGGCCTGGATATCGATCATGACCATATGGCCATGGCGACTGACTTCGATGAAGTGCACGTGGCGGCGCGGCGAACGCGACTGACAGCCTGCCGCGCGGAACGCCGAGAAATCCAGCTCTCCCACCAGGTGCGCCGCCGCGGCCTGCATGTCGGCGACGTTGAGCGGCTCGCGACACCAGGTGACATTGTTGCGCTCCATCACCGGCCGAAACGGCTGGTTGATGATCATGTAGCGATAGCGACGGGCGATGGCGCTGAAACGCGCATGGAAATCATCGGGCACCGGCACGGCCCAATGAATCCCGATATCGGGGGGGAGGTTGACGTTACCGCCCATGCGCCAGGCCTTGCGACTGCGGCCCACGGGGGTGTCGAAATGCACGACCTGACGCACGGCATGCACACCGGAATCGGTGCGGCCACTGCAATGCACGGTAATCGGCGTGGAGGCGACCTTGGACAAGGCCTTCTCGAGCGCTTCCTGCACGGAGGGGGCGTGGCTCAGACGCTGCCAGCCACAATAGCGGGTGCCATCATATTCAACGCCCAGAGCAATGCGCCCCGGGCGTTTCTCGTTATCATCCAACGGTGTAAAAAAGGGCATCAGGTCAGACCAAAGCGCTCCATCAACGCCAGCGCCTCTTCACGGACCATGTCATCACTAGCGGTAGCGAGCGGCTCAAGCAGCGCTGCCGCCTGATCATCATCGCCATCCACCAACAACTGACGGGCTTCCTCGAGCTGTTGGAAGGCCTTGGTATCCTGGGCGCCAGCCCCAAACCCTGCCGACTCGACAGAGGGATAGGCATTATCCTGATCCCCAGACTCGAACGCCACTTCCTCGACCTCGAATTCCGAGATATCACGCCGCGGCACGTCCACCTCTTCCAGCGTCATGCTATCCAGTGATGGCAACTCGTCCATGCCATCGACTGCGGCTGACGGCTTGCTGGACGCCTCATAGGGCTTCTGGCTCGCTGCGTTGCTCTCACTTGCGGCGCCTTTCTTCTCACTCGCGACACCGCTCTCGATCGCGGCACTGTCATACAGCTCTTCACGCAGCGAGGTGAACTCGACGGACTCGCCCTTGAGCGCGCTATCCGCGGCCTTGGATGTCACGCTATCAGTGCTCTTCTCGCCATCAGCGTGACCAGCATCGCCCAGCGTCAATTCCGGCGCCTGGTAATCGATCACGTTGTCGCTGTTGAAGAGGCTCTCACGCACGGGTGTCTTCTCGAGGTCCTCGCCCTTGAGACCCGATTCGAACGCGACGCCTTGATCGGGAGCGTGCTCGACCAGCGGTTCGCTTACGCTGTCACCGGCATGCGGTTCGCTGTCAGACAGCGCGCCGGTATCTTCCGGGGCATCAAGGGAGGCATCAGTCCCCCTGGCAGACGCATCAGCCATGCCGTGAGCCGAATCATCTGTCCTGTCGCGGCCTTCAAGCGGAGCGCGAGGCGCTGCCGTCTGCTGGCTTGCCACTCCCGACAGATAGGAAACCTTGCGCCCTACCTGACTCGCGCCACCGCCGGCGACAGCACGCAGGGCACTGCTTGAGACGCTATAACGATCCAGCAGCGCCTGAGCCTCGAAACGCTCTTCCTCATTGCCGGCTGCCAGCACCTGCTCGCCTTCATGATGCAGGGCTTCGGCATTGCCAAGCTCGCCATGGACTCCCATCAGCTTGAGACGCAGGTCCTGGCGTGCGGGGTCCTCCACCAGACCGGCCTCCAGCAGGGCCTGGGCCTGATCAAAGCGGCCGTAGGCGATGAAGATGTCCGCCTCACTGATCGCAGCCGCTTCCGGCTGGGAGAGCGGCTCGAGACTGCCGGACCCCCGGCGCGCCGCCACATTGGCATCTTCAGACGCAGATGACTTGTGACCCGCGGCAGCTGCGGCAGTCGAGGCTGCAAAGGTATCCGGGAAGACGCGTGGCTTATCCCGGTCGGGCTCTTCATTGCCGCGGACCGCATCGGCAAAGCTCATGTTCTCATCGCCACCGGAACCGGAGCGGCGACGCAGCAACAGCAGCAACAGAAGCAGCAATGCCCCGGCAGCCCCGCCGACGATGGCCAGGTTGTCCTGCACCCACTGCCAGGTCGCCTGGGGCCACGGCTGCTTGGGCAACACCAGGTTGCCCTCGCCGTCGCGCGGCTGACCGAGGTCCACCCCGGCGGCGATCAGGCTTTCCGGCAACGCCAACGGCGAGATGCCGCTGTTGACGAGCAGACGATTCTGTTTGGCGAGCAGCACCTTGGCCGTCTCGAGCTGCTCGGTACGCTCTGCCAGCGACGCTCGCAGCTCGCCGACTTCGTTGCGCAGGGAGGCCACTTCGCTGCGCAGGTCATCCCGCTCCTGCTCCAGCTGATCGAGGCGTTGCTGATTGGTCAGCAGCTGATCTTCCAGCGACTCGAGGCGATCGGACAGTTCATCGATCGCCTGCTGGCTACCCGCCGAGATCTGACCACTGGCTGCCGCCGCCTTGGGCTTGCTGCCGTCTTCATCCAGCAGCGTCAGACGCGGCTTGCCGTCGGCACCCGCGCTGGCGGGCCCGCTCGGTGCGGCCGTGGCCGCAGGCGCAGCACTGGCGGAGGGCTCGTTCGATGTGCTGGCCGCAGCGGTTTTCTTGCTGGCCGGAGCCGGCACGGTCTTGCCCTGCGCGCCCGCGACCCACTGCTGATACTGCTGACGCACTTCCTTGTCGGCCTCGGTACGCGAACGTCCCAACATGGTGCTGCGGTCCGGCACGCTCAGCACCACTCCCGCACGCAGCTTGTTGATGTTGCCGCCCGGGAAGGCGCTGGGGTTGGCTTCCTGGATCGCCAGCATGGCCTGACGGATGCTGACACTGGCATCCGGACGCACGCGACGCGCGATCGTCCACAGCGAATCACCGTTGCGCACCTTGATGCTGGACGGCGGCGTGCTGGATGACGCACTGCGCGAGGCAGCCTGGCTGGGCTGGGCATTGTCTCGGAACACCACGGAACGCGTCGGCGAGGAATCATTGGTGGCCAGCGGGCGCGAGCGCGCGCCGACAGGTGTCACCAATGACGGCTGACTCGAATACCCCGCCGGATCGAACAACAGGGTCACCTGACGCTGCAGCTTGCCATTGGGCCATTCGACATCCAGCAGCAGGTCCACATAGGGCTCACGTACCGCGCCATTGGTGGACAGCTGAAGGTAGTAGCGCCCACCCTGCTGCTTGACGGCAACCTTGATGTCATCGCTCACATAACTGCGATCGACGCCCGCTCGCGTAAAGGCGGCAGAATCGGCAACGCCGGCCTTGATGAGGCTGGCATCGAGGCCCGAGGTATCCGTGAGGCCGATGCGCGCGTCCAGTGGCTGATTCAGATTCGAGCGCAACCGCGGCGATTCCATGCCGACTGCCAAGGCCTGAGCACTGTAGACGGCGAACGACACCGCCAGTGCGAGAGGAAGCTTGCGTCCCATTGAGTGTCCCTTCGTATGCGGCCGAATCATTGCCCGGCCTGCGCATTATGTTACGTATACTTACACAAGATACCAGAGAGTCCGTCCCAAGAGTGCGGGAAGCCATTGGCAAAGTGGAAAAAGTTTCAACGATAGAGTGACGGCCCACGATCGATAAAGGCCGCAGAGGTGTCATATCGCGAGTGACCAGCTCGGCGATAACCCCCTTTACGATACCCGTAAAAAACACCTCTCTGCCATCATGCATCAAAAGCGCCAGTCAAAATCGCAAAAAATGCGCAGGAAAGACTGAGATATCTGGTACTCAGCGTGACGTCCGTGACTTACCTCTTACCTGAAATCACCGACCTTCCAAGTCGTAACGTGCAAAAGAGAAGCGCCCTCGACTCCAGAGAGCCGAGGGCGCTTTCGGGTCAGGCTCGCTACGAACCCGACATCCTCCCGCTACACATTACGATCAGGCCGCGATCAGGCCGCGCGATGTTCACGCAGGATGGTCAGCATGCGCTTGAGCGGCTCCGCGGCCCCCCACAGCAGCTGATCACCGACACTGAAGGCGGACAGGTATTCGCCGCCCATCGCCAGCTTGCGCAGACGGCCGACCGGCACGGTCAGCGTGCCGGTAGCGGCGGCCGGCGTCAGGTGCTTGAGGCTGTCTTCCTTGGTGTTGGCGACGACCTTGACCCAGTCGTTGTGCTTGGCCAGGCGGTCTTCGATCTCGTCCAGCGGCACATCCTGCTTGAGCTTGACGGTGAAGGCCTGAGAGTGGGAACGCATCGCACCGATACGCACGCACAGACCATCGATCATGATCGGGTTGCCCTGGCTGTCAAGAATCTTGTTGGCCTCGACACCGGCCTTCCACTCCTCGCGGGTCTGACCGGACTCCATCGCGGAATCGATCCACGGCAGCAGCGAGCCGGCCAGCGGCGCACCGAACTGCTGGGTCGCGAAGTCATCGCCGCGCATGGTGGCGGTCACCTTGCGGTCGATATCGAGGATCGCGCTGGCCGGATCGGCAAGCTCGGAGGCCACGCTGCCATTGAGCTGGCCCATCTGGGTCAGCAGCTCACGCATATGACGCGCACCGCTGCCCGACGCCGCCTGGTAGCTCATGGAGGTCATCCACTCGACCATGCCGGCCTCGAACAGGCCGCCCAGGCCCATCAGCATCAGGCTGACGGTGCAGTTGCCGCCGACGAAGGTGTTGGCACCGGCGCCGATCTTCTCATCGATCACGTGACGGTTGACCGGGTCCAGCACCAGCACGGCATCCTTGTCCATGCGCAGGGTGGAGGCCGCATCGATCCAGTCGCCCTTCCAGCCGGCTTCACGCAGCGGACCGAACACCTGCTTGGTGTAGTCGCCGCCCTGACAGGTGACGATGACGTCCAGCGCCTTCAGCTCGTTGATGTCGTTGGCATCCTTGAGCGCCGGCACCGGCGTGCCCACATCCGGGCCGGCCTGGCCGACCTGGGAGGTGGAGAAGAATACCGGCTCGATACCGGCGAAATCGTTGTCATCACGCATGCGTTGCATCAGCACGGAACCGACCATGCCACGCCAACCGACAAATCCGACTTTCAACATGCTTGTTCTCCTTGTTCATGCACGGCCAGGAGCCTGGAAGACACCACCGCTCCCGACACAGGAATGACCCGCAGCGAGCACAGGCAACTCACACGAGGCGAGCCTTGCCCAACGCTCCAGCCGCAGGTCCTGACATGAGAACCCGGCGACGCACGCCGGGCTCCCCCATGATCATCGCGTGAACGCCGCTCACTTTCGACGTTCACGCGGGTATTGCCTTACGCCTGCGCCTTGAAGGCGGCCAGCACGGCATCGCCCATCTCGGAGGTGGAGACCTTGCGGGTCCCGGCGTAGGCGATGTCCGCGGTACGCAGACCTTCATCCAGCACCACACCGACTGCTTTCTCGATACGCTCGGCCCACGCCGCTTCACTCAGGGAGTAGCGCAGCATCATGGCCACCGACAGGATGGTCGCCAGCGGGTTGGCGATGCCCTGACCCGCGATGTCCGGCGCGCTGCCGTGGCACGGCTCATACATGCCCTGGCCGCTGGCATTCAGCGAGGCGGACGGCAGCATGCCAATGGAACCGGTCAACATCGCGGCCTCATCCGACAGGATGTCGCCGAACATGTTGCCGGTGACGACCACATCGAACTGCTTCGGTGCGCGCACCAGCTGCATGGCCGCGTTGTCGACGTACATGTGCGACAGCTCGACATCCGGGTAGTCGGCGGAGATACGCTCCATCACGTCACGCCACAGCATGGTGACTTCCAGCACGTTGGCCTTGTCGACGCTGCACAGCTTCTTGTTGCGCTTCTGCGCCATCTCGAAGGCGGTGCGGCCGATACGCTCGATCTCGGACTCGGAGTAGACGTAGGTGTTGTAGCCGACCTGCTGGCCGTCGCGCGTCTCGATGCCACGCGGCTGGCCGAAGTAGATGCCACCGGTCAGCTCACGCACGATCATGATGTCCAGACCGGATACCACTTCCGGCTTGAGGCTGGAGGCCTCGGCCAGCTGCGGGTAGAGGATCGCCGGACGCAGGTTGGCGAACAGTTCAAGTTCCTTGCGCAGGCCCAGCAGGCCACGCTCCGGACGCAGCGAGATGTCCTCGAGCTTGTCCCACTGCGGGCCACCGACCGCGCCGAGCAGGATGGCGTCTGCCGCCTTGGCGGCGTCCAGCGTTTCCGCGGGCAGCGGATGGCCCGCCGCGTCATACCCTGCACCACCGACCTTGCCTTCGCTCAGCGTGATGTCCAGACCTTCGCTGCGGGCGGCTTCGAGGATCTTCACGGCTTCGGCAGTGATTTCCGGGCCAATGCCATCACCGGGCAGAATCAGGATATTGCGGCTCATCTGGAACTCCTTGGGCCGGAGAGCTTCCGGCAAGACCGACGGTTCACCGCCGGTGCTGAGACTGGGCTCGCTGCCACTCTGGACGGCGAGCCATGACGAATGTGTTGCGACTTCGGTGCTGACTGACGCGATGCTGGACAGATCAGGCCGTCTTGCCATCGCGGAACAGCCACGGACGCTCGGTGCGGTGGCGTTTCTCGAAGCTGTCGATGGCGTCCTGATCCTTGAGGGTCAGACCGATGTCATCCAGGCCTTCCATCAGGCAATGCTTGCGGAAGCTGTCCACCTCGAAGGGAATCGACTCGCCGGACGGCGTGATGACGGCCTGTGCCTCGAGATCGATATCCAGACGATACCCTTCCACCGCTTCGGCTTCCTTGAACAGACGGTCCACCGTGTCCTCGTCGAGGGTGATCAACAACAGGCCGTTCTTGAACGAGTTGTTGTAGAAGATATCGGCGAAGCTCGGCGCGATGACGACGCGGAAACCGAAGTCGGTCAGTGCCCAGGGCGCGTGTTCCCGCGAGGAACCACAGCCGAAGTTGCGACGTGCCAGCAGCACGCTTGCGCCTGAATAACGCGGCTGGTTGAGCACGAAGTCCGGATTCAGCGGACGCTTGCTGATGTCCTGGCCGATATAGCCCTCATCGAGATAACGCAGCTCATCGAAGAGGTTCGGCCCGAAGCCGGTACGCTTGATCGACTTAAGAAACTGCTTCGGGATGATCAGGTCGGTATCGACGTTGGCGCGATCGAGCGGTGCCACGAGGCCCTGCTGGCGAATGAACTTTTCCATGTCGGGCCTCCTCAGGCTGCGTGGGTATCGGAAGTAGGAATGGGGGCAAAGTCACGAACATCAACGAAGTGACCCGCAATCGCGGCAGCGGCGGCCATGGCCGGGCTGACGAGGTGCGTACGCCCACCGAAGCCCTGACGGCCTTCGAAGTTGCGGTTGGAAGTCGAGGCGCAATGCTCGCCGGCGCCCAACTTGTCGGCATTCATCGCCAGACACATGGAGCAGCCCGGCTCGCGCCATTCAAAGCCCGCGGCGAGGAAGATCTCGTGCAGTCCTTCGGCTTCCGCCTGTGCCTTCACCAGGCCAGAGCCCGGCACGACCATCGCCTGCTTGAGGCTCTTGGCAACCGTACGGCCTTCGGCCACGCGCGCCGCTTCACGCAAGTCCTCGATACGTGAGTTGGTGCAGGAACCGATGAACACGCGGTCCAGCTTGATGTCGGTGATCTTCTGCTGAGCGCTGAGGCCCATGTACTCGAGCGCACGGGTGATGCCACGCGCTTCGGTGTCATCGTTGGCGGCTGCCGGGTCCGGCACCACGCCATTGACGCTGGTGACCTGCTCCGGGCTGGTGCCCCAGGTGACCTGCGGGGCGATGTCCTCGGCCTTGAGCACGACGACCTTGTCGAATTCGGCGTCCGCATCGGAGACCAGATTGCGCCAATCGGCGACAGCCGCTTCCCACTGCTGGGCGTTCGGCGCATAGGGACGGTCGCGAAGGTAATCGATGGTGATGTCATCGACCCCGACCAGACCGACCCGTGCCCCGGCTTCGATGGCCATGTTGCAGATGGTCATGCGGCCTTCCATGGAGATGTCCTGGATGGCGGAGCCGCCGAATTCGATGGCATAGCCGGTACCGCCGGCGGTGCCGATCTCACCGATGATGGCGAGCACGACATCCTTGGCGGTGACGCCAGTGCCGAGACGACCATCGACGCGCACCAGCATGTTCTTCATCTTGCGCTGGATCAGACACTGGGTGGCGAGCACGTGCTCGACCTCGGAGGTGCCGATACCGTGAGCGAGTGCCGCGAAGGCACCGTGGGTCGCGGTGTGGGAATCGCCACACACCACGGTCATGCCCGGCAAGGTCGCGCCCTGCTCCGGCCCAACCACGTGCACGATGCCCTGACGCGCATCATTGATGGTGAACTGCTCGATGTTGAAGCTGTTGCAGTTGTCGTCAAGGGTCTGCACCTGGATGCGTGAAGTCTCGTCCTCGATCCCCGCGATACCGGCAGCGCGCTCCTTGAGAGAGGTCGGCACGTTGTGGTCCGGCGTTGCCAGGTTGGCATCCAGACGCCACGGCTTGCGACCGGCCAGACGCAGCCCTTCGAATGCCTGCGGCGACGTGACTTCGTGCAGCAGGTGACGGTCGATGTAGATGAGTGCAGTACCGTCTTCGCGTTGCTTGACCAGGTGCTGATCCCACAACTTGTCATAAAGGGTCTGGCTAGCCATGTCGTGTCTCCTCGTGGCGCCTTACGGTAAGAGCGCGCTTGCTGCCTCGGGGCTCGTGGCGGCCCCTTGATGAGGGTGTGTCGTCCAGTGTTGATGGCGGGGCGGTCGTGCGAGCCCGTGGATAGTGACCACTTGCTTGCAGGCTCCAGCATCGCCGCCGCGTCCTGTGCCATCAAGAGTACTCGGCGACAATGAATAAAAGCAATTCATGTTTTTCATGCTTTGGATTCCCAAAAGGAATACCATTGCTCATCAGGTCTTGAGCAGGAGTGCATCCGCCTGCGGCGGCATCGATCGCCCCGCTTGACGCTCCTATGAATGCCTCTCTGAACGCCCTCATGACAGGATAGCTGCCCCACATGGACACACCCTCTCTGCAGGCCTTCGTCGCCGTCGCCGAAACCGCCTCCTTCTCGCTTGCCGCCGAGCAGCTGCACCTCACCCAGCCGGCCGTTTCCAAGCGCATCGCCCAGCTAGAGCAACTGCATGGCGCACGGCTGTTCGATCGCATCGGACGGCGTGTCTCACTGACGGAGGCCGGCAATATCCTGCTGCCCCGCGCCCGCGCCATCCTGGTGATGCACGATGACACCCGGCGCGCGCTGCGCAATCTGTCCGGCGAGGTAAAAGGCAGCCTGACGATGGCCACCAGCCATCATGTGGGCCTGCACCGGCTGCCACCGCTGCTCAAGGCCTTCACCATGGCCCACCCCGAGGTGCGCATGGACATGCGCTTTCTGGATTCGGAACAGGCCTATCAGGGCGTACTGGATGGGGAGCTGGAGCTGGCCGTCGTCACCCTGGCACCGCATCGCGATCCCAATCTGACGGTGGTGCCGGTGTGGCTGGATGAGATGCGCTTCGTCTGCGGACGGGACCACCCGCTGGCTGGCCATAAAGCGTTGCCGCTGGCCGCCCTCTCACAGCACGACGCCGTGCTGCCGGGCCACCTGACCTTCACGCGTGGCATCGTCATCGACACCTTCGCCCGTGATGGCCTCTCGGTGGAAGTCTCGATGTCCACCAACTACCTCGAGACCCTCAAGATGATGGTCGCCATCGGCCTGGGCTGGAGCGTACTGCCGGGAAGCATGATCGACGACGAGATCGAGATCCTGCCCATCGACCACCGCCCCATCGAACGCCAGCTCGGCTACCTCTATCACAACAACCGCACCCTCTCGAACGCCGCCAGCGCGATGATCGAACTGCTGGAAGGAGCAAGGGATGCGGCGTCGAGACACCGCTGACGAATCTCGAAAGCACAACGCCAGCCCTGAGGGCTGGCGTTGCTGAAGAACGTCCTGCTGGTGGCGCCGCTGATCAGGGCTTGCCAGTGTCCTTGTCATTGCCCGACGAGCCATCCGTCTTGCTGGTCGTAGGCTTGGCATCATCCTTCTTCGCCTCTTCCGCTGCCTTGGCGGCGGCCTTGCTGGCGTTGGAGGGACGGCCACGGCGCGGCTTGGGTGCTTCGCTGCTGGTGTCGCTCTTGGCGGTGGTAGTGGAAGCACCGGAGCTTGAAGCGCTCTGACTGGAAGTCCCAGCGCTGCTACCCGTCTTGGCAGTGCTCGCGCTTCCCGTCGAGCTGGCGGTGCTCTTGCTCGCCGTAGTCTTGCTAGCAGTGCTCTTGCGCGTCGTCGCGGGCTTGGTAGCGCTGGAGCCTGCCGCGCTGGAACCCGAAACCGTGGAAGAAGTGCTGCTGTTCGAGGTGCCGGATTCAGGCGGCTTGCTGTCAGAGGCTGACTTGCTCGCCGTCGTCTTGGCCGCAGTTGTCTTGCTCGCGGTCGTCTTGTTGGCAGCCGTCTTGCGCGGCGTGGAGGTCTTTCTCGCCGTGGTGGTCTTCGCCGCTGAGCTACCTGTACTGCTGGCAGCCGTGCTCGCAGTGCTCGATTTTGCCGTGCTCGGTTTTGCAGTGCTCTTGGCAGTAGTGCTTTTGGAAGCCGTGCTCTTGGGTGCAGCACGTTTGCGCGCGGCGGGCTTGCTTGCCGGCGCTGCTGACTCAGTAGCCGCTGATGCCGCCTTGGAAGCGGCTGGCCTGGTACGCGCCCCTTGCGCCCTGGAGGCACTGGATGAGCTGTTGCCCGTCGTGTCGCCGGCATCATTGGCGGCCTTGCCGGTGACGGCTTCGGTCATCGCGGTCATGGCCTCTTCCAGCGGCAGCGTCACCTGCTTGAGCGCTTCATTCACGCTCTTCTCGACCGTCTGCTGCACATCACGCACGGCCTTGAGCTGCGCATCCGCTACGCTGGTGATCTCTTCCGGTACGGCCTGCCCGAGTACTTCGGGGATGGTCTGGCGAGCATAACGCCCCGGCGCCGCTTCGATCACGTCGAGCTTGCCCTCACCCGGCGTACGCGCAGAGACTTCCGGTTCCGGCTCCACGAAGCCATTGCCGGTCATCCAAGCCTGCCAGTCATTCCACCAGGAACCTTCGTGCTGCTCGGTGCCCTCGAGCCACTCATCCGGTGTCGCCGGCAGGCTGTCATTGGTGGCGTAGCCATACTTGTTCTTGTGTGGCGGATTGACGATACCCGCGATATGACCAGAGCCACCGAGCACGAAGCGCTTGATGGAGGCCTTGGGCAGCTGGGTGCCGTTATAGGTGGTCTGCCACTTGGCGATGTGGTCCTCGCGCGCGGAGACCCAGTAGCTGGGCGTCTCGATCTGCGAGAGATCGATCGGCACGCCATCCAGCTCGATGCCGCCGGGCTGCACCAGGCGGTTCTCCAGATACATGTGACGCAGATACCAGGCATGGGTACCGGCCGGCAGATTGGTGCCGTCGGTGTTCCAGTACAGCAGGTCGAAGGCGGTCGGCGCTTCGCCCTTGAGATAGTTGGAGACGTAGAACGACCAGAACAGGTCATTCTCGCGCAGCAGATTGAAGGAGAACGCCATTACGCGGCCATCCAGATAGCCATCCTGTGCCATCTGCTTCTCCAGGCCCTGCAGCACCGGCTCGTTGAGGAAGACACCGATCTCACCGGGATCGGAGAAGTCCTGCAGCGTCGCCATGTAGCTGACCGAGCGCACGCGGTCAGACTGCTTCTCGGCCGCCAGATAGGCCATGGTGCTGGCCGTCAGCGTGCCGCCGATGCAGTAGGACAGGATGTTGACCTGCTTCTCGCCGGTGGCCTGCTCGATGGCATCCATCGCGGCAAGCGGCCCCATCTGCATGTAATCGGCCCAGGTGAGATCACGCTGCTCGGGCCCCGGGTTGCGCCAGGAAATCAGGAATACGGTATGCCCCTGCTCCACCAGCCAGCGCATCATCGAATTGTCCTGGCGCAGATCGAGAATGTAGTACTTGTTGATCCACGGCGGCACGACCAGCAACGGCGTGCTGAAGGCCTTCTCGGTCGCCGGACGATACTGGATCAACTGGATCAGCTCGTTCTCGAAGACCACGTCACCCGGCGTCACGGCGATGTTGTCGCCGAGACGGAAGGCTTCGGTGTCGGTCATCGCGACATTGATGCCTTCGGCAGAGTTGGCCAGGTCATCACGCAGACGCTTCAGGCCATCGAGCAAGTTCTGGCCGCCGGTCTCGCGGGTCACGCGCTGCACTTCCGGGTTGGTGGACGCGAAGTTGGAGGGCGAGAAGGCGCTGACGTACTGGCGCGCGTAGAACTCGAGATTGCGCTTCTGACTCTCCGGCAGGCCTTGAATGCCGGCCAGCATGTCGTCCACGGCGCGCGAGAACAGCAGGTATTGCTGCACGAGGAAGTGGTAATAGGGTTCACTCTGCCAGGCCTCGTCGCGGAAGCGACGATCCGAGCGCGCAGGCGTGATCACCGGCTCGACACTCTCGCCATTCAGCTCGCGCAACGTGCCCTGCAGCAGGGCCATCTGGTCCTGAAATAGGCGAGTCTGGGTCGACATCAACAGTTGCGGGTCACGTGCCAGGGCCTCGGCCCCCGCCTGGAAGCAACGCCCCATCTCGTCATAGATGGTGGAAGCGGCAGCGCTGGGCCATAGGCGCTCCAGCATGTCACTCATCAAGGCTTGATACTGGGCACTGGCCTGCTGCATCACGCTGGCCCACTCCGTGCCTTCAGCACCGTCGGGAAACAGACTGGTAAAGGCCTGAGAGAATGTCTGCGAGAACGCCTGCTGCTGGGCTGAGTCCATATCGCCCTTCCTCCTTGTCATTGACCATCACGTCATTGGCTATCGAAGCTTGGCTGCCGAACGTCTGCCGGCGGCACGATTTCATCGAATCGAATCCTTCCTGACCACTGAGCAATACCATGCCGTCTCTCGTTGACGGGCGCCTTCACTGGCGACGGGCACTGCTTTCCAGACTGTTTGTTTTGAAGACTGTTTTGAAGACCGTTTCAGAAGATGGGTTGAAGTCCGTTCACGGCTGTTTGCAAGGCTGTTCATGACTGATTTCAGGGCGCTGCAGGCAAGCATGGCAAGGCAAGCGAAGTGCACTGTCAGCTGCAGTGCGCTGTCAGTTGCAACACCCTGTCACCTGCAGGTCTGCTTTCCATCGGATTCGCGCGCGGCAAATGCGAGAGCAAAACAGCCTGTGCGTCAGCGTACCCATCTCCAGCATGCGCCTTTCAGCACGGCAGGGGCAATGCCTGAAAACGGCAAAAAAAAGGCTGGCGCAAGCGCCAGCCTTTTCGGGGTATACCTCAGTTCTGCTTGGCTCGGCTTGTCGCGGCAGCCGGCTTGTTGCTGGCAGCGGAGGATGCCTTGTCCTCTGCTGCTGAAGCGGCTTTCTCTGTGGCAGCGGACGCCTTGTCGGTGGCTTCCTTGCCAGCGTCAGAGTAGGCCTGTTCGAGCTGGGCACGCATTTCGTTGCCCATCTCGGCCAGCTTCAGGGAATCATCCATCATCTGCTGAGACAGTTCGGTCGCCACTTCCAGCTGGCGGTTGCTGAACTTGCTGAACTCTTCCATACCCTTGATTTCAGTGGCGGCACGCGCACGCTCAAAACCGGTATCGGCGTAACGCTTGGCAGCGTCCATCTGATAATCGGCAATCTTGCCCATATGGTCGAGCATCAGAGTGTTGAGCTTGCGCATCGGCTGGTAGAAGCTGCGGGCTTGCTCGGCAAAGGCGTTGAACATCTGATCCTGCTGCATGACGGTTCCTCCCATGGATTCCGTACCGGGACAGCGCGCAGAAGTCTCTGCGCCACCTGTGGAGCACAGCAATATGCTGCACTGCACAAAGACTAGTCTGCTCCTCAGGTGGTTGCAATCCCATGACAGAAAACTGTCAGACGGCATTTTCTGTCACGGGATTGGCCGGGCATGCCTCACACCGATATCAGCCAATGACTCTCATCGCGCCTGTCATCAACTGCGCTTGGCGCGTGAGCGCGCACTGGCCGCAGAGGCCGGTTTCGCATCTTCCGTCCTGTTGGCGCTCTGCTCTGCCTTCTGATCCGCGCTGTGATCACTATTACGCCCTGAACTCCTGCGCGCGGCAGACTCCGTCTTGTCAGACTCCTTGCCTTCCGCACCGCCCTGACCGAACTGCTGTAGAGTATCCAGCATCATCTTCTGATACTGATTGAAGGCGGCCATGCCCTGGGCCATGCTCTCGCCCATGTCGCCCGCTGCGCCCTGCCCGGCATTGCCAGCGCTAGACGCGCCACCCATCATCCCCTCGGCCATGCCCGGCGGCATGAACTTGGCAAACGGCGTGCCTGCGCCCGGGGCCATCAGTGGCTTGAGCAGACTCATGGGGTCGTAACCTTCAACACCCGCCTCCATCTGACGACGGAAACGCTCCATCAATTCCTGCTGGAAGGCTTCCACATCCGGCAGGCCCATCGCCTGACGAAATTCCTGGGGCGTGAGGTCGAATTCGACGTTGATCTTCATGGCAGATTCCTTGTGTTGTCTCCCCGCGCACGGCGTGGTACGCGAGTCTGCTGGCATGCATGCCATTCGAGTCTAGCAGCGAGAAAGACACGGGGCAGCCTGCTACTTACGCCTTTTCTTATTTACTTTGTGCAAGCCAGTCCACAACGCAAGACGCCCCAGCCACGAAGGATGCAGGGCATCACTCCATGGCTGGGGCGTGTCTTTTCAATATTCAGCGGCTTGGCAGCGTTACAAGTTCAGCGGCCTGGCAGCGTCACAAGTTCAGCCGCGCCACAAGCGGCTTACACCTCGCGCAGCACCGGGGTCTCGACCTTGACGTCGGCGTTCTGGCCGCGATGGCGCAGCAGGTGGTCCATCAGCGTCAGCGCGACCATCGCCTCGGCGATCGGCGTGGCACGGATGCCGACACACGGGTCATGACGGCCGGTGGTGATCACTTCGACCGCTTCGCCATTGACGTCGATGCTGCGACCCGGCAGCCGCAGGCTGGAGGTCGGCTTGAGCGCGATGCTGGCACGGATGGTCTGGCCGCTGGTGATACCGCCCAGAATGCCGCCGGCATGATTGGAGAGGAAACCTTCCGGCGTCATCTCGTCACGGTGCTCGGTGCCCTTCTGACTGACCACGGCGAAACCGTCACCGATCTCGACGCCCTTGACGGCATTGATGCTCATCAGGCCATGCGCGAGTTCGGCATCGATACGATCGAAGATCGGCTCACCGAGCCCCACCGGCACGCCAGTTGCCTCGACGGTGACCTTGGCACCCACGGAATCGCCTTCCTTGCGCAGGGCGTCCATGTACTGCTCCAGCTCCTCGAGGCGATCGGCATCGCCACAGAAGAACGGATTGGTATCGACCAGCGACCAGTCCTTGACCTCAAGCTCGATGGGGCCGAGCTGGGACAGGTAGCCACGCACCTGCACGCCCAGGCCCGCCAGATACTTCTTGGCGATGGCACCGGCGGCGACACGCATCGCGGTCTCGCGGGCGGAGCTACGGCCGCCACCACGGTAGTCACGCTCACCGTACTTGTGGTGATAGGTGTAGTCGGCGTGGGCAGGACGGAACTGGTCCTTGATCTTGCCGTAGTCCTTGGAGCGCTGATCGGTATTCTCGATCATCAGGCCGATGGCCGTGCCGGTGGTACGACCCTCGAACACGCCCGAGAGAATGCGCACCTGGTCCGGCTCGCGACGCTGGGTAGTGTGGCGCGAGGTGCCGGGACGGCGGCGGTCCAGATCGATCTGCAGATCCGCTTCGCTGATCTCGATACCCGGCGGGCAACCATCGATGATGGCGCCCAGTGCCGGGCCGTGGCTTTCGCCGAAGGTGGTGACAGTGAACAGCTTGCCGAAGGTATTTCCGGACATTCAGGGGTCCTCAGGCGATGCCGCCGGTCATGGCCGACGGCGTTCTGATAATGGTTGTCATGAGCTTTTCAGGTCTGGAGTTGAAGCGAAAGCACCAGCCCAGCCTGACTTCAGGCGAATTCGGGTGCGCAGACTTCCAGCGTCTGGGCATCGATGGCGAAGACACCATTGCCGCCGCGCTCGAACTCCAGCCACATGAAGGGCACTTCCGGGAAGGCTTCCATCAGGTGGCGTTCGGAGTTGCCGACCTCGACGATCAAGACGCCGTCGTCGGTCAGGTAGTCACGCGCCTCGCGCAGGATACGACGCACGATATCCAGGCCGTCATCACCGGCGCCCAGCGCCAGCGCTGGCTCGTGGCCGAATTCCTGCGGCATGTTGGAGAGATCGAAGGTATCCACGTAGGGCGGATTGGAGACGATCAGGTCATAGCGCTTGCCGGCCACGCCCGCGAACAGGTCCGACTGCACGGCGATGACACGCCCCGCCACGTCGTGACGTTCGATGTTGCGACGCGCGACTTCCAGCGCCTCGCTGCTGATATCGACCAGATCGACCTCGGCGGTCGGCATCACCAGCGCAGTGGCGATGCCGATGCAGCCGGAACCGGTGCACATGTCCAGCACGCGAGTCGGCGGCAGTTCCGGGAACCAGGCCGAGAAGCCGCTCTCGATCAGCTCGGCGATCGGCGAGCGCGGAATCAGCACGCGCTCATCGACATCGAAGGGCACGCCAGTGAAGAAGGCCTCGCCGAGCAGGTACGGCAGCGGCTTGCGGGTGGTGATGCGCTCACGTACCAGCGCCACGATACGCGCACGTTCCATGGTCAGCAGACGCGCGTCGATCACGGCGGGGTCCGTGTCCCACGGCAGATGCAGCGCACCCAGTACCAGCGCCACCGCTTCGTCCCAGGCAGAATCGGTGCCATGGGCGAAGTGCAGGCGATGCGCGTGGAACTCGCTGGTCGCCCAGCGGATCAGGTCGCGCAGGGTCACCAGCTCCTCGACGAGACGGGTATCCGGCTCACTGAGGCTGGAAGGGTGGCGCAGGTCGGACGCGGAAGTAGTGGACACGGTGATTCCTGTAAGCGGACAGATGGACAACGAGCGCCACCAATCGTGTGCGGTCGGCGGCGTCTCGCGCAGGCATTGTAGCGTTCACGAGGCGTGGCGGCGACCCTTGCTCGCGCCATGGGCGCCGCGCAGGATGTGGTGCTTCACAGCACCGACAGCCGCGCTATACTGCGCGACTTGCCATTTTATTGCCTGCGGAGCCCGGCCATGCCACCCAACCACGACGACAGCTCGGATACCGGCGACGATTTCAACACCTTCCGTGCCGCCCTCAAGCAGGCCGGCGTACGCAAGATCACCACCAACCGCGCTGACCCTGGCCGCAAGCCCGTCGACAAGGAAGAGCAGGCGCGTCTGGCGGCGCGGCGCGCGGCCGCCAGTGAAGCCTCCACCGATTCGCTCGGCACGCCATCACGTACCACCGATGGTCAGGTCGAGCCGGTCACGCCCAGTCAGCTGCTTGACTTCGCGGTACCGGACCTCCCCTACCGTCAGCGTCAGCGCCTCAAGCGCGGCGAGATTCCCTGGGAGGCGGGTCTCGACCTGCACGGCTATACGCTGGAGCAGGCCCGCATCGAGCTTGAGTCCTTCATCGACGATGCCATTGCGCGTCGCTCACGCTGCGTACTGGTGGTGCATGGCAAGGCATGGACCGGCATGGCCGATCACCCCATCATCAAGAGCCACGTCAATGCCTGGCTGCGCCAATGGCCTGACGTGCTGGCCTTCACCTCGTCACTGGAGCTGGATGGCGGCAGCGGCGCGGTCTATGTCCTGCTGCGCAGCAAGGGCCGTGACCCGCTGCTCGACTGAGTGAACCCTACGGTCGCCACACCGCCGAGACATTGACCATCCGAGCATCTGAATAGCCGAATACTTGAATAACTGAGTGCTTGAATAACCGAGCATTTGAATAGCCGAGCACTTGAATAGCAGAGCACTTGAATAGCAGAGCACTCGAGTAGCAGAGCTCATGAGTAGCAGAGGCAGGCCTCACGCCGAGCCTGCCACCATAACGACAAGGGAACACCCTGATGACACCCAACGCTGAACAGCCAATGCGCACAGCTTCACGCCGCACCCTTTGTGCTGCCATTCTCGGCAGCGCGACCGCCGCCGGCCTGTCACTGGCCTTCGCCATGCCGGCCGCCGCCAGCGATGCACTGTCCGACAGCACCCTTTCGCGCGTGCAACAAGGCCAGGTGCTGAAGGTCTGCACCACCGGTGACTACGCGCCCTTCAGCCACCGTGAAGACAATGGCGACTTCGAAGGCATCGACATCGACATGGCCGCTTCACTGGCCAGGAGCCTGGGTGCCACGGTACAGACCGTGCCGACCAGCTGGCCGACGCTGATGGAAGACTTCACCTCCGGCAAGTGCGACATCGCCATGTCCGGCATCTCGGTCAAGCTGGACCGTCAGGCTCAGGCCTACTTCAGCCAGCCGTACCAGACCGGCGGCAAGACGCCCATCGTGCGCTGCGAGGACGTCGACAAGTACCAGACCGTCGCACAGATCAATCAGCCCAGCGTGCGCATCACCGTCAATCCGGGCGGCACCAACGAGCGCTTCGCCAATGAATTCCTGAGCGATGCCACGCGCGTCGCGCACAACGACAACCGCACCATCTTCAACAACATCATCGAAGACCGCGCCGATGTGATGGTCACCGACGCCATCGAGACCCAGCTGCAGGCCAGCCGTCATCCGGAGCTGTGCAGCGTGCATCCTGATGCGCCGTTCACCTTCTCCCAGAAGGGCTATCTGCTGCCGCTGGGCGACAATATCTGGAAGGCCTACGTCGATCAGTGGCTGACC
The DNA here is from genome assembly GCF_011319755.1 of Cobetia sp. MB87. Taxonomy (NCBI): domain Bacteria; kingdom Pseudomonadati; phylum Pseudomonadota; class Gammaproteobacteria; order Oceanospirillales; family Halomonadaceae; genus Cobetia; species Cobetia sp. MB87. Next base: position 490,543 of record NZ_VFBC01000007.1, on the reverse strand, counting down.
CAGATGCAGGGCACCGGCGAGCAGGCCGCCATCTTCGACAAGTGGATCAACGGCTGAGGCGACATTTCGCTCAGGCTCCGGACACACACTCTGCAACGAAGCGCTCCGTATCCAAGAGCACTGTATGCAAGAGCACTGCAACGAAAAGCCCCCGCCGATTGGCGGGGGCTTTTTCATTGAAGGGCAACTCACGACAGGCTAGCCGTCGCTGCCCTTCTCGTAGCGGTCCAACGCTTCGGCGGCCAGATGGCGGCCTAGTTTGATCAAGCCCGCGGCGCGGTGGAATTCGTAGGCACCACACACCGTCTTGGGAATCTCGACCAGGATATCCGGCGGATAGCCGGCGATCTTGTACTTGGCCAGCGTTGCCTGGGTGATATCGAAGGAGCGCATCATCATGTCCAGCTTGCCCCAGGCAAGCTCCGGCGCGTTCTCATCGACCAGTCCAGGCTCGGCTTCGTTCGCAGGCTGCTGTTGCTTGTCTTGGGCAACAGCGCCGGCACCTGCCTGCGGCTCTGCCAACGCCTCTGCCCCCGGCGCCGGCTCGGCATCGCTGCTTTTCAGTGCCTCGAACTTCAGGCGCGAGGCATCGCCCGGTGGCAGCGGGACACCGCCGACCGGACTGGCAAATGCTATGCCCTGCTGGTCTTCCAGCGCCTGCTCCTTCTCGGCAGAGAAGATGCGCTCGGCACCGCGACGCACTCCCCGCAGCCAGTCACTGAAACCACCGCCACGCGCTTCCAGGGCGGCTTCACGCGCCTCTTCCTCGGCGGCATCGGCCGGCGGCAGCATCTGCTCCAGCGTCTGATTGCGCGGCGAATGCGCCGTGGCATTGACCGCCAGCACCAGATCGACGTGGGCGGCGACCAGTGGCGTGATCGGCAGGGGATTCATCAGGCCGCCATCCACCAGCACCTTGCGGTCGCGTTGCACCGGCGTGATCACCCCAGGCACCGCGATGGAGGCCCGAATCGCCTCGAGCAGGTTGCCGCTCTGGAACCAGACCTCCTTCTGGGCGATCAGGTCGGTGGCAACGGTGGTGACCGGAATCGGCAGATCCTCGATGCGCGTGTCGCCGATCAAGGCTTCCAGCTCATCCATGATACGGCGCGCGCGAATGGCGCCCATCGGGCTCCAGGTGACATCCACCAGCCGCAGCACATCGAAGTAATCCAGCTCACAGACCCAGTCACGATAGGCATCCAGCTTGCCGGCGGCATGAATGCCCCCGACCAATGCCCCCATCGAGCAGCCCGAAATGGCGCGAATGTCATAACCGCGCGCCAGCACTTCCTCGATGACGCCGATATGGGCATAACCTCGGGCCCCGCCACTCCCCAGTGCCAGGGCGATGGTCTTGCGCTTGGCCATGGCATGTCTCCCGCTGCAGATGATGAAAGATGAACGGACGCGGCACGCGAGGCATCGCTCATTGCGAGCTGATCCACTCGACGATGGCATCGGCAACCGCCGCCACATGGGACGGCTCCAGATGCAGGTGGTGGCCACCCGGCAAGACACGACGCTCGAGCCTCTTCACGGCATCGCGCGCCTGCTGTGCCTCGTGCCTTATGGTCAGGATACCCTGCTCGCCCTCGATCAGCAGTACCGGTTGGGTCAACGCCGACAATAACGCCAGCACCTGCTCCGGGGTGTAGCGCATCAATGAAGGCCGCAGCAGGCGGCGGTCACTTCTCAGCCGCAGGCCACCGTCCTCCAGCACCTCGAGGTTTCGCTCGACGATCGGCCGCGCCGTGTCGGCATCGATCGGCGTGACGCCTCCCGCGACCCGCGCCGCCACGGCATCCTCGACATGACGATAATGGGCACGTCGCGTGGTGGCGCGTCTGACCGGCTGCGCGTGGCGTGCCAGCAAACCGCGGCGCAGCTGATCGACCACCTCCGAGGCTGGCGTAGCAAGTGCGCCGATGCCATCGATCAGCACCAGTCGCGCGATATATTCCGGCAGCGCCGCAGCTACCTGCCCCGCCACCGCCGCCCCCAGCGAGTGCGCCATCACCGTGACCGGCGCGCGCGGCAGCCCCGCGTCATACAGGCCTTCCAGCGCCTCGATCACATCGTGACAGTAATCCCACACCGCATAATCCCCATGCTCACCCAGCGGACTCGAGCGTCCGTGACCGACCATGTCGATGGCGATGAGACGAATGCCCAGCCGTTCACACAACAGCGGTGCCAAACGACTGAAACTGGCGGCATTGTCGAGCCAGCCATGCAGCGCCAGCCACGTCGGAGCCTGCTCCGCGTGCTCGGCAGGCGCCCACTCCAGGGCCGCCAGCTCTCCGCCCGTGCGTCGTGGGAAGCGGCGCTCACGCAGCGTAACGTTGGCGCTCACGGGCGTCTCGGCAATGTCCTGCACGGTTTGATCAGTGCTCATGATTGCCTCCCGGCCAGCAGACCTGGCGGCAGTACATTCGGCGGCGCGAGGTCCGCGATGGCCGCCAGCAGCGCGGCACGCGTCTCCTGTGGGTATTCAAAGGGGTACATATGTCCTCCCCGGACATGCTCCACCGTCAGCCCGGCGCGGCGCAGGCGTGCCTGACGCGCCGGCGTGAGCAGATCAGACTGGGCGCCGGCCAGAATCCTGACCGGCACCGCCAGCTTCGCCGGCGAACCTGACAGGTGATCGCTGAGGTGGCGGAAGATCTCGACCTCGTGACGGGTATCGAAGCTCAACGACAGGCTGCCATCCGCGTGACGATGGGTGGCGTTGTCGACGTAGTCGTCCAGCGCCTCTGGCGTGAAGTTGGCGAACAGCGAGCGACGGCGCAGGTAATCCTGCATGGCCTGACGGGAGTCCCAGCGCGCGCGACGCCCACGGGTGCGGCCTGCCGGCGTGACACGATCAATGAAGCCGAAGCGTTTGGCGACCTTCATGCCCAGCGCATCGCGGCCCAGCATCAACGGCGGGTCGAGCAGCACGAGGCAATGAAAGCGTTCCGGCTGCTTCAGCGCCGCCATGTAATTGACGATGCCTCCCAGTGAATGGCCGACCCCGATCACCTTGCGCCCGGTGCCGACCGCCGAGGGCAATGGCCCCAGCGCGGTATCCAGACACGCCAGCCACTCATCACGCAGCGAGATCAGATTGTTGCCGACCGGGTAGGCAGGGTCGTGCGCCAGTCGGTCCACCGGCAGCAGATTGAAATGCTCGGCCAGCGGCGCCAACAGGCTCTTGTAGCAGGCACCGGTGAAGCCATTGGCATGCGCGAAGGCCAGTACCGGGCGCTCGGTGTCGGCATCCAGGCCCGCCGGGTTAGCGTCGCCCTGCTTGGACAAGGCCTGTTCGGACAAGGCACGTTCGGACAAGGCCTGCCCGGACCGGGGTTGCCGTGAGGTGGCATTCATCGCAAGGTCTCCTTACCACGGGCCGCCGTCCCTGACGCGCCCAGACAAACGGTTGTTTAAATATAGTCAACAGCATGCCAGCCCCGCCCCATGGGCGCCACTCCTCCCTTTGGCCCATGCTGCATCTCACTCCCCTTCCATGCCCTTCGGCACCAGCGCATCGCCTGTTTCCGTACTCGGCTCGGCGACTTCCGCTCCCGCTTCAGGCAACGCCAATGCACGACTGACCGCCAGCGCCGCCTGAATCGCGCCAGCGGTGAGCTCAACGGGTTCGTCTTGCAACGCCCTCGCACCCAGCGCCAGCAGATGATCGCGCAGCGCACCATTGACCTGAATCTCGACGGCATTCAAGCGTGCGACCAGTTCAGGTGGCCATCCCTTGCCGGAGAGCGTCAGCCGCGCCCAGGGCTTGCTGCCCGCCGCGATGGCCAACACCAGCTGGGTGCGATCCTTGAGCTGCTCATGCTGACGGTAATAGAGCGAGGGGCGCGACCAGTTGAGGGTCAGCGTCACGGCGGGCTGCCAGCCACCCTGCGGGGCTGCGCCGCTCTCGACGACGTTCTCATCGCCGCTTTCAGGCGTGGAGTCACGGGGGCGCAGGTCATTCTGGGTCAGCGGCGACAGCGCAGCGAGAATCTCATGGGCAGCGTCGCTGTCAGGTGCCAGGCCTCGCACCAGCGGCGCTTGCGGTACTGACGCGTCTCGGGCAGAAGCCGAAAGAGCAGACGCCGCCAGCGAGATGTCCATGCGACTCAGCGGCTTGTACACCGCAGCGTCACTGCGTAGCTCGGTGACGTCCAGCACCTCGCTGGGCGCCATGCCGCCGCGCCAATCCGGCAACCCGATATCGCGTGACAGCTCCCAGACCGGCGCGCCACTCGCGCCACTTACGCCACTTACGCCATTCACACCAGCCATGGCGGGGGAACCTTTCACGTCCAAGGGCGACGGCACCCACCGCACGTAACGCCCCGCCAACTCGACACTGCCCGCACCGCTCAGCTGTGTTGCCGCCGCGGGCCTGGCGCCCAGTTGCAGACTCACCTGAGCGCCATTGCCCTTCACGCTCAGCAGCGGTGACTGCGCGCTGAAGCCCAGCGCTTCAAGTGCCTTGTCCGTGGCCGGCTTGCGCGTGCGCAATCGTGCCTCGCCCAGCTGACTCACCAGCGCCTCCACCTTGCCCTGGCGGGCAGGCCAGCCGGCCAATGAGGTGATCTGCCAGTCGCCTGCCGGCCCACGCGCCAGACTCAACCAGTCCTGGCTGGCCTCTGCGCCACGTCGAATGCCGATATGCTGCGCCGAGGCGGCCACCTGCGACAGCAGCGGCAAGGGCTGCAAGACGCCTGACTGACCCGCGGCCTCGCTCGTCAGCGCCTGACTCATCAGCGACTCGCTCATCAGCACCTCTCTGGGCCACTGCACAGGGCCTGCCCCGTCCGTAACGGGGCCTGAGCGCAGCGATTCCAGCAGTGACGGCCCAGCGGCAAGCGCCGTCACCGCGGCCACGGAGACCAGCGCCGTCAGTGCCCATCCCGTCCGATTGAAGCGCCCCATCAATCACCTCCCGACTGGGTAGTATCGCTCGGCGTCGTCCGCGCAGGCTTGGCACCGGTAGAGCGAGCGCTGTGCTGTTCATTGCGCTGTCCATTACGCTGTCCATTACGTTCTGCGCTGCGCTTTCCGCTGGGCTGACCGTGGCCCGACAGACGCCCTGTCGACTGATAGCCCGCGCGACGGCTGGCACGATAGCGACGCCAGCAGATCAGCTCGCCGAGCAGGCTCAACGCCACCGGCAAGGCCAGCAGCGTCCATAGGCGCAGCTCGCGGCGCAGGGCATCACGCTCGGCATTCGCTTCACGCTGTTGACGTGACAGCGCTTCCTCGAAGTCATGCTGCATCGCCGCCAAGGCGTCGCTTTGCTGGGCGGCTTCGGCCTTGCCAGACACCGGCGTCGCACCGAGCGCACTCAGACGCGTCTGCCAGTCATTGCGCAGCCGTGTCTCCTCGGCGGCCTGACGATCGGCCAGTTGATGCAGACGCGTCAGCTCGCGCACCTGATGGGCACGCGCGCGCAAGGCGACCAGCTCGGGGCTGCCTGCCAGCAGGTCCACGGCATTTTCCAGCCAGCGCGCATTGGCATTGAGGGCCTGTTCGCTGCCATCCGCCGCCGTGCGCCGCCACAGACGGTCACTGGCCATGTCGACATCGCTGACCACCAGCAACTGGCCACCCTTGGCACCCGCTGTCGGCCATTGCGCCAGCACGGCCAGCCCGCCCGCCGGCGTTGTTTCCCCTGCCAGTCCCGACAGCGGACGCGGGTCCATGCGGCTGGCGTGGACACGCGCCGCCGGAATCAGGCGCGCCTCATCACTGGCACGAATCAGCCACTGCAACGGCGCGTCTTGCGCTCCCGGGCCTTTCGATGATGCGTCTGCTGCATCAGGCAGCGGCGCCAACCAGCCAGCGCTGGACATCACCAGTTGCTCGACATTGAGGTTGAGCGCGGCGTCCGACAGCTGCGCGGCGCTTAGCCCGAGCAGCGTCGGACTCAAGGCACGCGTGCCATCCAGCAAGCCGATCGGCAAGGCCAGCTGCGCGTCCGCCACTACCTCACCCGCGCGTGATTCAAGCCCGGCGCGCGCCAGCAACCTCGTGAGCGCCTCGGAAGCCGGCGCCGGCTGATCGAGCATTTCGGGCAGCGGGTCCACCAGCATCAACACCCGGCCGCCACGCTCGAGATAGGTCGTGATGGCCTCCAGCGTCTTGACCGGCAACAGCCGCGGCGCGATCACCAGCAAAGCATCCTGATCGGCGATCGGGCGCGCGGCATCATCACCGGCCGACAGCCAGTCGATGCGCAGGCGTGCATTGAGGTGCTCCATCAGGCCCCAGCTGCCCAGCGCCCTGCCCTGCTCCAGGCTGGGCTGGCCCATCACCGGCAAACTCGAGACGACTCCCAGGCGCGGCGGTTCGGTGCGCGAGACTTCCTGGATCTGGCGCGTCACCTGCGCTTCCAGCCCGCCGATATCCGCCGCCTTGAGCAGCGGGATGGCGCGGCGTTCGGCGTAGGGGCCATCCACCACCAACCCGAACAGCATCTCTTCGCCGCCCGGCAATGACAGCGCGGTCAGGCCCTGCGCTTCGAGATCCGCGAAGTCGGCACTGTCCGGCGCAGGGTCGACACGCTTGAGACGTATCTGCGGCTCACGCGCGAAGGCGGCCAGACGCGTCTCGATCCGTGTCGCCAGTTCACGCAGCTGCGGCAGATCGGCGGCGAAGCGTTCGCTGTAGGCGAAGGTCAGCGTCACCGGTGCCTCGAGGCCACCGAGCACCGCACGACTGGCGGTGCTCAGGCTGTGCTGACGCGAGGCGGTCAGATCATGTGCGCGAGTAAGCGGGTTGTGGCCGTCGGCCGTCAGCAGCGGCGGCAGGCGCACGCCGGCCAGCAATAGCGCGGTGACCACAGCCGCCAGCGCCGTCGTGACCAGCCACTGTGGCGCCTGCTTGCGCGCATGGCGCTCCTGACTGAGGCCGCGCGCCTGCAGCACCAGCCCGGCCAGGGTCAGCAGCAGGAAGTAGCTGGCATCGAGCCAGGTCGGTCGGCCTTCGCTGAAAGGCGTCAGATGCGCCGGCAAGCTGATCAGATCGAGCAGCTGCACCCAGTGCGGTGCCAGATGCTGAGCCAGCTGGCTCGTCACCGCGGGTGTGCCCGGCAGCATCAGCGCCAGGCCCAGTACCAGCGCCCCGAGCCACGCCGACAGCGCAGAAGGCGCGCGCACCGCCAGCGCCTGACCGAGACTGGCCAGCGCCATCACCAGCAGCGCCATGCCCAGATAGCCGCTGAGCATCAGGCCGAGATCCGGCGTGCCGAGCCAATGGATCAGCACCACCAGTGGCGCCGTCATCGCAAGTCCCAGCCAGCCCAGCACGCTGGCACTGATCAGGCGTGCACTGGCCAGGCGCCATGACCCCAGCCCGAGGCCGGACAGCCATTCGAGCAGGCCGTTGGCACGCTCTTCCGGCCAGCCGCGCAGGGCCAGCAGCGGCGTCCACAGCACCAGCAGCCAGGGCAACACCTGCCACAGCGAGCCCAGGTCGGCGCGATCACGTGCCAGCAGATCGCCCACCTCGAAGGCCCCCAGCGGGGCCAGCACCGCCATCACCACCAGCAGCGACCAGCTGGCGCCCTGTGTCAGTGCCTGATGCAGGTCACGGCGGACCAATGCGAGAACGGCCCTCATGACGACACCTCCTGATCTGCGCGCGGTGTCTGCTTGCGCATCGGCAGCGGCGAGGGCTGCTGTGCCATGCGCGTCACCAGCTGGCGGAACGCGACCTCGATATCGCCCCGTTCGTGGACGCATTCATCAAGGCGGATTTCCATGTAGCTGCACCAGCGTGCCAGCGCGGGCCGCGGGTCCTGGTGGAGACGCCCCGCCAGGCGCAGCACGGCACCGGTCGAGACCACCAGCGGCGACTTGTCACGCGCCATGGCATCGCCGGGCTTGACGGGCGTGATGGCCGCCACGCCCGGCAGACGCGAGACACTGGCCAGCTCGCGCTCGCTCAGGGCCCGGCTCAGCGTCACTCGCCAAACCGGCAGGCTGGAACTCGCCCCATACCCCGCGCCATAGCGCGAACGGCTGCCGCCCAGAATGCCTTCGCTGACGGAGGTCGCGGCCAGCGCCTCCGGCGTGTCATCGAAGCCCAGCTGGCCATTGGCCATGACCAGCACGCGATCACAGATGCGAGGCACTTCCTCCAGCAGATGGGTGGAAACGATGATCAGTCGCTCGCGCCCCAGCTCGCGTATGAAGGCGCGCACGCTGTCCTTCTGCAGCGGGTCCAGCCCATCGGTGGGCTCATCGAGCAGCAGGATGTCCGGATCATGGGTCAACGCCATCGCCAGCGCCACGCGACGACGATAGCCTTTGGATAACACAGCGCACAATTGATTGGCGAAAGGCGTGATATCCAGGCGATCCATCAATGCCGCAAGGCGATCATTACGCACCTTGCGCGATAACCCATGCAGACCCGCGACGCACTCGAGGCTCTCGCGCACCGTCAGCTGCGGCCACAGGGGCGCGCCCTCCGGCAGATAGCCGATGCGTCGCTTGAGACGATTGAGTTGGCGCTGACTGGCGCGACCATCGAAGGCTTCGCCTTCCAGCTCCAGCTGACCCTGGGTCGCAGCGAGCGTGCCCGCCAGCATGCGCAGACTGGTGGTCTTGCCGGCGCCATTGGGACCCAGCAGACCGATGACCTCGCCACGCGAGGCCGTGAAGGTCAGTCCTGTGACTGCCTGTTGCTCACCGAATTGACGTCCGAGCCCACGACTGACCAACAACGCTGGAGAGGAGGACGGCTCGGCAGACGCGCCCGCGGGAGCTGCCGCAGAACGAGCTGCCGCAGAGCGGGTTGCCACAGAACGAGTCGCAGCAGAGGGCGTCGCGGCAGAAGATGACGCAGAGGTCGTGTATGGGTCCTGCAAGATACCCGCTCCTTGTACTTTTCTTGATAGGGGCAATGCGTTGCCGGGGCTGATGATTCCGGCAGGTGATCATGAGGCCGGAAGATGATCGGGGCTCCGGCAGATAACCGTGACAGATGACAATGCAGCGCACAGGGTAAGCGGACAGCCTGCGCTCGCCAAGCAGGAGTGCGCGCGCAGTCGCCACTCGCGCGGTTATGGCGTCTATTCCGCCCTTTGCCGGCCCTCAAGGCGTATCGCGGTGCCTGTCTTCTCGATCATCACGCCCACACGCGCCCCTAGTTGGCAGCATTCGCACAGCAGAACCTGATACCAGAGCTGAACCACTAGCCCAGAGCTGAACGACTATCCCTAAGTCTAAGGAAAGCCTGATATGCTGGGCGGATGACAGGCACGCGCTGTTGCCAGAGCGCCTTGCTGGCCGGCGGTCTGCCTGCCAGAGACTTCACACGTTGAGCCTTCATTCGCACATTCGCTGAGCCAACATTTCACCTTGCTGGACAGGACCCCTCGATGCCCAAGCATGACAAGCAGCCCGCTACCTCCTCGCCGTCTTCCAGGCCGCGCCGCGATACCCGCCTGCGCAACGGCCTGTTCTGGACCTTGCTGGCAGCGGCCTTGATCACGGGCTTCTGGCTGGCCTGAGCCAGGCCAACGCGGCAATTCGAAACGGGCCGCCGCAGTCGCGCGACGTACATCAGGCGCTGACCAGAAGCCTCACCAGACAGACCGCAACACTCACAGGACAAGGGCGGAAATGAGCGAGACTACTTCATGAACGACATGCTGGCGCTGTTCGTCGCGACCCTGAACGTCACCGTTCCGGTCTTCGCGATGGTATTTCTGGGCCTGGGCCTCAAACGCCTCGGCTGGATCGATGACACCTTCATCGGCACCGCCTCATCGCTGGTGTTCAAGGGCACCATGCCGGCGCTGGTCTTCCTCTCCATCGTGCGTGCGGACCTGGATCACGCCCTGCGTCCGGGCATGCTGACCTACTTCGCGCTGGCGACACTGGGCACCTTCCTGCTGCTGTGGGGTTGGGCGATCCTGCGCGTGCCGAGAACGGAGCGCGGCGAGGTGGTACAGGGCTCGTTTCGTGGCAACTGCGCCATCGTCGGGCTGGCACTGGCCGCCAATCTCTATGGCGATCTCGGCCTCTCTATGGGCGGCATCCTGATGGGCGTCGTCATCCTGTCCTACAACATGTTGTCGGTGGTGGTGCTGTCGAGCTATCTCGGCGATGGCCGCACCAGCTGGAGTGGCATCGCGCGCGGCATCATCACCAACCCGTTGATTCTCGGCGTGCTGGCCGCCCTGCCCTTCGCGGCCTTCAGCTGGCAGTTGCCCGAGTGGCTGGAGACCTCCGGCGACTACTTCGCGCGCATGACGCTGCCGCTGGCGTTGATCTGCATCGGCGGCACTCTGTCGATGCGCTCACTGCGTGAAGGCCGCAAGCTGGCCATCAGTGCCAGCCTGATGAAGATGATCAGCGTGCCGCTGCTGGCGACCACCGTCGCCGTGCTGCTGGGCTTTCGCGGCACCGAACTCGGGGTGCTGTTCCTGTTCTTCGCCTCACCGACGGCGGCGGCTAGCTTCGTGATGGTGCGGGCGATGGGCGGCAATGACCGTCTGGCCGCCAATATCATCGCCATCAGCACCCTGATGGCGGGCATCACGATCACGGCAGGCATCTTCGTGCTCAAGCTGAGCGGCCTGGTCTAGCAACAGCGGTCTGATCAAGCAGCAGCGCTCTGAGCCAGAAGACGGCACGCCACGCAAACACGCCCCAACGAAACGCCCCCGCCAGTGCAGACTGGCGGGGGCGTTTCGTTGCGGTGCATGACAGCGGTGCGTGACTTAGGTCAGTTCCGCCGGGCTCACGAACTGGTGAAGATCCGCCAGGCCAGCAGCCCAGACATCGGCGTCCAGCCAGGCGAGGCTTGCGGTGGCAAAGGCTAGCTGGGTGCTGCCGGGGCCATCGACCAGGGCGCTGGCCAGATTCGAGACCAGCGGATTGTGGCTGATGATCAACCAGTCGCGCGGCTCACGCCCTTCAGAGGTAGGCGGCACATGGGTCTGCAGCCAGTCGAGCACCGGCGTCAGCGGGTCGTCCGGGGTGATGATCTCGAGCGTGGTCTGCTGCTCACCACTCAGCTCCAGCGCCGAGGAGATTTCCTGAGCGGTCTGCTGGGCGCGGGTGAACGGACTGACGACCAGCGTCAGACGCGCACGACGCTCGGCGGGCAGCTGATGGGCCAACCAGCAACCGATGCGGCGCGCCTCTTCGCGGCCATGTTCGCTCAATTCGCGGCTGGGGTCCGGCGTGCCGGCCTGGGCCTCACCGTGACGCATGATCAGTACACTCATGACATTCTCCTGAAAAGATGACTGCCGCAGCGCAAGCGCTTCATGACTCGCTCTGTCGCTGCGGCCGATGACCAGGGACTCGCCAACCGGAGCGTTGCACGAGCCAGACAAGGGGATGGCGAGACAGGCTCCATCACCCGCTACCTGCTATGAGTCCTCAGGAGCCGTCGGGTTCCAACTGCCGCGCCTGCTGCACCGACTCACGCGACAGCACGAATTCCACATCGCTGGATTGCTCACCGCCCATCAGCGCGCGGGCCATGTGATGCGGATCGACATTCTCGAACAGCACCTTGGCCATGCCACTGACCAGCGGCATGTAAATGCCCAGCCGTTCGGATTCATCCTGCACCAATCGCACGGTGTTGACACCCTCGGCGACCTGCCCCAGCACCTCGACCGCCTGGTCGAGTGTGCGCCCTTCTCCCAGCGCGTAGCCGACCCGATAGTTGCGTGACAACGGCGAGGAGCAGGTCACGATCAGATCGCCCACGCCGGCAAGGCCGAGGAAGGTCATCGGATTGGCGCCCTTGGCCACGGCGAAGCGACTCATCTCGGCCAGCGCGCGGGTCATCAGCATGGCGCGGGTGTTCTCGCCCATGCCAAGGGCCGCGGCCATGCCGGCCGCAATGGCGTAGATGTTCTTCAGCGCCCCGCCCAGCTCGACACCGTAGCGGTCATTGCTGGCGTAGACACGGAAATAGTCGCAGCCGAAGGCCGTCTGCACGCGAGCGCGGGTGTAGGCGTCGTCGGAGGCGATCACCGTGGCCGTCAGCTGCCGCTGGGCGATCTCGGCCGCCAGATTGGGGCCAGACAGCACGCCGATATGCGTGAAGCCGGTTTCCTGCTCCAGCACCTCGCTCATCAGGGTGAAGCCTTCGCTCTCGATGCCCTTGGTGGTAGCCACCAGAATCTGCCCGTCACGCAGGTGAGCGCGCGCCTGGCGGACCACCGTGCGGAAGGCCTTGGAGGGAATCGCCACGCAGACCAGCTCGGCCTCGGCCAGTGCATCGGCCATGTCGGTGGTAGCACGCACCGAAGCATTGATCTCGAAGCCCGGCAGATAGCCGGAATTGCGGTGTCGGGTGTTGACCTCCTCGGCCTGGCTGGCATCACGCATCCACTGGGTGACGCTGGCACCGTTGTCGGCGGCAATCGAGGCGATCGCGGTCCCGAAGCTGCCGCCACCCAGCACGCAGACATTGAGTCCCACCGCCTGAGGGGTCGTTTCGCTTACCTCGCGATCACGAATGGCCCGACGAGGTGAAGGGGTAGTGGCAGACATGCTGACTCCTTGGATGACGATGTGCTCAGTGAATGGCAGGCATTGTACTCATAGTTTGTCAGAGAATGCTGAACGAGAGATGTCCGCGCAGACCTCGTGGCCAACGCAGGGGGCTGCGCCCGCGTGACGCGACTGCCATGCGCGCCTCGCGCGCAACCGACCGACATGAGTCATCGACCGGTCTTTACAATTGATCTGCATCAACAAGCGACCTGCATGAACTCTCGATGTATACAAAAAAAACCGGCAATTCCTGCCCCCTGAGGCGCAGAAATTGCCGGTCTGTTCAGCACTGGCGTGATGGCGGCAGACTTGCCCCATCACGCCGAGGCGTCAGATCACAGCGTCTTGAGGGCCGTGATCATGTCGCCGACCACCTTCTGACCATCGCCATACACCATGCGCGCGTGGTCAAGATAGAAGAGGTGATTCTCGACCCCGGAGAAGCCGGAGCCCTGACCGCGCTTGATCACCAGTACATTGCGTGACTGGTCGGCATTGAGGATCGGCATGCCGTACAGCGGGCTTGAGGCGTCATTCTTGGCGACCGGATTGACCACGTCATTGGCACCGATGACCAGCGTCACGTCGGTAGTCTCGAAGTCGTTGTTGATCTCATCCAGGTCCGCGATCATGTCGTAGGGCACGCCGGCTTCCGCCAGCAGCACGTTCATGTGACCCGGCATGCGACCGGCGACCGGGTGGATCGCGAAGCGCACTTCGACGCCACGCTCACCCAGCAGCTCGACCATCTCCCAGACCTTGTGCTGCGCCTGCGCCACGGCCATGCCGTAGCCCGGCACGATGATGACGCGCTCGGCGAAGGCCAGCTGCACGGCGGCGTCCATCGGATCGGAAGCCTTCATGCTGCCCTCGATCTCGCCCTGCTCGACACCGGAGGCGCCCCCGAACTGCTTGAACAGCACGTTGCGGATCGGGCGATTCATGGCCTTGGCCATCAGCTGGGTCAGCAGCGTACCGGCCGCTCCGACGACAGTACCGGCGATGATCATCGCGGCATTGCCGAGCACGAAGCCTTCCATCGCCACCGCAAGGCCGGTCAGCGCATTGAACAGCGAGATGATCACCGGCATGTCGGCGCCACCGATGGGCAGTGCCAGCATCGCACCGAACAGCAACGCGAGCGCGAAGAACACCAGCACCAGCGAGCTTGAAGGCTCCACCGCCGCGATCACGATGCCCAGATAGACCGTCAGGCCCAGCACGATCATGTTGATCAACTGCTGACTCGGGAAGTTGAACGTCTTCTTGAGGCGCCCATCCAGCTTGGCCCAGGCCACGATGGAACCAGAGAAGGCCACCGCACCGATCATCGCCCCGAGTACACCCAGCCACAGCGCCAGCGAGCCGTGCTGCTCGATCAGCGCCGGGTTGTCGCTCATGCGCATCAGCTCGACCGCGGCGATCGCCGCTGCCGCACCGCCGCCCATGCCATTGTAGATGGCGATCATCTGCGGCATGTCGGTCATCTCGACCTTGTTGCCGGAATACCAGGCGATGCCGCCACCGATCACGATGGCCAGCAGCATCAGGCCATAACGGCCATCAATCTGCGGATGCAGGAAGGTCAGCAGCGTGGCCACGACCATCGCGATACCGGCCCAATGGATGCCGCTGCGTGCCGTGGAAGGATGTGACATGCGCTTGAGGCCGAGGATGAAGACCACCGCCGCCGCGAAATACCCTGTTTCGACCAGCCAGTTCATCAGCGAGCCTCCTTGTCGTTGATGCCATTGGCAGCGCCCTTGCTGCGATCACTGGTCTTGAACATTTCCAGCATGCGTTCGGTGACCACATAGCCGCCGACGGCGTTGCCCGCCCCCAGCAGCACGGCGATGAAGCCGATGAACTGCTGCATGCCGGTCTCGGCCTGACCGAGGGCGATCATCGCGCCCACCAGCACGATGCCGTGGATGAAGTTGGAACCGGACATCAGCGGAGTGTGCAGAATCACCGGCACGCGCGAGATGACCTCGTAGCCGACGAAGGCCGCCAGCATCAGGATGTATACGGCAGAAAGTCCTTCGATCATGCGGCGTCCTCCGCGCGAGCGCGTACGTCATCGTGGGTGATGCGGCCGCCATCGGTCAGACGCATCGGGCCGAGCACCGCATCCTCGAAGTCCAGCGTCAGTTCGCCATCCTTCATGAAGGGGGTCAGCAGGTTGAAGAGGTTCTTGGCGTACATCTCACTGGCATTGACCGCCAGGCTCGAGGCCATGTCCAACGGACCGAGTACCGTGACACCGGCGTGCTCGACACGCTTGCCGGGCTCGGTCAGTTCACAGTTGCCACCGCCTTCGGCGGCGAGATCGACCAGCACGGCGCCAGGCTTCATGCCCTCGACCATCTCGCGGCTGATGATGCGCGGTGACGGACGCCCCGGAATCGCGGCGGTGGAGATCACCACATGCGCATCGCCCATGTGACGTGCCAGCGCCTCGGCCTGCTGGGCGCGCTCGTCATCGGTCAGCTCGCGGGCGTAGCCGCCCTCGCCGGAGGCATCGACGCCGGTATCGATCATCTTGGCGCCCAGCGACTCGACCTGCTCACGCGCGGCGGCGCGGATGTCATAGGCCCACACCTGCGCGCCGAGACGCTTGGCGGTGGCGATGGCCTGCAGCCCCGCGACACCGGCACCGACCACCACGACACGCGCCGGACGCACGGTCCCGGCGGCAGTCGTCAGCATCGGGAAGAACACCGAGGACTCATTGGCCGCGAGCAGCGCGGCGTGATAGCCCGCGACACCCGCCTGCGAGGACAGGGCGTCCATGCTCTGGGCGCGCGAGATACGCGGCACGAATTCCATGCACAGGCTGGTCAGCCCCTGGCTGGCAAGCTTGGTGATGAGCTGCGGGTTCTGGTACGGCGTCATCAATGCCACCACCACCGCGCCCTCACGGAACTCGCTGATCTGTGACTCGCTGGGCGTGCGCACGCACAGCACGAGATCCGCCGCGGCACGCGCCGCCGTGATATCGGCCTCGGCGACGACCGCCACCCCGGCCTGGGCGGCGTAGGCCGCATCGTCGAAGTGCGCGTGGCGTCCGGCACCGCTCTCCACGTGCACGATGGCATCGCGGGTGTCACTGACGCTGCTGTCCAGATGACGCGCGAGCTTGCCGGCCGTCACCGGGTCCAGCGCGACGCGGCATTCCCCGCGCGCCAGTGTGCTGCTCACGCCCTCGTCGGGTGTCACCAGGTCCGGTGCACGCATCTCGCGCACGACTAGAATATTCAGCATCGCGCACCTCGTTTCACGTCCGTGTTCATGCCTGAGGCTGCCAGCCTTGAAAGGTTCATGGCGTCGTTCCTGTTGAGCGCTGATTCGCGCCATCCTGCCTGCCGGAGGCGCTTTCAGCGACGTTATTGCCTGTCACAGGTGAGACTTGCCTGAATCGCAAGCCGTGACTCACGCATGGCCAGAAGGCCTGACATCACCCGCGACACGATGAGTGTCCAGCATCAGTCTTTTCTTGACGGTGCATCAGGGTCAAGCGCTGCATTGCAAAAAAAGCAATAAAATCAAGCATAAAGCTATCGTTATGACAGCCATAACAGCTGCCTTATGCTGGCAGGCGCCTTGCGACACTACCAAGTCACTGATTTTCAATGAGTTTACAAAAGGCACCTCACCAAGAATAGCTCAGCTTTGTGTTATGCATCGCATAATCTCGAGCTTATGGCTGTGACAGTGCCTGCCATGAAAAATGGGATACCGCCGCAGCAGTATCCCATTTTCATGACGATGACTTGAGTGTCAGCGCGTGATTCCCGCATTGCACAAAGCGGATGTTAGTCCATGGCTTGCGCTGTCAGCACAGCAGTTCAGGCCCCTCCATGTAAGCCGCTCTGGAGAAGTTGATCAGCTAGAGCGGCTCAGGAAGAGCAACTCATGCAGATCGGCGCGGCATTCGCCGCCGGTGGCCGTGTCCAGTCATCGACGAGTTCGGCCGCGACGCCCTGCGCCTGCCCCAGCGCCAGCGCCGCCTCAAGACTGCCCTCCTCGGGGCGGAAGAAAGGCGCCGTCAGACGCTGACGCAAGGCCTTGAGTGTCGTGTCATCACCCTGCTCGACCCGTGCGATCACCTCCAGCAGCAGATGCGTGCGCGGCGCATAGAGCGGATTGCAACCGAGCATGGTCAGACGTCGCTGGCGCTCATCCTCGGCGGAAAGCCCGATGGCCATGACGCGCGCCTGATAGCGCTTGAGCCACGCCGAGGCTTCATCGCGCGCCCGGGCCGAGTTGCCATGCGGCCCACGCTCACCCGCCAGACGCACGACCAGCGTTTCCGGCGCGGGCTGCGTGACATCCCAATGACTGAGCAGACGGTAGGCATGGGTGTGGTCGACCTTGCCGGCCTCCAGCAGCTCTCGCCACTGCTGCACCAGCGTCATGTCCTCATCGCGCGCATCCGGCAACCCGAGACGCGCACGCATCAGGCGCGCATATTCACGCTGCAACTCGCCCTCATAGGCGCCCAGCGCAGCGGAGAGCGCTTCGACATCGATCAGCGGCGACAGCGCGATCCCCAGACGCTCCAGATTCCATAGCCCGATGCCCGGCTGTTGGGCGAAACCATAGCGCCCGGCCTGATCGGTATGATTCGGTACCAGATTCTCTTCATAGCCGTCGAGGAAGGCGTAAGGCCCGTAATCGAAGGTCAGCCCCAGCAGTGACATGTTGTCGGTGTTCATCACCGCATGCACGAAGCCGTAGGCCTGCCAGGCCGCGATCAGTCTCGCGGTGCGAGTGATCACTGTCTCGAACATGGCCAGCGCACTGGTCACGCGCACCTGATCTGCAAGGGGCTGGTCTGCAAGCGGCTGGTCCGCCGCTGTCTGCGCGCCGCCTTCCGGAAGACGTTCAGTCAGCTCCTCGGGCAGACGCTCAGGCAGACATTCTGAAAAATGCTCCCGCAGGGCGTGATCGATCAGTGTCTTGAGGTCTTCATGCCGGCCGGAGTGGGCCAACCACTCGAAGTGCCCGAAGCGCAGGTGGCTCTCACAGACGCGCAACACGGTAGCGCCAGGCTCGACGGTCTCGCGCTGAACCCGCTCGGCATTCACTGCCAGTGCCAGCGCGCGGCTGGTGGGAATGCCCAGCGCCGCCATGTACTCGCTGGCCAGATACTCGCGCACGCTGGAGCGCACCACCGCCTGACCATCGCCGAAGCGCGAGTAAGGCGTACGCCCGGCCCCCTTGAGATGCAGATCTAAGGTCTTGCCGTGGCCGGTCTCAAGCTCACCGAGCAGAATGCCTCGCCCGTCGCCGAGCTGCGGATTGTAATGACCGAACTGATGGCCAGTGTATTTCTGGGCCAGTGCGTCCATGCCCGGCAGCAACTGCTCACCGGCCATCAAGAGGCGCAGCTGCTCGAGCGCCTCTGCGCTGGAGGCATCAGCAGTCAAGGCCGCCTCCAGCCCCAGCAGACGGGCGCAGTCAGGGCTCACATCGGCAAGGCGCGTACCGTGTCGCGGCTCTGGGGCGACACGCGTGAAGAAGTGCTCCGGCAGGCGGGCATAACGATTGTTGAAGCGCAGCGCCGCCAGGTCGTGCACGTGCGCGGCGGGCGTAGGGGCAAACTCACTCATCAAGAGGCTCCGTCGGGCCGCCGGGGGTCGGCGACTCGCTGGGGGAAGAAGTGGACGCGGCGGCGTCACTCGGGGTCAACAGGCTGCGCAGGCCGCCGGACGGACGCCCGGGCGGCAGCTTGCTGGCCATTTCATACAGCTTGCGCGCCGTCGTGTCGGTGCGTGCCTGACGCTTGAGCGCCTGCAGGGCATCGTCGGAGCCCTGGGCATGGCCCAGGTGCTGATCATGAGCCAGGTGCTGATCATGAGCCAGGTGCTGAGCATGACTGGCAGGGTCGCCCGAGGCTGGCGCGTGATCGCGCGTGCCAGCCTCGGGCGGCACGGCGGCAGACGTGGCCTCGAGCGACGTCTCATGACGACGCAGCAGCAGGCGCTTGCGCGGTGTCAGCGCCAACTCCGACAGACGTGCCTTGCCCCACCACGGGTGCGGCGCCTGGACGCCATGTGTGGACTCGCTCAGCCATGCCTGCGGCAGTGCCTCGAGCAGAGGGAAGCGCTCACTCTCGCCCTGCGCCTGCCACCAGTGGCTCAGGCGTTCATTGAGCACCAGCAGCTGGCGTGCCCGCGTGGCGGCGGTGTAGCTGAGATTGGTGACCAGCACCTGATTGGGCAATTGCTGGCGCTCACTTGGCAATGCCAGATCATCGGCCAGCACCACGCAATCAAATTCGAGACCCTTGGCACGGAACACCGTCCCCAGCATGACCGTCGGCAGCTCGAGCGACTGGCCCCGCGAGTGAGCACTGGCAATGGCGGCCTGCAGGTCGCCATCGTGCTTGCGCAGCTCACCGATCCATTGATCGAGTGGCGCCTGGGCATACCAGGAGGCCAGCTCATGCAGGCTGCGCGCCTGATGATCATCGAGACGCGTCAGAGCCCCCAGCACCTGCGCCGGGGTCTGACCGAGCCGTGTCAGGGAAGGAGGCAGCAGTCGCCACCACTCGCGCTGACTCGCGCTGTCGCCCTGCTCGGCCATCTGATGTGCGCGCCAGAGCCGCCAGTGATCCAGCAGCCCCGCCAGCGGATAGCCCTCGATGCCGTCCAGCCAGGCCACCGCGATGCCGCGCTGATGCAGTGACAGCGCCTCTCCCAGCGCCGCCACCGGGCCGGCACTGATCACCGCATGGCGCTTGCCGGAGTGCAGCAATGCCTCACGCACCGCGGGCAGCGCCAGACGGGTCGCCGGGCCGAGGCCGCTTATGGCCTGCTCGCGGGCGGTAGGCGAACAGGCCGCCAGCCGCGTGCCAAGCGCCGCCAATGCGGGTCCGAAGCGCCAGGCGCCGGGCAGCGAATAGACGGTGGCATCGGCCAGCAGCGGCGAATCCAGCGAGCTCAAGCCTTCCACCTGACGCGACAGGCTCTGATGCGGGTCGCCGATCAGCAGCAGGTCGCAGCGCTGGCGACGCAACATGGCCAGCAGCGCTGGCGTGGCGTCCTGCGCCTCATCCAGCATCACCAGGTCGGCCTCCAGCGACTGGCCATGCTGCGACCACAGCTTGAGCAAGGCGTTGAACGACAGGCTCTGCTGATGATCGGCGGGGTCCAGCAGACACTCCCACACCAGTCGCATGCTCTCGACCAGCTGACGCAGCTCATTGGCGCTCAGCCGTTGTGCCACGCCTTCGGGCAGGTGCTCAGGCATCGGCACCGCGTCACTCTCGGCGAAGAAGGTGTTCAGGCCCTGGGCGATCAGGCTGCGTGACTGACTGGAAAGACTGCCCAGCCAGCTGAGACTCTGCGGCGCCAGGCGGCGTGTGATGTCGGGCTGGCGCTTGAGCTTGTCGCCGTACTCCTCCATCAAGGCCTGGCGCGCCAGCTGATGCAGCGACAGCGACTGGACATTGGCGGGCAGCTGACTGGCAGTCCGCCCGGCCACCGCCGGGTTGAGCGAGGTATAGATGAGGGTCTCGTCGGCGTAGGTACGTGCCAGCTCGACCATCAGCACGGTCTTGCCGCTGCCGGCACAGGCACGCACCACCACGCAATCGCTGTGCTCGGCGCTGTTGGCCGGCGTGCGATCGCGCAGGCGCGAGGGAAAGGGATGGGCGAGAATTCGCCGTTGATCATTGCTCAGATGCATGGCGGCATGATCCCCCCTGTCAGCGCGGGGGGCAAGACCTTCGCTGCGCGATCATGCCTAGGACAGGGCGCCATTGGCCGCGAGGCGCTCACGCACGGTACGCATCAGGCCACGATTCCAGCGCAACAGATCATAGAGCGTGGTGAAGTAGGCGTTGCCCCGCGTCGAGTAGGCACTCAGCGTCGGGATGAGGTCTTCGGCACGCACCGGCTGGCCCGCGTTGCGCAGACGCCCGCGCAGCTCACGTAGCTCGGCATAGCTGCGCTGGGAGTTGAGATTGTCGAAATAGGCGGCGATGCCCGCCTCCAGGCTCTCGAAGCGCCGATATTCACGCCCCGGCGGCCCGATACCGCAGCCGCGCGAGAAACAGCGCATGCCGAACAGATTGTTGGCCTCACGGGCATGACCCGATGTCCCCCAGCCCGATTCCTCGATGGCCTGCACCAGCACCATGTCCAGCGGCAGGGTATCGATGCGCAGCAGCAGGCGCGTCCAGCTGACGCCGATGTCCTCGCGCGTGACGTCACAGGGCAGATTGGCCTGGTCACACAGGCCGTTGAGGCGCTCCTGCTCGCGCTCGCTGTAGTCACGCCCTCCATCACCGGCGCGCTTGCGCATCGCCAGCAACCAGTCACGCTGCTCGGCGATACGCTGGTTCTCGGCCACCACCAGCGGAATCATCAGCTCGAAGAATGCGACCTTGCGCTTGTTGCCCGCGGGATAGGGCCGCAGGTCCGGCATCTGATGGGTCCTGTCACGGGCCAGCAGCTCATCATCCAGCCGTGCCGCCTGCGCCATGGAGCCCAGCCCCATCACCGGCAGCAAGGCAACGATGATCAGGTGAGCAGGGCTCAGATGAACAAGGCTCAGGCACCACAATAGCCGCCTTGAGCGCCGCGAAAGGGCCCACGACGACAGGCGCGGCAGGCCACGCACCCCGCCAGTCAGCCAATCCGCAGAGAAAGATAGGTAAGTCATGTGCTGCGCTCATCGAGAGGGATGCAGTAGCAGGACGCGAGATACCATCAGCGTATCTCATGAGGCTGCATGAAACCCTAAAAACGCGTGGGCGAGAAGATGGCGCGACTGACCAAGCGAGGAAAGACACGGCAAGCCCTGTCGTCCGTCACCGACAGGCTGCCAGACGATACCTGCCTTTTCGCGCTTCTGACGCAACGCGCTCTCTGTGCTCCCCGCGCTCCCTGCGCTTTCTGCGCTTCCCCCTCCCTTCCTACCTTGCCGCCTTTCTGATCTTTCTGACCTTCCTGCCCTGCACCTCGCACTGGACGCTACCGCTTACGACACACCCAACGAAAGACGCCCCCGCAGCACAGGCTGCGAGGGCGTCGTTGCGAACATGCTTGATCAAGCCGATGACTCGATCGTTCCGCCGTCTCAGGCGCTGAGCATGCTGTTCAGGCGGCGCACGTAAGCGGCCGGGTCTTCCAGCGCACCGCCTTCGGCGATGATGGCCTGATCGAGCATTACGTGTGCCAGGTCGGTGAAGTAATCGCCTTCACCGCCTTCCAGACGCGTGACGAGGGCGTGCTCCGGATTCAGCTCGAGAATCGGCTTCACTTCCGGCAGCGGCTGACCAGCGGCTTCCATCATCTTGCGCATCTGGTAGCCCATCTCGTGCTCCGGCAGCACCACGCAGGCCGGGGAATCGGTCAGGCGGTGCGTGATGCGCACTTCCTGAACGTTCTCGGCCAGCGCTTCCTTGACGCGCTTGACCAGATCTTCCTTGGCCTTGGCGGTCTCTTCCTGGGCCTTCTTCTCTTCTTCGTTCTCGACATCGCCGAGATCAAGGTCACCCTTGGCGACATCCGCGAAGGACTTGCCGTCGAACTCGGTGAGGTGGCTCATCAGCCACTCGTCGATGCGGTCGGTCAGCAGCAGGACTTCGATGCCCTTCTTGCGGAAGATCTCGAGGTGCGGGCTGGACTTGGCGGCATTGAAGCTGTCGGCGACCAGATAGTAGATCTTGCTCTGGCCTTCCTTCATGCGCTCGACGTACTGGGCCAGTGACTGGTCCTGAGTCGCGCTGTCGGTCTCGGTGGTGGAGAAGCGCAGCAGCTCGGCGATCTTCTCGCGGTTGGCGAAGTCCTCCGCCGGACCTTCCTTGAGCACGGAGCCGAACTGGTTCCAGAAGGTCTGGTACTGCTCGGGATCCTTGGCCAGCTTCTTGAGCATGTCCAGGCCACGCTTGGTCAGCGCGGACTTGAGCTTGTCGACCTGCGGGTCCTGCTGCAGCAGTTCACGCGAGACGTTCAGCGACAGATCGTTGGTGTCCAGCACGCCCTTGATGAAGCGCAGGTACAGCGGCAGGAACTGCTCAGCGTCGTCCATGATGAAGACGCGCTGCACGTAGAGCTTCAGGCCACGCGCGGCATCACGCTGGTAGAGATCGAACGGCGCACGGCCCGGCACGAACAGCAGGCTGGTGTACTCGAGCTTGCCCTCGACCTTGTTGTGGCTCCAGCTGAGCGGGTCGGAGAAGTCATGCGAGACGTGCTTGTAGAAGTTCTTGTACTCCTCGTCGCTGACCTCGGACTTGGAACGCACCCACAGCGCGGTGGCGGAGTTGGCGGTTTCCCAATGGACCTGCTCGTTGCCTTCCTCGTCCTTCTCGACGCGCTTCATGCGCACCGGCAGCTCGATATGGTCGGAGTACTTGGTGACCAGGTTGCGCAGGCGATAATCGTCGGCGAACTCGATGGCATCGTCCTTGAGGTGCAGCACGATCTCGGTACCGCGCTCGGCGCGCTCGATGTCCGCCACGCTGAACTCGCCTTCGCCACGGGACTTCCATTCGACGCCCTGATCGGCGCCCAGGTCGGCGCGACGGGTGCGCACGGTGATCTCGTCGGCGACGATGAAGCCGGAGTAGAAGCCGACCCCGAACTGACCGATAAGACGCGAATCCTTCTGCTGGTCACCCGACAGGTTCTTCATGAACTCGGCGGTACCGGAGCGTGCGATGGTGCCCAGGTTGGCGACCACATCCTCACGGCTCATGCCGATGCCGTTGTCACGCAGAGTGATGGTCTTCGCCTCGGCATCGTGCTCGATCTCGATGCGCAGCTCGCTGTCATTGCCGTAAAGGGCATCGTTGTCCAGCGCCTGGTAACGCAGCTTGTCGCAGGCATCCGCCGCGTTGGAGACCAGCTCGCGCAGGAAGATCTCGCGGTTGGAATACAGCGAGTGAATCATGAGGTGAAGCAGCTGCTTCACTTCTGTCTGGAAGCCATGCGTTTCGGTGTGAGTGGCGGTCGTCATCGAAAAGGACCTCTATGTCGTGGATGCCTGAAAAGAAGATTCGCGGTGGCCAGAGCGCCCCCGCAACAGTGGAACCGGCTCGCCGACGCCTGCCTTTCTTGGGCGGCAGATCGAAGGGAGCACTCGTGGATCAGATATGGGGCAAGGGTGAGGGATTTCAAGGCACTAGCGACAGATGATTGCGCCCGGCCCACCTGACGCATGGCACAAAACATCCTAGCGGCTTCCCGGTCAGCAACGAGGGGAGCCAACGATGGGTAACAACGAAGGAAGCCAACGGAGGGGTAGCCATCAGAGAGGCGCTTTCGAGTGTGACGCCTGCGGAGCAGACATCAACTGCCCGTCACGGCGAGGCGAGTGACTCCAGCACGAAGTGCATGCGCGCGCTGGCGACAGGTTGCTCACGGGATTTCTGCCAGGCGCTGACGCGCACATTGGTCATGCGCCGACCTTCACGCATCACTTCACAGTCGATGCGCGTCACCTGATCGCCGCGCGCCGTGGCCAGATAGTCGATGGAGAAATCGATCAGCTTGGGCAGGCGCGCTTCACGGCCGCCGCGCCCATGCCGCCTGAGCACCTCAAGCGTGGCGGCGGTTTCCATCGCCGCAGCCAGCACACCGCCATGCACTGCAGGCAGCATCGGGTTGCCGACATTGTCGGGCATCGCCGCCATGGAATAGCTCAGCGCCTGCTCAGGACGCAGCTCGACATCACTGGCCACGCCCGCCTGCTGCCCGTCAATGGCACACAATCCAAGCCCGATCGCCTGCGCGTAGGGCAGACTCTCCAGCAGCGCCGCCAGATCGGCGTGAGTGCGCTGTCCTTCGACAAAACGCCGCGCACTGAGCAGACCACGCGGGTCCTGGGCATCGCGCGGCGCTTGCGGCTCGGCCCTCTCGCCCGCTGACTGTGCTGCCTGCCCTTGCGGTTCTGACTCGTCCATGGAGGGGTTCGCGGGGGCCTGAGCGTTGGCCGCCGCCAGCAGCGCCTCGGCAAAACCGCTGGGCGTATTGCGCTCACCGAGCCTGACGAAGTTGCCGATCGCACGACACAGGATCTTGCCCGGCTGCTGCCAGATCTGCGCCTCGGTAAACACCATCGACTCCGTGACCCTCAGCACGCGCGCCTCGCCCACCAACGCCAGGCCCTCGACGCCGGGTCGGTAGTGATCGAGGCGCAGATCCAGCGTCGGGCAGACTTCCGGTGCCGACAACCCCGTGAGTACGGCACTGCCGCACAGCGTATCGGCGAACATGGTCAGCACACCGCCATGTACCAGCCTGCGGTGCGGATCGCCGATCAAGGCCGGCTGCCATGGCAGCTGCATACGAATGGCCGGCGCGGCGACCTCCTCGACCCTGACGTTCAAGCGCGCCGTATGCGGAATGAAGCTCAGGAATCCGGTCAGCGCCCGCGCCCAGCTGGCGTCATCCAACACGCCACCCGCAGCCGGCACGTCAGCGGGATTGACGGCCAGCCCCAGCAGGCTCTGCGGCACTGCATGCTTCACATCCACAGCGGCATCGCCATTAACGCGAGGGAGATCAGATACCCGACGCCCCACAGCAGGGAGCGCAACAGGGCAATATTGGCCAGATAGCAGCCCCAATAGCCCAGACGTACCAGGACGAAGATCACCGCCAGCGTGGTCGCGATGGGCGCGCCCGGCGCGGTGATCACGCTGACCAGCACCCCGGCGGCAAACATCGGGAAGGCTTCGATGGTGTTCTGGTGCGCGGCGAGCGCGCGGGCCCCGAAGCCCGTCAGTTCACGTTGCTGTGCGCGCGGGTCGTGGTTGTCGTAGCGTCCGGTTTGCTGTTGTGCCCAGGCGACCGGCACCTTGGTCAGCACCAGCATCAGTGCCGCAAACAACAGGCAGGCATAGATCAGCATGCAGGATTTCCTTGAATGGCGTTTTCAGGGCGTTGCCACAACGGCACGGCTTACTGTGATGAAACGGCGCATCGCCCTGTGATGAAACGGCGCACTGCCCTGTAATAGATAACAGATCAAACACTGACGGCACGTCAATTCAAACTGGTGTTTGATAGCGTGTCACGAGCATGGCAGGGTCGCGGCGCCCCTGCCATGCGGCCAATGGCCAGTGCCTGCGTCAGGGCTGGTAGAGGCATGGCATTTCCACGCTGCACGCCTTCACGGGGTCGGCGGGTCGGAGGGATCGGGGATCTCGCCACGCCACAGGCGATAGTCGGCCAGCGCATCATCGAGCTTGCCGAGCAACCAGGTCACGATCACCAGATCATCGAGAATCCCCAGCCCCACCAGCAGATCCGGAATCAGATCCAACGGCGAGACCAGATAGATGAAGGCGCCGGCCGCCAACCCCAGCGCCTTCCACGGTACCGGGCGATAACGACCGCTCACCACGTCGCGCAGCAAGGGCCCCATGGTGCGCAAGGCGGCGCCTGCCTTGCCCAGCACATGTCGGCGGCCAAACAATCGCGTCAACCATAATGCCTTGCCCATAGTGGACTCCTCACGGGTAGCACAAATTTCGTTTACTGAGCTTTCCATCTTCGCGGCAGCACAGCCGCGGTATCACTCTCGGATAATTCACTATCAGTATCAGATGGTGCTGTTATTCAGCGCCGACCACTGCCACGATAGCCACTATCGTTACTGAATCGGCAACCCCTGATAGCCAATATCGGGGCACTTGTTCAACATCGGGGCACTGAACCGCCACCACAAGGTCGCAACCAGTCCACGCCCCCTTTACCGACAGTCGCAGGAGTCCCAGGTGACATCAGGCAAGCAAACTCTCCGACCCCGTGGCAGCCGCCGCTTCGCGGCGCTGCGGCACCTCACCGGCCTAGGCCTGTTGTTGGGACTGAGCCTGCCCCTGCAGGCCGCCACTCCCAGTGACCAAAGCTTCCGCGCCGCCTTCGATGATGCACGCGCCAAGCGTTTCGACGAGATTCAGCAGGTCGCCGTCAATGGCCACGTGCTGGAAGGCTATATCGAGTACCACCAGCTCAAGGCCCGCCTGCCGTACGCTACCGCCGCGGAAGTACTGTCCTTCATCGAGCGTCATGCAGACTCGCCGTTGGCCGAGTGGATGCGAGGCCAGGCGATCTCCGCCTACGGGCGTACCGGCCGTCATGATGCCCTGCTGGAAGTCAGCGATGGCGTGCCGGCCGGCGCGCAGCGCCAGTGCTATTACTACACGGCGCAGCTGGGCAATGATGTCGCGAGCGCATCGCAAGGCGGCCTGAAGCTCTGGCATGTGTCCGGCTCGCAGGACTCGGCCTGTGACCCGCTGTTCTCGGCGTTGCGCGAGCGTGGCGTGATTGATGATCAAGCCATCTGGGAGCGCGCCATGCTCGCCTGGGCTGCCGGCCAGGGTGGCATGGTCAGCTATCTCGAGCGCCAGCTGCCCAGCAGCTGGCAGCGGGCCATCGCGGCGCGCGAGCAACTTGAAGGCAACTTTGCCGCCATCACGCGCCTGCCGACCAACCTCGGCCACGGCGGCCATGCCTTCGCCGCCTTGAGCGTCGCCGCCATGCATGGTTTCGTGCGTGCCGACACCGAGGCCGCGCTGGAAGCCTGGCGCAAGGTGAATCCGCACATGCCGATGAGTGATGAGCAGCGCCACACCGTCGAGCGCGACCTGGCCTGGTATTCACTGGTGCGCGACATCCCCAACAACCGCGGCTGGGTCGATCAGCGCCTGACCATCCTCGATGACGAGGAGCTGTTCGATCTGCGCATGCGCAACGCGGTGCGCGATGGCGACTGGCCGCAGGTGCGTGAATGGGTGTTGAAGATGCCGGACCGCTTCCGCAACGACGCCCGCTACCAGTATTGGCTGGGGCGTGCCGATGACAGCCTTGGTCGCCCGCAGGAAGCACGCGTCGCCTGGACGCGCGCCGCGACCGAGCGCAACTTCTACGGTTTCCTGGCCGCCGACCGTATCGGCCAGGCCTACTCGCTCAATCGCGATGACCAGGACTTCTCCGATGCGGAACTGGCCGAGGTCGCCGCGACGCCGGCCGTCAAGCGCGTCAGAGCGCTGATGAACATCGACGAGATCGGTCTGGCTCGCTCCGAGTGGTTCAATGCCGTCACCCAGGCGGATGACGCCGGGGCTCGCCGCCTGGCAGCCTACGCGCTTCAGCAGCAGTGGTATGATCTGACCGTCTTCGCCACCATCCGTGGTCAGCTGTGGGATGGCCTTTCCTGGCGCTTCCCGCCGGCCTGGCAGCAGGACTTCCAGCGCTTCGGTGCCGATGCCGGCGTCGACCCGTGGATGCTGATGGCACTCGCGCGCCGCGAGAGCGCCTTCAACCCCACCGCCACCTCGCCGGTGGGCGCACGCGGCCTGATGCAGCTGATGCCGGGCACCGCCGCTCAGGTCAGTCGCGGCCTGGGCCTGCCCACGCCCAGCAACGCGGCGCTGGGGGATCCGGTCACCAATATCCGTCTTGGCAGCACCTATATCCGCGAGATGCTCGACCGCTACTCCGGCAACCGCCTGGCTGCCGCCGCGGCCTACAACGCCGGGCCAGGGCGTGTCGATCGATGGCTCGCCGACACCCCGGGCGAATACGACCGCTTCGTCGAGCGCATCCCCTTCAAGGAGACCCGTGAATACGTCAAGGCCGTGCTGGCCTACCGCGTGATCTTCGAAAGCCTGGCCAAGGGCACCAGCGAGGGCGTCAAGGTAGTCAGCGACCGCGAAGTCAGCCAGCGCTATACCACCGCTCTGGTGGATCGCCGCTGAGCCGAGCAGTAGCATCCAGCAACGAAAACGCCAGCCCGAGGGGGCTGGCGTTTTCGTTTCCCAGGCATCAGGGCCCATGGCGTCAGGGCCCATGACGACAGAGCTCATTGCGCCCTTCAGCCATTCTTTCAGTCATTCGTTCAGCCATTCGTTCAGTCAATCATCGCGACGTGGACGGATGGCGGGCGAAGATCCGGACTGGCTCTCGCCCTTGGCTTCTTTCGGTCGCGAGGCAGCCACACCATTGCCGAACGGCGGCTTCTGCTGAGGGGTATACCGTCCCAGCGCCTCGGCATAGCTCAGGGGTCGTCCTTCGTCGCCGCCCTTGCCACGCCAGCCCTGACGCTTGCCGGGCGCGCCCTGGGGCTGCGGTGCGTCGTCATGGGACTGAGATACCCCCTCGCCCTCAGCCTCGCTGCCCGGGGTTGCCTGCGACACCATCGGCTCCGATGCCGCGTGGCCGGCATGGGCCAGAGGCTGGGAGCGCGTGACGCGCGGTGTACGCATCAGTCGCACCATCAACCAGGCGGCCAGTGCCCAGCAAAGCGTGCCCAGCACGCCATAGACGATCATCGCCCAGACATTGCCGGGGCGGTGGCCGGCATTGATGATGATCACACGCGACAGATCGATGTCGGGCCAGCGCTCGGCCAAAAGAGAACGCTCATCGCCCGGCAGGTCCGTCTCGGCGTGCAAGACGGTGCCGAACAGGCCATCGGGGAACTCGATCAGCGGCGGCACGTTTTCCAGGCTCTGCACGGAGTCGGTTCGCACCAGCACGCCCATGCGCTCGATGCGCGGCCATTCTTCCGAGGGGATGCCATCGATGCCCCCGAAGGCGCGTGACAGCCCGGCCAATTCCAGCAGATAGGGATTCATGTCAGAGATGACAGGATAGTAAAGCGTCTCGATCCGTCGTCCACCGTCTGCGTTGGCATCGAGGCGGAAAGTCTCGGTGTGCTCGCGATAGACCGCCCAGTGATTGCGCAGCGAGACGAACTGATTGACCGGTAGATTGCCCTGCTCCACCGACTCGAGATTCAGCGTTTCGGGGCGCGTGGTCACGCGGCCGACCCAGCGTCCCTCATCGACGGCGAACAGCCAGGCCGCTATCCCGGCGACCACCAGCACCACGGCACTCAACCCGCCCAGACGGCGACGAAGGGTATGTGAAAGACTCATCCGATTGCGTTCCCTGCCAATGCCAGCCTTGATGGGCCGGTCTTCATGTCATGAATGCAGCACTGTACCGCTGCTGTCGTTGGCTCGGGCAGGCGTCAGCACCGGCCCGGGCATCATTGTTGTTCGAGCCGTGCTGCCAATCGATTGCTCTTGTCGCAGTAGCGTTGCCGCAGGCGCAGGACCTCCAGAGAATTCGAGGACAGGGCATCCAGCACGTAGCGGTTGCAGGCCTGCTCGGCTTCTCGATGCGCCGCTTCCAGCGCCTTGCGTGCCTTGCGCTCTGCAGGCGTCATGCCCGCATAGGGGTCGCGCCGGGGCTTGAAGGTCGCTGCGGCCTTGCAATACATGGTGCGGGTGTCGATATGCGCCGCCCGCCCCCGGCGCTGCAAGGCATGACAGGTCTCGACGAACAGTCGGCTGGCCATGCGCGAGCACTCGCGCTGCTCGACGGCGGTACCGGTCTTTTCCAGATGTGCACAGACCGACTCATCATCGATGCGCCACAGCTGGTGGCGGAAGTCGATGGTGTAACCGTAGTAAAGCACCCGTACCTGCTGCACGCGGGAATCGTAGACATCACTGATATCCCGAACCTCCAGGTGCGTGACGACCTTGAGAAAGGCCGCCAGAGTCAATGTCACAGGATCCATGTGTCATCAAGGATACGAACCGTCATCCCATGCGCTCCGTTGCAATGTTGGCAGTGGCCGCTCATCCCTAGCGACCTAGCGCCAGCCGTGCCCCCAGCAGCACCATGACGGATCCGGTGATGCCTTCCATCCAGCAGGCGACCCGCGGTCTTGCCAGCCAGCGCCCTGCACCACCGACCATCAGCGCCACGCTGATCTGCCAGAGATTGGCGATCACGAAGTGGACACCCGCCAGCCACAATGACTTGAGTACGGCCGGGTCGGTCGGCGCGATGAACTGCGGTAGAAAGGCCATGTAGAACACCACCGTCTTGGGATTGAGCACATTGGACAGGAAGCCCTCGCGCAGTGGCTGCCAGCACGATACCTGCTGACGTGTCACGCTGACGTCGACATTCAGCCCGCGCGCGCGCCGTGCACTCTTGAGACTCTTGATGCCCAACCAGATCAGATAGCCCGCCCCGACCAGCTTGAGAGCCGAGAATGCCCATGCCGACTGCAACAGGATCAGCGAGATGCCCGCCGACGACACCAGCGCGTGCACGAAGAGACCGGCACAGATCGCGAGACTGGTCAGCACGCCGTCACGCAGGCCGCCGCGCGAGGTATTGCGAATCACCAGCAGGGTGTCGACCCCGGGCGTGACCGTCAGCAAGGTGATGGCCACCACGAAGGACCAGAAGGCAGCATCGAACTGGATGAAATCAAACATGACGAACGTCCTTGCGACAGACCCGCTTCAGTAGCCGAATTCGTGCCCCAATGGCACTGAACAGGCGACCAGTCTAGGCGAGCACGGCCAGCCTGCAAAGCCATCCACCTCAAGATGACAGCCTGGTTTGCCTCTGAATGGTGCACTTCAGTCTTTTGTCTTACTGCGTTGCTACACGCCAGCGCAGACGCGCTCATGAAACACGCAGTTGATGGCATGCGAGAGCCAACTTGCGTCATCAAGAATACGAGCCTCGCCCCCTAAAATACGCTGCGTCGCTGTTGAGCGACCAACGCAGCCTTCAACCTACCAGCCAGAACCCCGTGGCGATATCCAGCAACAGCACCAGCAAGGCCAGCAGGATGACCAGGCCATCCTCCCCGATCAGCCCCAGCCCCAGCAGCATCAAGGTTGCCGCCGGCAAGGCCGCGGCGAAGGGCACCAGCTCCAGTGGCACCATGGCCGTGGCCAGCAGGATGGTCAGCGCCGCGATACCGCGATAGGCAATGCCGCGGGTCATGAAGCTCAGGCGTGGCTTGAGCAGACGATCGAGGCGTCGCGTCCAGGGCCTTGCCCGCTCGACGCCATGGGTCAGGCGTTGATGCTCGAAACTGAAGCGCGCCAACCGGCGTGGCAACCACGGCATCTTGCGCCCCAGCAACAGTTGACCCGCGATCAGCACGATGAACAGCGCACAGGTCGTCGGTACGCCGGGGATCGCCCCGGTCGGCAGCAGTACCAGCAAGGCAGGCAATACCAGCAAGGGGCCGAAGCCCCGGGAATTGAAATGCTCCAGAATGTCGCCCAGCGAGATATCCCCTTCGATCTCGCGGTCCAGCTCTTCCAGCAACCCCGTGAGGTTGCCTTCATTGGCGTGCTTGCTCATGCGAGCTCCCTATCGGGAAGATGACGGAGGGTGTGAAAGTCTCGAGCCGTGGCGAGTCAGCTGGTGCCGCCCCGTCACGGTGAATCGTCAGCTGATCATCAGCCGACCAGGCGATCGCCCAGCATGCCGATCATGAACCCCAACGAGGCGCCCAACGGCGGTGACCAGTGATGCGCCACCCGCGACTGGGGCGCGATATCCTGGAAGACGAGATAGAGAATGCCACCGGCGGCGAAGGCCATCAGCCCGCCCAGCACGCTCGGCGCATCCGCAAGCCATAGATGGCCGGCCAATGCCGCCAGCGGGCCCAGCAGCGACAGCATCACGAAGGCCCCCAGCCCCTGACGCGCAGTCAGCCCGGCCCCTTCCAGCTCACGGTAGGCATTGAAGCCTTCCGGCAGGTTCTGGACCGCGATGAACAGTGCCAGCAGCATCGCCGCGGCGGGAGAGGCAGAGGCCAGTGCGCCCAGTGCGATCGCCTCGGGGATGAAGTCCATCAGCATCGCCAGCAACTGGCCCTTGGCACCACCACCGCGCGCCAGCCAGCGGTCCAGTTGCATGAAGATCAGCGCGCCCAGCAGGAACAGCCCCAACAGCGCCGCGATGGACAGCGCCTGCATGGCATGCGGTACCAGCACCAGCGACACGGCGGCCAACAGAATACCGCCGCCGAGCGCGGTAATCCCCGCCAGCCAACTGCGCTTGACGTGACTCTCGTGGCTGCGCTCCAGCTGGGCGATCACGCCACCCAGCGGCATGCACAGCCCGGCAGCCCAGGCCAGCGCCACCATGGTCCACGGAATCGATGCCATCATGCTGTGGTCGGGGCCGCAGGACTCGGTCGCGCGCCCAGGACACGCATCAACAGGCTGGTGCCGATGCCCCAGGCGCCATTCAGGATCAGGCCACCGACCACCATCAACGGCGCTACCTCGATTCCCTTGAGCGGGAAGACGACCAACATGGCCACGGCCGTCGGGCCGACTGCACCGAAGACGAGGCTGATCAGCCAATGGCTGACGCCCGTTCTGCGGCGCACCAATGCCCACAGCGGCAGTCCCCACAGCCCGCCCCAGAAGGCCAGCGAGAGCACTGACGGGATGCCCAGCGGCCCGGTAGGCGTCATGTTGTA
Source organism: Cobetia sp. MB87 (assembly GCF_011319755.1). Lineage (NCBI taxonomy): Bacteria > Pseudomonadati > Pseudomonadota > Gammaproteobacteria > Oceanospirillales > Halomonadaceae > Cobetia > Cobetia sp. MB87. Next base: position 457,739 of record NZ_VFBC01000007.1, on the reverse strand, counting down.
GGGCGCCTTGGGCAGGATATCGGCCAGATAGAAGAGCCCGAAGAGGCCCTGATGGAAGATGAGAGTCGCCAGAAAGGCGGCGATGAAGGATTTCAACCAGATCATGTTCACTTCCTTGTCGTCATGTTGATGAAAACATCCGAGCTTCAGCACATTAGAACATGCGAAAACTCGACACTGCCTTTCCTGCTACGTCACTTCCGTCCCGCTGGATGCAACGCAGGTGTGATCTCTAGCGCTGGGTGGCCGGCGACTGCTCGGCATGACGCAGCGATATCTGGTCATTGAGTGTCCAGAAGTCATACAGCACACCGATGAAGAACAGCCCACCGGTGCACAGGTAGAGCAAGCCGGTCAGCCACTTGCCCATGTACATGCGGTGAATGCCGAACACGCCCAGGAAGGTGAGCAGAATCCAGCTCAGCGAATAATTGATCGGACCTTCGCGAAAGCGGAAGTCCGCCTCGCGGTCCATCGCCGGAATCAGAAACAGGTCGATCAACCAGCCGATGCCCAGCAACCCGAAGGTGAACAGCCAGATGGTGCCGGTGACCGGCTTGCCATAGTAGAAACGGTGCGCGCCGAGGAAACCGAAGATCCACAGCAGGTAGCCCATGGTCTTGGAATGCGTGTCCTGTACAACAGGCGATGTGGTCATCAGTAAAGCCTTAGCCGCGATGCGGCAGATCATGATTGCGAATACAGTCAATGCGGTCTTGACGCCGATGAATCAAGCCTTCTGCCGCCAGAGGCCACGCCCGTAAACGACAACGCCACCCGCGCACAGGCGCGGATGGCGTCGGATCAGCTGAAGTCTCCTCAGCGGTCCCGAGAGCAAAAGCCAGGCCGGGACCAGAGCCGGCGCTAGATGACGCCCAGCTCGCGCAGACGTTCCTTGAGGTAGGAATCCGCCGTGTGCTTGTCAGACAGTACCACTTCGGGACGCGGATGCAGGAACAGTGGCAGCGACAGGCGTGACTGGCTGGAGCCCTCGCCGGTCGGGTTGATCACGCGGTGCGTGGTCGACGGGAAGTAGCCGCCGCTGGTCTCCTGGAGCATGTCGCCGACATTGATGACCAGCTGGCCCGGATCACAGGGCACGTCCATCCATTCGCCATTGACGTCCATTACCTGCAGGCCCGGCTCGTTGGCTGCCGGCAGCACGGTCAACAGATTGATGTCTTCATGCGCCGCGGCACGGACGGCACCCGGCTCTTCACTGCCGGTCATCGGCGGGTAGTGAAGCACGCGCAGCAGTGTCTGACCGCTGTCCTTGATCATGTTGGAGAGCGGTTCACGGTAGAGCTCAGCCACTTCGGCAGGTGAATGGGCCTCGACCCAACTCAGAAGCTCTGCCGCGAAGGCTTCGGCCTGGCGGTAATACTCCATGGCATTCTCGCGCAGGCTGTCCGGAATCTTGCCCCACGGGTAGATGTGGTAATACTCCTTGAGGTCACGCGCCGTATGGCCCTTGGCGGTCTCGGAGACATCTGCCGGGAACAGGCCATCCTGGGTCTTGGGGTCGAAGCGCCAGTCAAGCTTGTCGGCGCTGGAGAAGAATTCGGCCCATTCGGCGTAGATCTTCTCGACCAATTCATGAGAGATCGGATGATTGCGGATGACACCGAAGCCCGTCGTGCGCAGGGATTCAACAAATTTTTCGGCTGCATCGGCCGAGCGGTAATCTACGTTCTGGACCTTCATGGCATTTCCATCTATGTTGGCTCTGTGTGAGCATCCTACTTGAGCCGGAAGGAGTCGCCAATACGACAACTTTCTGTTCGAATGGAAGCGAACACGTGCAGCCCAGGCTGCATGCGTAGGTCAAGCAGGAAAGGATGTCGTCGCTGGACGCAACGCGTCTCTCTGGTGGAATTCCCCCTAGCCGCACCAACGCACTCTGGTCTGATGGGCAGACCACCAACATCATCTCGTAAGCAAGGAAAGAATCATGGCAACTGGCACAGTCAAGTGGTTTAACGACACCAAAGGTTTCGGCTTCATTTCTCCGGACGACGGCGGCGATGACCTGTTCGCGCACTTCTCTGAAATTCAGGCAGAAGGCTTCAAGTCCCTGCAAGACGGTCAGAAGGTTTCCTTCGACGTCACCCAGGGCAAGAAAGGCCTTCAGGCCGCAAACATCAAGCCGGTCTGATCTTCTCGATCAGCCTGGTCAGGCCGCCCTCACCGGCGCCCTGATGATGGCAGCAAGACAGTCATGGAAAAGCCCGCCTTCTGGCGGGCTTTTTTGTGGCCAGGCCTTGGCCTGACTCACGCTTCACGAATCATCGCCGATACAAGAACGCCGCGACCCAGGGGGGCACGGCGTTCTTGTATCGGCGGCCATGTCACTCGCACTCAGCCAGTGACACGGCTTGCGACAGGCATCACGCCAGCATTCGCTGGCCAGTGATTACTGCTGCGCTTCGTCGATGGACTCGTTGGCATCCTGCTGCGCAGCGTTGATCTTCTCGTTCGCTTCGGCAGCAGCGTTGTCGCCAGACTGCTCAGCGGAGTCGGTCAGCTCGGCAGCCTGCTCCTTGGTAGAGTCATAGGCGTTCTTGGCAGCATCGGCAGTGGCGTCAGCGGCGTCGTTGACACCTTCCTTGGCGGACTCATAGGTCTCGGAAGCAGCGTTCTTGGTTGCTTCAAGGGCACTTTCGCTCTCGGCAGCAGCTTCGTCGCCCATGGCATCGGCAGATTCGGCAGCGTCGTCAGCCATGTTGTCGGCCTTGTCAGCAGCGTCATCCATCTCTGCAGCCGCTTCGTCAGCTGCCTGGTCCATCTTCTCGGCAGCGGCGTCAGTCGCTTGATCGGCGCTCTGTTCAGCCTGCTCGGCGCTCTGCTCGGCAGAGGTCTCGGCGTTCTGGGCAGCTTTGTCAGTATCGCCGTTATCGCAACCAGCGATGGCCAGAGACAGGCCAGCGGCCAGTGCGGGAATCATCCATTGCTTGAGTTTCATCGTCTTCTCCATGATAGGTGGGGAGTTGCCAGCCCCTGTTTCCTGCAAGTGGCATTGCAACAAAGGTCGTGTAGTCATGCAAGCGAAAGCGTGGCTTGACGCCTGATACCCAAGACATGGTGCCAGACCGACAGCTTTTCAAGCATTTTGCCCTTTTCACAGCAGAATAGTGTTAACGAACACCATTTTCCATCAGCTACCACCAACAACCGCACCGCGATCACTCACCGATATCTTCGTTCCAGACGTCCGGCTGCTCGCGAATGAAGGTCGCCATCAGTTCACGGCAGCGCGCGTTGTCGACCACATCGACCTTGACGCCCAGGCCACGCAAGTGGTCTTCCGCGCCCATGAAGGTGTGGTTCTCACCGACCACGACATGCGGGATACCGTAGAGCTGGATGGCACCACTGCACATCGGGCACGGTGACAGCGTGGTATAGAGCACGGATTCACGATAGACGCTGGCCGGCAGGCGACCGGCGTTTTCCAGTGCATCCATTTCACCATGCAACACCGTGCTGCCCTTCTGCTGGCGCTGATTGTGGCCACGACCGATGATCTTGCCATCATGGACGAGTACCGAGCCGATCGGCACGCCGCCAGCCGCGTAGCCCTTTTCCGCCTCTTCAATGGCGGCCTGCAGAAAGCGCTCATGATCGGTAGTAAGTGCTGTCATCGTCTTGCTCCAGATGCGGTGAATATTCAGTGGAGCGGCAGCCTACTGCCACTCACTGCTTGGCACAATACACTCAGCCCAGGCCCGCTTCGCCTGTCATCATCTGACGGGCGCGTCTCAGCCCTTCATTGCTGGCATTGGTGGGCTCGCCGACTTCAGTGGCAAGCTCGCGGAAACTGCCCATGGCACCCAGCAAGGCAGAGGCCTCGTAGGGGATGAAGACACGATCACCCTCACGCGCCATGTCCGGCAGCACCTGCAGATATTTCTGGCCCAGCATGTAGCCGACCACCAGCTGCGGGTCTTCGGCACCGATGGCATCGCGCAGCTGATAGATGGCCTGACGCTCACCTTCGGCGCGCAGAATCGCGGCCTGCTTGTCACCCTCGGCACGCAGCACCGAAGACTGCTTCTCGCCCTCGGCGGTCGCGATGGCGGCTTCGCGCTGGCCATTGGCCTCGGTCACCGTGGCGCGACGCTTGCGCTCGGCCGCCATCTGCAGCCGCATGGCATCCTCGACTTCCTCGGGCATGCTGATGTCCTGGATCTCGACGCGCGTCACCTTGACGCCCCACTTGTCACCGACTTCATCCATGGTGATCTGCAAGGCGTCATTGACCTCCTTGCGACTCTCGAAGAGCTTGTCGAGCTCCATGCGACCGATCTCGGAGCGCAGGCTGGTCTTGGCCAGTACCTCGACGGCCTGGGTGAAGTTCTCGACTTCATAGACGGCGCGCTTGGGATCGACGATCTGGAAGTAGAGCGCCCCATTGACGGTCACGGTGACGTTGTCCGTGGTCACCACGCTCTGGCCGGGGAAGTCCATCACCGTCTCGCGGCGATCGATGCGCGTCTCTTCCACCACCAACGGCAGATTGTCGCCCTTGACCTCACGATAACGTCGAATGGTGATGGAGCGCGGCTTGTCGATGAAGGGAATCACCAGATTCACGCCGGATTCCAGTGTGCGGCTATAGCTGCCGAGGCGTTCGATGACGACGGCTTCTGACTGCTGGACGATCATCAACCCCTTGGCCAGCAGAATTACCACCAGCGCCAGTATGAAAAGAATGATGATGAGTCCCGGACTGATAATCATATTGCTCAACTCCCTTGAACTGGGCCGTATCCGCAAGCCCTGGTGAGATATCCGATCACGCTTGACCCGCTACCACCACGACCGCGTCATCGAGCCGCGATCTCATGGCATCCTTGTGCCAGTTTCTTTCGAGACAGGCGCTACTCCACTGACTCCTTCGAGGCAGACTACTTCGAGTCAGTCTCCTTCGAGACAGGCTCGACACAGACGGTGATGCCTTCGACGCTGACGATCCTGACCGTATCCCCCGCTGCCGGCGGCGTCTCCCCCTCCCAGCGTAGCGGATACTCATTGCCTGACACGCGCACGGCAGGTCTGCCACCGTTGCCGATGATCACCTTGGCCAGCTGCCCGGTTTCCGCGCCGCTGCCCAGGGTACCGTAGGGCGTCTTGGGCAACAGATAGGGATGGATCTTGCGCACGAACAGTGGCACCAGCACCAGGGCCGTGATCGCGACGCTGATCAACTGGATGTTCAGCCCCGCCCCCAGCCCTGCCGCCAGAGCCCCCCCAAGGGCACTGACACCCAGCGCCAGCAGCACGAACTGCGCGCCCAGCAGCTCAAGCCCCGCCAGAATCAACGCGAGGATGACCCAGATATGCCACGCCGCCAAACCGACCATGCAATCACTCCCTGAAGTCCTGGCTCCCGCCCTGCTCGGCTGAGAGATTGGAAGAATACGCTGCCACCAACGCAACGAGCGCAGCCTGAGTAAACCTCAGACTGCGCTCGTGTACCAGCCAGCCCTCATGGCTCAGCCGGCGCTCAATGGCCCATCTGCGGGCTCATGAGTGTGTCAGCAGGGCGGCGCCCTGCGGGGCGACCAGACGCAGGGCGCCGGGAATCAGCTGGAATTCGCTGTTCTCGATCAGGTAGCTCTCGCCATCGAGATTCACCGGCAACGACTCACCACGATAGTGCAGCGAGTCAGTGCGCACATACCGCACGAAATGGCCGTTGTCGGGAAGCGACTCCAGCTCCTCGATCACCTCACCCACCCGCGCGATGGGGAAGTCGCGGATCACCAGCACATCGAAGCAGCCATCATCGAGCAACGCCCGAGGCGCCAGCTCCTGCCCGCCGCCCGCCTGACGACCATTGCCGATCGCCAGCACGAACAACGCCAGCTCCTCTTCCACCCCGTTGAGGGTCACGCTGCCACGGTAAGGGCGGAAGTCCCACGCCTTGAGCACGCCCATCAGCGAATAGGCCCCGCCACCGAACAGCTTCTTGAGGCCACCGGGCGTCGAGCGCGTCACCTCGGCACCGAAGCCCGCCGAGGCCATGTTGAGGAAGTAGGCATCATCCAGCTGCACCACATCGACGGCTCGCGCTTCCCCTTCACAGGCCAGCGCCAGCGATTCCGTCACCGGCTCGGGGATGCCGAGCGAGGTCGCCAGATCATTGGCGGTGCCCAACGGCAGAATCGCGACTTCCGGGCGCTTCGCGAGTGGATGCTGCATCAATGCATTGGCGATCAGGTTGAGAGTGCCATCACCGCCGCCAACGACCAGCCGCGTGACGCCTTCAGCGACTGCCTCGCTCACCAGTCTCGCGACGTCATCTCCCTCGAAGGTCAACCGCACTTCAAGCCCTGCCATACGCTCACGCTGAGCGAAGATGGCCTCACGCAGCTCCGGCTGCTGAGCCTTGTCCCCGTTGAGTATCACGCGCACACGCGCCGCTGATTCCATGGTGCCTCCTTGGCGACATGCGGATCGAGCGACAAGCATACTCTGGTCAGGGGCCTTCAATGAACCATCTCTGCCCTGCGGCCAGCCGCTGTCGCCAACCAGCGAACCCTTCATGCCTGTCCAGTCCCACCGGTCAGCGGCAACGGCCAGTCGCATCGCGCAGTCTCACCGGCCAGTCATAACGACTAGACGCCCGGCTGACGTCGCGCGCCCAGCAGCAGCAGCGGCAGCACCATCACCACACTGATCAGCAGCAGGCCCTGCTGAGGGGCGAGCGGCGTATTGAGCAGTACCGTTGCCACCACTGCCGAACCGCCAAGCTGGATACTGCCGAGCAGCGCCGCCGCGGTGCCGGCACGCTCGGCGAAGGCCTCCAGCGCCAGGCTTGACGCCGCACCGAGCGCCAGCGAGAAGCCGACCGACAGCACTGCCACCGGCACCATGAAGGCAGCAGCAGACAATGGCAGCCAGGCGAAGGCCGCGCCCTGCATCAGACCGGAGAGCAGGATGATCGCCAGTCCCAGACGCACGGTGGGCTGACGGCCGAGACGGGTGATCACGCGCGGTGCGAAGAAGAAGGTGATGATATTGATCACGGCATTGCCGCCGAACAGGGCACTGAAGACCAGCTCGGAGTGGCCGAGGCGCTCGACCAGCAGCTCGGAGGACGACGACACATACAGCAGGATGGCGCTCATCGCGGCCATCGCGACCAGCGCCTGATACAGGAAGCGCCAGCTGGTCAGCACGGGGCGGTAGCGCGCCCAGTTGTACAGCGGGCGCTCCACGACCGTCGTGGCAGGGCGCGTCTCGCCAAAGCTCTTCCACGCCATCAGGCCGACGCACAGCGCGAAGGCGGCCATGAACAGGAAGTTGGAGCGCCAGCCGAACTGCACCGCCAGCAGGCCGCCCAGCACCGGCGCCAGCGCCGGAATGATGCACAGCGCACCATTCAGATAGCTGTACATTCTGGCGCCCTGCTCCGGCGTGTAGCAGTCACGCACGGCCGCGAAGGCCACCGTCACCGTGGCGCATGCCCCCAGTCCCTGCAGGATACGCCCGAGATACAGCATGCTGATGTCCTGAGCCAGCACGGCGACCATCGCGCCGACGAGATAGACCGTCGCGCCACCCAACAGCGCCGGACGCCGCCCGTAGAGGTCCGTCAGCGGGCCGACCAGAATCTGCCCGACACCCACAGCGCCCAGAAACAGCGTCACCGTCATCTGCATCACATCGGTGGGCTGGGCGAATTCACGCGCCATCGCCGGCAATGAGGGCAGATAGATATCGATCGCCAGCGGCGAGAACATCACGCAGCCGACCAGCAGCAACAGCAATAGTCGTGCGTTGGGCATGGGCCTTGCGGCAGCAGAGGAAGACACGGACATGGATAATCTCGAGAGTCAGAAACCAAGGGCGGCCCGACAGAGGGGCCATCAAGAATCCGCAGAGCCTAGCGCCTGCGACTTATGAAGCAAAATGATATTATTTCAGGCCTGATATTCCACTGGAGAAATTCATGAGCGCGACAGTCCCGCAGGCACCCGCAAGGCCGGTTGGTGCCCAGTCTCCAGCCGCGTCTTCACTGCCTGTGTCTTCGGGCTCAGCGCCAGCGGCCACGCCCTTCAACACGCCCTTCAACACGCGCATCGACCTCAATCTGCTGCAGGTGCTGCAGGTATTGCTGGAAGAGTGCAGCGTGATGCGTGCGGCGGGCCGTCTGCACCTCTCGCAGTCTGCCGTCAGCAAGAGTCTGGCACGCCTGCGCGTCATGTTTGATGACGCCCTTTTCATTCGCGAACGCCACGGTCTGCGCCCCACGGCGCGTGCCCTGTCATTGCGCGGTGAGCTGGCCGAGCTGCTCTCGCGTCTCGAGAATCTGAGCGCCCCTGCCACCTTCACCCCCGCCACCAGCCAGCGGCGCTTTCAGCTGGCGGTACTGGAAAGCGCCTGGGCGACCCTGATGCCATCCTGCACGCGCGCACTGACCGATGCACTGCCGCATGGCAGCCTCGAGATCAGTCGCTGGCAGGCCGATTGCCTGAGCCTGATGGAAAAGGGTCAGCTGGATATCGGGCTTGCCGGACACGATCACAGCGCCGAGACCCCGGGCGAGCCGCCTGCCCTCCCTGCTGGCTTCCAATCGCGCCTGCTGTGGCGCGACGACCATGTGATTCTGGTAAGGCGTGATCATCCGCTCACGCGGCGCCAGACAGCGATGACGCTGAGCGAATTCGCGGCCTTGAGTCATGTGCAGGCCACCTGCGAGGGGCGCTCTCGCTGGTCGCTGGATGAGCGGCTGGAGCAGCACGGCGCACCACGCCGCATCAGCGTGCTGGTTCCGGATTTCCGCGATGCCCTGAGCATCGTCGCGCACAGCGAGCTGGTATTCTGCGCCCCCAGAAGCTTTGCCCAGGCCAGCAGCGAGCTTCACAGGCTGGCGATCCTAGAGCTACCGATGCGCCTGCCCGCGCTCAGCTACCGCTTGATCTGGCATGCCAGCCACGAGCAGGACCCCGGGCACCGCTGGTTGCGACAGTCCCTGCTGACGCACATCCGCAACGCGCATGGGGAAGACGCCGAGGCCGCTGAGCTCTAGAATGGCCCCATTGTGAATTCGCCACCCGCGCTGCGGCACTGGCGTCGATACCCGCACGTCCCATGAGGTTCTGCCATGCGCTCCATCATCCGCCTGTTCTTCCGCACCCTGCGTCTGGTGCTGGCTCCCTTCATGCTGCTCAGCGAGAAGCTGACACGCGGCAACGCGCTCGAGCGTAGCCCCGCCCAGCAGGCCGAGGTGGACGCCGAGACGGCCAAGCTGGCGCTGTATCAGTTCTCGACCTGCCCGTTCTGCATCAAGGTGCGCAAACGCATGCATCAGCTGAACCTGAACGTCGAGCAGCGCGACACCCAGCACAACGCCATTCACCGCCAAGCCCTCGAACAGGGCGGCGGCCGCGTCAAGGTACCGTGCCTGCTGATCACCCATGACGATGGTCGCGAAGAGTGGATGTACGAATCCGACACCATCAATGCCTACCTGCAAGAGCGCTTCGGTAGCGCCGCCTGACAGGATAACGGCTAGTACGATTCAGACCGCAAGAGGCCGCTCATGGGAGCGGCCTCTTGCGGTCTGGTGAGCGCGATCACGCGCGCTTGGGTGTCTCTCTTCTGCTTACCGTCTTGCCCACCTTTTGCCTCTCATCATGCCAGCGTCTGCGAGACGGATGTCCGCTTGCGGCGAGCCGCCTGGCGCATCTGATCCATCGCCCACACCATCGCCAGCGTCAGCGCGACGGCCCCCAGGGTATGCGCCAGCGCCAGATCCAGCGGCAACCACCACAGCACATTGGCGATCCCCAGGCCTGCCTGCACCAGCCAACACCCTAGCGCCCAGCGCCAGGGGTTGTCAGGCGCTGCCGTCCGCGCCGACAAGTGGCGGCGCTGGCGCCAATACAGCGCCAACAGCACCGCCCCCAGCAGCACGGCCCCGCCACGGTGCGCCATGTGGATGGCCGTGCGCGCCTCACCATGCAGCTGCCCGTGCAGATAGCTGGGGCCGACATCCTGGGTCAGGTGGAAGCCCTCTCCCCAGTCCATCGCCGGCCATGCGGCACCATTGCAGGTCGGGAAACCTTCACAGGCAAGCCCGGCATAATTGCTCGAGGTCCAGCCCCCCAGGGCCAGCTGCCCCAGCAGCAGAGCCGCAGCCAGAGCGGCCAGCCAAGGCTGACGCCGGATGCCAGGTGCATCAGCTCCCGCCTTGTGTCGCTCAGCCGTCACCGTGAGGTACGCCGCCCGCCGTCTGAGTGATAGCCACAGCAACAGCAGCAGGCTCAATACGCTCAGACCGCCCAGCAGATGCAGCGTCACCACCTGCGGCCACAGCTTCAGCGTCACGGTAAAGGCCCCGAACGCGCCCTGAACCAACAGCATGCCCAACAACAGCCAGCAGCCGGCCAATGGGAAACGAGCGCGCGCCTGTGCTCCCCAGCGGTTCGCCGTCGCTATCGTGACGCTGCCATTTCTCAAGGCTTGCCACTGACGTGCCTCGCGACGGCGTATCCGCCAGCCCAGCGCGAGCAATGCGATTGCCGCAAGCCCGAGCAGACTCGCCGCATAACGATGGATCATCTCCGCCCACGCCTTGTAGCCTTCAAGCGGATGATGTGGGCTGTGCAGACTCGCGGTCTGGGCATCCGGCACGACCAGAGCGCCATAACAGCCCGGCCAGTCGGGGCACCCCAGCCCGGCGTCCACCAGCCGCGTCCAGGCTCCCAGTCCGATCACCAGAATGACCAGTCCCAGCATGCTGGCGACCAGACGCTGACTGCTGCGCCACAGGCGTGCCGTTACCTGCAGATCAGCGACCTGTCGGGCGGCAGAGCCATTCACCAGGTCAGGCGTCAGCCCAGACGTCAGACCAGGCGTCGCCATCGAGAAGGCCTGCGTGGCTGAGGCTTCATCCGTGGTGGCGTGACGCAGAAATGGCGGGCGGGGCAACAACGCCGCCCCTCGTTGGCGGGCCCGCGAGGCGGCGCAGGCCCGCGGTGGATGGCGCTTCTGTATGGCGAGGCGAGACATGGCATATCTCCCTGGTGAAGCGAAAGAAGATCACTCCCGGCCTGGCGAGGCCCGACTTGGCGAGGTCTGGCTTAGCGAGGCCCGACCTGGCGAGGCGCGACCGGATTACGCTTGAGCAGCCGGCGCACATCCTTCATCACGGCCTGCGGCGTGATCTCGGGGCCGTAGGCGACCACGACCTGCCCGTGAGGGTCGATCAGGCGCAACTGGTGCGGCACGGAAGTGGCATCGTTTGGCGCCGGCCAGCGTCCGAGAGCCCGTTGTTCGCCCGGCACCTGGGGATGCACAAAGGCCTTTTCAGCCACCACCAGGCGGCCCAGGCGTGGCGCCTCCTTGCCAAGCGCGCGATGCAGGCGCCACCAGCGCTCGGCCTGCGCCGCGGCCAGCTGCGGCTGGTTCGGCTCCGGCCAGCTGAGCCAGAAACGCTGCTCATCCGCGCCTCTGGCGGCCAGCGGCGGCATGCCGGGAGTCTCCTTCACGCCAACAGCATTGACAGCGCTTTCAGTCGCGTTGCCTGTGGCGTTTTGGGTGACATTGTCAGTGGCGTTTTCTGTCACGAGGTAGTCGAGCGACCAGTCAGTGAGCGGCTTGACCTTTGGCAACAAGGCACCATTTGCCACCCGCCCCTCGGGAATCCCGACCTGGGCGCTCAACATGGCCCACGCCAGAGGCAGCGGTGCGGACAACAGCCCCAGCAAGGCCACGAGTTTCAGACGCTGTCGCATCACGTGTGTCATCGCTCTCCTCCTGACGACGGCTTCCCTGCATGCCCGAGCGTGCGGATAACAGACTCAAGACACGAACACCAGACGCTAGGCCTGGCGCTGACGCAGCGCGGACTGACGTTGACGACGCGCGCCCAGAATCATGACCACCGCCGCCCCCAGGCTGAGTCCCAGCCACTGCAGCGCATAGGCGTAATGTCGCTCCGGCGTCATGTTGCTCGGCTGCCACCAGGGCAAAAATCGTCCCTCCCCGCTCGTCTGGTGCAGGACACCCGCAAACGCCGGTGTGCCCAGCGCCTGCCAGGCGCTCAGGTCGACCTGCTGCAGGCGCTGCCCCTCGCGATTGGGGCCGAACAGTGGGCCACCGCTGTTGCCCTGACCGTTCAGCCACTGCCAGCGACCACTGATCACCCCGGGGCCTGCCGGGGTCGTGAACTCCGGGTCGCTGCGTGGGGCCGGCGATGCCACGAAGCCGCGCTCCACCAGCCACCAGCGGCCATCCAGCGTTCGGAAGGGTGTAAGCACCGCCACGCCATGGCGCTTGTCCAGCGTGCGGTTGTCCAGCAACAGACTGTGCTCCGCGAGCCACTCGCCGCGCAGCTCGATCAGGCTGGCACTGGCGGGTGGCGCCGTCGGCATCACCAGCTCCGGCGCGCTGGCGGTATCCTCCAGATGCTGGGCACGCGCTTGGCCACGCATCACCTGCCAGCTGCACAGACACAGGCCGAGCACGATCAGGCATCCCCAGAACAGCCACCAGCCGCGCCCGACCTGGCGCTCCTGCGTCGTCGCCGTTGAAGACGACTGCGCCGCGGGCTCTGACTTGCGCTTGTCAGACAGATGAGCTCGACTGTCACAAGCGAGTGCCGCGCTCTGCTCGCCCGCCACTGTCTGCACCCCGGGAGGTGACATGCTGCTCAAATCGCTGATCGCACTGGTCTTTATCGGCATGCTGGCAAGCCTGGTCGCCGGCGCCGGTTTTCTACTGCGCGATGGCAGCCGCAGTCGACGCCTGCTGACCTCTCTCAAATGGCGGGTTGGCCTGGCAGTGTGTCTGGTGATTCTGCTGGTCATTGGCTTCTCCACCGGAATGCTGGACTGACATCACGCCATGTGCTGTCAGAACACATAGACGAACAGGAACAGACCGATCCACACCGCATCGACGAAGTGCCAGTACCAGGCAGCCGCTTCGAAGGCGAAGTGACGTTCACTCGAGAAGTGGCCGCGTACCACGCGCACCAGCATCACGATCAGAATCACGGTGCCGATGGTGACGTGCAGACCATGAAAACCGGTCAGTAGGAAGAAGGTGCCGCCATAGACCCCCGCCTGCAGCGTCAGCCCCAGGTGGTGCCAGGCCTCGTAGTATTCGATGCCCTGCAGGGTCAGGAAGCACAGCCCCAGCACCACGGTGCCCGCCAGCCAGTTGCGCGCCGTGCGTCGAAACTCCATCTTCAGCGCTTCATGCGCTACCGTCAGGGTGACGCTGGAACTGACCAGCAGCAGCGTGTTGGCCAGCGGCAGCTGCCAGGGCGACAGCAGCTCTCTGGGCCCGGCGATGCTGGCATCCGGCGGCGTCATCAGGGGCCAGCTGGCGGTGAAGTCAGGCCATAGCAGCGCCGTCACCCCCTTGGCGCCCTCGCCATCGAGCCAGGGCAGCGCGAAGGTTCGCAGATAGAACAGCGCCCCGAAGAAGGCCGCGAAGAACATCAATTCCGAGAAGATGAACCAGGCCATGCCCCAGCGGAACGAGCGGTCCATCTGGTCATCGTAGAGGCCGCCCATCGACTCGCGCACCACATCCCGAAACCAGCCCGCCATCACCAGCACCACGGCCAGCAGGCCGATGCCTGACAGCCAGGCGGCGCTGCCGTGCACCATCCAGATTCCGGTCCCGATCATCATGCCGCCCACCGCCAGCACGCCGAAGATGGGCCAGGCACTGTGGGCCGGGACGTAATAGCTGCCACTGCTCATGTTTCACCTCCTGCAGATTGCTCTGCACCATCGTCCTCCGCGGATGACGGCGTCGTGACCGGGTAGAGCGTGTACGCCAGGGTCAGATCACGAATGCCCTCCGGAAGGTCAGGGTCGACCTGAAAGACCAGCGGCAGCTCGCGCCGCTCGCCTGCTGCCAGCGTCTGCTCCTGGAAGCAGAAGCACATGATCTTGCGCAGATGCAGTGAGCCCTCGGCAGGACTGACACTGGGGACCGCGCGGCCACGCACCGGATGATCGGCGTGATTGGTGAACACGAAGCGCGCGCTGTACTGGCCACCGGGATGAATGCGGAACTGTTCATCCAGCGCCTCGAGTGTCCACGGCAGACCTTGCCCCTGCTGGGTGATGAAGCGCACCGAGACCCAGCGGCTCTCGTCGATCTCCATGGCCACCGCGGCCCTGGCCTGACTGGCGGCCTTGCCATTGAGGCCGGTGAGATTGCAGAAGACGTCATAGAGCGGCACCAGCGCGAAGGCGAAGCCCAGCATCGCGACCAGCGCCATCAGCGTGCGCCGCACGGTGCGTGCCACCGCCTGTTGCTGTGCTGCGTGATCGCGTGAGGGCATGTCACTCTCCTGGCCGCTGTCCATCGTCAGCGGATGATCTGGCCATCACGGGTCTGCGGAGGAATCTCGAAGGTATGCAGCGGCGCCGGGCTTGGCACGCTCCACTCAAGATCCACCGCCCCTTCCCAGGCCTTGGCTGGCGCCCTGACACCGCCGCGCGCGCACTTGACGATCACGACCAGGAACAGCAGCTGCGAGATACCGAACAGGAAGGCGCCGATGCTGGACAGCATGTTGAAATCAGCGAATTGCAGCGCGTAATCCGGAATGCGGCGCGGCATGCCGGCCAGCCCCGAGAAGTGCATCGGGAAGAAGGTCAGGTTGACGCCGATGACCGACAGCCAGAAATGCCACTTGGAGAGCCCCTCGTGGGGATAGAAGCCGGTCCACTTGGGTAGCCAGTAGTAGGCTCCGGCGAGAATCGCGAATAGCGCGCCGGGCACCAGAACGTAGTGGAAATGCGCCACCACGAAGTAGGTGTCGTGGTACTGGAAATCCGCCGGGGCGATGGCCAGCATCAACCCCGAGAAGCCGCCGATGGTGAACTGGACGATGAAGGCGATCGCAAACAGCATCGGGGGCTCGAAGCTCAAGGAGCCGCGGAACATGGTGGCGATCCAGTTGAAGACCTTGACCCCGGTCGGCACCGCGATCAGCATCGTCGTGTACATGAAGAACAGTTCCGCCACCAATGGCAGGCCGACGGCGAACATGTGATGGGCCCAGACCAGGAAGGACATGATCGCGATGGAACCGGTGGCGTAGACCATCGAGGCGTAGCCGAACAGTCGCTTGCGCGAGAAGGTCGGCACGATGGCGGACACGATGCCGAAGGCCGGCAGGATCATGATGTAGACCTCGGGATGCCCGAAGAACCAGAACAGATGCTGGAACAGCACCGGGTCGCCGCCACCGGCGGCATTGAAATAGCTGGTGCCGAAATTGATGTCGAACAGCATCATGGTGATGGCGCCCGCCAACACCGGCATCACCGCGATCAGCAGGAAGGCGGTGATCAACCAGGTCCAGACGAACAGCGGCATGTCCATCAGACGCATGCCCGGGGCACGCAGGTTGAGAATGGTGGCGATGATGTTGATGGCGCCGAGAATCGAGCTGATGCCGGCAATATGCAGTGAGAAGATGAAGAAGCTGGTCGAGGGCGGCGCATAGGTGGTGGAAAGCGGCGCGTAGAAGGTCCAGCCGAAGTTGGGGCCGCCGCCCTCCATCAGCAGGGTGGAAAGGAGCAACAGGAAGGCGACCGGCAACAGCCAGAAGCTGAAGTTGTTGAGGCGCGGCAGCGCCATGTCGGGCGCGCCGATCTGCAGCGGAATCATCCAGTTGGCCAGCCCCGTGAAGGCCGGCATGATGGCCCCGAACACCATGATCAGCCCATGCATGGTGGTCATCTGGTTGAAGAACTCCGGCTGCACCATCTGCAGGCCGGGCTGGAACAGCTCGGTGCGGATCACCAGCGCCATGATGCCGCCGATGAACAGCATGCTCAGCGAGAAGATCAGATAGAGGGTGCCGATATCCTTGTGATTGGTGGTCAATAGCCAGCGCAGCATGCCGCGCGGCGCGCTGCCGTGGCCCTCGCCCACATGAGCGCCGCCTGCGGTGGCCCCCTCGCTCTCGCTGGCCTGAAGTACCGCCTTGCGTGGCTGTTCACTGGCCATGACACGCCTCCTGAATGCGTCGCTTGCACGCTATTGAGACAGCTGTTCCTTGATGACGGCTGGCTGTACCAGCTCGCCGGTATCGTTGCCCCAGGCGTTGCGCTCATAGGTGATGACAGCCGCCAGCTCGACCGGGCTCAGCACATCGGCGAAGGCCGCCATGGGCGTGCCCGCCTTGCCGTTGACCACGATATCGATGTGCGCCTGCATGTCCTGGGTGACGATGGCGCTGCCTACCAGCGAGGGGAACGCCGGTGGCATGCCCTGGCCATCCGGCTGGTGGCAGGAGGCGCAGATGGTGGCGTAGGTCTTCTCGCCCTTCTCCATCAGTTCCTCAAGGCTCCAGTCACGACCGGCATCGTTGAGCGCGGCCTCGGCTTCGGCCTTGCGCGCGATCAGCCACTCATCGAACTCGGCCTCCGGCAGCGCCTCGACCACCACCGGCATGAAGCCGTGGTCCTTGCCGCACAGCTCGGTGCACTGGCCACGATAGGTGCCGGGGGTCTCGATGCGCGTCCAGGCCTCATTGATGAAGCCGGGGATGGCGTCCTTCTTGACGCCGAAGTCCGGCACCCACCAGGAGTGGATGACGTCGGCGGAGGTGGTCAGGAAGCGCACCTTGCGATTGATGGGCAACACCAGCGGGTTGTCGACTTCCAGCAGGTAATGCTCGCCCTTGGCGGCGGTGTTGTTGATCTGCTCGCGCGGGGTCGCGAGGCTTGAGGTGAAGGCGACATCCTCGCCCAGATATTCGTACTGCCAGCGCCATTGATGGCCGGTGATCTTCACGTCCAGCGCCGACTCGGAGGCGTCGTACATGTCCTTGAGCGTGGCGGTGGCAGGCACCGCCATCACCACCAGGATCAGCAGCGGGATGGCGGTCCACAGAATCTCGATACGGGTATTTTCATGGAAGCTTGCCGATACCGCACCGCGTGACTTGCGATGCTTGATCATCGCGTAGCCCATCACACCGAACACCACGATGCCGATGACCACACAGATCCAGAAGATGATCATGTGCAGCGAGTGGATCTCGCGGCTGACGGCCGTGACGCCGACCGGCATGTTGTATTCGACTGCCAGCACCGAAGGGGAAAGGACTGTCAGTGACAAGGTCGTCAGTGACAGGGTCATCAGTGACAGGGGCGTCACTGTACGCCGCAAGCGCAGACGCATTGGCCTGGTGACACAGGAAAGGCATTCCGCGAACCATGACATCGGCGCCTCCTTGTCATTGTTATCGAGAGCCTCAACCAGATGACGGCGCTGAGCGGCTCCCCGTGCTCCGACTTGCTTCGAGTATAGAAGAGCTTGACGGAACACAAGGTCGCGCGGATCAACCCACTGATACTCCTTGGTCGCAAGGCAGAGCGAGCCAAAAACGGCTACCCCGCGCGTGATACCGCCGGAGCACGAGGCAGTGGCGCGCTTCTGCGTTCAGTCCACGCAGGAAGGCGGCGATTCAAAAATATCCTGCAGATTTGCTGGTGACATGACGGCGCGCGTCGGGGCGACCAATGGCGAAGTTATATGCGCATTTATCGATGTTAGCGTCACGCCGATCTGCACCAGCGTGTTGAAAGCCCTCCGGCATGTGACCAGACACCTGACATACGCCAGCACGCCCTACTCAATCCATCACCACGCCACTCGGAATCTGCCATGAACGCCATCTGGCTTGCCCTGTTCGGTTGCGTTGCCTTCGCCATCGGCTATCGCTTCTACTCCCGCTTTCTGGCCGAACGCATCTTCCGCCTCGACCCGAATTTCGTGACGCCAGCCCATGCGCTGCGCGATGACACCGACTACCTGCCGACCAATCGCTGGGTACTGTGGGGGCACCACTTCACCTCGGTCGCTGGTGCGGCGCCCATCGTCGGGCCGGCCATCGCGGTCTACTGGGGCTGGCTTCCGGCGGTGCTGTGGGTCGTGCTGGGCAGTCTATTCGCGGCCGGCGTGCATGATTTCGGCACCTTGACGCTGTCGGCGCGCCATCGCGGCCAGTCCGTCGGCACCCTGGCGGACAAGCTGATCGGCAAGCGCGCTAAATTGCTGTTCCTGTTCATCATCCTGATTCTGGTCTTGATGCTGAACGCGGTGTTCGCCTGGGTGATCGCCAACCTGTTCATCAACTTCCCGGCCAGCGTGCTGTCGGTGCTGATCCAGATCCCGCTGGCGGTATGGATCGGCCATCGCGTCTATCGTCGCGGCGGCAAGATGCTGATTCCTTCGATACTGGCCTTGATCGTGATGTACGCCGCCGCGCTGCTGGCGGGCCAGTTCGAGTACCTGCAGATCGACCTGGCCGGAACCTTCACCGCCATGGCCGGTGGCGAGGATGGCACGCTGCTGTTCGGCCTTTCGCCCATCGCCAGCGCCTTCCTGGTGTGGATCATCGCACTGATGGCCTATGTCTATGTCGCCTCGGTGCTGCCGGTCTGGAAGCTGCTGCAGCCACGCGACACCATCAACTCTCACCAGCTGGTGGTCGGGCTGGTGCTGCTGTATCTGGGGCTGGCCGTGGGCGGTCCGCACCTCACGGCGCCGGCATTCAATGTCGATGCCGAGATGTCGTTCTATCCATTGCTGTTCATCACCATCGCCTGTGGTGCGATTTCCGGCTTCCATGGTCTGGTCGCCTCCGGCACCACCTCCAAGCAGCTGTCGCATGAACCGGATGCGCGCATGATCGGTTACTCCGGTGCACTGGGCGAAGGCATGCTGGCGCTGATCTCCATCATCGCGGTGGCCACCCTGTTCGGTAGCCAGGCCGACTTCAGCGCAACCTATTCAAGCTTCGCCGCCGCCGGCGCCAATGGGCTTTCGAGCTTCGTTCAGGGCTCCGGTCAGTTGATCTCGCATCTCGGTCTGCCTGCCAACATCGGCAGCACCCTGGTCGCGGTCATCGTGGTCAGCTTCGCGGCGACCACACTGGACTCCGCCGTACGCCTGATGCGCTACATCATCGCGGAGCTGGGCAGCGAATACGGCATGCCGGCACTCAGCCACAAGCACGTCGCCACCAGCATCGCCGTCATCGCCAGTGCCGCGCTGGTCATCCTGCCGCAGGGGCCCAAGGGCTTCGGTTCCGGTGGCTACCTGCTGTGGCCGCTGTTCGGTACCAGCAACCAGCTGCTGGCGGGTATCTCGCTGATGCTGGTGTCGGTATGGCTCAAGCGTCAGGGACGCCCTGTCATCTATACCCTGGCCCCGATGGTCTTCCTGATGATCATGACACTGTGGGCGATGGTGCAGCAGGTTGTGCTGGACTGGTCGGGCATGGGCAGCAACGACCCGCAATGGCTGCTGTTCACCTTCGGCAGCCTGATCATGGTGTTCGCGCTGTGGATCCTGCTCGAGGCCAGCCGCAGCCTGACGTCTCCCGCCCGGGTGAGCGCTCATGAGAGCTGATGACGACTCCCGGCTGGCGTCATCACCCCGCCAGCCGGGTCTGACAAGGCGCCTGCTGACAGGCGCCCTTCAGCTGCGGGATGGCTGGGAGGCCATGCTGCGCGTCAACCAGCAGCGCGATCTGGCGCAGCTTGCCCGTGAGGAGGAGGACATCTTCATGATGATGAGCTTCGCGGAGCTGATGGGCATCCCCAATCCGGCGCCTGCCGTCTCGCTGGAGATGCTGCCGTTGATGCTGGAACGCATGCATGACTGGCACCTGCGTCAGGGGCTCGAGCATTCACCGTTGGAAGGGATCAAATGCTGCTGAACTGGCTCAGGCGGCGTCGCCGACAGGATGGTGCCCGCCGCACGCATGCAGCCGAAGGCCGCTCCGACCCCGGCAGGGCGCATGTTACGCAAGAGGAAGGCGCCATCCCCCGCCCCGAGATCTGGTTCTTCGGTGGCAAGGGCGGTGTCGGCAAGACCAGCTGCGCGGCGGCGCAGGCATTGGCGCTGGCAGAGAAAGGCGAGCCGACACTGCTGGTGTCGACGGACCCGGCGCACAATCTGGGCGATCTGTTCGGGGACCTGGGAGGCAGGCCGCGCGCCATCGCGGCCTGCCTGGATGTGATGGAGCTGGACCCCGAACAGGAGTGTGAGCGCTATCTCGAGGAGGTACGCCAGCGGATCGCGCCACTGGTCAGCGGGGAGCGCAGCGCCACGGTGATGCGCCAGCTGGCACTCGCGCGCCATGCGCCGGGCACCAGTGAAGCGGCACTCTTCGATGCGCTGGTCGAGATCATCCTTACCCCGCCTGCCCCACTGACATCGGACAGCTCATCGTATCGACACATCCTGTTCGATACGGCTCCCAGCGGGCATACCATCCGACTGCTGAGCTTGCCGGAGGTGCTGGGCGGCTGGCTGGAAGGCATGCTGGGCCAGCGCCGGCGAGCCGTCGCGGAGCGCAGCCTGTGGCTGGACAGTCAGCAGACAGCCACCGCCAGCAAGCCCGGATCTTCTGCCCCCGAAGACCCGATCAGCGAGGCGCTGGAGCAACGTCGTACCCGCTACAAAGCGCTGCGTCGGTGCCTGACGGATGCCAGCCGGGCGCGCGTCATTCTGGTCAGTACGCCAGAGAAGCTGCCGTGCCTGGAGACAACTCGAACACGAGACGCGCTGGAAGCACATGGTCTGGCCGTCGGCGGTCTGATCATCAATCAGTGCCTGCCGGACGCCTCGTCAGAGGTGTCGGGCGCAAGCTCGCCCTCCTCCGGGGAAGCACAGGCTGACTGGGTCGCGAGCTGGAGAGAACAGCAGCAACACTGGGCCGCCAGACTGGAGGAGGCCTTCGCTGATCGCCCCTGCCTGCGCCTGTCACGTCAGTCACGCCTGCCGGAAGACAGGGAGAGCCTCGCCCCCCTGATCACGGCACTCTCGACGTTCCGGCCGTGGCGCCACGCCAGCTCATGCTGTCAAGCCAGGTCTCCCCATCCCACGACGTGCACTTCGGCACATCACCCGCAGCACCAGAGGTGAATCATCTCCGCCTCTGCTCACCCTCAGGGCTGGACCGTCCCCATCACGGCCCGCAGCTGACCAGAGAACCTGCCGGTGCCAGCCCCGCAAGCCGTTTTCCGCCTGCCTGACAGGACACGCCCCGAGGGTTGCACAATAAGTGCATACATATGTCATGCCCTTCCGATAGAATAGCTGGCTAAACACTTTATTCGCTTCGCCTCCCACTGTCGGCAACTGGCCTTCAGGGCGGTGGTCACGTATTCGTGCAGCAGAACATCATTGAGGATTCTCCATGGTCTCGACTTCTCCGAGTCACCTCCGCCCATCGAGGCGCTTGCCGAAACTCCGCATTCAGCGCCGCCCGGCCTTGTGGTCTGCAGGCCTGCTGTTGATGGGCGCCTTGCTGACGGGCTGCAATGAGAGCGGGGATGCTGACCCGTCCTCCGCTCAGGCCCAGAGCGCCCCACGTGCCACGGAAGTCGAAGCTCTCACGGTCACTGCTCAGGACATCCCGATCACCAATGAACTGGCAGGCCGCACCAGCGCCTACCAGTCCTCCGAGGTTCGCCCACAGGTCGGTGGTGTCATCCAGTCGCGTGATTTCACTGAAGGCAGCGTGGTCGAGGAAGGTCAGGTGCTCTATCACATCGATCCGCGCACCTATCAGGCGGACGTGGATAGTGCCAAGGCCAGTCTTGAGCGTGCCCAGGCTACGCTGCATACCTCGCAGCTGCAGGCGAAACGCTACAAGACGCTGGTGGCACGCAAGATGGTCAGTCAGCAGGATTACGATGACGCCATCGCCACCGTCGGTGAAGACACGGCGGATGTCACCTCCGCCAAGGCAGCTCTCAAGAGTGCCCAGATCAACCTCGACTACACCACCGTGAAAGCCGCCATCAGTGGGCGAATCGGCAAATCCAGCGTCACCAAGGGGGCCTTGGTCACTGCCAGCCAGGACACTGCTCTGGCGACGATTCAGCAACTGGACCCGATCTATGTCGACGTGACCCAATCGGCCAATGACATTCTCAGAATCAAGCGTGAGCTGGCCAGCAACGGCAAGGCCGCGTCCGCTCCCGACATGGCCATGGTGGAGCTGATCTTCGACGATGGCAGCCGCTACGAGCATCAGGGCAAGCTCCAGTTCACCGATGTCAGCGTCGATCAAAGCACCGGCATGGTGACATTGCGGGCACTGTTCCCGAATCCGGATGAACTCCTGCTGCCCGGCATGTTCGTGAAGGCACGTCTGGTCGAGTCAGTGGCCAGAAATGCCATCCTGGTACCGCAGAAGGCGGTCAGCCGTGACAGTGATGGCAAGGCCACAGCGCTGGTGATCAACGATGAGAACAAGGTGGAAAGCCGTGAACTGGTGACCGGCCAGGCCATCGATCACCAGTGGATCGTCCTCCAGGGCCTGAAGACGGGAGACAGGGTCATCACCAGTGGCCTGCAGAAGATCCAGGAAGGTGCCACCGTCACGGTGGCGGAAGATGAGACAACGGGCTCGAACGGCGGCAACGAAAGTCCGGCCGCCTGATCCTCGTCGCACACCAGGGCGACAGGTCATCTTGATGATGCTGACCGCAAGGTCAGGGCCTGTCGCATGTCCCGAACGACGTTTCAGGAGCCCCAAACGTCATGGTCAGATTCTTCATCGATCGCCCCATCTTTGCCTGGGTGCTCGCCATCATCGTGATGCTAGGCGGTACGCTGAGCATTCTGAAGCTGCCTATCGAGCAGTACCCGTCACTGGCCCCGCCCAGCATCAAGATTCAGGCCACCTACACCGGTGCCTCTGCCGAGACGGTTCAGAACACCGTCACCCAGGTCATCGAGCAGCAGATGACCGGGATCGACAACCTGCTTTACATGTCCTCGACCTCGGATTCCACGGGCAGTGCCGCCATCACGCTGACCTTCGCCAGCGGGACGGACTCCGACATCGCCCAGGTGCAGGTGCAGAACAAGCTGTCACTGGCTGAGGCGAGACTGCCCACCAGCGTGCAGACGGCAGGTATCGAAGTCACCAAATCCTCCTCGAGCTTCCTGATGGCCATGGCCTTCGTCTCGGACGACGACAGCATGACCAACCAGGAGCTTGCCGATTACGTATCATCCAACGTCCAGGACGAGATTGCCCGTGTCAATGGGGTCGGTGAGACCCGCCTGCTGGGGGCCCCCGGTGCCATGCGCATCTGGCTGGACCCGGCCAAGCTCAACAACTATTCCCTGACGCCCAGTGACATCACGGCAGCCATCGACACACAGAACAGCCAGACCACATCCGGTCAGCTCGGCAACCTGCCGGCAGAGGCAGGACAACAGCTCAACGCCACCATCGTGGCACGAACTCTGCTGCAGACACCGGAGGAGTTCGGCAACATTCTGCTCAAGACACAGGCAGACGGCTCACAGGTTTACCTAAAAGACGTCGCACGCGTGGAAAAGGGCGCGGAAAGCTACAGTGTCATCACGCGGTACAACGGCAAGCCTGCCGCCGGCATGGGGGTCATGCTGTCTTCAGGGGCCAATGCGCTGGATACCGTGGAAGCAGTGAAGCAGCGTCTTGACGAACTGGCGCCCTATTTCCCGGAAGGGGTCTCCTACAAGGTGCCCTATGACACCTCCCCCTTCATCAAGCTGTCCATCGAAGAAGTGGTGATGACGCTGCTGGAGGCCATCGGCCTCGTCTTCCTGGTGATGCTGCTGTTCCTGCAGAACTTCCGGGCCACCCTCATCCCCACCATCGCCGTACCCGTCGTGCTGCTTGGCACCTTCGGCATCCTTGAGCTGTTCGGCTATTCCATCAACACCCTGACGATGTTCGCCATGGTGTTGGCGATCGGGCTACTGGTAGATGACGCCATCGTGGTGGTAGAGAACGTCGAGCGCGTGATGCATGAGGAAAAGCTCTCGCCGCTCGAGGCGACACGCAAGTCCATGGGGCAGATCACCGGCGCCCTGGTCGGTATCGGGCTCGTGCTGTCTTCCGTGTTCATCCCGATGGCCTTCTTCCCCGGTACCACGGGTGCGATCTATCGACAGTTCTCGGTGACCATCGTGGCCGCGATGGTGCTGTCCGTGCTGGTCGCGTTGATCCTGACACCGGCCCTGTGCGCCACGCTGCTCAGGCCGACCAAGGAGAAGACCACCGGTTTCTTCGGCTTGTTCAACCGTGCCTTTGACCGCTCCAACGCGCGCTATCAGAAGGGTGTCCAGGGGATGCTCAAGCGCACCGGACGCTCGATGATCGTCTATGTGCTGGTTGTCTTCGGCTGCGGCGCACTCTTTACCCAGATCTCCTCCGGCTTCCTGCCGGATGAAGACCAGGGCAACATTTTCAACCAGGTGGTGCTGCCGGCCGGTTCGACCCAACAGGAAACCGTCGAGGTGATGAAGAAGCTTGAGCATCACTTCCTGGTCGACCAGTCCGATGCCGTCATCCAGGTCTTCAGCGTGGCAGGCTTCAGTTTCGCCGGCAGCGGCCAGAACATGGGCCTGGCCTTCGTCAACATGAAGCCGTGGGATGAGCGCGAGCGCTCGGCATTCGATGTCGTGGGCAAGGCTCAGGCCTATTTCAATACCTTGAAAGGCGCTCTCGCCTTCGCCGTCAACCCGCCCTCCATTCGCGAGCTGGGCAATGCCACGGGCTTTGACATGATGCTGGTGGACCGAGGCGGCATCGGACATGAGGCACTGACACAGGCGCGCAACAAGTTGATGGGCATGGCCGCCCAGAACCCGGCCGTCACCGGCCTGCGCCCCAATGGACTGGAAGACAGACCCCAGTACAACGTCAAGATCAATGAACTCAAGGCCACCGCCATGGGCATTGACCTTTCCGATGTCTACACCACGCTCTCCACGGCCTGGGGCTCCAGCTACGTCAATGACTACCTGGACAACGGTCGCACCAAGAAGGTCTACGTGCAGGGGCAGGCAGAGGCCCGCATGCAACCCGATGACCTGAACAAATGGTACGTCAACAACAGCGCGGGCGAGATGATCCCGCTGTCGAGCATCGCCACCGGTAGCTGGACCTTCGGCTCACCCCAGCTGCAACGTTACAACGGGGTCTCCGCGATGGAACTGCTGGGCACCGCAGCGGAAGGTTACTCCACCGGTGAAGCCATGGCGGCGATGCAGAGCATGGTCGATGAGCTGGGCGGTGGCGTGGCGCTGGAGTGGACCGGCATCTCGCTGCAGGAATCCCAGAGCAGTGGCATGGCACCTTACCTGTATGCCATCTCGCTGGTCTTCGTCTTCCTGTGTCTGGCCGCGCTCTACGAGAGCTGGAGCATTCCGTTCTCCGTCATGCTGGTCGTCCCGCTGGGGGTGCTCGGCGCCCTGCTCGCCACCTGGCTGCGTGGCCTGGACAATGACGTCTATTTCCAGGTCGGCCTGGTGACCACCATCGGGCTCTCGGCGAAGAATGCGATCCTGATCGTCGAATTCGCCAAGGACCTTGAGGTCCAGGGCCGCTCACTGATCGACGCCACCATGGAAGCGGTACGCATGCGTCTGCGCCCGATCCTGATGACCTCGCTGGCCTTCACCCTGGGTGCCGTGCCACTGGCCATCTCGACGGGTGCGGGTGCCGCCAGCCGTCACGCCATCGGCAATGGCGTGATCGGCGGGATGATCTCGGCCACAGTGCTGGCGATCTTCCTGGTGCCGGTCTGCTATGTGGTGGTTCGCCGCGTGTTCGGGGAGCCGAAAGAGCTCAAGCGAGCCCACGAAGCGGCCAGCCAGGAGGATGACCTTGTCTGATCGCTGATCACGACAGAAGCCTCATTGCCGTCACATTGTGTGACGGCCCTGCACGCCGCCCTCTCCGGGCGGCGTGCCTGTTTGCAGGCTGGCAAAAAAGGCGCGCTCACGCGGCAAGCATTGAGTGCCATCAGCCTTTTGCGGCATCATGCTACTATCGAACACTGTTTGCCTGCGCAGCTCATGCACCTTCGCAGGTCAGCGTGCACATGGAGCCAGAGCGCTGACGGCACATCCCAGAAAGCACAGCCCGGAAGCGCATCCCCGAGAGCGCAGCCGCAGGCATGTTCAAGCCACGCCTGACCAAGCCTCTGTGCATGGCCCGAATATGTATGGCACGGCTATACACCACCCGATCCCGCTGGAGCGACATGCCTCGTCCCCTTGCTGCCCTGCGCCGCTACACCCGGCGCACCCTTGAAACCCGTGACCCGCCTCAGGTGTTCGCGCCTGTCACGTCAGGCGTGTCACGGCGGCGGATGCGTGCCTGCGAGTGCTGCGACCTCGTGGTGGCACTGCCGGCGCTCAAGGCCGGCGAGCGCGCCCGCTGCCCGCGTTGCGATCACCTGTTCGCCCAGCGCCATGCCCACGCCGTGCAACGCACACTGGCACTGGCGATGGCGTGCCTGGTGATGCTGGTGCTGACACTGCCCTTCGAGTTCATCGCCTTTGCCACCAGTGGCATCTCGGCAAGCCTCAGCCTGATCGATACGCCAGCCGCCCTGACGGCCGAGTCCTATCCTTCACTGGCCGTACTGCTGATTCTGACCATCGTGATGCTGCCGGCGCTCTACTTGCTGGGTGTCATCTATACCCATGCGGCCATCGGGCTGAAACTGCCCTTGCCGGGCATTCGTGGCATTGCGCGCACCCTGAGCCATCTGCGCCCATGGATGATGGCAGATGTCTTCCTGGTCGGCGTGATGGTGAGTCTGGTCAAGATCGCCGGCATGGCCGATATCAGTTTCGGCCCATCCTTCTGGGCGTTCTGCGCCTTCGCCCTGCTGATGACCAAGACACTGGCCAGCATCGATGGGGATCGCATGTGGTTCGCCCTAGCGGGTGAGCCAGCAGCCCCCAGCGGTACGCTGCCGGGCATCGGTGCCGCCTTGCAGGGGCTGGCCAGCTGCCATAGCTGCGGCCTGATCAATGCCTGCGGCGAACGAACGGCTCACACCCACTGCCGCCGCTGTGGCGACCCTGTCCATCAGCGCAAGACGCAGAGCCTGCAGCGCACCTGGGCGTGGTTGATCGCGGCGGCGATTCTGTACATCCCCGCCAATGTCTTCCCGATCATGACCACGGTCAGTCTCGGGGAGAACGACCCGCAGACGATTGCCGGTGGCATCGTGGTGCTCTGGTCACATGGTGACTGGCCCATCGCGATGGTCATCTTCATCGCCAGCATCCTGGTGCCGGCCTCGAAGATGATCGCCATCGCCTGGTTGTGCATCAGCGCCCAGCGCCCGCAGGTGCAGCATGCGCGGGCGCGAGTGACCCTGTACCGCATCACCGAATATGTCGGTCGCTGGTCGATGGTCGATGTCTTCGTGGTGGCGCTGCTGGCCGCGTTGATCCAGCTGGGTGCGCTGATGTCGGTCCACCCGGGACCCGCTGCGCTGTCGTTTGCCTGCGTGGTGGTGCTGACGATGTTGTCGGCGCTGAGCTTTGACCCACGCCTTGTCTGGGACACCGAGGCGGAGAAGACGATGATGGCGAACACGCTGTTCGGTGATCTGCCGCTGACACCACTGACGGGCTCCGCGTCTCTTGCCTCGTCCTCGCAGGCCACGCCTCCGTTCATGACTCCGACCCGCTCCCGCAATCCCCCTTCCGCCGCCTCACAGGATGACTTATGAGTGATGATTCTCGCGCACGTCGTGAAAGTCGACGCCGCCTTTCCCCGATCTGGATAGTCCCGATCGTGG
Organism: Cobetia sp. MB87; assembly: GCF_011319755.1. Classification (NCBI taxonomy): domain Bacteria; kingdom Pseudomonadati; phylum Pseudomonadota; class Gammaproteobacteria; order Oceanospirillales; family Halomonadaceae; genus Cobetia; species Cobetia sp. MB87. The sequence continues at coordinate 430,122 of NZ_VFBC01000007.1, read as the reverse complement.
CCCTGCTGATCGGCGCCTGGATGGTGTGGCATAACTACGCCAGCCGTGGCCCGCTGATCACGATCGAAATGGAGACGGCGGAAGGCATCGAAGCGGGCAAGACATTGATCAAGACCCGTAATGTCGAGGTCGGCAAGGTCGAATCCGTACGCCTCTCGGACAACCTCGACAAGACCATCGTCACCGCGCGCATGTCCAAGGACAGCGAGCGTATGCTCAATGCCAACTCGCGACTCTGGGTCGTGAAACCGCGCATCGGTCGCGAGGGCATCAGTGGCCTCAATACCGTGCTGTCAGGTGCCTATATCCAGCTTCAGCCCGGTGACAGTCGTGATGAGGAGGACCACTTCGTGGCGCTGGAGCAACCGCCGGTGACAACACAGGACGCCAAGGGACTGCGCATCGACCTCACCAGCAACGATGGCAGCGTGCTCTCCGATGGCGACCCCGTCACCTACGAGGGCTTCGTCGTGGGGCGCGTGGAATCCAGCGAGTTCCGCCCCAGCGAGAAGGAAATGCATTACACCTTGTACATCGACTCGCCCTACAACGAGCTGGTGACCTCCACCACGCGCTTCTGGTCCACCAGCGGGGTCAGCCTGCGTCTGGATTCCCAGGGCTTGCAGGTCGATGTCGGCTCACTGGAAAGCGTACTGAGCGGTGGCGTCGCCTTCGGCATTCCCGAAGACCTGCCGCGTGGCCGTCCGGTGGTGGAGAACACCTCTTTCACCCTGTATTCCGATCAGGAAGAGGCCCGTGAAGGCAGCTTCCATCAGGCCATCGACTACGTGATCATGGTCGACGATACCGTGCGCGGCCTGTCGCGTGGTGCACCGGTCGAATTCCGCGGCGTGCGACTGGGCACGGTGGTCAGCGTGCCCTACCGCCTGACCCATCAGCGGGTACGCACGCTCTCCAGCTTCGAGATTCCCGTGCTGATTCGCATCGAACCGGAACGCCTCGAGGGGCAGGTCGATGATGAAGGCGTCAAGCAGTGGGAGAAGCGACTGGAGCGACTGTTCAAGCGTGGTCTGCGCGCAACGCTCAAGTCCGGCAACCTGCTGACCGGTGCCTTGTTCGTCGATCTGGACTTCTATGACAATCCTCCGCCGTACAAGACCGATACCTTCGATGACATCGAGGTCATGCCCAGCGTGTCAGGCGGCCTCGCGCAGATGGAAGCCAAGCTCAATGCGCTGCTCGACAAGCTCAATGGCCTGGACATCGAGCCGGTGCTGGGCAATCTCAACAAGACCCTGTCGGCCTCCGAGAGCCTCGTGAAGCGTCTCGACAAGACCGCCGGCCATGTCGACGCCCTGTTGGGTTCCGACGAGGTGCAGAAGCTGCCGGGCGATATCAGCACCAGTATCGACAACCTCAATCGCACCCTGGATGGCCTGACGCCGGATTCTTCCGCCTACCGCAAGCTGGAAGGCGATCTCGAACGTCTGGACCGTGTGCTCAAGAAGGCGGAACCGCTGCTCGATACGCTGGAGAAGAATCCCTCCAGCCTGATCTTCGACAAGCCGACCACTCGCGATCCAATTCCAAGGGCCCAATGATGACGACAGCCATGAGTCTCTCGACCCGCACGGCAGCCATGTCACGAGCGTTCAGCGTGCCTGCCTCACGGCGCACTTCTACGTCGCACAAGGGCCGCTTCGGCGGCCTGATGGCAGGCTTGCTGATGCTTGGCACACTGGCGGGTTGCACGACCGCCGCCACTGGTGGCGCTTACCTGCTGCCACAGACGACACAGGCCGCCGCCCAGCGCAGCGTTGCCGCCGATGCCCCTCTGCTGGAAGTGATGCCGGTGCAACTGGCCAGCTATCTGGAAGGCGGTAGCCTGGTGTATCAGACGGATGACATCACGTTGGTACAGGCCAGCCAGAACCAGTGGGCCGATGACCTGCAAGACATGCTGACCCGCCAGCTGCTGACGCAGCTCAAGGCCAGCCCCGCCCAGCCGCTGAGCCAGTACCGCATCGCGGACACCAGTTTGAGCGGCCTCAAGGGCGCACGCCTGAGCGTCAGCCTGGATCGCTTCATCGGTCGCCACGATGGTCAGTCCGTCATCACCGGTCGCTGGCGCCTGCGCGGCGTGGATGGCAGCGTGCTGGAGGAAGGCGACATCCAGACGCTGACTCCCCTGACGGATGACGGCTATCCGGCGCTGGTCAATAGCCTGGGCGAAGGCTGGCGTGTGACAGGCGAGCAGTTGGCACGTGAGATCGCCAAGGCACTGCCCACCACGGGGGATGCCAGCTGACGACCTGAGAACCTGACGGTCTGACAGACTGACAGACTGACAAAACAGGGTACGGCTGGATGCCCAGAGAGCGGGATGTCCAGAAACCAGAAGACCCCCGACGGATTCCGTCGGGGGTCTTCTGGTCTGGCGGCTAGCTGGCCTCAGCCTTGCTGGGGCAGTACCAACTCACCATCACGGATCTCGAAACGCTTCACGTCCGGCTTGTCCTCGAGACGCACGGTGCGGGTCTCGTCACCCATGTCGACCTTGACGTCGTAGCCAACCACCTTGTCTGACGCATCCTGCACCGTTTCACAGCGCTGTTCGGTCGTGGTGTAGGTGTCGCCCTTCTTCATCTGGCCCTGGATCTGGTTGCCGGCATAGCCGCCACCCACGGCACCCGCGGCTGTCAGCACCTTCTTGCCATTGCCACCGCCAAACTGATTGCCCACCACACCGCCGACGATCGCGCCGACGGCCGTGCCGACGACGTTGTGAGTATCCTTGCTGGGTGCCTGGTGCGTCACGGTCTCGTTTTGACAGACCTCGCGCGGGGTGGTCACGGTTTCCGTCACGGCATCTACCGCCACGATATCGGCGTATTCAGGGCCTGAGTTGCTGGCCGTATAGCTGCCGATCGCCACTCCACCACCAATGCCCAGTGCAGCAACGATCGCGCCAATCAGGATGGACTTGTTCATGCGTGTTCTCCTCACCGAATAATGTTGCAGCCTGGCTCGTCGGCCAGTCAGCCATGCCTCTGGATAACACTTGAGGGGCTGGCCGCTGCGTTCGGAGAGTAATCTAACACTGTTCGATAAACTCGGTAATGTGGCAACTTCACCACCCGGTCGTCGCCATTTCGCAACACGGGACGCGAAAAGCCGGGTTTTACGCTAGATCATGCCTTATATTAGCAATTTCTTGGCAAGCAGACTTGCGACCAGAAAACCCCGCTCATCGTCCTGGCGCTGACGCGGACTGTACGAGCCGGACAGGACGAACAGAGCCGGTGCGAGCGCCTCAGCTCGCACCGGCCCTTGCCTTGATGACTCTGACACAAGTCACTCAGTCCAGCTGATTGGCAGTGATGGACACGGCTTCATCGTTGCAGAACTGCACGCGGACATCTTCCCACCAATTCAGCAGACGGCAGGACGTGTCATCGGCAATCGTCTCGCTGATATCACTGGGCTTGCCCAGCAACGAGATGGCCTGAGCCTCGCTCATGCCCTGCACCAGATAGCCATCATCCAGTGCTGAACGAATGCGGTACTGGCGCTGACTCTCCTCACGTGCGGCCAGGGCACGCTCCTTCTCACGCGCCAGGCGCTGCGCGGTCGGGTCTTCGCCTGAAGTCTCTGCTATCACGTCAGCGGCGGGCACCACCGTCAGCGAGTCATCCAGCGTGACGGGGGTATCGCCCTGCTGGCAAGGTTGCTGCTGCCAGGTGGGCACACCCGACTGCATACAACGAAAGATGCTGTTGTTGGCCTTGGCGGCGGGCGGCAGAGAGGGTGTCGCCGGGTCGGCAATCACTTGCGCCCGGGGCGCCTGCCCGTCACTCGAAGACGCCGCAGCATTCGTCGACTCCTCCGCCTGAACCGCCGCAAGCGGCATACCACTGACCAGCGCCGCCACCAGCAGTCCCCGCAAGAGCCGGCGCGACACCTGGCGTGAAATGCTGCCACAGGAATCCATCATCAACTTGTCTCTCCACTTGGTGAGAGCGTGGATCACGCACGGATATCACGCCCAATGAGGTGAAATGGCAAAGCCATCATCCTTGCGTCAGCGCTTCCACTGATAGACCTCATCGGCGGTCTGCACATCGTCATGGTGACTGACATCAGAGCGACTGGGGGCCGAGGCCGCTTCGCCTGATCCATTGCCTGGAGTATCCAGGTGCTGCGTGCCAGGCATGGCCAGGCTGTCGGGGTTGTGGCCGTGATCGTGATCAGGCGGCTCGATCTGATCGAGACTGGTTGCGCCGTGATCGGGCGTATCCCAGACGGTCACCACTCGATTGCGTCCTTCGCGCTTGGCACGGTACATGGCCTGATCGGCACGCTGCAGAAGGTCCGGCAGCAGTGATTCCGCGCAAGCGGCTGGCCCGCCCTGGGCGACACCGATACTGATGGTAACCCGCAGCAGCTGGCCGTTGCTCAGCGTGAAAGCACGACTGTTGATCGAGAGCAACAAGCGTTCGGCTGCATGCTGGAGCCCCTCTCGGTCCTCCGTCGGACACAGGGCCACGAACTCCTCTCCCCCCTGGCGGCACAACTGATCACTGCCACGCAGGTGATGACGCAGTCGTTGTGTCAGCTCTATCAGCACCTCATCACCAATCGCATGCCCTTGCGTATCGTTGATGGCCTTGAAGTGATCGACATCGATCATCAGCACTCCCAGGCCACCACGACTCAGCAGACGCGGCCCCTCTTCCAGCAAGGCAAAACGAGACAGCGCCCCCGTCAGCTGGTCATGGCGCAAGTCACGACGGTAGCGCTTCTCGCGCTGCTCAGCCTCCCACCCGATCTGCACGGCCACCACCGCGATGAAGGTGACGGAAATCACCAGGTTGACGACACTGGCCAACGACATGAATTCGTAGGAAACGATATAGACCGGGCTGGTGAGGTATTGAGCGCCGATGTAGAACAGCAGCAGGGCACCACTGAACAATAGTCGTTGAATGCGTGACAAGGACGCGATACAGATGAAGAAGATGGCGACGATGTGGAAATACTCGAAGCCACCCTCGGCGCCGAACTGGTATTCCCACCATGCCGCCTTGGCTGACATCGGCACCACCAGCAACAGCAACGCGGTGTTCATGTACCCCTTGCGGTGGAACAGGATGGCCAAGACATTGAGCAGGACGCCGATGACATTGATCACCACCGGCTGCGGATAAGGCTGCAGGCCCAGCAGAGCGAAGTAGCCCAGCTGGCAGCCGAGCGCACTGATATAGATCCACATGAACAACTGATAAAGCACGAGGTGCCGCTCAGCCAGCCCCGCCGGAGCTGGCCACCGCCACTTCATGTTTACCGTGCGCAAGACACCCTGCCGACTTCCCGGTTTGCGACGGCGATCTGCTTTCGCCATGATTCCTTCCTCATTTACGGCACTTCCCATGTGCCTTCGCTGCGCGCCACCTGATGATTTTACCTGTCTATTCTATCTCACGCTGCTGTATGGAACGTGACAGCCATTTGCATTGCGCATCCTTCAAGGCATGCACGTAGTCAGGCATGTGTTCCACGCGTACCAGCAGTCGTCGCCTGCGAGACTGGCAATCCCATCACAGCGGCGTGGCTCACGTAGCAGGCGCCTGAGCGTGAAGCATCAGCAGTCTCGAGGATCAGCAGTCGAAGATTCTCACAAAGTGTGCCTTGTGGGGGGTGCTCGAAGGTTTTCAGGCAGTATATAAGCCCTAATTTCAGTCGTGATGATGACCGGGCTGGAAATAGTCCGTGACCAGTCAATGGTACTCTTGAGCATGGCAATACTGACATCTCGCCGCCAGGCTGCATGACCCACACCACCTGGCACTCGGGCCCTCCTCGACGTCCGAGGCAAGAACCGGGCAGACAATCGTCCGCCTTCGTGACACCATCAGCGCCTGGACATGGCAGTAGCCGCCACCCACTTTTCCCCGCCGTTTTTAGAGAAGAGAGACTGTAATGGACGCGACCACTCTGACACGCGACTTCCACCTGTGGCAGCGTTTCTCCAAGCAAGACCGCCTGGAACGTGAACATCGTGCTGCCCGCCGCAAGATCGCCGAAGCTGGCACCATGGCGACGCGCATGATCAAGGCCTACGAAAGCATGGCCGCCAAGGGCGTCTCCGAGAATGCATGCTATCGCACCATCTACAAGCAACGCGATGCGCAGGGTGAGATCATGGTGCGCGAAGGCTGGCTCAAGGTGCGTCGTGTAGTCGCGGAAGGCGGCACAACGCGTCTTCGCGGCACGCTGATGACGACGTTCAGCCTGCTGGATGGCGAGCAGGAACCCGCCGATGCCAGCGTCGAGAAACTCACGCTCGAGGTGTATGACGAAATCGTCGCCGGTACCAAGATGAAGCTGGCCTGCAAGGTGGACCGTTGCGACGCCGACGACCAGACGGACTTCATCACCTTCCTGGATGCCGTACGCGGCGACCTCAAGCAGTGGGTGTGACGCGCCCAGACGTACACGCCAGCTCCTGATGAAGGGATAACTCCCTGAACCGCCTCAATGATGCCCTCTCGCCTCGTGCAGTGGGCATCATTGCCGTCAGGGGCCGGGAAACTGCTGACTCATGCCAATGCCGATCTGCCGGGGGAGCATTTGTTTCCGAAATGGAATCTATCCATTTCCTTTCTCGCACAGATAGCGACAGATATTGACCTGATAGATCGAAATCCTTGCCAATGTTGCGACAGTAGCAACCTGAGGTTACCCATCGTGCAGGAAACTCCTGGCTCTCACCTGACTCACAGTACCCAGAATATGCTCGTCATCCGATTACAGGAGTCAGTCCATGAATGCCATTGCACCGTCGGCTTATCATACCCTCGACGTCGAAACGCTCTCTCATGTCACCTCTGCTCGCCTGCCTTTGCAGCCTATCGGCGACATCACCATGGATAGCCCAGCCAGTGAGTTGGTGACGGACTTTGCCGTCACCGCCGGTCGCAGCATTCAGGGCAGCGCCTCCATCGGTCAGGCATTGGCGACCATGAAACAGGCGGGTGTGCGTCTGTTGCTGGTCCACGATCATGATGGCACCTTCACCGGCGTGGTGACCTCACGAGAACTGCAGGGTGGCCGAGTCGTGATGCGCGCCATGACCCGCTTCAATGTTCAGCGCGACGAAGTCACTACCGACATGGTGCAGATCCCCCGCGCCGAGCTGCAGGGCATTCCTCTCGCCGTGCTCAAGCGCGCCCGCGTGGGGGACCTGGTCGAGACGCTGCGTCAGAGCGGTGAATCCCACCTGCTGGTGACCGAGCAGGGCGACGATGGCAAGCCCAGCGTGCGTGGCCTGGTCGCCGCTTCCCGCGTCGGCAAGGCGCTGGGGCTCAACCTGGAACACCCGCCGGAAGCACGCAATTTCGCTGACATCTGCCGGGCCGTGCTGGGCAAGTATGAGTAACCTGACACGAGGATGCAGTGCTCTCAGTCATCTGCCTGACCGAGCTGTCATGAAGACGTGTCATGACAAGATGATTTATCCCCAGACTGGTGCTTGATTCGGGAAAAATGTTCACAAACGGCGTATGATGTGGCTATCAGCGCGAGATATCACTTGGCAGGCAGCATGGAAGCGCCTGTCGGTCAGAGAGATGACTCGGGCTCTGACGGATATACTCAGCCAACGGATGGTGTAGATGAGGATTTCAGCCATGCCATTACGCTCACTGCGTGATCATCTTTTCAAGCAGCGCCACGTCGAGGTGCTTGTCATCAAACAGATTGATGGCGAGCTCGTGCATGTGTGTGGTGCCGGCATCGTGGAAGGCAACGGCAGCGTCAGTCACAAGCGGCGTGAGCTGCAGCGTGACAACCATGCCTTCCCGGTGCGCATGCATGATGGCAATCAGGTACTTCAGCCGGACGACTTCAATCGTCTGGTGCTGCTGGAGGAAGTGACTCTGCATCCCCTTGGCTGCCAGCCGAAGGAAGCCATCTCGCTGGAGGTGGCTGGTCATCGCTATCGTGTCGCGCATACCCCCATGCGCTGCTGGCACTTCCGTGGCCATCTCGTGCTGGAGCGCACGCCCCAGGGCATGCTGCTGAGCACTGAGGACATGACCCTGATTCGCGCCAAGGCGAGTCGCCAGCCAGTCTCCAATATGGCACGCGCCAATGCCGAGCGCCTGCAGAAGACGCCCGCATGGCGCAATGTCGCTCCCCGCGGCCACGATGTGCATGCCGACGGCGCCACGACGCGTCAACGCGCCCCAGCACGCAGGGTCGATAGTACGACACGCGAGCTGGAGCTTGAGCCCAAGTACTGATCATTCAGGTACCGGCAAGCGGCGCATCGCGACGGGACATTGAGCCAGGACAGATACAGTGAGAAAGGCTCATCGAGACAGACGCATTGAAACAGAACGCTCGGCAATTGCCGAGCGTTCTGCTGTCCAGCCCGGTGAGAGGAAGAGCGGCTCGCGGCAAGACAGCCTGAGCATATGCCGGTATTCTCACAGACCTGTCCTCTCGTTCAGGTTTCCTCATGCGCCGAATGCCAGCATCCCTTTTCCTGCTCATCCTGATTCTGGTCGCCCTGAACCTGCGTCCGGCGCTGTCATCCCTGGCGCCCCTGCTGGATCGCATCACCCAGGACCTGGGCCTGAGCACGCTGGCAGCGGGCCTTCTCACCACACTGCCCGTCGTCTGCCTGGGGCTGTTCGCCCCACTGGCGCCGCGCCTGGCCCGCCGCCTGGGGGTAGAGCGCACCCTCAGCCTTGCCCTGGCCACTCTCGGCATCGCCCTATGGTTGCGGGCCAGTGACATGGCACTACTGCTCTATCTCGGCACCCTGTTATGTGGTGGCAGCATCGGCGTCGCCGGCACCCTGCTGCCCGCCATCGTCAAGCGTGAGCATCCTGAGCGAGCCGACCTGTTCACCGGCGTGTACACCATGGCGCTATGTCTTGGTGCGGCGCTGGCCGCGGGACTCAGCGTGCCACTGGCCAACCTTCTCGACAGCTGGCAAGCCTCATTGGCCTGCTGGGCGCTGCTTGTCGTGATCGCGCTTCCCGCCTGGCGCCTGAGCATGCCCCACCCGTGGCCAGAGAAGATGACCAGCCATCAGCAGGCCACCCCTCGCCTGTGGCACCTGGCGCTGGCCCGTCAGGTCACCTTCTTCATGGGCTGCCAGTCTTCACTGGCCTATATCGTCTTTGGCTGGCTGCCTTTCCTGCTCCAGCAGCGCGGCCTGAGCGATATCGAATCCGGCTGGCTGTTGGCCGCCTCGGTGATGGCCCAGGTGCTCACCGCACTGTTGGCCCCCGTGATCGGCCGCATGGGGCGCGACCAGCGCCCCGCCATCCTGCTGCTGTTGTCCTGTACCGCCATCGGCCTGCTGGGACTGATGATCGGGCCACTCTCCCTGCGCTGGCTGTTCGCCGTGCTGCTCGGTTTCGGCCAGGGGGGCAGCTTCTCGATGGCATTGACGCTGCTGGTGCTGCGCACCTCCGATGCACGTCTGGCGGGCGCCCTCTCCGGCATGGCACAAGGCACCGGCTACATGCTGGCCGCCCTCGGGCCACTCGCCGTCGGCATCCTGCTGGAAATCACGGCCGACCTGCGCGTGATCGCGTCGCTGTTCGCGCTGATCCTGCTGAGCGCCGCCATGCTTGGTTATCAGGTCGGCAAGCGCCGCCGTATCTGCCTGCGCGAAGATGGCAGCACCGAAGTGGTCGATGGCTGACATCATTCTCCCCCACGGGGTGAGGCAAGGCCCCAGCAAGGTATCAATATTATCTGTCATTCATATTTGGATGATAGGTTCTCTCGATACTACTTGTCGTTGAAATTTATATATTCCGAATGTCTCATTTGGATTCCTCTGGTGTCGCTCTACCCTCTGAGTTCTCGTTGTAAAGCAACGAACATTGCGTCCTGCCATGTTCGAACGGCACTGCCATGTTCGAACGGCTCGGCAATATTCAGATAGCCAGGCAATGTTCGACCGGCTTCGCAACAAGACCCGCATAACAACAAGCTCACACCCAGAGGCACAGGCTCATGTCCTTCGAAAGGATTCCATTGTCCTCCCCCTGCACGGGAGACACCTCATGCTGTCATTGATCGGCGTTGCCATCATCGTCATCGGCCTCGCGCTGCGCCTCAATGCGCTGCTGGTGGTGCTAGTGGCAGGCTTCTCCTCCGGCCTGGTGGCCGGCATGTCACCTACTGAAATTCTCGCCGCGCTCGGTCAGGCCTTTACCGACAACCGCGCCGTCTCGCTGTTCATCATCACCCTGCCGGTGATCGGGCTGCTCGAGCGCAATGGCCTGCGCGATCAGGCCGAACATCTGGTCCAGAAACTGCGGGCCGCCAGCGCCGGACGCATCTCCTTCAGCTACCTGGTACTGCGCAAGGCGACCAATGCCTTCGGCCTGCAGCTCGGTGGTCACCCGGCGATGATCCGACCGCTGGTCGCCCCGATGTCAGTCGGCGCCGCCGAACGTGATCTCCCCGAAGAGGCGCTGAGCTCGCCACGCTTCAAGGCCCTGAGCCAACGCATACGCGTTCTGAATGCCGTCAGCGAGAACTTCGGCAACTTCTTCAGCCAGCTGATCTTCGTGGCTTCCGGCGGGTTGTTGCTGATCAAGAGCGTGCTCGACAAGAGCGGCGCCAGCGTCAGCCTGGCCGACATGGCGTTGTATGCCATTCCCACCGCGCTGGTGTCACTGGTGGTGGTCTTCGTGCTCTGCCGCCGGCTGGACGCACGCATTCGCCGTGAACATCAGCTGTTGCGCGAGGAGTATCCCCAGCCCTCCGGCCAGGCCAACGCCACACCGGGCAAGGACACCTTCACCACTTCCGCGACGGAGAGCCACTCATGAACGGTATCGACGCTCTCTACCTGATTACCGGCTTCGCCATCATGGCCTTTGCCGCCCTGACGCTCACCGATCGTGATCATCCCCGCAGACTCGGCACCAGTGCCTTCTGGATGATCTTCGGCATCAGCCTGGCATTTGGTCAGTGGCTACCCGATGTCGTGGTCGGTATTGCCATGCTGGCGCTGGCCCTGCTGGCTGCCACCGGTCAGCTCGGGTTCGGCAACTACGGCCAGTTGAGCGATGAGGCGCGTCAGGCGCGCCGCAAGCGTCTCGGGTCGCGCCTGTTCATCCCCGCGCTGGTGATTCCGGTCGGTACCTTCCTATACACCCTCACAACAGGTCAGAGTGCGCTGGTCGGCCTTGGCGTCGCGACGGTGCTGGCCTTTGCCGTGGCGCTGCTGCTGCTGCGCGAGAGCCCGGCGACCGGCATGCAGGAAGGTCGCCGTCTGGCCGATGCCATCGGCTGGGCCGCCATCCTGCCGCAATTCCTGGCCGCCCTCGGTCTGCTGTTCGATCAGGCCGGTGTCGGCCAGACCATCGCCGGGCTGGTCTCGAGCGTGGTGCCGGATACCAGCCTGATCGCCTGCGTGATTGCCTACTGCGTCGGCATGGCCGTATTCACCATGCTGATGGGCAACGGCTTCGCGGCCTTTGCGGTCATCACCTCCGGCATCGGCTATCCGCTGGTCATCGCGCTGCATGGCGGCAACCCGGCCATCGTCGGTGTGCTGGGCATGCTGTCCGGCTACTGCGGCACGCTGATGACGCCGATGGCCGCCAACTTCAACATCGTGCCGGCTGCCCTGCTGGAACTGGATGACCGCTACCACATCATTCGCGCACAGATACTGCCTGCGCTGGTCATGCTGGCCGCCAACATCAGCCTGATGCTGCTGCTGGCCTTCTGATCTCCCACTCCCACCCGCGCATCGATCACCGCCAGCAGTGACCCGCGGTGATCGATGCCAGCCAAGGAATTTCATCATGCATCGTCTGCTACTCTGCGGCTTCGAGCCCTTCGGCACGGATAGCGTCAATCCCGCCCTCAAGATCATCGAACAACTGGACGGCCAGAGACTGGCCATGCACGACCAGCCCGATGAGCGCTTCGAGATCATCACCTGCCGGGTGCCGGTGACACGCTACGCCGCGATTGACAGCGTCATCGAGGCCATCGGCCAGCACGCCCCTGACACCGTGATCATGCTCGGTCAGGCCAGCGGTCGCAGCGCCATCACGCCGGAGCGGGTCGCCATCAACCTGGATGACTATCGCATCAAGGACAACGGCGGCCACCAGCCGGTGGATGAGCCCATCGAGGCCGATGGCCCGGACGGCTGCTTCACCACCCTGCCAATCAAGGCGATGGTCAACGACCTCCAGGCGGTGGGCCTTCCCGCCAGCGTCTCCTACACGGCAGGCACCTTCGTCTGCAACCACCTGTTCTATGGGGTGCAGCGTCATCTGGCGGATAGCCCCATCCGCTCAGGCTTCGTGCATATCCCGGCGCTGCCCGAGCAGAGTGTCGATGGCCGCCTGCCGACCATGAGTCTTGAAAGCATGCTCGAAGGCGTGCGTGTGATGTGCGTCAGCGCCATGTCCCATCAGGAGGATGCGCGCATCGGCGGTGGCAATATCAGCTGAGCACCTCCCGCGCGTCGCGGCTGAGCGCCCGACTCCGACAGCTCCCCTGCAAGCCGGCATGCGTTACAATGCCGGCTTTCCCATTTCTGGCAGGTGGACACGATGACTCCCGAGACGCACATCCTGGTGCTGTATACCGGCGGCACGCTGGGCATGGTGGAAAGTGAACAAGGACTGGTACCTGCCGGTGACTTCGATGCCCGTCTGCGTGCAGCACTGGAACAACTGCCCCCCAGCCGTCGTGGCCGTCTGCCCGCCTTCACCCTGCGCGAGTTTCCGCAGCTGATCGACTCCTCCTCCGCGACACCGGCGGACTGGCACACCATCGCCAGCCAGATCGCGGACGCCTACGACAGCTTCGATGGTTTCGTCGTGCTGCAGGGCACCGACACCCTGGCCTGGACTGCCTCCAGCCTCGCCTTCCAGCTCAAGGGTACCGCGCGCCCGGTGATCGTCAGTGGCGCACAGTTGCCGCTGGAAGCCGAGCACAGCGACGCGCTGGGCAATGTCGAACTGGCGCTCACCGCCGCCGCCCAGCCGACCCTCAACGAAGTCGTGGTCGCCTTCGGCGGGCAGCTGCTGCGTGGCGTGTGCACCCGCAAGTGGTACACCCAGGACCACCGCGGCTTCACCACGCCCAATGCGCCGCTACTGGGCGAATGGGTCGATGACCGCGTCGTGCTCTACCCCGGCCGGCTGATGGATGACCAGGGCCCCGCCTTCGAGCTGCCCGACTATGCTCGACTCGGCAAGGACAGCATCATTCGTCTGCCGCTCTACCCCGGCATCAGCGCCGAGAGCGTGCGCGTGCAGTTGATGCGCCCGGAGGTCAAAGGTGCCGTGCTGGAGCTGTGGGGCAGCGGCAATCTGCCAGAAGACAGCGAGCTTCTGGGGGTATTGGCCGATGCACGTGGTGAAGGCAAGCTGCTGGCCGGTATCAGCCAATGTCCGCACGGGCCGGTCACCATCGGCCACTATGCAGCCGGTGCAGGTCTGGCCACCATCGGTGTGCTGTCAGGCGATGACATGACGCTGGAAGCGACCTTCACCAAACTGCTGCATCTGGTGGCGCTCGATCAGGATGAGGACTGGCAGCGAGAACGCTTCCTGATGCCCTTGGTGGGTGAGCGCGCCAGCGGCCTGCTGTGAGTCCTGGCAGTCCCGCATATCGCTGCACTATTGTCGCTGACGACTGAACTCTAGCAGTTAAACTCTTGTCGCTGATCAGCGCGCTAACAGCCCCATGGTTGGCCGATAGATAACAGAAAGCCCCCGCCAGGCATGCCTGACGGGGGCTTTCTGTTTGCGCTGATAGGCCTTGGCCAACCCTTCACACCAAGGCGCAAATCAACAGGGCCAGCTGGTTCACCGGATCAACCGAATCAACCGGTGTTGCGCAGACCGGCCGAGATACCGGCCATGGTCACCATCAGCGCGCGTGACAGCTCGGCGGAGATGGCGCCGTCGGCGTCGCGGTTACGCTGCAGCAGCTCGGCCTGCAGACCATGCAGCGGGTCGATGTAAGGGTTGCGCACATCGATGGCCTGACGGATCAACGGCATATGCTCAAGCAATGCCTGTTGATCGCGGATTTCCAACACCACCTTCTCCAGGCGCTCGAGACGATCACGCAGCGATTGCCCCAGCGCCTTCAGGGCCGGCTCATCGACCAGACGCTGCTCATAGTAGGCCGCCGTCGAGAGATCGGCCTTGGAGAGCAGCATCTCCAGCATGTCGACATAGGTGGAGAAGAACGGCCAGTCGTTCATCATCTCGCGCAGCACTTCCAGACCGCCCTCTTCCTGCATGCGGGTGGCGAAGGCCTCGCCACTGCCGAGCCAGGCGGGCAGCATCAGGCGAATCTGGGTCCAGGCGAAGATCCACGGAATTGCGCGCAACGTCTCGACGCCACCATCCTGACGACGCTTGGCGGGGCGTGAGCCCAGCGGCAGGCGGGCCAGCGCGGTTTCCGGCGTTACCGAGCGGAAGTACGGCACGAAATTCGGGTCTTCACGCACCACGCCCACATAAGCCTTGTGCGCGATGCCGGCCAGGCGATCCATCTCGTCACGCCATTGCTGCTTGGGCGCCGGCGGCGGCAGCATGCTGGCCTCCAGCACCGCGCAGACATAGATCTCCATCGAGCGACTGGCGATGTCCGGCAGACCGAACTTGAAGCGAATCATCTCGCCCTGCTCGGTGACCCGCAGTGAGCCGGTCACCGAGCCCGGTGGCTGAGACAGGATCGCCGCATGCGCCGGACCGCCGCCACGACCGACCGTACCACCACGGCCGTGGAACAGGGTCAGTTCGACGCCGTGGCGCTTGGTGACTTCCACCAGCGTTTCCTGGGCGCGGTACTGTGCCCAGGCGGCCGCCAGCTGACCGGCGTCCTTGGCGGAGTCGGAGTAACCGATCATCACTTCCTGACGGTCACCGGCCTGCTCGCGATAGATCGGCATGCCCAGCAGCGTGTCGATGACGGGGCCTGAGCGATCCAGATCATCCAGCGTCTCGAACAGCGGCGCGATGGGCAGACGCACATCACCGCCGATCTCCTTCATCAACAGTGCCACCGCCAGCACATCGGAGGCCTGACCGGCCATCGAGATGATGTAGGTGCCCAGCGCCTCGCGATGCTCGCGCGCGATGACCTTGAAGGTATCCAGCACCTCGCGCGTGTCGGTGGAACATTCCCAATGGCGCGGTATCAGCGGGCGACGGCCAGCCAGCTCCCTGGTGAGGAAGTCACAGCGCTGCTGCTCGTCCCACTCGAAATAGCTGCCCAGCCCCAGCGTCTGGCTCAGTTCGTCGAAGACCTGCGCGTGACGCGTACTTTCCTGGCGGATATCGAGCTTGGTCAGGGTGACACCGAAACAGGCCACGCGACGCAGGGTGTCGAGCAGTGCGCCATTGGCGATGGTGTCCAGCCCCACATCGCACAGCGAGCGGTAGCAGGCCAGCAGCGGCGTATACAGCTGCTCGCGGGTCTCGATGATATCGACGCCTTCGTGGCGCTTGCCGTCCAGGCCCGCCTTGGCCCAGTCACGCGTGCTTTCCATGCGCAGGATCAGGCGGCGCAGGATCTCGCGATAGGGTTCGGCCACATCGCCGGCCTCGGCACGCAGAGCGGCCGTGCACTTCCACATCGACAGCTCCGACTTGAGCTGTTCGAGGTCGCGAAGGTAAAGGTCCGCCGCCATCCAGCGTCCCAGCAGCAGCACGGTCCGCGTCACGCTGGCGGTGACATTGGGGTTGCCGTCGCGGTCACCGCCCATCCAGGAGGCGAAGCAGATCGGCGCGGCGTCCAGCGGCAGACGCTCACCGGCGGCGTCCAGCGTCATCTCATCAAGCTGACGGTGGAAGTCCGGCACCGCTTGCCACAGCGAGTTCTCGATGGTGGCAAAGCCCCACTTGGCCTCATCCACCGGCGTCGGACGCTCGTGGCGAATCTCGTCGGTGTGCCAGGCCTGACTGATCAGCTCGGTCAGGCGTGCACGCGCAAGCGTCGCCTGTTCCGGGCGATCACAGGCGCCTTCCATCTGGGTCAGACAGCCCTCGATGGCATCATATTTCTGGATCAGGGTGCGGCGGATGACTTCCGTCGGGTGCGCTGTCAGTACCAGCTCGACACGCATCGCCGAGAGCTCCTCGACGATTTTCTGCGCGCTGAAACCACGCTCGCGTATACGCGTGATCAGCTCGCCGAGGTCCGGCTGGCTGCCGGGACGATAATCCTCGACGCGCTTGAAGCGGCCACGGTAGTGCTGCTCAGCGATGTTGGAAAGATTCAGAAACTGGTTGAACGCCCGGGTGACCGGCAGCAGATCACCATCCGGCAGATCACGCAGATAGTCGATCAGCTCATGACGGGCAGCCTGATCGCCCTGCTGGCCCTGTTTGGCCAGGGCGCGGATGCGCTCGATGCGTGCGACGAAGTCATCGCCGAGGTCGGCCGCGATGGTCTGGCCGAGGTTGTCACCGAGAATACGCACGTTATCGCGCAACGATTCATGCAAGTCGTGACTCATGAAACCCTCCTTGGGAGTGACGGTGCTGCCGCGGTCATCTTCCCCTGTCACCAGGGGCACATCGTCAGATAGCTGACAACAGATTCCCTCATTGCGCAAAGACACCTGATGACAACCGGCTGAGGGAAGACACCGGTCTGGCGCTGGTGAAGACACTGGCGCAAAGGGAAAGACCCGCGGCGCAGCAGACCGGAAAGCAGGACAAGACTCGCGTCCTGATCGCTTCCCCTCAGCATACGACCGCGGGCCTTGGCTCCACAATCCGACTATCGCGTAAACTTACTACATTTTTCCAGATGCCCTTTTCCCAATACCCTGCGCCGACGCTCCCTCACCGGACCAGCGGCCTCACCGGACGCGCTGCTGACGTTGCACCATCGCCCCGTCGCGTCTGCTCAGCGGCACGTTCCTGGCGCTTGGCCTCATCCCAATGCGCATCCATCTCGGCAAGCGACGCCTCATCCAGCGTACGCCCTTGCCCTGCGATCGCGGCTTCCACATGGCGAAAGCGTGATTCGAAGCGCGCATTGGTGGCGCGTAGCATCTGCTCCGGGTCCGCCTTGAGAGTACGCGCGAGATTGACCACCGCGAACAGCAGGTCTCCGACTTCCTCGCGCGCATGGGCCGTATCGCCCTCGGTCAGCGCTTCCTCGACTTCGCCGAGTTCCTCACGAATCTTGGCCAGCACGCCACTCGTGTCCGGCCAGTCAAAACCCGAACGCGCAGCCTTCTTCGAGAGCTTGGCCGCCCGCGTCAGCGCCGGCAGACCAAGCGGCACGCCATCCAGCACGCTGACGCCGGCAGTCTGGCTGGCAGGCACGCCTCCGGACTCCTGCTGCTTGAGCGACTCCCACTGGGCGTTGAGCGAGCCTTCGTCGACCTCATGAGTGGCGATGCCCTCACGGCGCGACGCGAGGGTGCCATCCGGGAAGACATGCGGATGGCGGTGCAGCATCTTCTCGGTCAGCACATGGATCACGTCGTGGAAATCGAAGCGTTGCTGCTCACTGGCGATCTGGGCGTAGAAGACGCCCTGAAACAGCAGGTCACCCAGTTCCGCCGGCAACTCCTCGAGCACACTGGCATCGGCCGCGGCGCGCTCGATGACATCGGCGACCTCATAGGCCTCCTCCAGGGTGTGCGGCACCAGACTCACGTAATCCTGGCGGCTGTCCCAGGGGCAACCGTACTGCGGGTCACGCAGCACGGCCATCAGGGTCAGCAGGTCATCGAGGGTGTAGCGCGTATCAACTTGCCTGCCTGCAGCGACATCGACACTGGCATCGAATCGGCGACTCATGCCTTGTCGCCCCCGACCCGCAGGCGCTTGACGTCGATGATGTTGGGCAGCTGCTGGATGCGGGCGAATACGCGCCCCAGCACGTCGAGGTTCTCGACTTCCAGCGTGATCTTGAGCGTGGCGATGTTGTCGAGCTGATCGGTGCGCGTGTTCACCGACAGCACATTGACCTTGTCGCCGCTCAGCACGTTGGTGACATCACGCAGCAGGCCGGAGCGGTCCCAGGCCTGGATCTCGATATCCACCGGATACTGGTTGCGCGAGCGCTGCCCCCAGTCGACATCGACGATGCGACGCGGCTCGTCCGAACGCAGCTGGATCAGGTTCGGGCAGTCCTGACGGTGCACGGTCACGCCGCGCCCCTGGGTGATGAACCCGGCGATCTGATCACCCGGCACCGGGTGGCAGCAATTGGCCATGGTGGTCTTCAGATTGCCGACCCCCAGCACCATGACGGCGTCGGGCTTTTCCTTGCCCTGCGGCTTGCGCTGGCGCAGCAGGCGCTCGAGCTGCTCCTGATCATCGGTATCGCCGAACAGCTGCTGGGCCTGATGCAGCACCTGGCCGACGCGCAGATCGCCGGCACCGATGGCAGCGTACATGTCATCACGCGTCGGATAATTGACGGCGTTGGCCAGCTTGTCACGATCGAGATTCTCCAGCGCCAACCGCGAGAATTCCTTCTCGAGCAGCGCCTTGCCCTCATCGACGTTCTGGTCACGTGCCTGCAGCTTGAACCAGGTCTGGATCTTGGCGCGGGCCCGCGAGGTGCGCACATAGCCCAGATTCGGGTTGAGCCAGTCGCGACTCGGGCCGCCCTTGGTGGCGGTCAGGATCTCGACCTGCTGGCCGGTCTTGAGCTTGTAGGTTAGCGGCACGATACGCCCGTCGACCTTGGCACCCCGACAGCGATGGCCGACCTCGGTGTGCACGCGGTAGGCGAAGTCGATCGGCGTGGCGATCTTGGGCAGGTCGATGACATGCCCTTCTGGCGTGAAGACATAGATGCGGTCCGGCGCGACATCGGAGCTCAGCCCCTGACGGATCGCCTCCTGTCCGCCGTTCTCGCCGACTTCGTCCTGCCATTCGAGCACCTGACGCAACCAGGCGATCTTGTCCTCGTAGCTACGACTCTTGTGGCCGACATCGTGGCCCTTGTAACGCCAGTGGGCACACACGCCCAGCTCCGCCTCCTCGTGCATGTCGAAGGTACGGATCTGGATCTCGATGACCTTGTTGCTCGGCCCTACCACCGCAGTGTGCAGTGACTGGTAGCCATTCTTCTTGGGGTTGGCGATGTAGTCGTCAAACTCATGCGGCACGTGGTGCCAGCGCGAGTGCACGATCCCCAGCGCCGTGTAGCAATCGCTGACGGTGCCGACCAGAATCCGTACCGCGCGCACGTCATACACCTGGGAGAAGGCGATGCGCTTGATCTTCATCTTCCGCCAGATGGAGTAGATGTGCTTGGCACGGCCCGCGACATCGAAGTGCTTGATGCCCTGCTCGCTCATCAGAGTGCGCATCTCGACCAGCAGGTCGGCGATGTAGTGCTCACGCTCCAGGCGCTTCTCGGACAGCTGCCTGGCGATGGTCTTGTATTCATCTTCCTCGCGGTAGCGGAAGGACAGGTCCTCCAGCTCCCACTTGAGCTGACCGATGCCCAGACGGTGCGCCAGCGGCCCGTAGATATCGAAGACTTCGCTGGCCACGCGCATGCGCTTCTCGCGCGGGGCATCCTTGACGTGACGCAGGGCGACGGTACGTTCGGCGATCTTGATCAGCGCGATGCGCACGTCATCGATCATCGACACCAGCATCTTGCGCAGGTTGTCCTGCTGGTCATGCTGCGCCATGCCATGACTCGGCGCCTGCAGCTGACTGATGGCGGCCATGTTGAGCACGCCATCGATCAGGCGTGCCACTTCCTTGCCGAAATGCTTCTCGATGGCCTCAAGCCCCAGATGCCCTTCACGTACCGCGCGATAGAGCACGGCCGCGACCAGCGCCGGTTGATCAAGCTTTAGTTCCGACAGGATGTCGGCCATCTCGAGACTGAAACGGAAACTGCGCAGCGGCTCGCGCCACGGCTTGTCACCGCGAGCATCCGCCTCGCGCGCCACCTTGAGCGCCACTTCACAGGCCTGCACCATGACCTCGGCATTCACCGACGGGACTTCCTCGCGCAGTCGCGCGACCCACACCGGGATGTCCACACCACCGCTATCGGTCAGCGGCTGATCTTCGCGCACCTTGACCATGACCCTATGTCCTTGAATATCTTGCCATCTTGATGACAGTGCCCGAGGGCACCGCCTCAGTCTTCCGCCCGCTCCAGCAGCAACATCGATTCCAGATGTGCCGTGTGAACGAACATGTCCGCCATCAGGGCACGCGTGACGCGATAACCGGCGTCCTGCAACAGCCGTGCATCACGCATCAACGTGGTCGGGTCACAGGCGATGTACAGCACACGCTGCGGCACTCGGCTGACCCTCCCAGCATGCAGATCACGTGCCAGCTCCTCGCAGAGAGGCTGAGCGCCATCACGCGGCGGGTCTAGTACCAGAAGGTCGATACCCTCGAGTGACGGCAGGGCCTTGCTCAGGTCCGCTCGACGTGCACTCACCTGCGCCAGCCCGTTGGCTTCGGCGTTGGCCATCAGCTGGTCGACCATGCCCTGACTGCCCTCGATGCCCGTCACCTCACTGGCGCCGGCCGCGGCAGCCGCCAGGGTCAGGTTGCCGACACCGGCGTAGAGGTCCATCACCTTGAGGCCACTGACGTCGCCCAGCCATTCGAAGGCGGTGTCGATCAGGCGCTGATTGAGCGCCGCATTGACCTGCACGAAGTCGCCCGGCGAGAAAGCAAGACGCAGCGTCGTTGCGCCGATATTCAGCGAATACGCGGCGTTCGGCGTGCCCGACAGCCACTCCAGCACCACCGGATCCCGTCCGTCCCGCCAGCCGACCACCAGGCCGTGCTGCTCGGCGAAAGCCTGCCAGCGCTGCGCATCACGCGGCACCGCCTTGAGCTGGCGCACCACCACGATGACCTGCCCTTCGGCAGCGGTCAGCTCCAGATGGCCCAGACGCTTGGGCGCCTCGAGGCTTTCGATCAGCTCACGCAGCGGCGCGAGCAGACGGTCCAGCTCCGGCACCAGCACGCTGCAGGTGGTGATATCGACCAGCTGGTTGCTGCCGCGTCCCCGGAAGCCGAACTGCAATTCACCGGCATCGGTCACGCGTACGCCGATACGCGCGCGGCGGCGATAACGGCTTTCATCATCGCCCAGCGGCTGAATCTCGGGCAGCGTCACGCCATTGCGTGTCGCATGTTCGCCCAGCACCTGCACCTTATGGGTGCGTTGGGCATCCAGCGCCATATGCTGCAGATCACAGCCGCCACAGCTGCCGAAATAGGCACAGGGCGGCGTCACGCGACTGTCAGCCGCGTTGTCACGTGCACGCACATGCGCCTCATTGAAGCGCTTGTGGGTGCGGTGGATGGCCAGCGTCACGCGCTCGCCGGGCAGGGCCTGATCGATGAACTGGGTCTTGCCGCTCTCGTCATGGGCGATGCCGCGCCCGTCATGGGCCAGGCGGTCGACCGTCAGCCACTGGCTGTCGGCGTCGCTGGCATTGCGGGTGCCACGGCTGGCCACTTCCTTCTCGCGACGGGTCGGCTTGCGCGCCGGTCGCTTCTGTCCGAGCAGCGCCATCAGGAACGCTCCCCTGCGACAGCTTCATTGTGGGGCGTGTCCTGCTGAGTCATGTCGTCGTCCTGGGTATAGAGGCCTGTCGAGAGATAGCGGTCTCCCCGGTCACAGACGATGAACACGATGACCGCATTCTCGACCTGCTCGGCGAGCTTGAGCGCGCCCGCCAGCGCACCGCCGGAGGAGACACCGGCCAGGATGCCTTCTTCCCGCGCCAGACGACGCATGCAGACCTCGGCCTCGTGCTGACCGATATCCAGCGTGCGGTCGACGCGTGAGGCATCGAAGATCCGCGGCAGATACTCGGCAGGCCAGCGGCGGATACCCGCGATGCTGGCGCCTTCGGCAGGTTGCAGGCCAACGATCTCGATGGCCGGATTCTGCTCCTTCAGATAGCGCGAGGTGCCCATGATGGTGCCGGTGGTGCCCATCGAGGACACGAAGTGCGTGATGCGCCCATGGGTCTGCTGCCAGAGTTCCGGCCCGGTGGTGCGGTAATGCGACAGCGGATTGTCCTGGTTGGCGAACTGATCCAGCGCCTTGCCCTCACCACGCGCGATCATCGCCTCGGCCAGATCCCGCGCGTGCTCCATGCCATCGGCTTCGATCAGCGTGGCCCCGTAGGCGCCCATCGCCTGCTTGCGCTCGCTGGAAGCACTGGCCGGCATCACCAGCACCATGCGGTAGCCCTTGATGGCCGCCGTCATGGCCAGCGCGATGCCGGTGTTGCCGGAGGTCGCTTCGATCAGGGTATCGCCGGGCGAGATCTCGCCGCGCGCTTCCGCCTCCTGGAACATGGAAAGCGCCGGACGATCCTTGACCGAACCGGCGGGGTTGTGACCCTCCAGCTTGGCCAGCAGCACATTGTTGCGGCCCGCGGTGATGCGCGTCAGGCGCACCAGCGGCGTGTTGCCGACGACATCTGCAAGGCTGGGATAATCGGACGCGCCAGGGGTGGCGTCACCGGGGGTTTCGCTGAGATGAGACATGAGAGGCAGACTCCAGAGACGCCGCGCCCGGACAGCCGAATGACAGCGGTCAGGCGCTGGCATCGGGACCAAGGACGAACGGGGGGCCGCGTCGGGGTGTAGATGATGCGCGCAGTATATCGCTCCCGCCCAGCCCTGTCAGGGCGCTCGCCATCGCTTCGCTCAAGAGCGCGAGGTATGCTTGCCGCTGATGCTCGTTCGCCCTTTGACGATGGATTGCCATGCTGCTTCGTACCCGATTCCAGCTTGCCCTCTTGCTGCTGCCCCTCGCCACCAGCCTGATGTTCAGCCTGTATGCGGTGGACCGCGAGATCAGCGGTGAGCGCCTGGCCATGATGGAGCGCCTGCAGGCCAGCATGCAGGCCATCATGCCGGGCATGGCCAACGCCGCCCTCGCCGCTGACGACCAGCGCCTGCACGAGCAGGCCCAGATGCTGATCGACCAGCGCGACGTGCGCGCCCTGACGCTGCGCACCGCCAACGGCGGCGCCCTGTTGCATCTCGGCCCCAGCCAGCGTCCGGAAACCAGCACGCTGGTCGAGAGTCAGGCCTACCCCTCGGACCCGAACTCGCTGGTGATGGTGATGCCGGTCATCGACCCGTGGCGCGAGACGCAACGCGGCGAGCGGATGTCATGGCTGGTGCTGGAGGCCTCCGACACCCGCCTGGTGCTGCATCGCTACCAGCTGCTGGTCGGCTACGGGCTGGCCAATCTGGTCTTCGGGCTGGCGCTGCTGCTGCTGGCCTTCCATGGCTCGCGCCGCATGCTGCAGCCGCTGCATGAGCTGGGCGAGGCCCTCACTTGTCTGGCGCGCGGCGAGACTCACCGCCAGCTGCCGGTGGCAGGCAATGACGACCTCACCGAGCTGGCCGAGAACTACAACCGCAGCGTCGAGCAGCTCAAGCGCGCCCGCGAGGACATGCAGGACCAGATCGAACAGACCACCCAGGACCTGCACGAGTCGATGGAAACCGTCGAGATCAAGAACATCGAGCTCGACATGGCGCGCCGCAAGGCGCTGGAAGCCAACCGCATCAAGTCGGAATTCCTGGCCAACATGAGCCATGAGATCCGCACGCCGCTCAACGGCATCATCGGCTTCAGCAACCTGCTGGGGCGCAGCGATCTGGACAACCGCCAGCGCGACTGGCTGGGCCATATGCAGAATGCCTCCTCGAGCCTGATGTCATTGATCAATGACATTCTCGACTTCTCCAAGATCGAAGCCGGCAAGCTCGAGCTGGAGAAGGTGCAGATGGACATCGAGCCGCTGATCGAGGAAGTGCTCGCCATGCATGCCCCGGAGGCCCATCGCAAGCATCTGCATCTGCTCGGGCTTGTCTATGACGACGTGCCGCAGCGCTTCGAGGGCGACCCGCTGCGCATCAAGCAGGTGGTGACGAATCTGGTCGCCAATGCCGTCAAGTTCACCGAGCGCGGCGAAGTCATCGTGCGCGTGATGGTGGATGATCTGTCCGGCAGCAACACCCGCCTCAAGATCGCGGTGGCAGACACCGGTATCGGCATGGACAGCGCCCAGCGCAATCGCCTGTTCCAGGCCTTCTCACAGGGAGATCCGTCACGAGCACGCCAGTTCGGCGGCACCGGCCTTGGGCTGATGATCTCCAAGCGACTGGTCGAGCAGATGGGCGGCGAGATCCAGGTCGACAGCCTGCCCGGCCACGGCTCCACCTTCCTGTTCAGCGTGCCGGTGGCGGTGAGCAGCATCGAGGAGCGCCCGCGCGAAGTCGTGTTCGATCATCAACGCATCTGCCTGATCGAGCCACACTCGGCCACCCGTCGCGCCCTGAGTTACCTGCTGACCCGCTGGTCACTGACGCTGGTCGGTATCGAAGAGCAGCCGGACCTGGTGGTGGTCGCGCTGGAGAGCCGCGACCTCAAGCGGCTGGATGAATGGGGCGCGCGCCTCAAGCATCTGCCGTGTCGCGTGCTGGGCCTGCTGAACGCGCCCCTGCCCGCCGACGCCGAGAACCTGCAGCAGTACGGCATCGACGAGGTGGTCAGCAAGCCGGTCACACGCCTGCAGATGCGCCACAAGCTGGCCAATCTGCTGCATTCACCTCACCGCGACCCGACTCAGGCGCCGCGCAGCGCCTCCTTCTCCTCGTTCGAGCCGGCCACACGTGAGCAGGACGCAAGCACGGCGCCAGCCGCCAAGCCGACCGCCACGCCTGACGCGAGCACCAAGCCCGCCAGCACGCCTGTCAAGACGCCCGCTAGCCCGAGACCTGAGCCCACCGCCCAGTCTGCGAGTCAGGAGACGTCCGCACCGCCACGCAAATGCGTGATGGTAGTCGATGACAACCCCTCCAACCGCCTGCTGGCCGAGGAGTTGTTGACCGACATGGGGCTGGACACCCTGGCCGCCCAGAGTGGCGAAGAGGCGCTGGCCCTGGCTCAGGAGCAGACCGTGGATGCCGTCCTGATGGATATCCAGATGCCGGGCATGAACGGGCTGGAAGCCACCAAGGCGCTGCGGCATCAGCATCGCGAGGGCAACCGTCACCTGCCGGTGATCGCCCTCACCGCCCATGCATTGGCGCATGAACGGCGAGAGCTGCTGGCGGAAGGCATGGATGATTATCTGATCAAGCCCATCGATGAAGGCCTGCTGGCCAACCTGCTCAGCCGTCATCTGGGCATTTCGCTGAACCCGCCACCGCAGGCCGCGCGGTCATCCAGCCAATCGCGCAGCCCTGCCCGCAGCCAATCGCGCAGTCCAGAACGCAACCAACCGCGCAGCCCTGCTCGCAGCCAGGCGACGTCTGCCTTGCCGCCGGGAGTGAAAGACGCTGCCAGCCAGGCCGAGTCCTCGTCGCCGGCAGCGCCCCTGCCCCGCTCTGCCGCGAAGAGTCAGCTCAGCCTGGAGCAGGACGCCGACCTGCCGGTGGTCGACATGGCGCTGGGCGTGGAGATGGCCGGAGGCCGCGAGGCCCTGGCTCTGGAGATGCTGGGGCTGCTGATCGAGAGCCTGCCGGAGAGCGAGGCCAGGATCCGTCGCGCCTGGCAGGCGCGTGACAACGAGGCGATGCTCGATGGCGTGCATTATCTCAACGGCGCCTGCCGCTACTGTGGCGTGCCGCGTCTGGCACTGCTGGTGGAGGCACTGGAGACCCGCATCCGCGTCAGCGGCCTGTCGCAGCTGGAAGAGGATGTCGATGCCCTGTTCGCGGCCATCGACAGCCTGATCCAGTGGTCGCACAGCGACGAGGCCAAGGCCTTGCTCGCCGCGCCGCTTGAACCGGCCAGTCCCGCGGGCGAGACGCCTGAGACGCCGACAGCGTCCTCTGTCGAGACCTCTTCATCGTCCGCCACCGCGCCCTCAGACGCACCCGCTGAGCCCTCCGACACAGGCTCGCCACAGACAAGCAAGCCACAGACGAGCGAGCCCCAGTCCAAAGACCAGCCCTGAAAGACCAGCCCCGCACAAACGACAACGCCACCCGCTGCCGCTAGGCAGGGGTGGCGTTGTCTTTCGAGCGCCGTGTTCAGAGACGCGATCCAGCGCCAGATCGAGGGAGGCTAACGCTCCAGCACCACGAAGGCGATGGCCTGATCACGCTCATCACTGATCGACAGGTGCAGATGGCGGATACCCGCCCGCGCGGTCAGGGCTTCCGCCTCGTCAGACAGCTTGAGCGAGGGCTTGCCCAGGGCGTCGTTGACCACCTGAATCTGGGTGAAGCGCATGCCCTGACGCAGGCCGGTGCCCAGCGCCTTGACGAAGGCTTCCTTGGCCGCGAAACGCTTGGCCAGAAAGGCCGCCGGCTGAGGGTGATCGACAAAGCGCGCCAGCTCCTCTTCCCCCAGCAGTCGGCGCGCAAAGCGCTCGCCATGGCGCGCCATGCCGGCCTCGAAGCGCTCGATACGCGCGATGTCCGTGCCTATGCCGACGATCATCCGCAGCAGCCTGAGCCCTGCACATGCTCATGGTCATCACCGTGTTCGTGGTCATGGTCATGATCGTGCGCATCCAGCGCGGCCATCAGGCCCGCTTCCTGGCCTGCGATACACAGACGCTTCATCTCGATGACGGCCTCCTTCAGGCCGACGAACATGGCGCGCGCGATGATCGCGTGACCGATGTTCAGCTCGTTGAGCCCGGAGATACCCGCGATCGCCTCGACGTTGTGGTAGTTGAGGCCGTGACCGGCATTGACCACCAGCCCCAGCTCGTTGGCCAGTTCCGCGGCGGCCGCGATGCGCTCGAACTCGACACGCGCCGTCTCGCCCGTGGCATCGGCATAGGCACCGGTATGCAACTCGATGACCGGCGCACCGGCCTCGAAGGCGGCACGGATCTGCGCAGGCTCCGGGTCGATGAACAGCGAGACTTCACAGCCCGCCGCCGCCAGACGCTCGCAGGCGGCGGTGATGCGCGCCAGATCACCGGCGACATCCAGCCCGCCTTCGGTGGTCAGCTCTTCGCGCTTTTCCGGCACCAGACACACGTTGGCCGGCTGGACTTCCTCGGCCAGCGCCAGCATCTCTTCGCTGACGGCCATCTCGAGATTCATGCGCGTGTTGAGCACCTCGGCCAGAATGCGCACGTCGCGCTCCTGGATGTGGCGACGGTCTTCACGCAGGTGCACGGTGATACCGTCGGCACCCGCCTCTTCCGCGACCAGCGCGGCCTGGACCGGGTCCGGATAGCGGGTACCACGCGCCTGACGCAGTGTGGCGATGTGGTCGATGTTGACCCCGAGCAGGATGCGCAGCGGATGCATGGTCAGCTCCTAACGATGAACAAGAGAACAGGCATGGCGACGAGGGCCATGCCGAAGACAGGTCGCGCAATACTATCATGCGTCACGCCGCAGCCGGACAGTGTCGCCACGCCTGATGACGTCAGTCGGACTGACGACTCTGACGCCGCCTGGCCGTCAGCTGCATCATCAACTCGCGCGAGCGCAGCGGGCGCTCCCCCAGCAGCGGCGCCAGCGCACGCCGCGCCAGCCACAGGCTCTCGCGGGCAAGCCCAGCATGGCCCCAGTCTTCGCTGGCCAGCAACTTCAGGGCCCGCCCTTCGATGCCCGCCGCGCCTGGCGGCTGTGCCTGAAAGCGTCGCTCACTGACCACATAGTCATAGCGCACATCCGGCATCAGCGGGCTGTCATCCAGGGCGCGAAACTGCGGCAGTTGCTCCAGCGCTTCCAGCAGACTGTATTCGAGTCGCCTGAGCGCGGGCGCGCGTCTGGCGGGCAGTGCCACCTCATCCAATGTCAGCGAGTAGAGCGCGAACAGCTCCGGCACCGGCATTTCCACCGGCAGCGTGCGGGTCAAAAGCTCATTGGCGTAGAACCCGCACAGCAGCCCCTCGCCCGCCAGCAGACTGGCACTGCCGCCGGTCTCCATCAGGTTGAGCGTCTTGAGATCGCTCTCGCCTCGCCAGGTGACATGCAAGGGCGTGAACGGCTGCAGTCGGGCACGCGCCTTGCTGCCCGGGCGCTGAACGCCACGCGCCACCGCGCGCACCCGTCCGTGTTCGAGGGTCAGCAATTCGATGATGGCACTGGTTTCACGGTAGGGCTTGCGATGCAGCAGGAAGGCCGGTTGCGGCGTCATCAGGCAGGCTCACGTCAGACGGTGGCTTGGCAAAAAAAGCTGGCAGAAGGACTGGCAGAGGGACTGGCAAGAAACGAGACCGCCTGGGCAAGGCCAGGCGGTGCGCGGCAGAGGCCGCGAGAACATCGGATCAGCGACGGGCGGCACACGGCAGGTGCGACCCTCTCGGATCGCCACCGCCCTGCACCGCTCGTGCGACGTCGTCAGTCCTTGTCGTGGGTGTAACCCAGACTCTTCAGGGCACGCTCGTCATCCGACCAGCCACGCTTGACCTTGACCCACAGGTTCAGCATGACCTTGGCGTCGAAGGCACGCTCCATCTCGAGACGCGCTTCGCGACCGATGTTCTTAATGCGCTCACCGTTCTCGCCGATCAGGATCTTCTTCTGGCCCTGGCGCTCGACCATCATCAGCGCGCTGATGTGCAGGGTGCCGCGCTGATCGGTCTTGAATTCCTCGATCTCGACGGTCATCTGGTAGGGCAGTTCGTCGCCCAGCTGACGCATCACCTTCTCGCGCACCAGCTCGGAGGCCAGGAAGCGAGAGCTCTTGTTGGTGATCTGGTCGTCCGCGAACATGTGCTCGCCCTGCGGCAGACGCTTCATCACGTTCTCGAGCAGCAGATCGATGTTGGTGCCGTTCTTGGCCGACATCGGAATGATGGCCGCGAAGTCACGACGCTCCTGCAGGCTCTGCAGCCAGGGCGCGAGGGTGGTCTTGTCCTTGAGCCAATCGATCTTGTTGACCACCAGAATCACCGGCGCCTTCACGTGGGCCAGCTTCTCGAGCACGATCTGGTCTTCTTCCATCCAGCGGGTGCGGTCGACGATGAAGACGACGGCATCGACGTCACGCAGCGCCTGGGTGGCGGCCTGGTTCATGAAGCGATTGATCGCCTTGTTGCGATCGCGCTGCATGATGTGGATCCCCGGGGTATCGACGAAGACGCACTGGGTGCCCTCTTCGGTATGGATACCCATCACTTGGTGACGCGTGGTCTGCGGACGACGCGAGGTGATCGAGACCTTCTGGCCCAGGATGTGGTTCATCAGCGTCGACTTGCCGACATTCGGGCGACCGACGATGGCGACGAAGCCACAGCGGGTGTCCGGCAGCGGCTGATCGCTGACACCGGCGGCGGCCAGCATGCCCTCGAGGGCATCCGGGGTGCCGGCGCCGTTATCAGTGGAGTGATCAGAGGCGTCGCCGCTCGGGGTGACGTTGTCTTCTGGGGTATGGCTCATGAGCGGCCTCCGCGGGCAGGTTCGAGCAGTTGCAGCGCGAACTCGGCCGCCTGCTGTTCAGCATGACGACGGCTGGAGCCGACGCCTGTGGTCTTGGTGTCGATCATCTCGACGTGGCAATCGACGCTGAAGGTCTGCGAATGCGCTTCGCCTTCGACGCTGGTCACCTCATAACGCGGCAGTGCCGCCTGACGCGATTGCAGGAATTCCTGCAGACGCGTCTTGGGGTCTTTCTGGGTGTCCTGAAGATTCAGCGCTTCAAGACGGGTGGCGTACCAGCGCAGCACGTGTTCACGCGCCACCTGCATGCCGGCGTCCAGATAGATGGCGCCGATCACGGCTTCCACGGCATCGGCCAGAATGGACTCGCGACGGTGACCGCCGCTTTTCATCTCGCCGGAGCCCAGACGCAGGTTCTCGCCGAGATTGAATTCACGCGCCAGCTCCGCAAGGGTCTGGCCCTTGACCAGGCGCGCACGCAGGCGTGACAGCTGGCCTTCACGGGCCTGGGGGAAGCGCAGGAACAGCGCTTCGGCGATCACGAAATTGACGATGGAATCGCCAAGGAATTCGAGACGCTCATTGTTCTGGCCACCATAGCTTCGATGGGTCAGAGCCAGTTCCAGCAGGCTCGCATCCTCGAAGGTGTGGCCGATACGCTTTACAAAGGCATTCAGCGGGCTACTCACAGGTCTCCCTACTCTCTTTTTGTCGCTGACGCCCGCGGGCGTCCTGTCGAATGGTGCATCAGTCATGCTGGCTGATGCCTGTCGTCTTCGACATGTCTCGCGATGCCCGAAGCCTACGCGGCTTGAGGAGTTGCCGATTGCCACCATCCCAATCCGATATTCGTCAGCCGCGCTGCCCGCAAGCTTGTGGCCACGGGTCCGACATGATGAACAGCAGGTTGACATGGCAGGCACGACGCATCGTCCCATGTCGAAAATCCGCACTGATAAGGCCGGCGGGCCAATGTGGCCCTGCCAGACACGACCGGGCCGCCTCTCGGCGGCCCGGTCAATGCACTGATCAATGAATCAGGCGTACCGAGGAAAAGTCCGGGAACCCTTCTTTCCAGTGCATCCACACCGCCACCGCCTTGCCGACGATGTTCTCTTCCGGCACGAAGCCCCAGTAGCGGCTGTCGTTGGAGTGATCACGATTGTCACCCATCACGAAGTACATGCCTTCCGGCACCCGGATCTCGCGCATCTGCGGGCCGGGGTCCTGAGGATTATTGTAGATTTGATGCGCGTGTTTCCCCAGTGTCTCATCCAGCAGGTCTTCACCGGACTGTTCACTGGAGTTGCGCGCATTCAATGTCTTGTCGATGGCCTCACCATTCACGTAAAGCTGCTTGCCTTCATAGCGAATGGTATCGCCCGGCAGGCCGACGACGCGCTTGATGAAGTTGGTGGACGGATCCTCCGGGAAACGGAACACCATTACATCGCCACGCTCCGGCTCGCCGACTTCCAGCACCTTGATGTCGACCACCGGCAGGCGCAGGCCATAGTCATACTTGTTGACCAGGATGAAGTCGCCGATCTTGAGCGTCGGCAGCATCGAGCCGGACGGAATCTGGAACGGCTCGAACGCGAAGGAGCGTACCACCAGCACCAGCAGCAGTACCGGGAAGAAGGACTTGGCATAGTCCACCGGCCACGGGTCACGCGCCAGCTTCTCACGCGTGCCAGCGTCCAGTTCTCCTTCAACGGAGGCCTCGGCCTTGGCCACACGCGCCTTGCGCGCACTGCGCAGGGCAACCAGGTCTATCAACCACACCACGCCGGCTACCGCTACGGCAATCACCAATACTAGCGAGAAATCCATCGTTGTCCCTGTCTGCCCTGGGTCTTGGTGGCAAGCCGCCAGTCGGCGGCCTGCCTCAGTCGTTCATCTTGAGCACGGCAAGGAAGGCGTCCTGGGGAATTTCCACCCGGCCGACCTGCTTCATGCGCTTCTTGCCCGCTTTCTGCTTCTCGAGCAGCTTCTTCTTGCGGCTGACGTCGCCGCCGTAACATTTGGCGGTCACGTTCTTGCGCAGCGCCTTGACGGTGGAGCGTGCCACGACCTGGCCACCGACGGCCGCCTGGATCGCCACATCGAACATCTGACGCGGAATCAGCTCTTTCATCTTCTCGACCAGCAGACGGCCGCGGCCATGTGCGTGATCACGGTGGATGATCGCCGCCAGTGCATCGACGCGATCGCCGTTGATCAGCACGTCCAGACGTACCAGCTTGGCGGCCTCGAAGCGCTCGAAGCTGTAATCCAGCGAGGCATAGCCCTTGGAGATGGACTTGAGGCGATCGAAGAAGTCCATCACCACTTCCGCCATCGGCAGTTCATAGATCAGCTGGATCTGGCTGCCCAGGAACTGCATGTCGAGCTGGACACCACGACGGTTGACGCATTCGGTGATGACGTTGCCGACATATTCCTGCGGCACGAGGATGGTAGCGCGGCAGATCGGCTCGCGCAGCTCATCGACGTTGGCCATGTCCGGAAGCTTGGACGGGTTGGACACCGGCAGCACATCGCCGTTGTCCATCAGCACCTCATAGATCACCGTCGGCGCGGTCGTCAGCAGGTCGAGATTGTACTCGCGCTCCAGACGCTCCTGGATGATCTCCATGTGCAGGGTGCCGAGGAAGCCGACGCGGAAGCCGAAGCCCAGTGCATCGGAGTTCTCCGGCTCGTAATCCAGCGAGGCATCGTTGAGCGCCAGTTTCTGCAGGGCGTCACGGAAGTCCTCGTAGTCATCGGAGCTGATCGGGAACATGCCGGCGTAGACCTGCGGCTTGACCTTCTGGAAGCCCGGCAGACGCTCGACCTTGTCGGCCGTCTTGGTGTGCACGATGGTGTCACCCACCGGCGCGCCCATGATGTCCTTGATGCCGGCGACGATGAAGCCCACCTCACCGGCGCGCAGCACGCCGGTTTCCTTGCGCTTGGGCGTGAAGATACCGATCGCGCCGGTCTCCCAGTCGCGGCCGGTGGACTTCAGGCGGATCTTCTCACCCTTCTTCAGGGTGCCGTCGAAGATACGCACCAGCGAGACGACGCCGAGGTAGTTGTCGAACCAGGAATCGATGATCAGCGCCTGCAGCGGTGCCTCCGGATCGCCCTTGGGCGGCGGAATGTCACGCACCAGACGCTCGAGCAGCGCTTCCATGCCCATGCCGGACTTGGCCGACACCTGACAGGCATCCGTCGCGTCCAGACCGATGATCTCCTCGATCTCCTGGGAGACCTTCTCAGGGTCCGCCTGCGGCAGATCCATCTTGTTGAGGACCGGCAGCACCTCGAGGCCCTGCTCGATGGCGGTATAGCAGTTGGCCACTGACTGGGCTTCGACACCCTGGCCGGCATCCACCACCAGCAGCGCTCCTTCACAGGCATACAGCGAGCGCGAGACTTCATACGAGAAGTCGACGTGCCCCGGGGTATCGATGAAGTTCAGCTGATAGGTATTGCCATCATCGGCGTGGTAGTCGAGGGTCACCGACTGGGCCTTGATGGTGATACCGCGCTCGCGCTCGATGTCCATCGAGTCAAGCACCTGCTCCTTGAGCTCACGATCGCTCAAGCCTTCGCACAGCTGGATGATGCGGTCAGCCAGCGTGGACTTGCCGTGGTCGATGTGGGCGATGATTGAGAAGTTGCGGATATGCTTCAAGGACGGCGGCGTTACGCGTTCGGTCATGGATCACTGCTCTGTATTTGTGCCCGCCTCCGTGAAATCACACGGCCAACACGGGAGACGACGGAAATCGAATTGCACGCATTGTACAGTCCGACCACAAGCGATGATAGAAGGCGTTGCCTTTTGCGCCCGTCCGGGCCCTGTCACAGCCCACCTGAACTCGGGTGAGCCGCAGGGCCGCCCGGCAGCAGACGGGGCGCACAGTCGCCCGTGCGCCCCGTCTGCTGCCGGAGTAACCGCCATCGTGCCGGTGGCGGTCACCTTCTGTTGCCTACACTCTTGGCGCTCACGTTTTCGTCACTAGCCCCAGGTGCTGACTGGATCACTCGTCGCTGTCGGCACGCATGCGCAGTGCGATATACAGCGGGCGACCATTGCGCACCAGGCGCAGCGAGACCGGACGATTGGTCGGCAGCTCGGCGACCACATCGCGCAGCGCCTGCACGCTGGTCAACGGCTGCTGATTGAGCTCGACCAGCACGTCGCCAGTGCTGATGCCCGCCTCGGCGGCCACGCCCTGCGGGTCGACTTCCATCACGCGCACCCCATGATCCAGATTGAGCTCGTTCAAGCTGGCCTTGTCGAGCTCTGCCACCGCAACGCCCAGCCCCTGCTTGTCATCAGTGGCCTTGGCGGCATGCGCCTGCTCACTGCCCGGCCAATGGCCGACCTTGGCAGTCAACGTCTGGCTCTTGCCATCGCGCAGGATGGAGAGCTTGAGCGAATCGCCCGGCGAGCTGGCACCGACCATGCGCGGCAGGTAAGTCGAGCTCTCGACCGCCTTGCCATCCACGGCAGTGATGATGTCACCACTCTTGAGGCCAGCGGCGGCGGCCGGGCCATCCGGATCAAGATCGGCGATCAGCGCACCGCGCGCGCGGTCCAGGCCGAAGGATTCGGCCAGGTCCTTGGATACCGGCTGGATGACGACGCCCAGCCAGCCGCGGTCCACGCGCCCATCGGTCTTGAGCTTGTCGGCGACATCCATCGCGACATTGATCGGGATCGCGAAGCTCACGCCCATGAAGCCGCCGGAGCGGGTATAGATCTGGGAATTGATGCCCACTACATCGCCATCGAGGTCAAACAGCGGCCCACCGGAGTTGCCCGGATTGATCGCCACATCGGTCTGGATGAACGGCACATAGGCGTCCGACGGCAAGGTGCGATCGATGGCGCTGACGATACCGGCGGTGACGGAATGATCGAAGCCGAACGGTGAGCCGATCGCGGCCACCCATTCACCGACTTCCAGCGCGTCACTGTCGCCCATCGGCAAGGTCGGCAGATCTTCCGCCTTGACCTTGAGCAGCGCGATATCGGTCTTCTTGTCCTCGCCGACCACCTGCGCCTTGAGTTCGCGACGGTCGTTGAGGCGCACCATCACCTCATCGGCACCGTCGATGACATGGGCATTGGTCATGATGTAGCCATCATCGGAGATGATGAAGCCAGACCCGAGGCTGGAGCGCTTCTCGATACCCCCGCGGCCCGGGCCAGGCAGTTGATCACCGAAGAAGCGCTTGAAGAATTCGGGCATCTCTTCGCCATTGGGCCCCCGGAACACCGGCCCCGAGCTGCGCTGGATCTCGGTGGTGGTCGCGATATTGACCACCGCGGGTGCCGAGTCCTTGACCAGCTGGGTGAAGTCGGGCAATTCACGAGCCTGGACCAGCTGGGAGCCCATCAGGGCAGCCATGGCCAAGGCAGGTACCATCAGGCGGGAAAGGGATTTCATCAGTGCGGCTCCTGGTACGTCCTGTCATCACTTGTTATCAGGCGTGCAATCACGCAACTACTGACGATGGCAGCGTCACATCGCTGGCGGCGTCCTTCTCATTGACGTCGAAGCGTCGTTGAAGTTCAGCGATTGGTGCCGCGTTGGACGCAACCATGCGTCGCCAACATCCGACAGGTGCCGATGCCAGCCCGATGCAGACTGACGTCGCCACCTGTCGGCAATACAAGTCACTCCCCCGATTTGCCGAGAGAGTCGACTACCGCTATCACTTGAGCACGTCATCACTTGAGCAAGCCGACTACAGCGCCTTGATTGCCATCGCATCCATGCCGAGACGACGCATCAAGCGCGGCCGGTAGAGTGCCTGCCGCTCAGGGCGCGCGGCATGCCAGCGCACGACCATCAGGCCCGCCGCCAACGAGAGCGCGAAGCCCAACGGCACCGCCAGGGTGCCAGCGCCCGCCAGCTGCTCGGCCACGATCCCCCCCAGCATGCCGCTGACCAGCGGCAGGCCATACAGCAGGCCCGCACTGCGCAGAAACGCCGACTCATCGATGCCGATCACCACCCGCTCGCCCACCATCGGCAAGTCTTCGCCTGCCGGCACATGGATCAGCACGCGATGCGGCTTGCGACGCGAAAACTGGCTCAACAGGCCGCTGCCACAGCTACTGCGCGCATTGCAGGCACCACAGGTGGAGCGACGCTGGGTCTCGACCCAGACGCCTTCCTTGCCATGCCCCGTGACCTGCCCCTCTTCCTGCATCATCTTGCTGACTCCTGCAAAAACTCGCCGCGCACTGGCGACACATACGCGTAGAATAGCGTCATTCACGGCGGCACTTCACGCGCCTCAGGCCCGACAAGCGCCCACGATACCATCAACAGGAGCCCGCATGAGTGACGCACCCCCATCCACTTCCCGCCTGGACCCGCTGCACGGCGTCACCCTGAAGGCACTGATGACCTGGCTGGTGGACCACTACGGCTTCGAGACCCTGGGCGAGCTGATTCCCATCAACTGCTTCCTCAGCGACCCGAGCATCAACTCGAGCCTCAAGTTTCTGCGCCGCACGCCCTGGGCGCGCGCCAAGGTCGAGGCACTCTACATCCAGACGGCAGATCGCTATCTGCATGACTGAGGCCGAGCGTGGCCACACCGCCAAGTGACGGCGTTGGCCGGAGGCGAGCAGGATAGGCGGGCGCAAAGCCTGAACCTGAAAAATCGAACGAAAAAATTGAACGTGAAAATGAACGTAAAAAAGAGGGGCGGCCAATGGCCGCCCCTCTTTTTTACGTTCATCCATGCCGCTTTCATCTGCCTAGGCAGCGAGGTCACGCAAGTCAGTCATCCCGCGAATGTTACTGGGCAACATCCTGCAGGCTGATCCACTCGCTGCGCTCCGGCACCGGGCCGCGCGAGGAATGCTGGCTCAGGTAGGCCTCGAGCAGACGACGCTGCGCGAGATCCGCCGCGGCGACATTGCTGGACGACATGCCGGAATCGTAGCTGCCACTCTGCGGCGCCATGAACATCGGACGCGAGCTGGAGGGCGTCACGCCGACCTGCATCAAGCCGTTGTTGGCGCCGGGCTGTACCCACTGAGACGCCTCGGCGTTCACCGACGGCTGGCTGACCTGACGCACGGTGCCGCCCTGGATGGCGGAACCACCCTGGTTGACGGAAGAGCCACTGGCAAGCTCTGCACCGCTGTTCACGCCGCCGGGCACCCCATTGTCACCGCCATTGAAGACCTGCACGCCGGTGATCACCATCACCGCGACGCCTGCCGCGATGGCGGCGGAACCGGCAAAAGAGAACAGGCTGCGGCGCTCGGCTACGGGCGGTGCGCTCGCGGGAGCCTCACGGGAGATCAGCTCGACCTCAGCGCTGACCGCCGACGCGATATCCAGAGTGAAGGTGCTTTCACGCTCACGATGCATGGCACTGCGCGCCAGGTGATAGCGGCGCCAGGTGTCTGCAGCCTCAGGAGACTCATCGAGTCCCTTGAGGACACGACGCAGATCCAGCTCGTCTCCCTCCGCATCCATCAGCGCGGACAGCGACTCCTTCACGGATTCGGTGGTCTTCAGATTCATGCGTAAATACCCTCACACTCGTCAGATTGAACGACGGCTTCAATCTGCACTCCTGGCAACAAATGGCGTCATTCACCATGGCGGCTGATGGCCTGGGCGGGCCAACGGCAAACAGCGTTACTGCGCCGTGGAAGAGGGGCCTTCGTGCCCTGCCCCTCACCACTCAACTTTCCAGCGCTCATGCACGCAGTCGCTGAGCTACATGACTACTGAACAGTAAGAACACGCGCCGCACGGATTGTTCCGCCATTCGTTCAGAAAACATTCACTTTAGCTGCAAGATTTCGCCAAGCCACTGAGTTGATTGAATTTAACCAACAAAATTTTTGTGGCTCTTCTCTCACAGGGGCGACGCAGAACAGCGACGTCACTCGACGGCAGACACCGCCGCGGCGGGACTGACCAGCCCCTGGATCGCCTTGTCGACCGCTTCACGTGCCCGGAAGATACGCGAACGCACCGTGCCCACCGGGCACTGCATCACCTCGGCGATATCCTCATAGGACAGGCCATCGAATTCGCGCAGCGTGATGGCGGTGCGCAGGTCTTCGGGCAGCTTCTCGATGGCCTCGAAGACCACCTTCTCCAGCTCATCACGCGCCATGGCGGCTTCCGGCGTCTCGATGTCCGACAGGCGACCGGATTGATCGACCACCTCGGCATCGCCGATATCCATGTCGGTGCCCGGCGGACGACGACCCCGCGAGACCAGATGATTCTTGGCCGTATTGATGGCGATCCGGTACATCCAGGTATAGAAGGCACTCTCGGCCCGGAAGTTGGGCAACGCACGATAGGCCTTGATGAAGGCTTCCTGGGCGACATCCTGCACTTCTGAATGATCGTGTACGTAACGGCTGATCAGGCCGAGAATCTTGTGCTGATATTTCCTGACCAGCAGATCGAAGGCGCGGTTATCCCCTTTCTGGGCGCGCTCGACCAACTGCTGGTCCGTTTCATTGACACTCATTCACTCGCTCCCTCCGCGGGAGTGGAGGCACCGCTTGCGGACTCCACATCAGGAATCCCCGGGGCATCAGCACCTGACAGGAATTGCGACTCGCGCATGCGTTATCCGGCCCCTTTGATA
The DNA here is from genome assembly GCF_011319755.1 of Cobetia sp. MB87. Classification (NCBI taxonomy): domain Bacteria; kingdom Pseudomonadati; phylum Pseudomonadota; class Gammaproteobacteria; order Oceanospirillales; family Halomonadaceae; genus Cobetia; species Cobetia sp. MB87. The sequence goes on along the minus strand of NZ_VFBC01000007.1, from coordinate 392,146 downwards.
TTCGTTGTGATGGATGCGATGCCTGGCGCGGGGCGAAAAAGCGCCCGGCGGCCCGCTGACGCGACCAAAATCAACGCACAGTGTTCCTGTTTATCATTTGTACGGCAAGACGCCATGCCGTCAAAGCCTCAGGTTTTGCGTGTTCACTCCCGTCATGACAGCGTTTGGCGACGCTGACACGTCAAAGCGTAACGATTTCTTTACGATTTACGCTCATCTTGATTCACACGAGCCCCAAGTCAGCGCCAGCCAGCTTGACAGTTGATTAAATTTGACCCAAGGGCGCTGACAAGCTGGCATGCAGCAGATACCATGGACGTCATTCAGTACGCACAACACGGATGGCGGGCGCGAAGACGCCCGTCTGACTCTGCTAGCAGCCATGCAGACCGCACACCGCTCAGGACACTGTCATGTCAGAACAACACGTCAACAACCTCAACGTCCTGTCACAGGACGTGCTGATCACCCCCGAAGCGCTCAAGCAGGACATCCCGCTGACCGCCAAGGCCGAAGAGACCGTCATCGAAGGCCGTCGCACCATCCAGCGCATTCTGGACGGTGAAGACCCGCGCCTGCTGGTCGTGGTCGGCCCCTGCTCCATCCATGACCTGGACGCCGCCCGTGACTACGCGCGCCGCCTGAAGGTGCTGGCCGAGGAAGTGAAGGACAGCCTCTACATCGTGATGCGCGTCTACTTCGAGAAGCCGCGTACCACCGTCGGTTGGAAAGGCCTGATCAACGACCCGCACCTCAATGACACCTTCGAGATCGAGGAAGGCCTGCACATCGCGCGCGGCCTGCTGGTCGAACTGGCCGAGATGGGCCTGCCGCTGGCCACCGAAGCCCTCGACCCGATCTCCCCGCAGTACCTGCAGGACTGCATCAGCTGGTCCGCCATCGGCGCACGCACCACCGAATCCCAGACCCACCGCGAGATGGCCTCTGGCCTGTCGTGCCCGGTCGGCTTCAAGAACGGCACCGATGGCTCGCTGGATGTCGCCGTCAACGCCCTGCAGTCCGTGTCCCACGGCCACAACTTCCTGGGCATCAACCAGGCCGGTCAGGTCGCGATCATCCGCACCCGCGGCAACGCCTACGGTCACGTCGTGCTGCGTGGCGGCAACGGCAAGCCGAACTACGACAGCGTCAGCGTCGCGCTGGCCGAGCAGGAACTGGCCAAGGCCGGCGTCACCGCCAACCTGATGGTCGACTGCTCCCATGCCAACTCCAACAAGGACCCGGGCCTGCAGCCGCTGGTGCTGGAAAACGTCACCCAGCAGATCCTCGAGGGCAATCGCTCCATCATGGGTCTGATGGTCGAGTCGCATATCAACTGGGGCGCGCAGAAGATCAATGCCGACCGCAGCAAGATGGAATACGGCGTCTCCATCACCGACGCCTGCATCGACTGGGCGACCACCGAAGACACCTTCAAGACCATGGACGCCAAGCTCAAGGACGCCCTGCGCGCCCGCCTCGAGCAGCCCGCCGAAGCCTGAGCCAGAAGCCTGAGGCCACTGATTTCAGACCGGCAGCATTGAATGAATGAAAAAGCCCCGCCGATTGGCGGGGCTTTTTTGTGGCCGCCGGGTCGACAGCTGATGGGCCAGCTCTGACCGTCCAGCCCTGCTCCATCAGTTCTGGCCCATCACTGCTGGCCCATCAGTTCTGGCGCACGCCATCGATCTCGCGCACGAAGGGCGGCAGTGCCTCGATCAACTGCTGACCGTAACGCTTGGTCAGGATGCGTCGATCCAGAATCGTGATACGCCCTTCATCGGCTTCCTTGCGGATCAGGCGCCCACAGGCCTGCACCAGCTTGATCGAGACATCCGGCACCGCGATACGCATGAAGGGATTGCCGCCCCGCGACTCGATCCACTCCGCCAGCGTCGCACCGACGGGATCATCCGGCACCGCGAACGGCAGCCGCGTGATCACCACGTGGGTCAAATACTTGCCGGGCAAGTCGATGCCCTCGGCGAAGCTCGCCAGCCCGAAGATGATGCTGCCGCGCCCGCCATCCACCGCCTTGCGATGCTGACTGAGCAGCTCATGCTTGGGCAGACGACTCTGCGCCAGCACCCGCTTGCGCGTCTCACCATCCAGCGCCTTGTTGACCGCCGCCAGCTGCTTGCGTGAACTGAACAGCACCAGTACCGCCTCGCGCACATCCAGCGCATTGACGAAGTCGACGATCGCCTGCTCATGCGGGCCAGGTGGCGACGGCTCCACCGCCTCGCGCGGGATGGCCAGCACCGCCTTGCCATAATCGAATGGACTGGGCAGACGCTGATAGCGATAGCGATTGGCCAGGCCCGCGCGCTCCTGCAGGCGCTCGAAGCGATTGAGCGCCGTCAGGGTCGCGGACGTCAGCACTGCGCCGAAACAGGCGCCCCACAGGTGGCGCGCCAGCGTTTCCGCGGCCGACACCGGGCTTGCCGACACGGTCATTTCCGGCTCGCCATTGAAGCGCTCGAAGGTCAGCCAGCGCGCATGCGGCGGCCCATCGGCAGGGTCGCTCAGGCCGATGGCCTCCCACAGCGCATGGGCTTCCAGCGCACGCCCGTGCAGCAGGGCCACCAGCGGCAGCCAGTCCTCGGCATTCTCCTTGGGCAGGCCGGTGGCCTTCTCCGGGTCCAGGCTCTCACGCAGGATGTCGGCGATCTGCTCCAGCGCCCGCGACAGCTCCGCGAAGCCCTTGAGCAGATTGTGGCCCAGCTCCTTCAGCGCCTCCGGTGCCTGACCGCGCTCGAAGCGATGATTGGTGACGTCCTCGCCGGCCCCATTGGGCAGATCCGCCAGCTGATGCCCCAGCCCGAACACCTCACCCAGACGCGGCTCGATATCCGCCAGCAACTCGGGCATACGCGCCAGCAGGCGCCCGATGGTCGGCTGACTGCCCAGCGCCGCATTTAGCTCGGTGAGCGACTTCTTGAGGTTGCCCAGCCAGCGCAGCGTCTGATTGATCGGCGTACGGTGATGGAAGTGATCCAGCGCCTTGTCGGGCAGATGGTGTGCCTCGTCGAAGACGTAGATGCAGTCACTGGGCGATGGCAGTACCAGCCCGCCGCCCAGTGAGAGGTCCGCCAGCACCAGGTCATGGTTGGCGACGATGATGTCGGCCTGCTCCAGCTGACGACGGGCCCGGAAGAAGGCGCAGGCCGAGAAGTGGCTGCAGCGGCGATTGGTGCATTGACGATGGTCGGTGGTCAGACGCGCCCAGTCGCGGTCCTCGATCTGCAGTGGCCAGCTGTCGCGATCCCCTGCCCACTCGCCGCTGGCATAGTCCTCGGCCATCTTGCCGGCCAGCTCCACGAAGCCGCCGCCGTCGCTGGCGATCATGTCGCGCTCGAACAGCGCCATGGTCGGGTTGTCCTCGACACCTTCCAGCGCCTGATCGAGCTTCTGCACGCACAGGTAACGGCGACGGCCCTTGGCCAACGCATAGTCGAAGCTCAGACCCGAATGCTTCTTGAGCGCCGGCAGGTCCTGATGCATGACCTGCTCCTGCAGCGCGATGGTCGCGGTCGAGACCACCAGCCGCTTGCCACGCGCCTTGGCCACCGGCAGCGCAGAGAGCAGATAGGCCAGCGTCTTGCCGGTACCGGTACCGGCCTCCAGCACGCAGACATGCTCGTTGCCGAGGCGATAGCCTTCCGGATTCTGCTCGATGTTGCCCAGGGTGCGCGCGATCTCGGCGATCATCAGCCGCTGCCCGTAGCGCGGCGTCAGCTCAAGACCCTCGAGCAACTTGCGATAGGCGCCCTGAATCTCGCCCTTGAGGCTATCTTCCAGCATTGCGTGTCTCTCTCCTCAACTGGCCAACCACCCCTGACCCACGACATCCGGTCGACAACAACTGGCGGCTGGCTGCTTGTCACCAGATCACCTGCCGTCAGCTCGCGTGACATCAGCTCACATGTCGTCAAACCTGCGGGTCATGGAGCGCAAGACGGCGAACAGCCTGAGCTGTCCGCCGTCTTTGCGTGCTACTGCCATCTACCTCGACTGCCCAGCTCGATCGGCCACCTTTCTGTGACCGGCCGGAGGCAAGCAGGCGTTACAGCAGGCCCTGGGGCGGCTGCTGACGCGGCAGCGTTTCCTGCAGGTAGTCTTCGATTTCCGGCAGCGAGAAGACATCCTCCTCACCGACGAAGCTGATCAAGGCCACATCGCTGAAGCTTGCACGGTGAACGTAGTCTTCCGGCACTTCCGGCAGCGTGAAGTTGATCGCATGGGTCGCGTCTTCGAGTGCGAAGCCACGTCCGGCGACATCACTGACCACCAGCACCTTGAGTTTGCCGTTGCGGAAGGCCTCATGGGCTTCCAGGCGCTCGGTCTGGGTCTCGGCGCCGGACATCACCGCCGACTCGATACCGGCTTCCTTGAGCGCGGCGTTGATCTTGCGCACCAGCCCACGGCTGTTGCCGAAGACCACGGAGCGTTCCATCTCGCCCTGCTTCACCAGATTGATCAACAGACGCAACTTGTCATCATCGCTCACGGTGTAGGTCTGCACGGCGTCGTTGTACGCCGCGATGGCTGCCGTCGCTTCGTGCTCGACCGCGACCTGAGTCGCCTCATGCGTCCACTGCTCGGCCAGCCCCAGCACGTCGGAAGACAGCTCGGCGGAGAACAGCAGCGTCTGGCGCTCTTCGGGACGCGGCGTGGCGCGGATGATGCGCTTGACGTCGGGAATGAAGCCCATCGACAGCATGCGGTCCGCTTCGTCGACCACCAGCACCTCGGTCTCGGAGAGGTCGACATCGCGCTTGGTATGGAAATCAAGCAGGCGGCCTGGCGTGGCGACCAGCAGGTCGACCTTGCGCTCGAGGCGCTCACGCTGCTTCTGGTAGTCCATGCCACCCACCACGCAGGCCACCGAGATGCGCGCGAATTCGGAGAACGCCTTGGCGTCCTTCTCGATCTGCAGCGCAAGCTCACGGGTCGGCGCGATGATGACGGCACGCGGTGCGCCCGGCTTCTGGCCTTCCGGCGCCTTCTCTTCCAGGAAGTAGGCCAGGGTGGCGATCAGGAAGGCGGCGGTCTTGCCGCTGCCGGTCTGGGCACGACCGACCACGTCACCACCCAGCAGCGCCTTCTCGAAGGTCTGGGCCTGGATCGGGGTGCAGTATTCAAAGCCGGCCTTCTGGATGGCACGCATCAGCGGCAGCGGCAGATCGAAATCATGGAAGCGCCACTGACCGGCGACCGGCGCGACCGGGAATTGATCGAGGTTCCACTTGGACTGGGAGCGACGCGGCTTGCGACGACGACGCTTGGGCTTTCTCGGCTTCTGGTTCGGGTCCTGCGGCTCTTGCTGAGTCTGCTCAGCGGCTGGCTGGGTCTGATCCGTCTCGCTCATGTAATCCGTTCTTTTCAAGGGTTCATATGCGACAGGCGCGGGTCGTTCTCGGAATCTCGCCGTGACAGGCCACACCCGGTTGGTTCGTCATGCCCAGTCGTCTCACCTGGTTCGCCTGACTCGCGCCTGATGCGCGGTAGTCTCGGGCTGCATGCGCCTTTACCGGATTGGGAGCCATTCCCTGCACTTCTGCGGCGACACCCCCTGGGTGTGCGTCTCCGAGGCCACGCAGGCCTCGGGTGCAGAAGGACACGAATGCTCTCACCTGTTCTTGACGGATTCACGCATCCAGCGCTCCCCTGCCCGAATGTTCGGCAAGGGACTGGAGCGGACGTCTGCCATGAGGGTCTGCTCACGTGGCACCGGTCATGTCATCGCCGGGCTCACGCAACGGACGGGCTCATGGGTCGCCACAAGGACGGCCGATACTGCGTGTCGGTCGAAAGGGCTTCTTCATCGGGCGGGCATCAGACTGCCGGGCAACCTTGGCCACGCCACGGGACAGTTCGCCGCCGCCCATCTGTCTATCTGTCTATCTGTCTTACTGCGTGGACCGGGGCGGCGTACCTGCCAGGGTCATTCAGGTAACACTCACATATTGCTTGTCGCTGGCACGGGCAATGGCAGCAAGACTGGCGCGTCCGGCAAGCCGTTGTCGCTGACATGCGTGAGGGGAAGCGTGCCCCGAAAGGCAGGCGACTCGCCATCGTGCATGAGACGCAAGGCGCCGGTTCAAGCGGCCAGTCACGCACCTCACCTGCGGGCAGCGACGATAACGCCGTCATATTGTACCAGCCCGCCGGCGTCTTCGCGCCCCTGCATCATGACGCACCTGGCGCAAGACATCCTCGCGCGCACGACACGCGATGCGTCTCACCACGACGCCCCTCATGGCACCCGCCCCATGCAGGCTGGTAGAATGCCCGACAACTGATGCGGTTGCCCGCGTGCCGCGGCCTTGCCGTGCGACTCAAGGCTGGCGACTGCCGACACCGAACAGGAAAGCCCGAAGATGACACGTAGAAAGAAGAGCCGCTCCATCGCCGACAAGGTGCAGATTCGTACCGGCCGCCGCAAGGACTTCAAGAAGTGGCGCGCAGAGAACCCGGACCAGGTGCATTCCGGGCCGCGTTACGTGGCCAAGAAGAAGGACCAGCGCAAGTCCCAGGCGGCCGCCAAGCTGGAGCGCATGAACGCGGCGCCGCTGTTGCCGCTGCACCCTGATGCGCCGGCAAAGGAAGACAGCTCCTCCAAGGATGATGGTGGAGGCGAAGCGTGATGCGCCTGATTTCCTTCAACATCAACGGCATCCGTGCGCGTCCGCATCAGCTGGAAGCGTTGATCGAGACGCATCAGCCGGAAGTCATTGGTCTGCAGGAAACCAAGGTGCAGGACAGTGAATTCCCCCACGCGCACATCGAGGCGCTGGGCTATCACGTGGTGTGGCACGGCCAGAAGGGTCACTACGGCGTCGCGATGCTGACCCGTCAGGTGCCGAAGAAGGTGCACTACGGCATGCCGGATGACGACGAGGATGCCCAGAAGCGCATGATCGGCGTCGAGATCGACGGCCCGAATGGCGAGCCGCTGATCGTCTACAACGGCTACTTCCCCCAGGGCGAGAATATCGAGCACCCGGTGAAGTTCCCCTACAAGACGCGCTTCTATCAGCAGCTGCTCCGCCTGCTGGAAGAAGACCACCAGCCCGAGCAGCACGTGGTGGTGATGGGCGACTACAACATCTCGGCCACTGACCGCGACATCGGCATCGGCGAGCCCAACCGCAAGCGCTGGCTGCGCGAAGGCAAGACCAGCTTCCAGCCCATCGAGCGCGAGTGGATGGAACGCCTCTACGCTTGGGGCCTGACCGACAGCTTCCGCCACGTGCACCCGGAAGTCGATGACCAGTTCAGCTGGTTCGACTACCGCTCACGCGGCTTCGAGCGTGAGCCCAAGCGCGGCCTGCGCATCGACCTGATCATGACCAGCCCCGGCCTGACCCCGCTGATCAAGGATTCCGGTGTCGACTACGCACTGCGCGGCATGGAAAAGCCGTCGGATCACGCCCCGGTGTGGACCGATATCGGCTGATACGCTGAGCAACGCCAGCGCCAGACACGCAAACGCCGCCTTTCCCGTCTCAGGACGATCAGGAAAGGCGGCGTTTGCGTTGCAATGCTCAGACAGCGCTGGATCGCCAGCGTCTCATGTCATCAGCGCTGGGCGACGGACTTCAGCCAAGCATCGGCCCCTTCAGCGCCACGCGCCTGAGCCTTCTTGAAGGCTTCACGCGCAGGGTCGAACTGCTCCAGCTGACTGGCGACCACGCCGGAGAGCAGCCAATGACGCGCCGAGTCATCGCCACGCTCACCGGCCGCAGCCAGCGCCTGCTGCGCCGCTTCCCAGCGCCCCCAGTCATAGGCAAGCTCGGCATACTGCCGGGCATCCTCGAGTGACTGGCTCTGCTGCGAGACGGCTGCCCAGGCCTTGAGTGCGTGCTCGACATCGCGCGCCGCCGTCCAGGCCTGCGCCAGCTGGCGACGCAGCGCCGGGGTGTCTTCAAGCAGCGGCTGCCCCTCAGGCGTCGCGGATTTCGAAAGCCCCGCCTCGATCAGCTCCGCCGCCCGCGCCGGCGCACCGGCCGCCAACTGCAGGTCGACCCGCTGCTGGTAGGCATCACTGCCGCTAACGATCCCCGCCGCCCATGCCGCTTCCCAGGTACTGGCGGCGCGGGTGTTCTGGTTGAGGCGCTGATAGAGCGCCACGGCACGCTGCCAGTCCTGCGGGTCACGTGACTCGCCCAACCCCTGCTCGACCAGCGCCACCGCCGCGCCATGGCGACCGGTCTGCTGATAGACGCTGACGGCCAGCTTCAAGCGATCGCCACTCGGCGCACTCGCCTTGCTGGCACGCTCCAGCCAATCCTCGGCGCGCGCCCAGTCACCCCGATTGGCCTCCAGACTGACCGCCAGCCACAGGTCATCGGCACTCGCCGAGCCACCGTGCAGATACTCCGCCAGACGAGCGATACCGCTGTCGCGCTCACCGGCGCGCAGGCGCAGCATCGCTTCACGTCGCAGCCATTCGCGAGCCTGGGAGGCATTGACGCCCGGCAGGCGACGCGCCTCGGCATACAAGCGTGCCGCCTGGGCCTGATCGCCCTGGCGTGCACGGGCACTGGCCGCCAATGACAGATACAGCGCGCGCACCTCGCCGCGCTGGCGCTTGGCCTCACGCTCGGCGCGCTCACCGACCTCGTCATAATCGCCTTCATCCAGCCGTGATTGCAGCGTGCGCAACTGCCCCGCCACTTCGGCGGAGACGCGCGTCGCCGCATGGGCCGCACTGATGCCACCGACTTCCATCATCAGCATCAGACAGGTCGAGACCAGTGTCACGCGGGTGAGTCGGCGCCCGCCGCGTGTCAGCAGCTGGCGCGCCCGGGCCATCAGGCCTCGCGATCGCTCAGCGCTGTCGGCGTCCTGCGGCGGTGTGGATTTCGCTACCATGAGTCTTTCCTCTTGCGTTCATCCGCTGCCATGACCCGGCGCATTGCCGATAAGTCCACGGCCTCGGAGATGACGACATATGACACACATCAGACACCCGATGAAAGTCCGCGCCATGGGGTCATGGGTTGCCTCAACGCAACTGGAACTCGAGCCGCTGGCGCGCCTGACGCGCATTACCCGCGGCCGGGAATTCCCAGCGCGCGATCGCCTTCATCGCCGCCCGATCGAACACGCCCGACGGCTCGGCACGCACCACTCGCAGCGAGCCGCCATCGACATTGCCATCCGGACGAATCACGAAGGCCACCTCGACGAAGCCCTCGATACCACGGCGACGCGCGCGACTCGGATATTCGGGAGCGGTGCGTACGGTGGGCCGCGGTGAACCACCCTGCGCAGCCGGGGCTGCCTTGGGCTTTGACGGCTTCGCCGCGGCCTGTGATGACGCGTCAGACGCCGACTGCGCCGATGAAGCGGCCTCGGCCTGGCTGGCGACCGCCTTGGGTTCCGGCTTGGCCTTGGGTGCCGGTTTGGGCGTCGGTTTCGGCTTGGGGGTCGGTTTGGGCGGACGCTCGACTTCCAGCGGCGGCAGGCTGTCATCCATGGTCAGCTCTGGCGTCGGCGGCAATGGCGTCTTGACCTCCGGAATCGCCACCGGGCTTGTCGCCTTGGGCGCCGGCATCGGGGCTGCCTTGGGTGGCGGCGGTGGCTCGGCAGGCGGTGTCGGCAGACTTTCACTCGCCGCCGGTGCGGGCTGCGGTGCCTCTTCAGGTGCCTGCACGGTGGAGACCGACAGCGGCTCCGGTGGCGGCGTGTCGTTCACCGGCGGCGCGACCAGCAAGGCCAGCGCATAGAACAGCACCAGCGCCAGCAAGGCACCGCCGACAAGCCCGACGAGTCGATTGGCATACAGGCGTCGCGTCATGTCATTCGCCCTTCGAGGCGGCGACCGCGATGTCCTGCACACCCGCATTGCGCAGCGCATCCATCGTCTCGACCAGCAGGCCGGTCTGTGAGCGGCTGTCGGCCTGGATCACCACCGGCTGACCATCGGCAAGGTCGGCCACGGCGTCGCCGACGCGATGGGCATCCACCGGCTGGCCGTCGACCCACACCGCGCCCTCGGCGGTGATGGCGACCATGACCGCCGCATCGGGGCGCGCCGTGGCATTGGAGGCTTCCGGACGCTGGATCTCGACCCCGGACTCCTTGACGAAGCTGGTGGTGACGATGAAGAAGATCAGCATGATGAAGACGACATCCAGCATCGGCGTCAGATTGATCTCGCCGCTGTCTTCCGCGGCCTCCATGCGACGTCTACGCATGTGGTGTCTCGCTTGTATCAGAGGAGGAATCAAAGCCGTTCGCAGCGGACATGCCGGAACGTGCATCGTCGACGGCGCGCGCCAGACGGTCGTGCAGGCGCTGGTCTTCACGACGCACCACGCGCTCGAAACGCGTGACGAACATCAGGCCCACCACCGCGACCGCCATGCCGGCCAGCGTCGGCAGCGTGGCGCGAGCCACACCGTCGGCCATGGCACGCGCCTGGCCCGTGCCGGCGATCGCCAGCGAGTCGAAGACATGGATCATGCCTGTCACGGTACCCAACAGGCCGGCCAGCGGGCAGATCAGCACCAGCAGCTTGAGCCACGGCAGCGGCGCGCGCAGACGTGACAGCAGCTCACGGGTCAGCACTTCACGATGGGTGAGCGCCGACCAGCTGTGGTGCTCGCTGCGCGCCACCCAGTCGTGGATCAACTGCTGACGCGCCGGACGGTGCACAAGCCGCCAGTAGAGGCCGCGCTCCAGCGCCAGCCCGAACAGCACCATGGCGATCAGGCAGATCACCACGATCAGCGGGCCACCGCTTTCCACCAGCCGCATCACTGGCGCGAAGCCACCGCTCAGCAAGGAAGAGGCGGCCAACGAATCAGGCATGCTCGGTATCCCGCTGACGCGCCGCCGCGCTGGCAGCCTTGCTCGGAGCGCGCTTCTCGAGGTGGTCGGCCAGACGTGCACTGGCGCGGCCCTCGAGGCGGCCCATCAGGCCCTTGGACAGACTGGAAAGTCCGGTCTGGGCGAACAGCAGCGGCACGGCGGTCACCAGACCCAGCACGGTGGTCACCAGCGCCTGGGAGATACCGCCGGCCATCAATTTCGGGTCGCCGGTACCGAAGACGGTGATCGACTGGAAGGTGCCGATCATGCCGGTCACGGTACCCAGCAGACCCAGCAGCGGCGCGATGGCAGCCAGCAGCTTGACCAGCGCCTGGCCACGTTCAAGTCTGGGCTGCTCTGCCAGCAACGCCTCGTCGAGACGGGCTTCGAGCGCTTCCGGCTCATGGTCGTGGCGCATGCCTTCAAAGCGATGCAGTACACGACCCAACGGGTTGTCATCGCGGAGCTGGCTCAGGTCGGCCTCCTGACGCTTGACCGCACGGCGGGTCAGCGACAGGCGCACCAGCTGAATCAGCGCGATGATCAGGCCCAGCACGCCCAGGCCGACGATGACGTAACCGACGGCACCGCCCTGCTTGAGGCGCTCACCGAGACGCGGCGCCCGCGCCAGCGCCTGGGTGACATCGCCACCGGTGGGGTCGAAGCTCAGGCGATCACTGTCACCGGCATCGAAGGCCGCCAGCTGCTTGCGAATGCGCAGCGGCGTGGTGCCTGCAAGACCGAGAGTTTCCAGCGCCGAGGGGCCATCCACGGCCTTGTCTTCCGACAGCGGTGCCAAGAGGTGGTGACCACTGAAGGCCATCTGCTCGCCGACGCGCACGATCTCACGTGGCTTGATGCTGCCATCCGGCCCGGCCAGCGGTGCCTGGAAGCGCAGTGCGCGACCGCTTTCGGTGGCGATGCTGCGGATGTCCGCGGTCAGGGCGGCGAGACGCTCGCGGCCCGGCACCTCATCGCGGGGTCCCAGGTCCGGCAGACGCGCCTGACCGCCGACCAACAGCCAGTTGCCCGCCAGCGCCTCACGCGTCTCGCGGGCATGCTTGCGCGCCACCTCGAAGACCTGACCGAGATCGCCCTGCTGGGCCTGACGCTCTTCGTCCAGACCGCTGAGAGTCGCCTGTTGCTCCTGCGCTTCGGCCTCGAGGGTCGCGCGCGTCTCGCGCAGGCTGTCACGCCGCGCCTCGGCCTCGCTGACCGCCGCTTGCAGTGCCTCGCGATCCGACAAGAGGGTGTCGAGACGCGCCTGATCGCGGCCTTCGGCCTGACTGGCCGCCTGTTCGAACTGCTCGACACTCAATGACTGCTCGGCACTGCCGGTCGCCGCCAGCACGGCGGGAGATGACAACGTCAGCAGCCCCAGGGTGCCGGCCGTCAGCAACAGGCGTGACAGAGACGCACGTGGCGCTTGTGAATTCGTCGCCATCAGCTGGACTCCTGCGCGGTACGGGTAGTGGTGGTACGTGGGCTGGTGACTGCCGCGGCAGCCTGATCGGCGCTCTCGAGCGCGGACTGCGACAGACGCCCCTTCGGCGCCAGCTCGACGTCCTCGACCGGCACCGACAGCGGCAGGGTCACCAGTGACGGTGCCTGCTGGTCACGCGCCATGCTGATGCCCTTGCGCAGCGCCTCCAGGCCGCTGTCATCCAGCACCTGCCAGCTGCCATTTCTGGCCTGCCAGGCGCCGCCATGCTGACCATCCAGCGTCAGGTAATAGAGACCGACGCGGCCGACACGCAGATACTGCACCTCGGTGTCTTCTCCGCCGACAAGCCCTGCGCGCCAGGTATCGAAGCCCTGACCGTAGCTCAGCTCCTGCTGCCAGGCGTTGAGCAGTTGATCGAGGCGCTCGTCATTGCTCAGGCTGGCATTGGAAAGGTTGTCACGCAGACGCTGGACGCGCGCGAGGCGCTCGTCCTTGAGAAACGGCAGATCCTGCTCGATGAAGTCCTCAAGCTCCTCGACCTGCTGACGCAGCAGGCCCGGCAGCGACTCACGCGTGGCCTCGAGATTCTCCAGCGCCGTGCGCTGGCGCTCGATACGCGCCGCGCGGTCAGCATTCAGCGGCGTCAGTTCCGCGGTATAGCTTTCCAGACGCGCGGCTTCCTGACGCGCTTCGCGCAGGCGCACCAGCAGCGCACGCGTCTCGTCATCGGCGGCGTCGATGCGCGCCTGCAGCTCACGCTGGGTTTCCTGATGAGTGGCGGCACTGTCACGCAGTGTCTCGGCATGCGCCGGCAATGCGGTGGCTGTCAGCGGTGCAAGCAGCACCAGCGCCGGGAGCAGGCCACCGAGGGCTCGCACGCACGGGAAGGGGAAAGAAGTCGAACGCCGCACGGACATCTCCTGAAGAACTAGGCTTGGTTGCATCCTCGGTCGCCTGCCAGGCCGCTAGTGGCTTCCGAGTGGAAATGCAAATCACTGGCATGGACGGTATTACAAACAAGAACAATTATCAATTGATCTTGCCTCGCTCTGCCCCCTCATCAGGCGCTGAAATCTGCAATGCAGCGTTGCACTTTCTCCTGAAGCACTCACCCCTGACCTCCCCAGCCATTGTCCGCAGACACAAAAAACGCGACCCGCCAAAGCGGGTCGCGTTGATTGGCCGGGGCACCTTGCGGTGTCTCGGCCTCAGTCATGCAGGGCGTTGCTCAGAGCTTGCCTTCCAGCTCCGGCAGTACCTCAAACAGATCCCCGACCAGGCCGTAATCCGCGACCTGGAAGATCGGCGCTTCGTCGTCCTTGTTGATCGCGACGATGACCTTGGAGTCCTTCATGCCCGCCAGGTGCTGGATCGCCCCGGAGATGCCGACGGCGATGTAGAGATCCGGCGCGACGATCTTGCCGGTCTGACCGACCTGCATGTCGTTGGGCACGAAGCCGGCGTCGACGGCAGCGCGTGAGGCACCGATGGCGGCGCCCAGCTTGTCGGCGATACCGTTGAGCAGCGCGAAGTTCTCACCGTTGCCCATGCCGCGGCCACCGGAGATCACCACCTTGGCGGAGCCAAGCTCAGGGCGCTCGCTTTCGGCCAGGGTTTCCTCGACGAAGCTCGAGACGCCTGCATCCTCGACCACGTCCACGGCCTCGATGGCCGCCTGGCCGTCGAGCGCGACCGGATCGAAGCCGGTGGCACGCACGGTGATGACCTTGAGCACATCGTCACTCTTGACGGTGGCGATGGCGTTGCCGGCGTAGATCGGGCGTTGGAAGGTATCGGCGCTCTCGACGGCGATGATCTCGGAGATCTGCGCCACGTCCTTCAGTGCCGCGACACGCGGCATGAAGTTCTTGGCAGTAGTGGAGGCACTGGAAAGCACGTGGCTGTAGTCATCGGCCAGCGCCACGACCAGTGCCGACAGGTTCTCGGCCAGCTGATGGGCGTAGACGGCATTGTCGGCGACACGCACACGCGCGATACCGGCAAGCCTGGCGGCCTGCTCGGCGACGGCGCCTACGCCCTCACCGGCGACCAGCACGTCGATATCGCCTCCGATGGCGGTTGCGGCTGCCACGACACTCGCGGTGCTGCTGGTCAGCTGGCCATCATGATGATCGGCAATGACGAGAATGCTCATGAGATCACCTTTGCTTCGTTCTTGAGTTTGTCCACCAGCTCATCGACGGAGCCGACCTTGATGCCGCCCTGACGCTCGGCCGGCGGCGTGACCTTGACCAGTGACACCTTGGAAGCCGTGGAGACACCCAGCTCTTCCGGCGTCTTGACGTCCAGCGGCTTCTTCTTGGCCTTCATGATGTCCGGCAGCTTGGCGTAGCGCGGCTCATTCAGGCGCAGGTCAGTGGTGACCACCGCCGGCAGGTTCAGCTTGACGGTCTGCAGACCGCCATCGATCTCGCGAGTGACGTTGACGCTCTCGCCATCGACGACCACCTCGGAGGCGAAGGTCCCCTGCCCCATGCCGGTGAGTGCTGCCAGCATCTGACCGGTCTGGTTGTTGTCGGCATCGATGGACTGCTTGCCAAGAATCACCAGGCCGGGCTGTTCTTCCTCGACCACCTTGGCCAGCAGTTTGGCCACGCCCAGCGAGTCGACGGCATCATCGGTCATCACCTGCACGGCGCGATCGGCACCCAGCGCCAGCGCGGTACGCAGCTGTTCCTGGGCGGCCTTCGGGCCGATGGTGACGGCCACGACTTCGGTCGCCACGCCTTTTTCCTTCAGACGCACCGCTTCTTCGACGGCGATCTCGCAGAAGGGGTTCATGGCCATCTTGACGTTGGTCAGATCGACGTCAGACTGGTCCGCCTTGACGCGAATCTTGACGTTGTAATCGATGACGCGTTTCACCGCGACGAGTACTTTCATGGTGTCCTCGCTGATTTCTCATGGAGTACCAGTGACCGTGAGGCCGCCAGCGCTCGATTCATGCAAGCGTTTGATAGGTGAATATCTTCCACAGATGACCGTGATGACAAGTGTCTCGCCACGATATCCGCTGGCACCCGACGGATGAAGTCAGCCAGACCGGCGTGGTTTTCACTGTCCGGGAGCCGCCATTCTCATGCGGGCATCTTGCGCAGAATTGGCTGCCGGGGTCAAACCTGACAATCACTCTCAACACGCCCGAGCGTGAAACCCACCGGGCGATTTCCTGCAACGCCCCCGGTGGCTATTACGTCAGACCCAAGCATAATAAACAAACGGTCGTTTTAAATGCTACTGTTGCGGCATGCTATGCGGCTGCTTCGCGCCAGCGCCTTGTGTCGAGCGGCCGATCGTCCGTGCAGGACATGGCGAGCCAGCGTGAGTCGCACCCCTATTTTCACTCCGGCGAGTCGTGCCCTGACGCACGCCGCGCCGGAGGTTCACTGCCCAGCGAACGGCCATGGCCGTTCGTGACACGCCCGCCCCGCCGGATCCGCGGGGCCCTGACGGCGCAAAGATTGAGGAGACGGGTCATGGAACGCGAATTCATGGATTTCGACGTGGTCATCGTCGGTGCCGGCCCTTCCGGCCTGGCGGCGGCCTGCCGGCTGATGCAGCAGGCCAATGCGGCCGAGCAGGAGCTGACGGTCTGCGTGGTCGAGAAAGGTTCTGAAGTCGGCGCGCACATCCTGTCCGGCGCCGTGCTCGAACCGCGTGCACTGACCGAGCTGTTCCCCGACTGGGCCGAGCGCGGTGCACCGCTCAAGACGGCCGTCACCCGTGACGAAGTCGTGCTGCTCAAGGATGACCAGAAAGCGCAGGTCATCCCCAATGCACTGGTCCCCAGGACCATGCACAACGATGGCAACTACATCATCAGCGCCGGCAACCTGACGCGCTGGCTGGGCGAACAGGCCGAGGAGCTTGGCGTCGAGATCTTCCCGGGTTTCGCCGCCCAGGAAGTGCTGCATGGCGAGGATGGCACGGTGCGCGGCATCGTGGTCGGTGACATGGGCGTGGCCGCCGATGGCAGCGAGAAGGATGGTCATATGCCGGGCATGGAGCTGCGCGGCAAGTACACCCTGTTCGCCGAGGGTTGCCGTGGCCACCTGGGCAAGCAACTGATCTCGCGCTTCTCCCTCGACAGCGAGGCGGATGCCCAGCACTACGGCATCGGCTTGAAGGAGCTGTGGGATGTGCCCGCCGAACAGCACCAGCCGGGGCTGGTGGTACACGGCAGCGGCTGGCCGCTCAAGGGCAACGCCGAAGGCGGTTTCTTCCTCTACCACACCGATGACCAGCAGGTGGTGGTGGGACTGATCGTCGATCTCGCCTACGACAATCCGTACCTGTCGCCCTTCGATGAATTCCAGCGCATGAAGCAGCACCCGACCCTGGCCCGCCATCTCGAGGGCGGCAAGCGTGTCTCCTACGGTGCGCGCGCCATCGCCAAGGGCGGCCTCAACTGCCTGCCCAAGATGAGCTTCCCGGGCGGCCTGCTGATCGGCTGTGACGCCGGCACGCTCAACTTCGCCAAGATCAAGGGTCTGCACACCGCGATGAAGTCCGGCATGCTGGCGGCGGAAAGCGTATTCGACGCCATCAAGAACGGAGACGAAGGCGGTGAAGACCTGGTCGACTTCGGCAAGCGCTTCAAGGACAGCTGGGCCTATGAGGAGCTGGACGCCTCGCGCAGCTTCGGCCCGGCCATGCACAAGTACGGCACCTTCCTGGGAGGCGCCTACAACTTCCTCGACCAACTGACGGGCGGCCGCCTGCCGACCCTGCATGACACCACGCCGGATTACGCGCGCATGCGCCCGGCGGCTGAGTGCACGAAGATCGAGTACCCCAAGCCGGACGGCAAGCTGTCCTTCGACAAGCTGTCCTCGGTGTTCCTCTCCAACACCAATCACGAGGAAGACCAGCCGTGTCACCTGCGCCTGTCCGACCCGGATCTGCCGGTGCGTGACAACCTGCCGCGCTATGCCGAGCCTGCCCAACGCTACTGTCCGGCCGGTGTCTACGAGATCGTCGAGGAAGCCGGTGAGCCGCAGTTCCAGATCAATTTCCAGAACTGCGTGCACTGCAAGACCTGTGACATCAAGGACCCGGCACAGAACATCACTTGGGTCGCGCCGGAAGGCGGCGGTGGCCCCAACTACCCCAACATGTAAGCCCCTGCTTCCCACCAGCTGACAACGCCGCCGCGGCCCTGCCGTGGCGGCGTTGTCGTGTCTGGCCCTCCTCATTCCTCAGCGCCGCGCCTGCGGACGCCTTGCGCCCCGTGAGCGCTTCTTGTGTTATTCCAAAACAATCTCAAAGGGATTGTTGATATAACAGCTTCTCGGTAGCACATTGGCTTCCCTCGAATTCAGACTCACGCCATCGCTTCGGAGCCATCATGTCCGTCACACGCCAGATACTGCTCGCCCTGGGGCTGGGCATTCTCAGTGGCCTTGCCCTGAACGCCGGGGCAGGCGCCCTGCCCGAAGGCAGCGTCGCCTGGCTCGACAGCCACCTGCTGACACCGGTGGGCCAGATCTTCCTGCGTCTGCTGCAATTCGTGGTGGTACCGATGGTGTTCGGCGCCCTGATCATGAGCCTGACCAACCGCGAAGGCGGCGCCGATGTCGGTCGCCATGCCGGACGCCTGCTGGGCAGTTACGTGGTCACCAGCGCCGTGGCGCTGACGCTGGGCATGCTGGTCGCACATTGGCTGATGCCAGGCAGCGGCGCCGAGAGCCTGGTGGATTCCGCACCTGAAGGTCGCAACGCCGACAGCATCGCCCAGTGGCTGGTGGGTCTGGTACCCAACAACCCCTTCACCGCGCTGGGTGGCGGCGGCCTGCTGCAGGTCATCTTCGCAGCCGCCCTGATCGGGCTGGCGATGCGCGCCCTGCCACAGGAAAGCGCACCGCTGCATCGCGTGATCGAGAGCGGTTACACCGTCAGCCTCAAGGTGCTGTCCTTCGTGCTCAAGCTGGCACCGGTGGGGGTCTTCGCGCTGATCACCTCGGTGATCGCCACCCAGGGGCTGGACCTGCTGATGCGCCTGGGCATGTACGTGATCGGCCTGATCATCGCGCTGGCGCTGATGGCACTGCTCTATCTGGTGCTGCTGGCCGTCACCGGTGCCCGCCCGCTGGCCTTCGTGCGCCACTTCGGCCAGAGCCTGGGCTTCGCCTTCGGTACCGCAAGCTCCGGCGCGACCCTGCCGCTGGCGCTGGGCAATGCCCGCGACTACGGCATGAATGACTCCCTGGCCAGCTTCGCACTGCCCTTCGGCACGGCACTCAAGCGGGATGGTGCCGCCGTGATGCAGGGCTTCAATGCGCTGTTCGTGGCGCAGCTGTTCGGCATCGATGTCACCACCTCGCTGGTACTCACCGTGTTCACCACCGGCCTGCTGGTCAGCTTCTCGACGGCTGGCGTACCGGGTGCGGGGCTGGTCGCGATGACCACCGTGCTGGGCGCGGCAGGTCTGCCGCTGGAAGGTGTGGCCGTGGTCGCCGGGGTGGACCGCTTCACCGATGGCCTGCGCACCGCCCTCAACGTCATGGGCAACTGCGCCAACGCCGCCCTACTGGAGCGCTTCGATTCGCGCAAGCCCGCCGCGCAGCCCAGGACGCAAGCGTAAGCACGCACGCACGCAAAGAATCAGGCAAAGCGCCCCACAACCGACAACGCCCGTCAGAGAAACCTCTGGCGGGCGTTGTCGTGTCTGAAGGGCGTCATCGCGCTGGCGCGTGCGGCGACTTCTCGCTGGCCTCACCGGTAGCAACCGGG
This sequence comes from Cobetia sp. MB87, assembly GCF_011319755.1. Classification (NCBI taxonomy): domain Bacteria; kingdom Pseudomonadati; phylum Pseudomonadota; class Gammaproteobacteria; order Oceanospirillales; family Halomonadaceae; genus Cobetia; species Cobetia sp. MB87. The sequence continues at coordinate 373,125 of NZ_VFBC01000007.1, read as the reverse complement.
CGCGCGGGATCACTGATCCAGTCGCTCCAGGAGCCGGCATACAGGCGCGGCAGCGGCAGCCCCGCGATCGCGAAGGCCAGGATGTTCTGGCAGGCGCTGATGCCGGAACCGCAATAGGCGATCACTTCACCTTCTGCCGGCAGCAGGCTACGCAGCTCACGCATCAGGCTCATGCGGTCCTTGAAGCGACCATTGGCTTCCAGATTGCTGGGGGTCGGTCGGCAGAATGCGCCAGGGATATGGCCTGCCACCGGATCGACCGGCTCCTGCTCGCCGCGAAAACGCGCCTCGCCGCGGGCATCCAGCAAGCTGTCATCCGTGGCGGCCACCTGCTCGGCGCTGACCAGCAGGCTGTCATCAAAGCTCGGCTGCCAGTCGCTAGGCGTGGGGACCGCCGGTTGGGCAGGTGCACGCTTGAGCTCGCCCATGGCCTGATTCCAGGCCTGGATGCCGCCATCCAGCACCCGCACATCCGGATGCCCGGCCCAGGTCAGCATCCACCACAGCCGCGCCGCCGCCATCTGGCCACCCATGTCGTCATAGACCACCACCTGCTGCTCAGGCGTGATGCCGAGGCGGCGGAACAGCTCGGCCGTCGCCTGATGTGACGGCAGCGGATGCCGCCCGCCCACACCGTCCTCGCGCACGGCGGCCGACAGATCGCGGTCCATATCGACATGGATGGCACCCGGCAGATGGCCTTCGCGCCACAGACGCTCGCCGGCTTCCCCATCATCGAGACGCGCACGGCAATCCAGCACCACGGGCGACTTGAGGCCCGCCATCGCCAGCTGTGTCACCAGCTGACTGGCATCGATCAGGGGCGCCTGGCGCTGGTCCGGCACCAGCAGCGATGAGGCGGAGACGGAGGCTGCCGCCAATGCGGCAGGATCGGGATACTGAGCCATGGAAACTCCTTTTCGGGCAGACGAAGATGCGCTGCAGGCATGATGGCGCTCGGCGCAAGGCTTGGCAATCGCGCTGCCTTGTCGCCCGAGTCTCAAGTCCATTGTCACAAGGGTCACAAGACTGTCAGCGGGGCGCGCGTGGCGATCAGGCGGCGCTTGTTGCCATCGGCGAAGCGCACCTCGATCAGCGGATTGGCCTCATTGCCGGAGACCTCTTCGATCACCCCCTCCCCGAAACTCTCGTGGCGCAAGCGCTGACCGACCTCCCAATCACCGACGCGTCGCAGCACGGCCGGCTCGCCACGTGGAGAGCGATTGCCCTGTCGAGCGCCGCGAGCATAGGTGCCGCCAAAGCTTGACTGGCCTTGTGCAGTCGACTTGCTGGCCGGCTTGCCCGGGGACTTGGCGGCCTTCTTCGGCAGCGCTTCCAGCGTCGGCGGCGTGATGCCGTGGCGTGCCAGAGGCAGCCGCGCCAGATAGGCCTCGCCAAGCGCCGGCGCCGCTACGCGCAGGCGCTCGTCGCTGCCGTCCGCTGACTCGCGGGCGGCCTCATCGCCGTCCTCTGCCTGCAGACGGGCGAGCCTGGCGCGCTTGCCGGCACCGTGAATCCAGTCACCGAGGCGAGTGCAATCCTCCACGCACAGCTCGGCCAAGAAGCGGCTTGGCGTATGTGTGCCGCCGTCACGCCACAGGTGCAGCTGCTCGCGGGCACGCGTCACGCCGACATAGCACAGGCGTCGCTCCTCCTCGAGGCGCTCCGGCGACAGCGGGTTGTCACGCGAGTAGGCCGGGAAGTCTTCCTCGTTCATGCCCCACAGCCCCACCAGCGGCCACTCCAGCCCCTTGGCCCCGTGCACCGTGGTGATCAGCACGCCGTCGGCGGCGTCTTCGACCGGATTGCGCAGCAGATTGATGAAGGCGTCGGGGTCATTGGCAAGCTCTCCCGCCTGCTCGATCAGCACATCCAGCAGGCGCACATCTTCCTCGCCCTTGTCACGCCGGGCTGCGGCACGGCGCAGCACCTTGTCGGCTTCCAGCTCATCGACCACATGGCGCAGCAACCGCGCGGGCGCCCAATCGCCCAGCGCAGGCAGATCGCACAACAGCTTCCAGCGCTTGTGCAGGTTGCGGCGTTGCAACGGCTTGAGCCCCTCGAGGATAGGGTCTTCCTTGCGTGGCCAGCGCTGGCTGTCGGCCAGTTGCTGACACAGACGCTCGAGGCGCTCGCGCGCGACGAAGGCGGTGGGCTGGGTGAACAGCAGCAGCAGGTGCGCCGGGTCGCGCAGACGCGTGGCATCACGCGCCAGCTCCAGATAGCCCGCCAGCGCCTGCACCAGCGGCAGACGGAACACGAAGCGATCCCCCTGCCCCAGCCGGAAGGGAATGCCGGCCTTGAGCAGCTGCAACTGCACCGGTACCGACAGCGCCCAGCTGCGCACCAGCACGGCGGCCTCGGCGCCACTGCGGCCTGACTCTCGCCAGGCCGTGAGCGCCGCGACCAGACTGGCGGCGCCCTGGCCTTCGAACAAGCGCGTCGGCGGCGTGCCGGGCGCGGCCAGACACAGCTGGTCCGGACGGCGCGCATTGGCGGCGATGGCGTGATTGGCCGCCAGCGCCAGACGGTGACCGTGGCGGAAGGTATAGCTGAGCGGGAAATCCAGTGGCGCGGCGAAGCTCTCGGCGAAGCGCGTCAGCATGTAGTCAGGCCGCGCGCCACGCCACTCGTAGATGCACTGGTTGGCATCCCCCACCGCCATGACTTCTGCCAAGGCGCCGGAGGCTGCGGGCGACACTTCGCCGGGCGAGGAGGCTTTGCCGAGCGACGACTCGCCGAGCGACGCCTCGCCTGTTGGCGCACCCGCCAGCAGCGCCAGCATGCGCTGCTGCGCCTCATTGATGTCCTGATACTCATCGATGATGACGTGCTGCAGATGCCCCTGGATGCGCGCGCGGGTCTCGGGCTCCCTCTCCAGCTGGCGCAGCGGCCGGTAGAGCAGATCGGCATAGGTCATCTGGCCGTACTGCTCGAGCAGCTGCTCAAGCTGGGCGAAGGACTCGACGAAGTGGCCGGTGTGCTCGCCGAGGTTCATGCGCTCGTACAGCAGCGTCGGCTCGCACATCTCGGCCTTGACCAGATCACAGAACTGGGCGAGCGCTTCGAGGCGCTCGCCTTCCAGCGCTGCCTCACGATCGGCGCGATCGGCATCGCCCAGCGCACGCTGGGCGGCCTGCTTGAGCAGACGCTCCAATGCCCAGTCCTGCTGGATGAGTTCGCGCGGCTCGAGGCTGCCCCAGCGCACCAGAGTGGTGGTCAGGCGATGGCCGATGGAGTGGAAGGTGCGGATGTCGGGCAGCCGTGTGCCCGGCGGGGCCGACTGCGCCAGCTTGGCGACGAAGTCCTCACGCGCCGAGCGGTTGAACATCAGCACCAGAATCCGCTGCGCCGGTATGCCTTCCGCCAGCAGGCTCAGCACCCGCGCCACCAGCGTGGTGGTCTTGCCCGACCCCGCCACCGCCGCCACCCGGGCGTGTCGTCCGCGATGTGCCACCACGGCGCGCTGCTGATCCGTCAGTCGCTGCGTCAGCTGATCGACGGCCAGCGCCAGTGGCGATGCTGCGGAATCTGCCCCGGGGGGCGCGGCGCTGTCGGGCTCGATGGGAGGAAGTGGTGACGACATGAAGACCTGCAATGGCTGACGGCGAGTGAATGGGAGCGAGGCAGAACGCGAGGGACACAAGGAAAAGAGAGCAGAAGGCGGCAGGCTCAAACAGGTTCAGACAGGCTCTGACAAGTTCAGACCTCGAGCTCATCGGCCGCCAGCTGCCCCAGAATCTGGAAGCGCCCACCGCTCATGAAGCCGAGTCTCAGGCTGCCGTCTTCCTGCTCATGCGTCTCGGCGCTCTCGAGCAGCCGATAGTAGAGATTGCGGTGCAGGCGCGCGGCAAGCCCGAAACGCACCGGCACTTCCGGCAACCACAGGCCGTCCGGCGTCTCGCTCAGCGTCAGGCAGGTCTCCCCTTCCAGTCGCACGACATCGCCCTGATCGGTGACCAGCTGCCAGACGTCATGCTGAAGTTCTGTCTGTCCGGGCCCTGTCTGCTCGAACTCTGTCTGACCGGGCTCAGTCGGCGCAGGATCGCTCTCGACGCGGGAGCAGTCCACCGCCAGGAAGGGGCGGTCCTCGACCTGGATGGTGGCCTTCTCCACCGGCGTGACCAGGCAGTAGCTGCCATCAGACTCACGACGCATGACCCGCGACAGCATGTGCACCAGGCGCGCGCGACCGATCGGCGTGCCCTCGTGCATCCAGCGCCCGTCGGCGCGGATGACGAGGTCCATCTCGCCACAATGCGCCGGATGCCATTGATCCACCGGCGGCAATGTCTTGCCGCTGGTGGCCTTGTCGCCCAGCTGGGTGAGGATGGCGGCTGGATTCATGACGTTCCCTCCCTGGTGGTCAGATCATGCGGGGCATCACGCTCAATCGATGAGCATACCGCTGCTGGCCAGCGCTTCGCGAACGTTGTCCGGCGCTTCCGGCGCGGCGGCACGGAACAGGCGATAGAAGTTGGCGGTGGTCTGCATCGCCAGCTCATCGACGGTGATGCCGCGCTCGGCGGCGATGCATTCGGCGACCTCGACCACATTGCCCGGCACATTGGAGGTGCCACGGTACGGCACCGGCGCCAGATAGGGGCTGTCGGTCTCGATCAGCAGGCGGTCCAGCGGGATGGCGCGCGCCAGCTCGCGGACGTGTTCGGCGTTGCGGAAGGTGACGATACCGGAGATGGAGACCATGAAGCCGTGGCCCACCGCGACGCGCGCCATGTCGAGATCTTCGGTGAAGCAGTGCAGCACGCCACCGACAGCGGGGTCCGTGTGCTGCTTGATCAGCGCCAGGGTGTCTTCGCGCGCCTCACGGGTGTGGATGATCACCGGCAGCTCGAGCTCACGCGCGGCGATCAGATGGCGCGTGAAGCGCTCGTACTGCAGCTCGCGGCTGACGCTCTCGTAGTGATAATCGAGGCCGGTCTCGCCGATGGCCACCGCGCCGAAGCGCTCGGCGCACTTCTTGATGTCCTCGACCGTGGGTTCCGGGTCGACCTGATGCAGCGGATGCACACCGGCGGAAATCACCACATCCTCATGCTGCCGGGCGATGGCCGAGATCTCGGGCACATCGTCGAGCGTGACGGCAATGGCGAGAAACTGGTGCACGTGACGGACGCGCGCGGCGTCCAGTACGGCCTCGAGGCTACCGCCGTGCTCTTCCAGTTTCAGACGATCAAGGTGGCAATGCGAATCGACAAACATCCGGAAACTCTCACTACTGATGGCCACGCGCTGCGCGGCGAAAAACGTGCTCGACCGGCGGGCGCCCATGGCACTGCCGGTCGAGATGATGAAGCGACGCTGCGCTCGCGCTACAGCGTATAGGTCGCGTGACCCTTGCCGAGCATGCCGGCCAGGTGGTTCTCGATATGATCGCGCACCTGGCGGTCCTCTTCACTGAAGTGGATGCCGATGCCGGCAGTGCGCCGGCCACTGACGCCCTGCGGGGAAATCCATACCACGCGCCCGGTGACCGGAATGCGCTCGGATTCCTCAGGCAGGGTCAGCAGCAGATAGACTTCCTGGCCCATGGTGTAGCGCTCGGTGGTCGGCACGAAGATGCCGCCGCGCACGAGGGTCGACATGTAGGCGGCCAACAGGGTCTTCTGATCACGAATGGTCAGCGAGAGCGCCTTCTGGCCTTGCTGTGGAGCGGTATCCATCCTTCACCTCCGGCCGGTCTCCCGGCACATGCAGTCCCGTGACGAGCGTCAGCGCTCACATGAGGACTGACGCTGCGTATCAATGCGTATTCTTCGGCCATTGCCTGCTGATATCTGACCCAAGGCGAGCAAGCGGCCTGGCTGGCTTCAGTCTAGCCTGCCTGCCTTGCCTCGCGCAGCCTCGAGGCTTTCCACGCGGTCCTTTGCTCAGGTCCTTCTTCAGCTCTTCACTCAGGCCCTTCACGCCAGAAGCTCAGACCTTCACTCGGGCCATCACCTCAGAAAAAGCCAGCTGCGCATTCAGGAGCGCAGCAAGGCGGCCCAACGCACCAGCCAGGCTTCCAGCACCAGCTGAGGGTTGGGGTTGCCGCCCGCGGCCAGCAGGCGGCGCTGCTCGCGTGCGAAGTCCAGCAGCTTGAACCAGTCCTGGGTGCGACCATTCTTGACCGCCTGCCTCAACAGCGGCTCGAGACTGGGGTCACGCAGGTCGCCGGCATTGCCGGACAGGCCCATGCGGATCAGGTCTTCCAGCCAGGCAATACCGTACCACAGCACCTGCGCCAGCGGTTGGCGCTCCAGTCGCCACGCTTCGGCCACCGGCTCGCCACCGCGCACCAGCGCATCGAACAGCTCGCGCAAGGCCTGACGTAGCTGACGCTGCTCCGCCTCGCCGAGACGCACCGCCAGCTGTGGCAGTCCACCCGCCATGCGCAGCAGTGCCTGAGCATCCTCGCCCAGCTGCTGCGTGAGCCACGGCAGGCTCTCTTCGGCCGGCGGAATCACCAGCGGCCATTGCTGACAGCGCGAGCGGATGGTCGGCAGCACCCGTGACGGCATGTCGCTGAGCAGAATGAACAGCGTATTGGCGCCGGGCTCCTCGAGGCTCTTGAGCAAGGCGTTGGCCGAGGCGATGTTCATCGACTCCGCCGGTTGCAGACGGATGACGCGGTAACCACCCTGCTGGGCCGTCTGGGAGACGAAGCGGTTGACCTCACGGATCGGGTCGATGCGGATCATCTTGCCGACATCCTGCGGCGCGACCGCCATCAGATCAGGGTGGTGCCCCGCCGCCAGCATCTGACAGCCATGACATTCACCACAGGCCGCCGCGCCGGGCTTGCCCTGGGCGGTGCGACACAGCACGCGAGCGATCATCGCATCGGCCAGCTCATGCTTGCCAAGCCCCGACGGCCCGCTGAGCATCACCGCATGCGGCAGGCGGCCGTTGTCGTGTACCGCGGTGAAGTGTTGCCACAGCGAATGCTGCCACGGCAGCGGCGAGAAGCTCGAAAGCGTGACACCACTGCTGACGTCTGAAGCACTCATGGCTGTTCATCCGTGGGAGTGTTCGCCTGCCAGGCCGCCACGCGAGCTGCCAGTACCGCCGCGATATCGGCCTGCACGGCCTCGAGCGACTGACCGGCATCGATGGTGGCAAAGCGCTCGGGGTCGGCGTCACGACGCATGTGATAGCCGACTCGCACCGCCTCGAAGAACTGCTCGGCTTCCTGCTCGATGCGGTCGGCGCCTTCACCGGTCTCGGCGCGACGAGCGGCCAGACGGCCACGTGCCGCCTCGACCGGCATGTCCAGCAGCAGGGTCAGATCCGGCTGCAAGCCTTTCTGCACCAGGGATTCCAGCGCCGAGATATCGGCCAGCGGCAGGTTGCGGCCACCACCCTGGTAGGCAAAGGTCGCGTCGGTGAAACGATCGCACACCACCCAGGCACCGCGCGCCAGCGCCGGGCGAATGGTCGCGGCCAGATGCTGGGCACGCGCGGCGAACATCAACAGCAGTTCGGCATCATCACTCAGCGACTCGGCCGGCGCCGGGTCCAGCAGCAACTGGCGAATGGCTTCCGCTCGCTCGCTGCCACCCGGCTCACGCGTGCGCACGACCTCGAGGCCATGCGCCTCGAGCTCGGCGACCACGAAGGCGACATTGGTGCTCTTGCCGACGCCTTCACCGCCTTCCAGCGTGATGAAGCGACCACCGGCCGAGGCCCGGGTGGCCGCCGCGCTGGCGGCGTGGCGAGAAGACGTCGTGCTTGATGCGCTCGGACGTGAAGACATGATGTTTCCTGATTCAGACAGCAGATGACTCGCGACGAAAGCCCCGTGCAGCATGGCAGACCCTGTTCGCCACACGGGTTTCAGCTCATTCGCCACGCATTACCGATTGAGAATATAACGGCGCACGGCATTGTTGTGCTCGCGCAGCGTTCGCGAGAAGTGATGCTTGCCCTCACCCTTGGCGACGAAGTAGTAGGTATCGCCTTCCTTCGGGTGCACCGCCGCTTCCAGCGCGGCGCGCCCGGGCATCGCGATCGGCGTCGGCGGCAGACCGGTGATCACATAGGTATTCCAGGGCGTCGGCTTGCGCAGGTCGGCGCGCGACAGCGAGCCATCATAGTCCTTGCCCAGGCCATAGATGACGGTCGGGTCGGTCTGCAGGCGCATGCCACGCTCCATGCGACGCTTGAAGACGCCGGCGATCTCGTCGCGCTCTTCCGGCGCGCCGGTCTCGCGCTCGATCAGTGACGCCATGATCAGCGCCTCGTAGGCGCTGGTGATCGGCAGGTCGTCGTCACGCCCGGCCCAGACTTCCTCCAGCGTCTTGCTCATGCGGGTATAGGCCTGCCTGTAGAGCGAGAGGTCGCTGACGCCCTTGTGATAGCGGTAGGTGTCCGGGAAGAAGCGCCCTTCCGGCTTCTTGCCCTCTGCACCGACGGCCGCCATCAGCTCCTCGTCACTCATGTCGCGAGTCGTGTGCTCAAGCTTGGGTGAGGCGTCCATGGCAGTGCGCATCTGGGCGAAGGTCCAGCCCTCCGGCACGGTCAAGGTATAGCTGACCACATCGTCACTGGACAGCAGCGCCACCAGCTCACGGCCGTTCAAGCCCGGCGTGAGACGGAATTCACCGGCGCGCAGGCCATTGACGGCCTCAGGCTCGAGGCGCGCCCAGACCTTGTACGGCCAGCTCGCCTCGATGATGCCCTGTGACTCGAGCTCGCCCACGACCCTGGTCAGACTGGCGCCCTTGGGCACCTCGAACAGCTGTTCCTTTTCGATCGCCAACGGTGACAGCAACTGCGCCTGCCAATAACGAAAGCCCACCACACCCGCAGCCACGGCCAGCACTACCAGCATCAGGAGGATCTTGAACACTCGCATAATCAGGTTTCCAGTCTTCATGGCGAAGGCGACGACCACACAGGCATGCCTGCTGACGCTCGTCGCCTTCCGTCAGTTCGCGGGCTCGCCCAGCAAGCGCGCGACAGTGTGATTCAACTCGTCCAGCGCCGGATGCGCCTCATCCTTCCACTCGCACAGAATCGCGCCATCGGACTTGAGCAGGGTGCGCAGCGGCCAGACGCCCTGCACGGAATTCATGACGACCACCTGCTCGGCCCGCGCGAGTGACTCAAGCCCCTCACGCACTCGTTCGAACGTCATCTCGGCCTCAAGCGCCGCCAGCAGCGTGCCCTTTACACCGGCACGATCAAGACACGGCGTGAACCAGCGCCCGTCACGATACCAGGCCAGATTCATGCTGGTGGCCTCGATCAGCTCGCCCTGCGCATTGAGCAACAGCCCCTCGCTGATGGTCGTGTCGCTCCACTCACGACGCGCCAGCACGTTCTCGAGCCGATTGAGGTGCTTGAGCCCCGCCAGTGCCGGCTGCTCAGCCACACGCAGCTCGCAGACCCGTGCCGTGATGCCACGCCGCGCCTGCTGATTGACCGCAAAAGGCGTTGCACGTGCCCGCAAGCGCGCCTGCGGTGACTCCGGTGCCCTGTAGCCCCGCCCGCCAGTGCCGCCGGTGACGATAAGCTTGAGCACTTCAAGCCCCTCGCCCTGACAGACCGCCAGACAGCCCGCCAGTTCAGCTGCCGAAGGCGCTGCAATCCCCAGACGCTGACAACCGCGCCTCAGGCGCGCCTCGTGCCAGGACCACAGCTGCGGCTGACCCTCACGCACCAGAATCGTCTCGAACACGCCCTCGCCATAGGCAAGGCCACGGTCATCACTGGGCAGATCGGCGGCGAGCGCCGCAGGAGAGCACGTGTCGTCACCGCTCCTTTCATCAGACGCCCGGTCATCTGAGCTCTTGCTGCCAGAGGCATCAGTCGTCATCGATACAGCCCTCCAGAGAACGGTTGCGGACACGACACGCGAAGCAGGTGACGCCCCACAGACAAACGCGCCCCCGGATGGGAGCGCGTCTGAGGAGAGAGAACACGAAAGCGTGTGATCAGTCCTTGAGCTTGCCGAACACCAGCGAGCCGTTGGTGCCACCGAAGCCGAACGAGTTGGACAGGGTGTACTCGATCTTCATGTCACGTGCGACGTTCGGCACGTAATCGAGATTGCAGCCCTCGGCCGGGTTGTCCAGGTTGATGGTCGGCGGCGCGATCTGGTCACGCATCGCCAGCACGCAGAACACGGCCTCGACCGCACCGGCAGCGCCCAGCAGGTGACCGATCATCGACTTGGTGGAGCTGACCGCCACATCACGCGCCGCATCACCCAGCACCGATTCGACGGCGAGGCTTTCCGCCTTGTCGCCGGCATTGGTGGAGGTGCCGTGGGCATTGATGTAGTCGATCTGGCTCGGCTCGAGCTTGGCGTCACGGATGGCGTTGCGCATCGCAGAGGCCGCACCACGGCCGTCTTCGGGCGGCGCTGTCATGTGGTGAGCGTCGTCGGACATGCCGAACCCGAGCACCTCGGCGTAGATGGTCGCGCCACGCGCCTTGGCGTGCTCGTACTCTTCCAGCACGACGACACCGGCGCCGTCGGACAGCACGAAGCCATCACGGTCGCGGTCCCACGGGCGGCTGGCCGCCTGCGGATCATCGTTGCGGGTCGACAGCGCACGCGCCGCGGAGAAGCCCCCCAGGCCCAGCGGCGTGGTCGCCATCTCGGCACCACCGGCCACCATCACGTCGGCATCGCCATAGGCGATGGTACGTGCGCTATAACCGATGTTGTGCGTCCCGGTGGTACAGGCAGTGGTGATCGCGATGTTCGGGCCACGATAACCGAACTGGATCGCCAGATTGCCGGAGATCATGTTGATGATGGAGCCCGGCACGAAGAACGGCGAGATGCGACGCGCACCGCCCTTCTCCAGCGCCTTGTGGTTGTGCTCGATCATCGGCAGGCCGCCGATACCGGAACCGATGGCGACACCGATGCGCTCGGCGTTGTCTTCGGTGCATTCAATGCCGGAGTCGGTGATGGCCTGGTGGGCCGCCGCGATACCGTATTGGATGAAGAGGTCCATCTTGCGGGCCTCTTTCGGGTTCAGGTACTGACTCACATCGAAGTCCTTGATGGAGCCACCGAAACGGGTATTGAAACCGCTGACATCGAAATGCTCGATGGCCGCGATGCCACTCTTGCCCGCCTTGATGTTGCTCCAGCTTTCCTCGACGGTATTCCCGACCGGGGTTACCAGGCCAAGACCTGTTACCACTACCCTTCTGCGAGGCATCGTGTCTCCTCCAAAACTATCGAATTGGCACGCCAGGGCCATGGACGCCCGGACGGTAATTGAGCGCATTATACAGAAACCTGGCCATGCGTGGGCAGTCGGTTTTCAAGCGCTTTTCTGGCCACTTTCACGAAGGAATTCCGACACTTGCCACAAGGGGGCATTTGTCACGAAGCCCGCCGTCTACCACCAGGCAATTCGCGCCCTGTCGGCGCGGCATTGCGCAGCACATCCCTGAACGACAAGAGCCGCACTGAGGAACAGTGCGGCTCTTGAACGTACAGACAATTGCATCACGACCATGAGCAACAGGTTGCTCCGTGATCGCTTCAACACACCTTACTGGTGGTTGACGATGTAATCGATAGCTTCCTGCACGGTGGTGATCTTCTCTGCTTCTTCGTCAGGAATTTCAGTATCGAATTCCTCTTCAAGAGCCATCACCAGCTCGACGGTGTCCAGGGAATCGGCGCCCAGGTCTTCAGTGAAAGAGGAAGAGTTCTGGATTTCTTCTTCTTTGGCGTTCAGGCGCTCAGCCACAACCTTCTTGACGCGTTCTTCAATGGTGCTCATTTAACAATCACTCCTAGTGGTACGGAATCCGCAGCTCGAAAAAGCTGGGCGTAGTTTATAGGCCACCCCAAAAGGACGCAACCACGTCCCTGCGTGGGGTTCAGCGCATGTTCATGCCACCGTTCACCTGCAACGTCTCACCGGTAATGTAGCCTGCTGCATCACTGGTCAGGAAGCCGACTGCCGCAGCAATCTCTTCCGGCTGGCCAAGGCGCGCCAGCGGGATGTTGCCGAGCAACGCTTCGTGCTGCGCTTCCGGCAATGCTTCAGTCATGTCAGTGGCAATGAAGCCCGGCGCCACTGAGTTGACGGTAATATTGCGTGACGCGACTTCGCGCGCCAGCGAGCGGGCAAAGCCTTCCATGCCTGCCTTGGCGGCAGCATAGTTGACCTGACCGAGGTTGCCCATGGTCGCGACCACGGACGAGATGTTGACGATGCGGCCGAAGCGCGCCTTGGTCATGCCGCGCAGGCAGCTCTTGCTGACACGGAAGACCGACTTGAGATTGGTGTCGAGCACCGCGTCCCAATCGTCTTCCTTCAAGCGCATCAACAGGTTGTCACGCGTGATACCGGCATTGTTGACCAGAATGGTCGGGGCGCCGAAGCGCTCGCCGATTTCCTTGAGCACGGCGTCGACGCTGGCCTGATCGGTGACGTTGAGCAGCATGCCCGCGCCTTCGATACCGTGCGCCTCGAGGTCAGCGCCGATGGCCGCTGCGCCTTTCTCGCTGGTGGCAGTACCGATCACGATACGGCCCTGACGGCCGAGTTCACGGGAGATGGCTTGGCCGATGCCACGACTGGCACCGGTCACCAGTGCGATTCTGCGTTCGCTCGTCATCTTGAGTCCTGAGTTGGCTGATCCAAGTCACATGGCCGGCCAGATGGGCCAGCCACGAGCTTACTGATTCTGTTCGGCAGCGGTCTCGCGGGCAAGTTCCAGCGCCGCTTCCAGGCTATCCGGATCATTCACGGCCAGGCCACGCGCCTGACGCTGAATGCGCTTGCCAAGGCCGGTCAATACCTTGCCCGGGCCGCATTCGATGAAGCTGCGCGCGCCACTGTCGAACATGGCATTGACGCAATCGGTCCAGCGTACCGGCTGATAAAGCTGCTCGATCAGACGCTGACGCAGTGTCTCGACATCGTCATGCGCCTTGGCATCGACATTCTGGATGACGGTATAGCGCGGCGCACGGAACTCGATGGCATTCATCGCCTCGGCCAGCTTGTCGGCCGCCGGACGCATCAGATCACAATGCGACGGCACCGACACCGGCAGCGGCATGGCGCGCTTGGCACCCGCCTCCTGACATGCCGCGATGGCACGCTCGACGGCAGCGGTGCCACCGGCGATGACGACCTGTCCCGGCGCATTGTAGTTGACTGCCGCGACCACTTCACCCTGTGCCGCACTGGCACAGGCGGCTTCGACCTGGGCATTCTCGAGACCGAGAATGGCCGCCATCGCGCCCTGCCCCTGCGGCACGGCAGTCTGCATGGCTTCGCCGCGCAGATTGACCAGCTTGACGCCCTCGGCGAAACCGATCACGCCAGCGCAGACCATGGCGCTGTATTCACCCAGGGAGTGACCGGCCATGCGCGCCGGACGCGGGCCTTCCAGCTCCTGCCAGACGCGCCAGATGGCGACACTGGCGGTCAGAAGCGCCGGCTGGGTCAGCTCGGTACGATTGAGCTCCTCCGCCGGACCTTCCTGTGTCAGGTGCCAGAGATCGCGCCCCAGCGCGTCAGAGGCTTCCTCGAAGGTAGTGCGGACCACGCTATAGCGCTCCGCCAGCTCCCGCAGCATGCCGACCTGCTGGGAGCCCTGTCCCGGGAAGATGAGGGCCAGGGAATCTGTCATTGCTGTCACCATTTCCATCTGTTCAGGTGGGACTGACACGGGTCAAGAAACCCGATTTCCGCTGGCTCGCAAGCGAGACGACCACTGTCGTGTCTCACGCTTCTGCCAGGGGAAAGCCTGCTTCCTGTCATTTACGTCATGCTGCTGCCCTGCGGGGGCTTCTTGCGGGGGCTGCCCGCCCCTGACTCCCGTCCGCCTTCACCGCCCGGCCGCGAAGCGCTGGCATTGTCGCACCGTGTGCGCCGAAGCTCGACCCCAACAGGAACAAATCAGACCAATTTACTCATTCAGCGTGAGTATGTGCCTTCCAGGGCCTGCGCCAGGCGCGAGGGCAATTGCTCGCGAGCCTCGCTGGCCGCCCGCGTGACGGCAAAGGCAAAGCCTTCCGCCGCCGCGCCGCCGTGGCTCTTCACCACCACGTTCGCCAGGCCCAGCAGGCTGGCGCCGTTGTAGCGCACCGGGTCCAGCTCACGCGAGAGTCGCGTCAGCGCCGGGCGCGCCAGCCAGGCCATCAGGCGCGTGCGCCAGCTGGCCGCCAGGGTCGCCCCCAGCTGCGCCGACAGCATCTGCGCAAGCCCTTCACTGCTCTTGAGCACGACATTGCCGACGAAGCCGTCACAGACCACCACATCTACCTTGCCGGAGAAGAGGTCACCGCCCTCGACAAAGCCAAGGTAGTCGAAGTCCGACTCGCTGGCAGCCAGCAGGGCGTGCGCTTCCTGCACCTGCGCAGTCCCCTTGACCGACTCGACCCCCACGTTGAGCAGCCCCACTCGCGGACGCTCGACCGCGTCGATGAGGCGACTGCGCATCGCGCCCATGCGGGCGAACGCCAGCAGGTGGTGCGGTGCGACATCGACGTTGGCGCCGAGATCCAGCAAGCTGCAGGCACGCACGCCACGCGTGGGCACCGCGGCACAGATGGCAGGTCGCTCCACCCCTTTCACTCTTCCCACTTCGCGCATGCCCAGCGCCATCAAGGCGCCGGTATTGCCGGCACTGACACAGGCATCCGCCTGGCCCTTCGCCACCAGGCCCAGGGCCTGAGACATGCTGCTGGGCTCGCGACTGCGCAAGACGCGGGACGGGCGAGCATCAGACGCGACAATGCCGTCGACAGCGAGTGTCTGAAGGCGATCACGAACACGGGAGAGTGAAGCAGGGAGGGAGTCTAACTCGGCATCCAGTAGATGCTGCGGGCCAACCAGGATGGCGCTGAGTTGCGAGTCTCGCAACAGCGCACTGGCCGTGCCCCGTAACGTAGCGCGGGGACCGAAGTCCCCGCCCATCGTATCGATGGCGATACGCACGGCGTTACGCCGCGCGCTGCATCAATGCCTTATGCATCAACGACTTTGCGGCCACGGTAGAAACCGTCGGCAGAGACGTGGTGACGCAGGTGAACTGTACCGGTTTCCTTGTCCTGGGACAGGGTCGGTGCAGTCAGGGCATCGTGGCTACGACGCATGCCACGCTTGGAACGAGTTTTGCGGTTCTGCTGAACTGCCATGGGGATTACTCCAATCTTGTCGACAAATTGAGTTCAGTGCTTGTCCTTCAGGGTGCGAAGCACACTGAATGGATTCACAGCGGGTGCGTCCGAGGCCTCGGGTTCCACACCGCTGGCCAGCTGGTCGCGAGAGACGGCACAATCGGCCTCCTCGTGGTAGACCACCTGCGGCAGGACCAGGAGCACTTCATCCTCGATCACTGTCAGGAGATCCAGCTGTTCGTTTTCCACCACTACCGGCTCGTACTCACCGGGCAGCTGCGCCGCCAGTGCATCGCTGGTCACCAGGCCCAACAGGAACTCGCTGGAAAGCGGCTCCGGCTCGGTGGGTCCCAGGCAACGCTGACATAACAGACTTGCCTCGAAGGCGATGGAGCCTTCGATGAAGCTGCGACGTTGAGTGTCGATGTCAAAGGTCATGGAGACGCTGACGTCCCCTTCCTGAGCACCGATGGCCTCAACAACACGGGGCATGTTCGCCAGTGGAATCACGCCTTCAAGGCGTTTACCCGCTGACGCCAGCCGGTAGGGCTCGACCTTGGTCGGCAGTCTTGTGGTCAACATAGGCGCGCCATAATAGGGATTCCCCCTCCCGGTGTCAAAATGCATGAGCAACTTGTTGCTTTTGCCAGCCCCCTCACCATCACGCTTTCACGTCGATATGCGGCAACTGACACTGGGCTACACGTCCAGCGCGCGATTGTACGCGCCTGACGCTTCAATGCCGAGAGGATTTACGGCATCCTGCAGCCCTTGTTTTTCAAATACTTGCCGCGCGCCGCCCAGCCAATGACCGCAACGCGCCCCAACGGAGAGCCATGATGACTCCACTGGTCCTGGCGTCCAGCTCACGCTGGCGTCGTGAACTGCTTGAACGCCTCGGGCTGCCCTTCACCTGGACAGCCCCCAGCATCGATGAAACGCCGCGCCGCGAAGAAAGCCCCGAGACACTGGTCCATCGTCTGGCACTCGGCAAGGCCAATGCCGTGGCGGATGCCTATACCCACCACCTGATCATCGGCAGCGATCAGGTCGCCGTCTTCGAAGGCGAGATACTGGGCAAGCCGGCGGATCTGTCAGCCGCATGCGACCAGCTGGCGCGCTTTTCCGGACGTCGCGTACGCTTCGTGACCGGCCTGGCGCTGATCGACACCCAGTCTGCGCGCCACTGGGTCTGTCATGAAGACTACGAGGTCGTCTTCCGCCCTCTGAGCAGCGCCGAGATCGCGCGCTACGTCGAGCGCGAGCGCCCCCTCGACAGCGCCGGCAGCTTCCGCATGGAAGGGCTGGGCATCACGCTCTTCGAGCGCCTCGAGGGGCGTGACCCCAACAGCCTGATCGGTCTGCCGCTGATTCGCCTGTGCGAACTGCTGCGCGAGGCAGGCGTCGACCCTCTGCTGGATGCGCCGCGCTCCTGAGTGGCACCGCGCTCCTGAGAGACACCGCAGCCCTGAGCGACGAGGGCTGCGGCTCTGGCTCGCCTACCGGGGCAGGCGGTAGCTGACAGGTGATACCGTCGTCTCGAGCCCCATCGCACTGGCCATTACACCGGCGAAGCGCCGCGTGAAGCGCTCGAAGGGGTCCTGACGCGGCGTGTAATCGTGCAGCTCTGCTTCTGGCGTCAGCTCAGCCGCCAGCTCTTCCAGCGTGCCGGTACGATCGACCAGCCCCAGCCCCCGGGCCTGCTCGCCGGTCCAGATCAGCCCCGAGAACAGCTCGGGATCGTCCTTGAGGCGTTCACCGCGCCCGGCCTTGACCGCCGCGATGAACTGCTGGTGCGTCGTGGCCAGCACGCTCTGCCAGAAGGCACGCTGGTCTGGCGAGATTTCCGAGAACGGATCAAGAAACGCCTTGTTGTCTCCCGCCGTGAACACGCGACGCTCGATATCCAGCTTCTCCATCGGCCCCTTGAGCCCGAAGCTTGAAGAGATCACGCCGATGGAGCCCACCAGGCTTGAGGGTGCCGCGATGATCTCACCGGCACCGGCCGCCATGTAATAGGCACCACTGGCACCCAGGTCTTCAATCACCGCGATCACCGGCTTGTCGCCCTGCTCACGTAGCCGCATCAGCTCGTCATAGACACGCTGTGACTGCACCGGGCTGCCACCAGGCGAGTTGATGTCGAGCACCACCGCCACGGAGGCCGGTGACTCCCAGGCCGCGCGTAGCCCCTTGATGATGCGCTCGGCATTGGCTTCACCATCCGCCTCGATCACGCCTTTCACGCGCACTACGCCCAGATGCTGCTCGCCGGGCAGCGCCGCTGGCTGGCTACCGAGCGTGAACAGGGTCACCGAGGTCGCGATCGAGGCGATGAACAGCAAGGCGAACAGGAAGCGGAAGAACAGCTTCCAGCGCCGCGAACGACGCTGCTCGGTGACCACGCCTTGCACCCAGCGGTCCATCATCTCAAGCTGCGCGGTACGCTCGCGCGCCTGCCAGTCCACCTCTCGCTCGGAGGCGGTAGCCGCGCACTGTCCACTCATGCCCGGCCCGCTCAAGCCCGCTACGCTCTCGTCCTTGCCACCCGCGCCTTCACGCCAGGGATCCTGCGGCCTGTCACTCATCGATTGCTGCTCCTGTGCTGGGTGATCGCGACCGTTATCTGGCCACGTACAGCCACTCCATCAATTCATCGAAATGCGAGACGATGCGCTGCGGCGCACAGGCCTCAAGGCGCGGCACACTGTGTACGCCGTAGTCGACACCGACACTGTGCATGCCCAGGGCACGCGCCATTTCCAGATCATATTCGGTATCGCCGACCATCAGCGCCTCATGCGCCTCAACGTTCAGCTCGGCCAACAGCTCCTCGAGCATGCGGGGATGCGGCTTGGACAGCGTCAGGTCCGCGGTGCGCGAGGCATGGAACCAGTCACCGCAATCATGGGCCCTGAACATGCGGTCCAGCCCGCGCCGGCTCTTGCCCGTCGCGACGGCCAGCAGCTGCTCGGGGTGGCGACGCAGACGCTGGATGCCGGCCTCGACACCGGGGAAAAAGTCCAGCGGCGTGGTATCGACCGCCACGAAATGCGCCTTGTAGGCCGCGACCAGCGCCTCGCACTGCTCGGCCGTCGCCCCCGGGAACAGGCGCTCCATGGCTTCGGGCAGCCCGAGCCCGATGATGTCGCGCGCCGCATGGGCAGGCAGCTCGCCCATGCCCGTCGCCAGTGAGGCCGCCTGCAGGCAGTCGACGATACGCGCCTCGGAATCCATCAGGGTGCCATCCCAGTCGAAGATGACCAGGCGATAGCGCGGTTGCGGCAGTCCTGCAACGAGATCAGTCATGACGAGCTCCCAGCTCTCTGGCAGTGGCGAGAACGCGCTTCATCCGCTTGTCCAGCGGCGCGCGCACGGTGACGGTTCGCCCGTCGATCGGATCAGGGAAGCTGAGCTGGGCGGCATGCAGGAACAGGCGCTCCAGCCCGACCTTCTTCGCCAGGGCATTGCCGCGCTCGGTGCCGTACTTGGTATCGCCGAGCAACGGATGCCCGGCATGCACCGAGTGCACGCGGATCTGATGGGTACGCCCGGTAATCGGCTCGGCCTCGACCAGCGTCATGCTCGAATAGGCCTCACGTACCGCGTAACGCGTGCTGGCCGTCTTGCCGGCCTCATCGACGCGCACCCGACGCTCACCATTGCCACCGTCGTAGCGCTCCAGCGGTGCATTGACGTAATCGCGACGTGAATCCCAGCGCCCCTCGACCAGTGCCAGATACAGCTTGGTCATCTTGTGGGCCTTGAGGTCGGCATTGAGCTGCAACAGCGCAGCCCGCGTCTTGGCCAGCAGAATGCAGCCGGAGGTATCACGGTCCAGGCGGTGCACCAGCTCCAGGAACGGCAGGTCGGCGCGAATCTGGCGCATGGCCTCGATCAGACCGATCTTGACGCCACTGCCACCGTGCACGGCAAGCCCCGAGGGCTTGTTGATGACCATGAAGTCATCCGTCTCGCGCACGATGCAGCCCGCCAGCACCTCGCGCAGATTGTCACTGACTTCCTGCACGGCGGCTTCCGGCGAGAGGCGCAGTGGCGGCACCCGCACCAGATCGCCCGCCTGCAGGCGATAATCGACCTTGATGCGCTTCTTGTTCACGCGCACTTCCCCCTTGCGCACGATGCGATAGATCAACGCCTTGGGTGCGCCCTTGAGGCGGGTACGCAGAAAGTTGTCGATGCGCTGCCCGGCCAATTCCGGGGCAACCTCGATCCACTGGACTGATTGGCCTTCGGCCATGTCGCACTCCTTTCCGGCCCCGCCTTCGCGCGGCCTGCTCATCTTGTTGCCGTGCGCCTGGGCGCACTCAGACCGGCCATTCTACGGTGTCATGCGACCAATGGGGAATCATCGTGCCACATGCCGCTCTCATGAGCGGCTCACCGGGCCTCGTATCTCGGGCGATGTAGCGAAGCGTTTGATCTGGCAGCTGAATTGCTGGTACATACCTTTACTGGTATATTCGAGCGCAGTGAGATGGGCCTTCTCTATATGCCCGATCATCGTCTCCGCAGCCCTGTCACAGCGGCCGGAAAAACGGCGCACCCGGCACTTCAACAAGGTGCTTCACGCCGGCGGAGAGGGTCAGATGGCCCGCAATGAAGCAACGCGCACCGACATCAGCACCGTGCAGGTCACGCAAGCACCCTGTTGTCATCTACCCTGTCGGTAGCGTGCTGTCCCGCGCATCGCACCTGTCAATCACAGGCAGCGAAGGCCGCCCCAAGGACAGTCATTCGCGGCCAGCGGCCAGACCAGAAGCTGACGCAAAACATCGATGTCGCTCAGGTCTCACAGGACCTGGTGACGATATCAGCGGGCGCGGAACGCATGACGCCGCGCGCCGCAGCGCAATCGCCCTTCGAGCCTTCGTTGCAGACTCCACGAGATGCTGTCGCGGGAGCCCGAAAGCCGCCTGCGCAGGCAAGACAGCAAGATGCCCAGTCATTCATGGGCCAACGACACAAGACCGCCCGGGCATGAAGCCCGGGCAATCATTCGATATCCGTGCCGAAGGCCGGCGTCGATGAATCGGCTAATGCCAGGTGTTAGGGAAGAGACCGCAGGGCCGGAGGAGTACCAATCCCCGCAACACGTCCTGCCTCTTCCAAGTACTCAACATGATCATGCCGCATGTGGCCCGTCCACGGACTTGCCTGCATGCGAAAAACGCATTCCACGACATGCGCTGAGCACAACACGAAGCGGAAAACGGTTCCTCGTCGCCGACGCACAATGCGGCTGCCCTTCGGCACGCCCAGTCTAGCGAGACGACATGAAACGGATGCTCATCAACGCGACCCAGCCAGAAGAGCTGCGCGTCGCACTGGTCGACGGACAACGCCTTTACGATCTCGACATCGAGTCCGGCGCCCGCGAACAGAAGAAAGCCAATATCTACCGCGGCAAGATCACCCGCATCGAGCCCAGCCTCGAAGCCTGCTTCGTCGACTTCGGCGCCGAACGCCACGGTTTCCTGCCACTCAAGGAAATCTCCCGCGAGTACTTCTCCAAGGACCCCGGCCAGGGCCGTCCCAACATTCGTGAAGTGCTCAAGGAAGGCCAGGAAGTCATCGTCCAGGTCGACAAGGAAGAGCGTGGCAACAAGGGTGCCGCCCTGACCACCTTCATCAGTCTGGCTGGCCGCTTCCTCGTGCTGATGCCTAACAACCCGCGTGCCGGTGGTATCTCCCGCCGCATCGAGGGCGAAGAGCGCGCTCAGCTGAAGGAAGCGATGAACAGCCTGACCCTGCCGGACAAGATGGGGGTCATCGTGCGCACCGCCGGCATCGGCAAGAGCGCCGAAGAGCTGCAGTGGGACCTCGACTACCTGGCCCAGGTGTGGGACGCGGTGACCAAGGCCGCCTCCAGCCGCCCTGCCCCCTTCCTGATCTACCGTGAATCCAACGTCATCATCCGTGCCATGCGCGACTACCTGCGCAATGACATCGGCGAAGTGCTGATCGACTCTCCGGAAGTCCAGGAAGAAGCGCTGTCCTTCGTGCGTCAGGTGATGCCGAGCTACCAGCAGAAGATCAAACTCTACGAAGACGACGTGCCGCTGTTCTCGCGCTTCCAGATCGAATCCCAGATCGAGACCGCCTACCAGCGTGAAGTGAAGCTGCCCTCCGGTGGCGCCATCGTCATCGACCACACCGAAGCCCTTGTCTCCATCGATATCAACTCCGCTCGCGCCACCCGCGGCAGTGATATCGAGGAAACCGCGCTGCAGACCAACCTGGAGGCCTCCGACGAGATCGCCCGCCAGCTGCGTCTGCGCGACATCGGCGGCCTGGTGGTGATCGATTTCATCGACATGACGCCGGCACGCAACCAGCGTGAAGTCGAGAATCGTGTGCGCGACGCGCTCAAGATCGACCGCGCCCGCGTCCAGATCGGTCGCATCTCACGCTTCGGCCTGATGGAAATGTCGCGCCAGCGCCTGCGTCCGTCGCTGGGCGAGACCAGCGGCGTGGTCTGTCCGCGCTGTGACGGCCAGGGCACCATTCGTGATGTGCGCTCCATGGCACTCTCCATCATGCGTCTGATCGAAGAAGAGGCCATGAAGGAGCGCAGCTCGCAGATCCGCGCCATCCTGCCGGTGCCGGTCGCGACCTACCTGCTCAACGAGAAGCGCGCCACGCTGTTCGACATCGAGCGCCGTCAGGGCGTGAATGTCGTGCTGCTGCCGAACCCGGAGCTCGACACGCCGCACTACGAAGTCGTGCGTCTGCGTGATGACCACGTCGATGAAGACGGTGCCGACAAGTCCAGCTTCGAGCTGTCCGTCGAGACCGAGGTCGGCAAGGAACCGGATCCGAACTTCGACAAGCCGCCGGCGCGCACTGAAGCCGCCGTCAAGAGCGTGTCCCACACCACGCCTGCCCCGGTTGCCGCACCGGAAGCGCCTGCCGCAGCGCCCGCCGCCGTGGCAGAGACCACTGACAGCAGCAATGACAGCGATAGCCGCAACGGCAACGGCAACGGCAAGAACAACGGCAATCGTCGTCGCAACGGCAACGGCAGCAGCAACGGCCGCAACCGTCAGGAGTCGCGCAACGAGTCTCGTAATGACACTCGCAGCGAAGGCCGCAACGACAGCCGTCAGAGCGCGCGCAATGACAACCGTCAGGGCAACCGCTCGAGCCAGGGCAATGACACCCGCGCTCAGGCCAGCAAGCAGGAAGTCGTGGCGCAGCCGTCAGCCCAGACTCCCGCCAGGACTGCGGCTCCGGCCGCCGGTGGCGGTCTGCTGTCGCGCCTGGCCCGAGGCTTCAGCCGCCTGCTGGGCAATGACAGCGACACTGCTGCGCCGGCCAAGTCCAGCGAAGCCCGCAAGGCACTGGAAAAGGCCCGCGAGCGTCGCGAGACCGTCAGTGAATCCAGCGCTCCGGCAGCGGCTCGCAACGAGTCCCGCAGTGGTCGCAACGCTGAACGTAGCAACGATCGTAACAACGACCGCAGCAATGACGGCCGTGGCAACGAGCGTGATGACAACCGCAAGGACTCCCGTCGTCGCAATGACAACGCGTCACGCAACAGCGACAGCGAGTCACGCAACAGCGGCAACGATGCCCGTGGCAACGACGCTGACAGCAACAGCCAGAACGATGGCCGCAGCAACAACAAGCGTCGCCAGCGCAACGACCGTGGCAACCGTCGCAAGTCCAACGAGTCGCGTCAGGACAGCCAGCAGGAAATCGTCACCAACGACAGCAAGCCGCAGGCCGAACCGGAGCAGACGCCGCAGGCTGACAACAGCCCGAAAGCCGAAGCCAGGAGCAGCGATAGCCAGAACGCCAAGGCCGACAACGCCAGCAAGCGCGATTCCGGCAAGCGCAGCGACAAGCCGGCACGTGGTGAAAAGCCGGCCAAGACAGACAAGGCCGAGCAGGTCGACAGCAAGCAGGCACGCGAGTCCATCAAGGCAGCCGAACAGGCCGAGCAGGTGGAACAGCAGGTCAGCAGCGAAGACCAGCAGACTCGCAACAACCCGCGTGTGCGCAGCCGTCAGCACGCTCTGAACCCGCAGGCGGTCGAAGAGCAGGAGTCGCTCAAGGCCATGACGCTGGCAGGCCCGCAGGCTCCGGCCGCTGCTGCTTCGGCAGCCGCTACGGTGCCGGCCATTGCCGAGGAAGGTGCCGAAGGTGCCGAAGCCGTCAGCGCTGCTCCGCAGGGCGAAGCCAATGCCCCGCAAGGCAACGACAGCGCCCCGCATGATGAAAACAGCACCGCTGCACAGCACGCACCGACCACCGTCGAGCAGTCTGCCAGCGCAGACCTCACGGCAGCCGCCGCACCGGAAATCAGCGAGCCGAGCAACGAGACGCTCAAAGAGACGGTCGCCCCTGAGTCAGCGCCATCCGACGAGCCAGCGGAAGTGGCCGAGCCGGTCGTCGAAGCGCCGATCGAAGCACCTGCCGAAGAGGCGTCCGAAGCGCCTGCCACTGGCGCTCACCAAGCGCAGAAGACTGAGCAGCACGCCGCCCAGCGCACTGAGCAGCACGCCGTCCAGCAGCCAAGCGTGCACCAGCCGCAGGCCAGCGCAGCTGACAACGCCGTCGACACGCCGGCCGTCACCGCGGCAGAAGTCGCGCCGGAAGCCGCGGCCGATGAGCAGTCGCTGAAGGAAAGCGTGACCAGCGAAGCCGCTGTGCCTGAAGCGTCAGCCGCCGCCGAGCAAAGCGCCCAGGCACCGGCCACCGAAGCTCAGGCACCTGTCGCTGAAGCAGAGGAAGCGGTCGCCGCTGAAACAGACACTGCCAGCCAGCCTGCGCAGCCTGTGGCGCAAGAACCTGGCGTGGAAGAAGCCGCCGTTGAACAGCCTGTACAGGAGGCCGTGCGTCAAGAGGCTCCTCAGCAGACTGAGACCAGTGAGGCGAAGGTGGCAGAAAGCGCTGACGTGGCCAGTACTGAGATTGAGCCTGCCGTCAGCACTGAGCGCACCACAGATACTGTCGCTGTAGCTGCGGAAGGCTCTCAATCAGCTGAAGGCTCTCAATCGGCTGAAGGCTCTCAATCGGCTGAAGGCTCTGATGCTGCTGAAGGCTCTGCAAACGCTGAAGGCGCTGATGCTACTGCTGAAGGTGCCGAAAGCGCCGTCAACGTCAGCGCCAGCGTCGAGAATGCGCCGGCCGAGGCAGCGTTCGCGACTGCCGAGCGTCACGACAATGTCACCGTGGCACAAGCCGTGAGCGACGACTCCCACACAGTGGAAGTCGCTGACAGCGAGCAGAAGCAGGCACCGAGCGAGCAAGGCGAGACGACAGTGGCAGAAGGCGCGCAGCAGGAAAGCACGCAGCCAGCCGCCGAGACCCGCCGTCGCCGTGGCGAACGCGCCTACAACGATCCACGCGAAGTGCGTCGTCGTGAGCGTGAAGCTGCCGAACGTGCTGCCGCACAACAGGCCAGCGCAGAGACTCAGGACACGACCGCCCAGGATGACAGCAACACGTCACAATGAGTCCTGAGGCAGGCGCCCTGCCCCTGCCGTCACTCTGGCGCCCCTTTCAGCCACCAGCGCTGAAGGGGGCGCCAGAAAGGCAGCAAGACAGGGTCTATGCCAGGGTCTGCCAGCCGCTCGCGTTGAGCAGCAAGTCAGAACCAAGCACTGAAAACAAGAACGCCCCGCAGGCAAGCCTGCGGGGCGTTCTTGTTTTCAGTGCATGCTATTTTCAGCGCCTTGTGTGCGTGCCTTCACTTCAGCGCAGGTCTCGTGCGCACGACTCTGGGCCTCAGCCCTCGGGCATCACCCTTTAGGCATCATTCCCAGCTCGCGCGGCTCCTGCTCGAGCCAGACCCCGAAGCGGGCATGGACGGCCTCACGCACCTCCTGCGCCAGTGCCAGCAGCTCCGTGACGGCACCCTCGCCGAAGTGCACCAGCACCAGCGCCTGCTGAGCATGCACGCCGACATGGCCTCTGCGCGCGCCCTTGAGACCGCATTGATCGATCAGCCAGCCTGCTGCCAGCTTGATGCTGCCATCGGCCTGCGGGTAATGCGGCAAGCTCGGGAAGCGAGTCAACAACGCCTGGGCCTCAGCCTGGGGAAGCTGTGGATTCTTGAAGAAACTGCCGGCATTGCCGAGTTGCGCGGGGTCGGGCAGCTTTTCACTGCGCGTGGCAATCACCGCCCGGGCGACCTGCAACGGCGTCGCCTCCTCCCCTTGCGGCAGCGCCGCACTGACGCGCTGGGCGAGATCACCATAACCGAGCCGGGGCGACGCCTGGCGCGATACCTGCAACTCCAGACGCGTGATCAGCACGCGATACTCAAGCGCGCCCTTGAAGATGCTGTCGCGATAGCCGAAACCGCATTCCTCACGATTCATCCAACGGCAGCTGCCATCTTCCAGCGACATGACTTCCAGGCGCAGCAGATGGTCTGCCAGCTCGACGCCATAGGCGCCGATATTCTGGATAGGCGCCGCACCGCAGCAACCGGGAATCAGTGCCAGATTTTCATAGCCCCACCAGCCGGCGCTGGCCAGCTCCATCACTAGGGCATGCCAGCGCTTGCCGGCCTCGACGCAGACCGTGGCTGTCAGGCCGTCTTCTGCCGGCGTGATGGTGACCTCGTCAAAGGCCGGACGCATGACATGGGCATCCAGCCATGGCAGCAATACCAGGTTGCTGCCACCGCCGATCACCACCAGACGCTCACCAGCCTGCCGGGAGGCCAGCACCTGCGCCCTTGCCGCCTCGATGGTGTGTGGCTCACTCAGGGCGCGGGCGCGCGCCGAGAAACCCAGCGTATTACAGCCATCCAGTGCCACCCCCTCGCGTTGCGAGGTGTCGCCTGCGCTCTGCTCACTTGACACCTGAGTCATGAGCGCGCCCGCGCCGTGGTCGCCGCAGGCAGTGCCGCGATGAGCGCCTCGCAGGCCACATCGATCAGATCCAGCACACGCTCGAAGGCATCGGGGCCCCCGGTGTAGGGGTCCGGCACCTCACGACTGCCCGCCGCCAGCGCGGGCAGCGGGGTTGGCAGCAGGTCCAGCAGGCGACCGATCAGCGCCTGATCGCCACTGTTGCTGCGCGCAGCCAAGGCACGTGTATCGGCAAGATTGGCGTCGTCCATCACCAGAATCAGATCGAAGTCGTGAAAGTCCTGCTCGCACAACTGACGGGCACGCAGCGCGCTGATGTCATAGCCGCGCTTGGCCGCATGGGCGATGGCCCGCGAATCAGGCTGACCGCCGACATGCCAGTCACTGGTGCCGCAGCTGTCCACCGTGACGACCTGCTCCAGGCCATGGCGCGTCAGCGCCGCGCGCAACACGCCTTCGGCACTCGGTGAGCGGCAGATATTGCCCAGGCACACCATCAGGATGCGCTCCAATGGCGCCTGACGCTGGGACAGTTGCTCAAGAAGCTCGCTCATCAGCCCTCTCCGCTCGCGCTGCCTGCTGCTGCTTGCGCCAACCAGTCGCGCACGCGCTCGAGATCCTCCGGCGTATCGACACCGGCCGGATGCGCCGTGCAGGCAATGGCTACCTGGATGGCATGACCATGATGCAGCGCGCGCAGCTGTTCGAGCTGTTCGAGCTGCTCCAGCGGGGCCGGCAGCCAGTCAACGTAATCGGTCAGGAAGCTGGCACGGTAGGCGTAGAGGCCGATATGGCGCAGCCAGGAATCGGTGGCCAGCATGTCCGGCGGCGTGGTGAAGTGCTCGCGATCCCACGGAATGGGCGCACGCGAGAAGTACAGAGCACGCCCGCGCAGGTCACGCACCACCTTGACCACATTGGGGTTGAACAGGCTGTCGACGCTGGCGATCGACTCCGCCAGCGTGGCGATCGAGGCCCCCTCGTCTTCCCCGAGACGCACCGCCACCTGATCGATCAGCGCCGCCGGCAGCAGCGGCTCATCGCCCTGGACGTTGACCACCAGGGTCTCGGGGGCCAGCGCCAGCAGCGTGACCACCTCGGCAAGGCGGTCCGTCCCGCTGGGATGATCGGCACGCGTCATCACCACCTCGGCCCCGAAGTCTTCGCAGACCTCACGGATACGCTCGTCATCGGTGGCGATCACGACCCGGCTGGCCTGACTGGCGCAGGCATTGCGCCAGACATGCTCGATCATCGGCTGGCCATGAATGTCCGCCAGCGGCTTGCCCGGCAGGCGTGAGGAGTTGAAACGCGCCGGAATCACGACCACGAAGCCGGCCTCGCCCTCTGAACGGCTGTCGTCTGCCTGCCCCTGCTGCAGAAGGTCACTCATCAGCCGCGGCTCCCCTTGAGCTTCTCGTCGGCATCCATCTGGCGCGCTTCTTCTTCCAGCATGACGGGAATGCCGTCGCGTACCGGATAGGCGAGGCCATCATAGAAGCACTTGAGCTCGGCGTTCGCCGCATCATAGGTCAGCTTGGCCTGACACAGCGGGCAGACCAGTAGCGCGAGCAGTTCCTTGTCCATCGAGACATCTCCGGAATAACAGCAGAAAAGAAAGAAAATTCAGCGATCAAGCCCTCAGAGCGCCTCAAGGCGTTTGGCGAGCCAGTCCACCAGCGCCTGATCCGGACGCGCCTCGACATCCAGCGCCCAGCAGCGCTCATTGGCGAAGCTGCGACACTTGACGGCGTCCTTGGCGGTCATCACCACGGGCAGATTGTCGGAAAAGCGCAGATCCGTCGGCGTGAAACGATGGTGGTCCGCCAGCGGACGCGGCAGATGCTCGACCCCGAGGTTGGTCAGGGTGCGGAAGAAGCGCTGCGGATTGCCGATACCGGCCAACGCATGCACCTGACCGCTGAATGGCAACTGGTGGGCAGGATACCGCACGTCGTCGATCAGGTGACGCCAATGGACCGGCGTCAGCGTCATGCAATGCGATTCCACCGGCAGACGTGAGCAGTCGATGACACCGTTGGAGATCACCGCATCGACACTGGCGAGGCGCGACAACGGCTCACGCAGCGGCCCGGCAGGCAGGCAACGCTGATTGCCGAAGGCACGCTCTCCGTCCACGACCACCAGCTCGATATCGCGTCCCAGCGCATGGTGCTGCAGGCCATCATCGGAAAGCAGAATGTCACAGCCGGCGGCAATCAGGCGCCGCGCCGCGCTCGGGCGATCCGGGTCGACCGCCACCGGCAGACCGGTCTGCTGGGCCAGCATCACCGGCTCGTCGCCGGCATGCTGAGGGTCGGTATCGGCCTGCACGTAGAGGGGATAGCGCGGCGAATGCCCGCCATAGCCGCGCGAGATGATGCCCGGGCGCCAGCCCTGCTCGCTCAACCAGCGCCCCAGCCAGGCGACCAGCGGCGACTTGCCGGTGCCGCCGACGGTGATGTTGCCGATCACGATCACCGGCACCGGTGCCTTCCAGACCTCACGCTTGCCGGTGAGATAGGCATTGCGCTTGCGCGCCACCACATTCCTGTAGACATGTTCCAGCGGGCGCAGTAGATGGAGCCAGCCGGCGCCGCGATACCAGGCGTCTACCAGTCGTTCACTCATGCGTCTGCCGTCTCCCGGAACTGGATGCGATGCAGCGCGGCATAAGCACCTTCCTGAGCAATCAATGATTCGTGGGTGCCGTCTTCGATGATCTCGCCATCATCCATCACCAGGATGCGGTCCGCCTTCTCGATGGTGGACAAACGGTGGGCGATCACGAAGGTCGTCCGGCCCTGACACACTTCTTCCAGCGCGCGCTGGATATAGCGTTCGGATTCGGTATCCAGCGCCGAGGTGGCCTCGTCCAGCACCAGAATCGGCGAGTCCTTGTAGATGGCGCGAGCGATGGCGATCCGCTGGCGCTGACCACCGGAGAGCATCACGCCATTGTCGCCGACGATGGTGTCGTAGCCTTCACTCATGCGCTCGATGAATTCGTGGGCATAGGCCGCACGCGCCGCCTCTTCCACCCGCGCCTTGTCGACCTCGCCGGTGCCGTAGGCGATGTTGGCGGTCAGGTCGGCATTGAACAGGGTGACATTCTGTGAAACCAGCGCGATCTGCTGACGCATCGGGCGCAGCTTGTAGTCCTCGATGGCAACATCATCGATCAGGATACGGCCGGTGGTCGGTGCGTAGAAGCGCGGCAGCAGGCTCATCAATGTCGACTTGCCCGACCCCGAACGCCCGACGATAGCCACCATCTGCCCCGGCTTCACCTCCAGATCGATGCCCTTGAGCACCTCCGGCTGATGGTCTGCATAGCGGAAGTGGACATTGTCGAAGCGCACACGCCCCTCGAGGCGACCCTCGGGCACCAGGGTGCCGTTGTCCGGCTCTGCCGGCGTATCCAGCAGACCGAACAGTTCTTCCGAGGCTGCCATGCCCTTCTGGATCTCGCCGTTGACTTCGGTCAGCTGACGCACCGGCTTGGCCATCATCGAAGCGGCGGTGATGAAGCCGACGAACTCACCGGCGCTCATGCCTGCCATCAGTTCCGGCGCCATCGCCAGCCACACCAGCGTCGCCAGCGCCACGGCGATCAACAGCTGGATGACCGGCGTGGCGGTGGCCTTGGTCAGCGCTTCCTTCATCTTCTGCTCGCGGTTGTACTCACTGACCGCGGCGAAGCGCGCCTTCTCGAAATCCTCGGCACCGTGGGTACGCACGACACGATGGCCGGACAGCGCTTCGGAGGCCACGTGGGTCACCTCCCCCATCGAACCCTGGATGCGCTTGGAGAGCTTGCGGAAACGCTTGCTGGCATAGCTGACCACCCAACCGATCAGCGGCGTGACCGCGATGAATACCAGTGTCAGCTTCCAGTTGGTCCAGAACAGATAGCCCAGCAGGCCGAGCACGAAGAAGCCTTCGCGCATGATGATGGTCAGCGCCTTGGTGGCCGCGCCGGTGATCTGCTCGACATGGTAGGTGACGCGAGTGATGAGATGGCCGGTGGAGTTCTCGTCGAAATAGCGCCCCGGCAGGTGCAGCATGTGATTGAACACCGTGGTGCGCAGGGTGTGCACCACGTTGCGTGCCACATCACTCATGCAGTAGGTGCCCAGGAAGGTGCCGACGCCACGCACGGCGAACATGCCGATCACGAACAGCGGCAGGAACAGTCTGAACTGGGCGTCAGGATTCTGAATGCCGTCGATCAGGCGCTTCATCATCTCGGCCAGCGCCGTACTCGAGGCACCGTAGATGATGTAGCCGACGATGGCGGCCAGAAACATCTTCCAGTACGGGCGAACATAGCCGAGCAAGCGGCGGTAATGAATCCAGGTGGAGTCGCGACTCACGGGGTCTCCATAGACTTGGGCGGCGCCCTCATGGGGCATCCGGTGATGATGATTCCGTCCCGATACGCGTACTGATGCGCACACGGGTGATACCCACTTCAGCGGCGGCGTCCAGCGCCGTGACCACCTTGGCGTGGGGCGTGCGGCCATCGGCTTCGAGGATCAACCCGAAACGATCTGCCTGGTCCTTGTACTGCGCAAGTTGCGCTCCCAGTTCATCCTCGCCGAGGCTTGCCTCGCCGAGCGTAAAATCACCTGCTGCCCCGATGCTCAGAATCAAGGGCGCCTGCTCTACCGCGCTGGCCTGACTGGACTGCGGCAGGATGAGGTCCAGCGCTCGACGGCTATCGAAGGTGGTCGAGACCATGAAGAAGATCAGCAGCAGAAACACCACGTCGATCAGCGGGGTGAGATTGACCTCCACCGACTCACGCTGGCGACGCGGAAACCTCATGACGGCCTCCCGGCACCTGCCCCCTTGCCATCATCGCCACCATAGGGGTCATCGGCATCACGACGCATGTAGGCCGGCAAGTCTTCCGGCAGGCGCTCATGGGGCTCCGGCACCTGGCCGGGGCGCTGCCCCGGGCGACGGTCGATGCCGTCATGGCTCTCGGCCAGCCCGAGCTCACCCTGATGGTGCGAGATATACTCCACCACCTGCCCTGCCTGCTCCTCCATGTTGACGGTGATGTCCTCGACACAGCGCTGGAAATAGCGATGGAACATCAGTGCCGGAATCGCCACCGTCAAGCCGGACGCCGTCGTCACCAGCGCCTGGGAGATCCCGCCGGCCAGCTCCTGGGCTCGCTCGGCGCTGCCCGCATCGACGATCACGGCAAAGACGTCGATCATGCCGACTACCGTGCCCAACAACCCCAACAGCGGCGTGATGGCGGCGATGGTGCCCAGCGGACTCAGGAAGCGCTCCATGTCATGGATCACGGCCACGGCCGATTCCTGCATGCGCGCGCGTACCTGCTCATTGCCCAGGCGCGCATTGCGCAGTCCCGCCGCCAGCACGTTGCCCAGCGGCGAATGACTCTCCAGCCAGTAGACATTGACCTGTCCCTGGCTGATCAGTTCACACACCTGCTGTCCCAGGCCCTTCGGCGCGATGCGTCGACGACGCAGCGTCCACAGGCGCTCGAGGATGATGGCCAGTGCGACGACGGAACATCCGAGGATGGGGAGCATCAAGACTCCCCCTGCGTACAAGGCTTCCAGCATGTGACCTCTCCCTTGGTCTCGATGCCTCTGCGGGCACCATTGTTGTCGTGTCAGATGTCACGCGCCATCCCTGTCGCGCAGGCCGATGAATCCGCCATGCATCTGATCATTCAGCGGATTTTACCCCAAGGCACCTCACTCCGATACCGCCAGCCCTGCGCGCTGGTTGCAGCCGCTCCCCCTGCGGCGACCACTCCCAGTGCAAGGCACCATCCAGCCCGACATGCCAGAGACACTCGACATGACGCGCCAGACGCTCCACCACGTCCGGATGCGGATGACCATGCGGATTGTAGCGACCGGCGCTGACAATCGCATGACGTGCCGCCAGGCTCTCGAGCCAGGCATCACCACTGCTGGTGCGGCTGCCGTGATGTGCGACCACCAGCAATGGCAAGCCACGCCCGGCCAGGCGCTGGTGCAGCGTCGCCTGCAACTCGCGCTCCTGCTGCTGACCGATATCGCCGGTCAGCAACGCCAGCGGACGCATGCCATGCGCTATCAAGACCACACAGGAGTGCGCATTGTCACGCAGGGTCTTCAACCCTGCTGGCGGCCACAGCATCTCAAGACGCACGGGATGGCCCTGCAGTTGACCGAGGATAATGCTGCGCCCGGCGACACACTCACGCACTGCCACCTCATCGAGCCAGTCAACCTGACGCCCCAGTCGCGACCGCTGCCCAGCCGGCACCCACAAGACAGCGATCTCCTCGGCAGACAGCGCCTGCAGGCCGCCGGCATGGTCACCATCCCCATGACTCATGATCACGCCGATAGGCTCTTCCGCCACATGGGGGGCTCCCGGTAAGCGAGCGCTGGCATTGCGCGATGACGCCCCCAGGTCATAACGCCAGTGCCTCGGCACCTGCCGTGACGCATCAGTCGAGCCGCTCGTGCTCGACGCCAGATGGCTGCGCAGCGACAACGCCAGACCCTGCCCGACATCATGCACCGTCAGACTGAGCGCGGGCGCCCTGGGCGAGAACGAGGCGGCTTCTGTCGCGCGCGTGCCGGCGTCCCGCCCGACGGTGGCCAGCGCAGTCGGTGACCATGGCAAGGTCAGCGCCGCCAGTGACAGCCCCCAGCAGAGTGCCACGCTGCCACACAGGCGCTTCAGACGGCCATCGAGGCCCGGCACACCCTCCGCCAGCCAGGCACACAGCAGGGCCATGACCGCGAGCGTCAGGATCAAGCCCGAGGGAGTGGCATCCGACAGGCCCGCCGTCATTGGCACCTGCGGCCAGCGCCCCTGTGTCGATGCAAGCGAAGACAATATCTCCATCGTCTGCGCCATGCCCTGTGCCAGCAGCTGCCATAGACCGCCACTGAACACACCGTCGGCGAGCATCACCGCGAGCCGTGACGGGACGAGCCCCGTGAACAGCAACAGCTGCTCGAGGCCCGCAAGTCCCCAGCCCAGCATGCCAAGTGGCACGATCAATAGCGTCACCAAGGGCGCCATCACCAGATTCATCGGCAATGACAGCCAGGAAAGCTGACCGCGCGAAAGCAGCAGGGCCGCTCCCATGACCAGCGTCAACAACCACTGGCTGCGCAAGGTGGCCAGACACCAGCCGCGCACTCCCCGCGGTCGCGAGCAGCCCTGCCAGGCCAGTAGCAACACCGCCACGGCGATGAATGACAACCAGGTGCCCGGGCGCCACAGTGCCAGCGGGTCCAGCCCCAGCACCAGAATCAGCGCCAGCATCCAGACCTGCCACACACCCAGCCCGCTGCGGCCACTCGCCATCCAAAGCCCGACCGTCACCATCAAGGCGGCGCGCAGTGCCGGCGGCGCCAGGCCTGCCAGCAAGGCGAAACTCCAGGCCGCCAGACAGGCAAGCCACCAGGGCGCCACGCTGAATCGCCACCCGCCCGGTCGCCAGAGGCGCAGCACGCCGAAACTCAGCCCCAGCACCAGGCTGGCCATCAGGCCGACATGCAGCCCCGACACCACCGCCAGATGTGTCAGCCCGGTAGCGTTCAGCGTGTCCCAATCGGCATGGGTCAGTGCCGAGACCTTGCCCAGCGTCAGTGCCGCCAGCCAGCGACAGGGCGAACCCGGCCAGTCGACCAGCGCCTCGCCTTCGCCCTCGCCTTTGCCACAGCGCTGCCATAGCGCCTGCTCGGCATGAAGGCGCAGTGCTGCCAGCCCGCCTGGCGGCGCCAAGCGCTGCGCAAGGGACAGTTGGCGCACATAACCCGTGGCGACGATACCCTCGCGCCATAGCCAGGCGACACGGTCGAACTCCGCCGGGCTCGCTGAGCGCCCGAATGCCGGGTTGCTGGCGCCATGAGGCGGCACCAGACGCACGACCATGCGCCAGCGCTCACCGGCCTGCCAGGGAGTCGCCAGCGCCTCGCGTGTCGCAACATCGCGGGGTGGCTTGCGTGGCCAGTAGCGCCGAAGCTGCACCCGCTGATCCAGCAGCCGCTGACAGGCGGCCTGACGCCCGGCATCCGCGCCCGGCGACTCCGTCGGTTGGAAGAGATCACAGCGCGAGATACGCAGCACCAGGCGCACCGAGTCATCGGGCGTCGGCAATGCGCGATTGACCTGTTCGATCCGGCCTTCCAGCCACAGCTCCTGGCGCGTCAGCGCCTCCGCCATCACGATCGGCTGCTGCAGAAGGCCGATCACCAGCCCGAACCCCAACGCTGCCGACAGCCGCAGGCTCAAGGCTCCAAGCCGAGAGCGGCGTGACCCGGCGTCGATAGCAGAGTGCCGGCAAGCACGGGCGGAAGTGGCTGCAAAGGCCCCCGCTACCATGAGCCAGCAGAGCAGCAAGGCGGGCAACAGCAGGTTGACGCTCAGCGTCATGAAGGCGGCCCAGCCATGCGCCCCACCCTCCTGCGCGCCGAGCCCTGCCGATGAGCGTGACTGCCAATCCGCGCCCCACTCGCCCTGGCGTGACAGCCAGATCCCCACCACCAGTCCCGCCAGCAGCTGGGCCAGCGAGGCCGGTGACAGCCAGAATCGAGCGGGATGGGACGATTTATTCACGGTGGCGCCTGACATGTTGCTGGCCTCTTGCAAGGACACCCGTGGCGCAGCCCGTCAGGCATGGCGCGGGCTTTGCTGCGCTCGGTGTCGAATCGAGACACGCGGGTTGCAGATCACGAACCGGATAACTGCGCAGTCAGCATGGCAGTCCTGCAGCCATGTATGGATAATGGCCGGCGTTGAATGCCAAATGGCCAAGTCATGCCTCGTCGTCTACTCAAGCGGCTCATGCCGGAACCGGATGCACTCAAGCGCAAGAAGTCGCTGCGCTTCATGCATCACCTGATCGCCGATCCCGCACTGTGGGCGTTGTCGCGACGCACTGTGGCCAATGCCTTCATGGTGGGGCTGTTCTGTGCGCTGCTGCCGATTCCCTTCCAGATGGTGGTGGCCGCTTTCGGTGCCTGGGCACTGCGCTGCAACCTCGCGCTGTCGGTGGGTCTGGTGTGGGTGACCAACCCGCTGACCATGCCGGTGGTCTACTACGCGACCTACCGCGTGGGGGCCTGGATGCTGGACACGCCTGCACGGGTGATGCCGGACCAGGTCTCCGCGGCCTGGTTCGCCAACCAGCTGGAAGACATCCTGCCCGCCCTGGCGCTGGGTTCGCTGGTCAGCGCCGTCGTCCTCGCGCTGCTGGCCAACATGCTGGTCCGCCTCTTGTGGCGCTATCAGGTGGTACGCAACTGGCGCAGCCGCCGCAAGGCACGCTTGGCCGCCAGACGTTGCAGCAAGGAGCAATCGTCACGCCAGAACACTGAGCAGGACACGGACACGCCCTGAACGCTGCCGACAGACGCGCATGAAAAACGCCCCGCCATCTCTCGATGGCGGGGCGTTTGGCTTTCTGGCATGGCGTAACAGCGGCTCGATTCAATCCTCGTGCAGCTTGCCACCGTCCAGACGCAGCACACGGTGCTGGTGCGCGGCCAGACCGTTGTCGTGGGTCACGATGATGAAGGCCGCCTGCGCTTCGCGCGCGATGTCATCCATCAGCTCGAGAATGCGCGCCGCCGTGGTCTGGTCCAGGTTGCCGGTCGGCTCATCCATCAGTACCAGGCTCGGGTCCGTCACCAGCGCACGCGCAATGGCGACGCGCTGGCGCTCACCTCCGGACAGCTCGCCCGGCTTGTGATCGGCGCGCGGTGCCATGCCGACCCGCTCCAGCAGCTTGCGCGCCTTGACGGCGGCCTCGGCGCGTTTGTGGCCACGGATGATCAACGGCATCGCCACATTCTCTTCGGCACTGAATTCCGCCAGCAGGTGGTGGAACTGATACACGAAGCCGATGTGCTGATTGCGGAAGCTGCCCAGCGCCGACTCGCTGAGTTCGGACAGGCGCTGGCCAGCCACCTTCACGATGCCCTGGGTGGGGTGGTCCAGCCCGCCCAGCAGGTTGAGCAGCGTAGTCTTGCCGGAGCCGGAGCTGCCGACCACGGCGACTCGCTCGCCGGCATGCACGCGCAGCTCCAGCTCGTCGAGCACCTGCACCTTCTGGGGGCCTTCATCGTAGCTACGACTCAGGCGCTCACAGATCAGCATCGGCTTGCCGTGGGTCTGATCCGGCGCGTGAGTGTCAGAAGCCGGCGTCGGCATGGCGGTGTCTCCAGCAGCGGAACGGATGGATGCATCAGACGATGTCGACGGATTACTCATAGCGCAGCACCTCCGCCGGCTGGATGCGCGAGGCGCGCCAGGCCGGATACAGCGTCGACAGGAAGCTCAGCACCAGCGCGGAGCCGATGATGATGCCCATGTCGCTCATCTCGAGGCGCGATGGCAGATAGCTGATGAAGTAGACGTTGGGATCCAGGAACTGGATACCGAAGGTCGACTGCACCCAGGCGATGATGTCGGAGACGCTCAGCGCCAGTGCCACACCGGCGATGGCACCGATGATGATGCCCATCACGCCGATGGTCAGCCCCTGCACGATGAAGATGCCCATGATGGAACCGGGCTTGGCCCCGAGGGTACGCAGGATGGCGATGTCGGCGTGCTTGTCGGTCACCATCATCACCAGCGTCGAGACGATGTTGAAGGCCGCGACGGCGACGATCACCATCAGCAACAGGCCGATCATGTTCTTCTCCATCTGGATGGCGGCGAACAGATTGCCGTGGGTGCGCTTCCAGTCCATGCCCCGATACTGCGGCCCCAGCTGGCTGACGATGTCACGTGTGACCTGATCGGCGCTGAACAGGTCATCGAGCTTGAGGCGCACCCCCTGGACGTCGCCTTCCTTGAAGCGCGCCAGCTTGGCCATGTCCGAGATATCGGTGTAGGCAAGGCTGGCATCGACGTCCGCGCCGACCTTGAAGATACCGGTCACCGTGAAGCGCTTGAGGCGCGGGAAGATGCCTCCGGGCGTGATGGAGGCCTCGGGCACCAATAGCGTGACGCGATCCCCCACGCCGACGCCCAGGTTGCGCGCCAGCAGCTCACCCATCACGATGCCCCAGCTGCCGGGCGTGAGATCCGCCAGGCTGCCCTGCACCATGTGCTCGCTGATGATCGAGACCTGATCCTCCGCGGACGGATCGATGCCGGTGACCAACGCGCCCTTGTTGCGGCCGTTGGTGGTGAACATGCCCTGCTGCTCGATATAGGGCGCCGCGCCGACGACATGCGGCTTCTCGCGCAGCTTGCCGGCCAGCGTCTCCCAGTCGGTGACGCTGTCACGCGCCTCGACGCGCACATGCGGCACCATGCCCAGTACGCGGGTGCGCAGCTCGTGGTCGAAGCCGTTCATCACCGACAGCACCAGAATCAGCACGGCGACGCCCAGCGACAACCCCAGCATCGAGGTCAAGGAAATGAAGGAAATGAAATGGTTACGGCGCTTGGCGCGGGTATAGCGCAGGCCGATCAGAAAGGGTAGGCGATCCAGCAGCATCGATGTCGATTCCTTGGGTCAGGGTCGCGGGCCATGATACGCATTCCGCAGGCTCGGCGCATGGAGCCATATTCGAACGCAGTTTGCCAGCCTTCGTCTGTGGCCAACATGAACCGCCATCATGGCAAGACATGTGCACGTCAGACAGCACAGGGCTAGCGTCGGCGCATGGCTCTGCTATCATCGCGCGCCGAGTCCGCGGCATTGCGGCTTGCGCCTTTATCGTTACCTCTTCATCAGGGAGATGCCCATGGCCACCCGTCTGCTCGCCGAATGGCACCCGCAGGACGCCATCCAGCTCAGCTGGCCCAGCCCGCACAGTGACTGGAGCGAGATGCTCGAGAGCATCGAAGCCACCTGCGAGGCCATGGTGATCGCCATCAGCCGCTATCAGCACGTGCTGATCAGCGTCAGCGATGACACCACCCGCGAGCGCCTTGCCGCGCGCTTCGC
Source organism: Cobetia sp. MB87 (assembly GCF_011319755.1). Lineage (NCBI taxonomy): Bacteria > Pseudomonadati > Pseudomonadota > Gammaproteobacteria > Oceanospirillales > Halomonadaceae > Cobetia > Cobetia sp. MB87. The sequence goes on along the minus strand of NZ_VFBC01000007.1, from coordinate 335,198 downwards.
CGGTTTCGGCGTGCCCGCCGAGCGCCTGCATCTTTTCGTGGCGCCGCTGGATGACACCTGGACGCGCGACCACGGCCCCATCACCGTCGAACGTGATGGCCAGCCGGTACTTCTCGACTACACCTTCACCGGCTGGGGCGGCAAGTTCGAGGCCGCCCGCGACAACGCCCTGACCCGCGCCCTCGCCGCGCAGGGGGCTTACGTAAGCCCGGTGGAAAGCCGCGACTTCATTCTGGAAGGCGGCGGCATCGAGAGCGACGGCCAGGGCACCCTGCTGACCACCGAAGCCTGCCTGCTCAACGACAACCGCAATGCCGGCCTGAGCCGCGCCCAGGTCGAGGCGCAACTCAAGGCCGATTTGGGAGTCAAACGCGTGCTGTGGCTCGCCAATGGTCATCTGGAAGGCGACGACACCGACAGCCATGTCGACACCCTGGCGCGCTTCTGTGACCCGCGCACCATCGCCTACGTCCGCTGCGATGATCGCAACGACCCGCATTACCCGGCGCTCAAGGCGATGGAAGCCGAGCTTGAAGCACTGCGCGACGCCAATGGCGACCCGTACTTCCTGGTACCGCTGCCGTGGCCGGATGTCTGCTTCGATCCGGACGACAGCCATCGTCTGCCGGCGACCTACGCCAACTTTTTGATCATCAATGGGGCCGTGCTGGTGCCGACCTACGCCGATCGTCACGACATGATCGCCCTCAAGGCCCTTGCCAGCGCCTTCCCCAAGCGTGACATCATTCCGGTCGATTGCCGCGCCGTGATTCGCCAGCACGGCAGCCTGCACTGCATGACCATGCAATTGCCCAAGGGTACGCTGGCCACCTCGAACACCTCTCAAGGAGCACTGTGATGACTGCTTCCCGCCGTACACTCAAGGTCGGTGTCGTCCAGCAACAGGGCTGGCCCGACAAGGACACAAGCCTGGCGGCCAGCGAAGCCGCCATTCGCCGCCTGGCAGCCGGTGGCGCTGAGCTGGTGATGCTGCAGGAGCTGCATGCCAGCCACTACTTCTGCCAGACCGAAGACACCGAGATCTTCGATCTCGCCGAACCCCTCGAAGGCCCGACCACCCAGCGACTGGCCGGCCTGGCCGCCGAACTCGGCCTGGTCATCGTCGGCTCCATCTTCGAGCGCCGCGCGGCGGGCGTGTATCACAACACCGCCGTGGTGCTCGACAAGGCCGCTGGCCTGGTCGGCACCTTCCGCAAGATGCACATCCCGGATGACCCCGGCTTCTACGAGAAGTTCTACTTCACGCCGGGCGATGCACCGAGCGCACAGTCCCCGCGCCGCGGCTTCGAACCCATCGACACCTCGATCGGGCGTCTGGGTGTGCAGGTCTGCTGGGACCAGTGGTATCCCGAAGGCGCGCGCCTGATGGCGCTGGCCGGTGCCGAGATGCTGCTCTACCCCACCGCCATCGGCTGGGACCCGCGCGACGATGAAGCCGAGCAGACACGCCAGAAGGATGCCTGGACCCTGATCCAGCGCAGTCACGGCGTCGCCAATGGCGTGCCGGTGATCGTCGCCAACCGGGTCGGTCATGAAGCGGACCCGACGCCTGCCAGCGAAGGCATCCAGTTCTGGGGCGGCAGCTTCATCTGCGGCCCCCAGGGCGAGCTGCTGGCGCATGGCGGCACCGAGCCCGAGGAGCTGCTGGTCGAGGTGGACCTGGCGCGCGGCGAAGACGTACGTCGCATCTGGCCTTATCTGCGCGATCGTCGCATCGATGCCTATGGCGATCTCACCGAGCGCTATCGCGACCGCTGAGCGCATCAGGCTTTGCAGGGGCCGGCCTGACAACGGCGCCCTGTCGAGATCACACAGACCCCGCAGAAACAGGAGGGCGCCCAGCGTGGCGCCCTCTTCTGTTTCAGTCTGTCGGCGCCGGCGCAGCCGGCCTATCCCGTCACTCCATTCCGGGTGATTCAGCCTCTCGGAGCCCTTCTTCTGCCCGCGCATGCCGCCATGGTCTGACTTGCCATCCCGGTCACGCTAGGCTAAACAAGATAACGCGATAAAAAATCACGTCTCCCTTGCTGCAATCAGGACGCAGAGCATGCCCGAATACCAGTTGATGGCCAGAATAGAAGCGGCCTTCGATACGCAGATCAGTGCCGCCGATCAGGTCATCACCGCGGTCAGAGAAGAGAATTCGCCACTCTGGCGGCTGGATGGCGTCAGTGCCGATAGCGAATGGCTCAGCCAGGCGTTGCAGGACGTGTGGTATCAGGATGGCCAGGACGGCCGAGTCACCCGCCCCTATCTGGGCGTGGTCGCCGCAGGCCCGACGGTGATCGAGCGCGTTGCGGCGCTCAACGCGGCCAAGGAGCAGCTGGCGGAGCTCTTCGCCGAGCTGCGCGAGAAATATCCCGACCAACTGGCCGAGCTGAAGGCAATTCTGCCCTTCCGCCATCCGGGGCTGAACCAGCACCTGAGGGGCGATGGCCTTGCCCGTTTGCACCTGAAACAGTGCTGGCGGCGGGTGCCGGTGGCAGAAGCACCGGTCGCGCGAGTGCGCTTCGCCTGGTACAGCTCCGGGCGTTCGATCCAGCGCGTCAGCGTGGCGGAGTGTGAAGCCTTGCTGATGAAACTGGATACCGAGGCCGAGCACGTACGCCTGCAGCTCAAGCTGCTCGCTGGCTTGCCATCGGATGAGATTCTGGCCCGCATCCAGCCCCAGGCACCGCTGATGCGCGCCAACCTGTTCTATCGTGAGCCAGTGATGCGCGAAGACGGCGAGCTACGTACGCGCCGCGCGCTGAATGTCTCTCTGCCGCTGTTCCTGCCGCATGATGACCTGCGCCTGCCCGCACTCAACCAGCCAAGCCCGACGCCGCCCACCGAGCGCACCCGCGCCCGCCGCGGCGACGTGCGCATCGAGGACACGCCCTTCCTCAAGAGTCTGCGCGTGCATCGCTATCGTTGATCCCTAGAGCAAGAGGGCCAGAGATCCGGAGAGCCGGTGAGACAGTCAGGCCGTGAAGACGCCTGCTAGAGGTCCAGCGCCGATTCGGGCATCCGCTTGAGGTGCATGCGGCGCGCCAGGCGAATCACCGGCTTGAGCGTCAGCTGCAGCGAGCCGATCACGAACAGCCAGATTCCCAGCGTCATCCACTCTTCCCAGAAGAAGCACACGCTGCCGATCGTGAACAGCAGGCCCAGCACCAGCTCATTGATGATGCTGGCCAGCTCATAACGGCGATGGATGATCAGCTCCTCATGGCCAAGCCGCAGCGTGAGGTCCGTGGTCGGATCATCCTGCAGTGTCTCGCGTGACTGCGTGCCCGACTGGCGAGTGTCGTGTTGCTGTGAATCATCCTGCATGCGTGATTTCCTCAAGGCTCATCGACAAGGTTTCCCGACTGGGAGCCCGACAACCACAAGGCCCCGACATCATTGATGTCGGGGCCTTGTGGTGTGCCTTCAAGTCAGCGGACAAGTCAGCGGGCGCGAGGCCCGCGCCGCTCAGAACAGACGGTTGAGTCCGTTCATGGCCGCGACCCGATAGGCTTCCGCCATGGTCGGGTAGTTGAAGGTGGTGTTGACGAAGTACTTGAGCGTATTCGCTTCACCCTTCTGCTGCATGATGGCCTGACCGATGTGCACGATCTCGGATGCCTGGTCACCGAAGCAGTGGATGCCGAGGATTTCCAGGGTATCGCGATGGAACAGGATCTTGAGCATGCCGACAGTATCGCCGGTGATCTGGGCACGGGCGGTGTCCTTGAAGAACGCCTGTCCCACTTCGTAGGGGATGCGCGCCTCGGTCAGCTCGGACTCGCCACGACCCACCGAGCTGATCTCGGGGATGGTGTAGATGCCGGTCGGCACCTCATTGACGAACTTGAACTCTTCCCCCAGCAGGTTGGCCGACGCGAAGCGGCCCTGATCGTAGGCGGCGGATGCCAGGCTCGGCCAGCCGATGACATCGCCCACCGCATAGACGTGATCCAGCTCGGTGCGGTATTGATCATCGACGGTCAGCTGACCGCGACCGTTGGCCTGCAGGCCGACATTCTCGAGACCAAGGCTGTCGGTATTGCCGGTACGGCCGTTGGCCCAAAGGAAGGCGTCAGCACGCAGCTTCTTGCCGGACTTGAGGTGCACGACCACGCCGGACTCGTCGCCCTCGATGCGATCGTATTCCTCGTTGTGACGCACCAGCACGCCGTTGTTGCGCAGGTGGTAGGACAGCGCGTCGGAAATCTCGTTATCCAGGAAGGACAGCAGACGGTCACGCGTATCGATCAGGTCGACCTTGACGCCAAGGCCGGAGAAGATCGAGGCGTACTCGGAGCCGATGACACCGGCGCCGTAGATGATCAGTGTGCGCGGCGTGTGCGACAGGCCCAGGATGGTGTCGGAGCAGTAGATGCGCGGGTGGCGGAAGTTGACGTCCGCCGGGCGGTAGGGACGCGAGCCGGTGGCGATCACGACCTTCTCCGCGTGCAGCTCCTCGACCCCTTCATGGGCATCGCGCACCACGACGGTGTGCTCGTCCTTGAAGCGTGCGGTACCGAAGAACACATCGATGCGATTGCGGGCGTAGAAGCGCGTACGCATCTCGACCTGCTGCTCGATGGTGCGGCGTGAACGCTCCAGTACCTTGGGGAAGGAGAACCAGCGCGGCTCACCGATGTCGCGGAACATGCGATTGGTGTTGAACTCGATGATCTGCTTGACCGCGTGGCGCAGCGCCTTGGAAGGGATGGTGCCCTTGTGGGTGCAGTTGCCGCCCACGGAAGACTGAGCCTCGATCACGGCGACACGCTTGCCATGCTTGGCCGCGTTAACTGCCGCGCTTTCCCCTGCCGGACCGGTACCGATCACGACGACATCGTAGTTATAGACTGCCATGAGACTCGCTTTGCTCCTTGATTGTTCGTAGACCGGCCCTGACACGTACGGTCTCACCTCGCGGTGACACTGCCATGTCAGGGCCGGTAGCAGGCCTTGCGGCCGGCGGGCTCTGAGCCATCAGAGCAGAAATCAGCGACGTGCGGCGTCGTAGGCCAGATCGCTGGCCGGCTTGCCGCCACTCTCTGCCATCAGACGCTGGCGATCCTGCTCCTTCTCGCACTCCTCGTCCTTGCCGCCACAGATGTCACAGCCATCCTTGAGCCCGAGGTTGTTGAGACCACCGCAGGAGCCGGCGATCGGCTTGCGGCCCATCAGGACACCGACGGCCATCACGCCAATCAGCAGCAGCATCGCGGCGAACACCAGTAACCAGATCGTCATGTCATTCCTCCCGGGGCATGGCCCCATTGTAAACCTCTCGCGCGGATCGGCTTCAGCGCAGCTTGCCCCCTGTCGATCCAGTGGATCATCCAGGACGGCATCCAGAAGATGCCATGCAGTCTGAGCGCCCGACCCTGTCGGAGGCGTGTCTCGACAGATGGCAGACAAGAAAGCCCAGCCGGCTGCCTTTCGGCAGGCCGGCTCTCGGTAGACCGGCTCTCGGTAGACCGGAGTCAGGCACCGGCTTCCTCTGCGGGCTTCGTGTCGCCTGTCGCCGGCGCGTCCTTCAGGTAGGGCGCGAATGCCGGACTCCAGGACTGCTTGAAGCCATCATCCGTTTTGACAATGAAATAGGCGGCAATGTTCTCGCGATCTGCGATCGTCATTGCCTTCTCGGCGCCCAGCACGTTGAGTGCCGTAGCCCAGGCGTCCGCACTCGCGCAATCCGGCGTGATCACGGTGACCGAGGCCAGACTGTGCTGGATCGGTCGACCGGTACGTGGATCGATCGTATGCGAGTAACGTACGCCGTCCTGCTCGAAATAGTTGCGGTAATCACCGGAGGTGGCAACCGCGGCATTGCCGGGATCGATGATGCGCTGCACGGAGCGCTCGAAGGACTTCGGCGCTTCGATGGCGATACGCCACGGCTTGTGGCCGGGCTTCTCACCCTTGACGCGAATCTCGCCACCGACTTCGACAAGATAGTTCTCGATGCCATTGGCCTCGAGAACATCGGCGACCCGGTCCACTCCATAACCCTTGGCGATCCCCGACAGGTCGGCATACACCGGCTTGCGCTTGATCACCGTATTGCCATCGAGCTCCAGTGCCAGATGATCGACCTTCTCGAGCGCCTGCGCGATCTGTTCATCGCTCGGCGCCTTGTCGAGGCGCTCATCCGGGCCGAAGCCCCACAGATTGACGGCCGGGCCGACGGTGATATCGAAGGCCCCGTCGGAGCGCTTGCCGATATCCTGCGACTCGGCCAGCACCTGCGCCAGGCCATCCGACAGCGTGATAGGCGTATCCAGCGGCGCCTGATTGAGCTTCGAGAGCTCCGAGGCGTCCTTGTAGGTCGACATCTGCCAGTCGACCTTGTCGAGCGCCTCGAGGCTCGCCTGCTTGAGCGACGCCACCTCATCGGCGTCCAGGTCCGCAGCCACCGTGACATGGAACCCGGTGCCGAAGATGGGGCCGGCGAAGCGATGCAACTCAGGGTTGCTGGAATTTTCACAGCCTGCAACCAGCAGGGCCAGCCCCATGAGGGCCGGCCCTGCCAGTCGTCTTGCGACGCGTGACATCATCGATCAACCACCGAAGTCATCGAGCAGGATGTTCTCCGGCTCCACACCCATGTCGGTGAGCATCTTGACGACTGCCGCGTTCATCATGGGCGGCCCGCACATGTAGTACTCACAATCCTCAGGCGCCGGATGGTCCTTGAGGTAGTTTTCGTACAGGACGTTGTGGATGAAGCCCGTCGGGCCTTCCCAGTTGTCCTCAGGCTGCGGATCGGACAGCGCCAGGTGCCATTCGAAGTTCTCGTTCTCTTCGGCCAGCTTGTCATACTCCTCGTTGTAGAACGACTCGCGCATGGAGCGCGCACCGTACCAGAACGACATCTTGCGCTTGGAATTCAGACGCTTGAGCTGATCGAAGATATGGCTGCGCATCGGCGCCATGCCAGCACCACCACCGATGAAGACCATCTCGGCATCGGTGTCCTTGGCGAAGAACTCACCGAACGGCCCCATCACGGTCACCTTGTCACCCGGCTTCAGCGAGAAGACGTAGGTGGACATCAGACCCGGCGGATGCTGGGAATTCGGCGGCGGAGTGGCGATACGGATGTTGAACTTCAGGATGCCGTACTCTTCCGGATAGTTCGCCATGGAGTAAGCGCGGATGACCGGCTCTTCGTTCTTGTGCTGAACGTTGAACAGACCGAACTTCTCCCAGTCACCACGATACTCTTCCTCGATGTCGAAGTCGGAGAACTTGATGTCGTAGGCCGGCGCTTCCAGCTGGACGTAACCACCGGCGCGGAAGTTGACTTCCTCGCCTTCCGGCAGCTGCAGGTTCAGCTCCTTGATGAAGGTCGCGACGTTCGGGTTGGCGGTGACGGTGGTTTCCCACTTCTTCACGCCGAAGATCTCTTCCGGCACTTCGATCTTCATGTCCTGCTTGACCGGGACCTGGCACGACAGGCGCCAGCCTTCCTTCTTCTCACCCATGGTGAAGTGGGATTCTTCGGTCGGCAGGATGGAACCACCGCCTTCCGAGATCCGGCACTTGCACTGGGCACAGGAGCCACCGCCACCACAGGCGGAGGACAGGAAGATGCCGTTGGCGGCCAGAGTCTGCAGCAACTTGCCGCCGGCCTGGGTCGTCAGGGTGTTGGCGGGGTCGTTGTTGATCTCGATCTGGACGTCACCACTCGAGACCAGCTTGCTGCGTGCCGCGAGAATCACGAGCACCAGGCCGATAACGACCACAGTGAACATGACGACGCCGAGCACGATGATGGAGGTATCTACCATTTCGATTTCCTTATGCTCGGTTGCGTTACAGCTGGACGCCGGAGAAGGACATGAAGCCCAGCGACATCAGGCCAACGGTGATGAAGGTGATGCCCAGACCCTGCAGGCCAGCCGGCACGTCAGAGTACTTGAGCTTCTCGCGGATACCGGCCAGTGCAGCGATGGCCAGTGCCCAACCGAAGCCGGCCCCCACGCCATAGATGACGGACTCACCGAAGGTGTAGTCACGCTGCACCATGAACAGGGCCGCACCGAGGATGGCGCAGTTGACCGTGATCAGCGGCAGGAACACGCCCAGCGCGTTGTAGAGCGCCGGCACGAACTTGTCGAGGAACATCTCGAGAATCTGGACGATCGCCGCGATGACGCCGATGTAGGACAGATAGCCCAGGAAGGACAGATCGATACTTTCCGCCCCTTCCAGACCCGTCCAGGTCAGCGCGCCTTCACGCAGCAGGTAGTTCAGGATCAGGTTGTTGACCGGAACGGTCACCGCCAGCACGACGATGACGGCCACGCCCAGACCGATCGCGGACTGGATCTTCTTGGACACCGCCAGGAAGGTACACATGCCCAGGAAGAAGGCCAGTGCCATGTTCTCGACGAACACGGCCTTGATGAACAGGCTCAGATAGTGTTCGAACATGTTACACAGCCTCCTTGATCTTGGTGTTGGCGGTAATCTTGTACTCCGCCTTCTCGACCTGCTCCGGGTAGATGCTGCGCAGCACCCAGATGAACAGACCGATGACGAAGAACGCGGACGGCGGCAGCAGCATCAGGCCGTTCGGGATATACCAGCCACCGTCGTTGACGGTCTGCAGGATGGTCACGCCGAACAGGGAGCCGGAACCGAACAGCTCACGCACGAAGCCGACCACCAGCAGGATCACGGTGTAACCGAGACCGTTGCCGATACCGTCGATGAAGCTCATCGTCGGGCCATTCTGCATGGCATAGGCTTCAGCGCGACCCATCACGATGCAGTTGGTGATGATCAGACCGACGAAGACCGACAGCTGCTTAGACGTCTCGAAGGCGAAGGCCTTCAGCGACTGGTCGACCACGATGACCAGCGAGGCGATGATCGTCATCTGCACGATGATGCGGATGGACGACGGGATGTGATTGCGGATCAACGAGATGAACATGCTGGAGAACGCTGTCACCAGGCACACCGCGATCCCCATGATCAGGGCGGTGTTCATCGAGTTGGTCACCGCCAGCGCGGAGCAGATACCAAGGATCTGCAGCGCGATGGGGTTGTTCTTGAAGATCGGCGTCGTCAGGACACCTTTAGGAGTTTCGGCTGCCATCATTACGCTCCTTTGACGTCACGGAACTGGGTCAGGTACTTGGCGAAGCCATTCTCACCCATCCAGAACTGCAACAGGTTGGTCACGCCGTTGCTGGTCAGGGTAGCCCCTGACAGCGCATCGACCTGGTACTTGGCATCCGGAGAAGACGGATTCACGCCGCCCTTCTTCAGGTGCACTTCCGGGTCCATGCTGCCTTCGGGATAGATCTTCTTGCCATCCCACTGAGCCTTCCACTTCGGGTTGTCGACTTCGCCGCCAAGCCCCGGAGTTTCGCCCTGCTGATAGAAGGAGAGACCGACCACGGTATTGCCGTCACCCTTCAGTGCCAGATAGCCGTACATCATTGACCACAGGCCGTTGCCGCGCACCGGGACGATGATCTCGTCGGGCTGTTCGACATCGCCGACCAGATAGACCACGGAGTACTGCTCACGACGCTTGATGCCCGGCAGATCTTCGTCGCCAGACAGGGTGCGTGAGGTGGCCGGGTCCTTGGACATCTTGGCCTGGTCGTACTTTTCCGGGTCGATGTCATCGACGTAGTCACCAGTATCCAGGTCCACCACCTTGGCGGTGACCTTGTCACGGAACTGCTGACCGATGTCCTCACCCGGTTGCAGCAGCTCGGCGACCGCGAGGATGTTGCTCTTGCGATCCAGCTCGGCATTGGTCATCTGCATCGGACGCAGCACGACCGCTGCGGTGGAAACCACCACCGAGCAGACGATGCACAGCCCGAGCGCGACGCCGAGGGTTTTCTTGATGGAGTTGTTGCTGGCCATGTCAGACGGTCTCCTCGTTCGCGATGCCGGCAGTCTCGCGCTTGACGCGGCGCTTGATGTTGGCCTGCACGACGAAGTGGTCGATCAGCGGAGCGAACAGGTTGGCGAACAGGATCGCCAGCATGATGCCCTCGGGGAAGGCCGGGTTGGCGACACGGATCAGCACGGTCATCACGCCGATCAGTGCACCGAATACCAGCTTGCCCTTGTTGGTCATGGAGGCGGAGACCGGATCGGTGGCCATGAAGACCATACCGAAGGCGAAGCCGCCGATGACCATGTGCCAGTACCACGGCATCTCGAACATGGCATTGGTGTCGCTGCCGATGGCATTGAACAGCGCCGAGGTCGCGATCATGCCCAGCAGGACGCCCAGCATGATTCGCCACGAGGCGATACGCGTCCACAGCAGCACTGCGGCACCCAGGAAGATCGCCAGCGTGGAGACCTCACCCACCGAGCCCGGAATGAAGCCGAGGAAGGCGTCGGTCCAGCTCATCTGCTGCATCAGGGCACCCATGCCATCCTGGGCTGCAGTGGAGAGTGCGGTCGCACCGGTGAAGCCATCCGCCGGCACCCAGACCGCGTCGCCGGAAATGCTGGCCGGGTAGGCGAAGTACAGGAAGGCACGGCCGGACAGTGCCGGGTTGAGAAAGTTCTTGCCGGTACCGCCGAAGACTTCCTTGCCGATCACCACACCGAAGGTGATGCCGAGCGCGACCTGCCACAGCGGAATGGTCGCCGGCAGTGTCAGCGCGAACAGCACGGAGGTGACGAAGAAGCCTTCGTTGACCTCATGACCGCGACGCATCGCGAACAGCACTTCCCAGAACCCGCCGACCGCGAAGGTCACCAGATAGATGGGCAGGAAGTAGGTGGCGCCCAGGATGAAGTTGGCCCACACGCTGCCGGCATCATGGCTGCCCGCCAGCAACATGACGATGGCTTCACGCCAGCCGCCCAGCGCGCTGTAACCGCCCGCGATGGCCTCATTGGCCTGCAGACCGGCGTTGTACATGCCGAAGAACATGGCCGGGAAGGTACACATCCAGACCGTGATCATGATGCGTTTCAGGTCGATGCCATCACGCACGTGGGTGGTGCTGCGCGTGACGCTCGCCGGCGCATAGAAAATGGTGTCCACGGCTTCGTAGAGCGCGTAGAACTTCTCGTACTTGCCACCTTTGTGGAAGTGCGGCTCCAGGTTATCCAGAGTCTGTCGAATGCCCATCATCAGACCTCTTTCTCGATCGTGGTGAGGTTGTCACGCAGGATGGGACCGTATTCGTACTTGCCCGGGCACACGTAGGTGCACAGCGCGAGGTCCTCTTCATCAAGCTCCAGGCAGCCAAGCTGCATGCCGGTCTCGATATCACCCACGATCAGCGAACGCAGCAGCTGCGTCGGCAGAATGTCCAGCGGCATGACCTTCTCGTACGCGCCCACCGGCACCATGGCACGCTCGGAGCCATTGGTGGAGGTATTCGGACGGTAGTCGGTGAGACCGGTCAGCTTCGACAGGTAGATACCCAGCACCGAGTGACGCTTGGCGCCCATCGACAGCCAGCCCATGAAGGCACGCTTGTTGCCTTCCTCGAGCAGGCTCACCTGATTGTGGTAGCGGCTGACGAAACGCAGCGCCCCTTCACAGGTCAGGCCGGAGAACACCGAACCGGAGATGACACGCGTGTCTTCCGGCTGCTCGACTTCGCCCTTGAGCAGCTCTTCGGTGCTGGCGCCCAGACGGGTGCGCAGCAGGCGCGGCTTGGTGGCACGCGGGCCACCGACGGCGATGATGCGCGTGGTGTCCAGGCGACCTTCCGCCAGCAGCGTACCGATGGCGACCACATCCTGATAACCGACATGCCAGACCTGACGCTGCAGGCTGACCGGCGCGAGGTGATGGATGTGCGTGCCCGGCAGACCCGCCGGGTGCGGGCCCTTGAAGGACTCGCTGACCACACCGGAGACGTCGCCACCCGGGATATCAGCCCCCGGTGCCTGGCACAGGAAGACCTTGCCTTCGGTCAGACGCGTCAGTGCGACGAGCCCCTGACGGAAAGCGGCTTCCTGGCCCTTGAGGACCACGGCCGGGTCCGCGGACAGCGGGTGAGTATCGATGGCGGTGACGAAGATGGCTGCCGGCTTGGCATCCAGCGCCGGCACGCGCGAGAACGGGCGGGTACGCAGCGCCGTCCACAGACCGGACTCGACCAGCTGGTCGACCACGACCTGACGTTCGAGACCTGCAATGGCGGCGTCGCCATGTGCAGTGAATTCCACAGCTTCGCCCTGCGCGTCGATCTCGATGACCACGGACAGAAGCTTGCGCTTCTCGCCACGATTGATCTCGACCACAGTACCGGCAGCAGGCGCGGTGTAACGGACGCCCGGGGTCTTCTTGTCAGTGAACAGGAGTTGCCCCTGCTTCACCTTGTCCCCTTCACGGACTTCCATCGTCGGCTTCATGCCGACGTAGTCAACACCCAGGATCGCTACGCGACGAACGGGCTGCGCATCCTCGATACGCTGCTCCGGCGCCCCGGCGATGGGGAGATCCAGGCCACGTTTGACTTCGATCATAGACTCGCCCAATTGTCGGATCTGATGTTGTTCAGGAAAGATCACCCATCGTAGATACGCCTCGAGGCCGATAATTGACCAGGCAGCCTCGCGATTTTCGCGTATCAGGCAATGTGAATGCTTTTCTTATCAGACGGTTGGAGGTGTAGCCCAGAGATTGGACCGGCCCAAAAAAATCCGGCTCATTATAAAGATGCGAGGCCGGAAAGACCATACGACACTAAAGTGGTGCACACGCCGAAAACGCCAACGCCCCCGCCATCATTGAGGGCGGGGGCGTTGTAACAGCAGGTATTTATTTCAATTTTTCGCGAGTCACGCCACAGGCGCGGCGCATTGACTCAGCGCGTCGGGAAGTAGCTGAAACGCACGTTGGACATGTGCTGCAGAATACGTACCACCTGACAGCTGTAACCGAACTCGTTGTCGTACCACACGTACACGACGGCCTGCTTGTCGGTGACGATGGTCGCCTGGCCATCGACGATGCCGGAATGGCGGTTGCCGACGAAGTCCGAGGACACCACTTCACAGGAATCGACGTAGTCGATCTGCTTCTGCAGCGAGGAATGCAGGGAGGCGGTGCGCAGGAAGTCGTTCATGCGCTCGGCATCGCTTGCGGTGTCCAGCGTCAGGTTGAGGATCGCCATCGAGACATTGGGCGTCGGCACGCGGATCGCATTGCCGGTCAGCTTGCCGGAAAGCTCTGGCAGCGCCTTGGCGACGGCCTTGGCGGCACCAGTCTCGGTCAACACCATGTTGAGCGCCGCGGCACGCCCACGACGGTCACCACTGTGGAAGTTGTCGATCAGGTTCTGGTCGTTGGTATAGGAGTGCACCGTCTCGACGTGGCCCTGGCTGACACCGTACTCATCGTGCAGCACCTTCAGCACCGGCACGATGGCATTGGTAGTACAGGAGGCCGCGGAGATGATGCGGTCATCATCGCTGATGTCGGTGTGGTTGACGCCGTAGACGATGTTCTTCAGATCGCCCTTGCCCGGCGCCGTCAGCAGCACCTTGGCCACGCCCTTGCACTCCAGGTGCTGCCCCAACCCGGCCTCGTCACGCCACTTGCCGGTGTTGTCGACCACGATGGCGTTGTCGATGCCGTGCGCGGTGTAGTCGATCTCGGTGGGCGAATTGGCGTAGATGATCTTGATGTAGTTGCCATTGACGATCAGCGCCGAGTTTTCCTCATCGACGGTGATGCTGCCCTCGAAGGGACCGTGCACCGAGTCGCGACGCAGCAGGCTGGCCCGCTTTTCCAGGTCATCCTTGCTGCCACGCACCACGATGGCGCGCAGACGCAGCAGGTTACCGCCGCCGGCCTTCTCGATCATGATGCGCGCCAACAGGCGACCGATACGCCCGAAGCCATACAGGACGACGTCCTTCGGGTCGCCACCCATGCCGCCTTCGACGTAGCCACCGACGATATCGGCCAGTTCACGCTTGAGGAAGGCGGTGATGTCCGTCTCGTCGGAGCGCTTGAAGGCGACGGCCAGCTTGCCGATATCGACGTGGGCCGGGCCCAGGTTGAGCTCGATCATCGCGCGCACCAGCGGGAAGGTGTCTTCCACTGACAGCTCGACGCCTTCGGCCTTGCGCACCCAGCGGTGGTTCTTGAGGATGCGCACCATCGAGCGGTTGATCAGCGAACGCCCGTAGATGGAGGGCACGACGTTGAAGCGGCGGTAGAGATCTCCCAACAGCGGGATCATCTGCTCCGCGAGGGCTTCATTGTCCTGCCACTGCTTGAAACAGGCTTCGAGATTCTCTTGGCTCACGGGTGCATCCTCTCACGTGCGGGCAAATAATGATGGTCGTCACCGATCGCTTGGCGACGCCGGACAAGGCCAGCTGAGTATGCGTAACGCGGCTATGCACCACAATGAAAGGATGGTCGCACGCAGGGTAGTAGTGCTACAGAATCAACGATTTGACTACAAAAGCGCTTCCTCCATCCCACGCTCGGTCATCGGTGTCCACGGTGCTGAAAAGAGGATCACTTGCCCCCATGTGGCAACTGACTTGCTATGATCAAGCGCGACTCCTTTCATGGCGGCGACCGACGCTGCAGCCCATTGCGCTGCGATAGCTTGCGTTGAAGCGCCTGCCTTGTGGCTCTCCTGAGTGTGCCGTGCCCTCACCAATGTGCCGTGCACCCGAGAGACTGCCTTGCACCCATGAGTCGCTCAGCGTCATCTGCATGCGTGGGCCGCTCACCATGAGCGACTGACCCAGCACCTTATTTCACTCGGGCCCTGCCCGTGACGTCATCCCGTGCCGTGAACGCCGCAAGGCGTTGCGCCCAAGCCCAGGACACAAGACACCAGAGCCCATGTTCGAGACTCCGCTGACGCCCCCGTTGCCGCGCTCGCGCCGCGAAACCACCTTCTGGATGCTCAATGACCCCAGCGCCGCGGCGCTGGCGCTGGCGCGCCTGGCCGATGCCGATGAAGCGCCGCTGATGGTCATCACGCCGGACACCGCCAGCGCCCAGCGCCTGGAAGCCGACCTGCGCTTCTATACGCGCCATCCCGAGCGCCTGCTGCCCTTCCCCGACTGGGAAACGCTGCCCTACGACAGCTTCTCACCGCACCAGGACATCGTCTCGGAGCGTCTGCGCACCCTGCGTACCCTGCAGACCAGCCGCCGCGCCATCGTGCCGGTACCGGTCAACACCCTGATGCAGCGCCTCGCGCCGGTGGATTACATCGCAGGCCAGGTCTTCAGTCTCGCCAGGGGTGACATCCTCGATCGCGAGGATTTCCGCTCACGCCTGTCGCGGGCCGGTTACCGCGCGGTGGAGACGGTCTACGAACCGGGCGAATACGCCCTGCGCGGCGCGCTGATCGACCTGTTCCCCATGGGCAGCGTGCAGCCGCTGCGCATCGATCTGTTCGATGACGAGATCGACACCCTGCGCGCCTTCGACCCTGACACCCAGCGCAGTGGCGACAAGGTCGAGGCGATCGAGATTCTGCCTGCACATGAATATCCACTGACCCGTGGCGCCATCGCCTGCTTCCGCGAGGGCTTCGAGACGCTGTTCGATGTCGACCCGCGCCAGTGCATTCTCTACAACGACGCCATCAAGGGCATTCCCTCGCCGGGGCTCGAGCAGTATCTGCCACTGTTCTTCGACGAGACCGCGACGCTCTTTGATCACATGGGCGACGAACTGCGCATCGCCATGCTGCCCGGCGTGCGCGAGGCGGCCGAGAGCCACTGGGATGCCATCACCACACGCTACGCCAATCTGGGCGTCGACCCGACCCGCCCGCTGCTGCCACCGCACCGCGCCTTCGTGCCGGTCAATGAGCTGCTGGGCCTGATCAAGCAGCACGAGCGCATCGAGCTGGTGCGCGAGCCCAATGCCCACGCCATCGAATTCGGCCACCAGACACTGCCGAGCCTGGCCATCGATGCGCGCAGCGCCGACCCGACCCAGGCGCTGGCCAGCTTTCTCAAGCAGCGCCTCAACGGCGAACATGCCCAACGCGTGCTGTTCGTCGCCGAGACCCAGGGCCGCCGCGAAGTCGTCGAGGAGCAGCTCACCCCGCTGCTGCGCGGCTTCGGGCTGCGCAGCCTGGATGACTTCGCGAGCTTCGAGCACTTCGTGGATAGCCCAGCCGCCGTTGGCCTGACCGTCGGTGGCCTGACGCATGGCACCTGGGTGGCCAGCGCGCAGGGAGAAGATGCGCTGTCCAGTGATGACACCGACAGTCACAAGGGGCTGGTGGTCATCACCGAGACCGAGCTCTACGGCGAAGTGGTACGTCAAAGTCGCCGCCAGGCGCGCGCCACCGATGACAACGAGCTGGCCGTGCGTCACCTCTCGGAGCTGCGTGAAGGCGCGCCGGTGGTGCACCACACCCACGGCGTCGGCCGCTATCTGGGGCTGGAGACCATCAACGCCGGTGGCCAGGAGGCCGAGTTCCTCGCCCTCGAATACGCCGATGGCGCCAAGCTCTACGTGCCGGTGGACAGCCTGCACCTGATCTCACGCTATTCCGGAGCCAGCGACGAGCTGGCACCGCTGCACAAGCTGGGCTCCGAGCAGTGGGAGAAGGCCAAGCGCAAGGCGGCCGAGAAGATCCGCGATACCGCCGCCGAGCTGCTGGATGTCTATGCACGCCGCGAGGCGCGTGTCGGCCATGCCTGCGACTTCCCCGCCGAGGACTATGCACGCTTCGCGGCCAGCTTCCCCTTCGAGGAAACTCCGGACCAGGCGCAGACCATCGGCGCGGTGATCCAGGACATGTGCGCCCCCCAGCCGATGGATCGCGTGGTATGTGGCGATGTCGGCTTCGGCAAGACGGAAGTCGCGATGCGCGCCGCCTTCCTCGCCGTCAATGCCGGCCGACAGGTGGTGGTGCTGGTGCCCACCACCCTGCTCGCCCAGCAGCACTACGACAACTTCCGCGACCGCTTCGCCGACACCGCGGTGGAGATCGCCCTGCTGTCGCGCTTCACCAGCGGCAAGGGCCAGGAAGCTTCGCTCGAGCGCATCAGGAACGGCCAGGCCGATATTGTGATCGGCACCCACAAGCTGCTCTCCAAGTCGCTGGAGCTGCCCAACATGGGGCTTCTGATCATCGATGAGGAGCACCGCTTCGGCGTCTCCCAGAAGGAGCGCCTCAAGAGTCTGCGCGCCGAGGTCGACATCCTGACCCTGACCGCCACGCCGATTCCGCGCACGCTGAACATGGCGATGAGCGGCATCCGCGACCTGTCCATCATCGCCACGCCGCCGGCGCGTCGCCTGTCGGTGAAGACTTTCGTGCAGCAGCGCAACGACGGCGTGGTCAAGGAAGCCATCCTGCGCGAGCTGCTACGCGGCGGGCAGGTCTACGTGCTGCACAATGAGGTCAAGACCATCGAGGAGAGCGCCGCGCGCATCGCGGAGCTGGTGCCGGAGGCCAATGTCGGCGTCGCCCACGGCCAGCTGCCGGAGCGCAGCCTGGAGCGGCGCATGTCGGACTTCTATCACAAGCGCTTCAACGTGCTGGTGTGCTCGACCATCATCGAGACCGGCATCGACATCCCTAGCGCCAACACCATCATCATCGAGCGCGCCGACAAGTTCGGCCTGGCCCAGCTGCATCAGCTGCGTGGCCGCGTCGGGCGCTCGCACCACCAGGCCTACGCCTACCTGCTGACCCCGCACCCCAAGGCGATGACCCGCGATGCGGTCAAGCGCCTGGAGGCGATCAGCGAATCCCAGGACCTCGGTGCCGGCTTCACGCTGGCCTCCCATGACATGGAGATCCGCGGCGCGGGTGAGCTGCTGGGTGACGAGCAGTCCGGCCAGATGGAAACCATCGGTTACTCGCTGTACATGGAGATGCTCGATCGCGCCGTGAAGGCCATCAAGGCAGGCAAGACGCCCAATATCGAGTCGCCGCTGGATGAAGGCGTCGAGGTCAGCCTCAATCTGCCGGCACTGATTCCGGCCGATTATCTGCACGACGTCCAGCAGCGCCTGATGATGTACAAGCGCATCAGCAACGCCGAGAACGCAAGCGACCTGCGCGAACTGCAGGTCGAGATGATCGACCGTTTCGGCCTGCTGCCGGAACCGGTCAAGACCCTGTTCCGCCAGACCCAGCTGCGCCAGCGCGCCCAGGCCCTGGGTATCATCAAGCTGGAGGCCGGCGCCGGGCGGGGTCGCATCATCTTCGGCGCCCAGACGCCGGTCGATCCGCTGACGCTGGTCAACCTGATCCAGCGCCAGTCGGATGTCTACAAGCTGGAAGGCGCCGACACCCTGCGCTTCGCTACCGACATGGATGACGCCGAGAAACGCTTCAGTTTCTGTGAGACCTTGCTGGACCTGCTCAACGCCAAGACCAAGGCCGCCTGACGCCCCACTTACCACTGTGCACGTGAAAATGCGCAGAACATGAAAACGGCCTGCATCGCGGATGCAGGCCGTTTTTTCTGGTAGTCAGACCGCCTCACCTCCCAGGGGACAAGCGCCTCAGGCATGGCGTGCCAGAAGCGCTGCCAGCAAGCGCTGCACCCTGGGCATGCCAGCCTCGATAACGGATTCCGTGCCCGCGCGTGTCGGCTCCTCTTCGCCGACGCCTGCGGCATGGCTGATCACCAGACACAGGCTGGCATATTCCATCTCTAGCTCACGGGCCAGCACGGCCTCGGGCATGCCTGTCATGCCGACCAGCGTATTGCCATCACGCGCCATCAGGCGGATCTCGGCGGCCGTTTCCAGGCGCGGCCCCTGCACCACGCCCAGCACCCCGCCGGCCGTGATGGGCAGCCCCGCCTCGGCCGCCGCCGCATGCAGTTCCTCGCGCCAGACCCGATGATACGGCCAGGCGAACGACACATGCTGAAACGGCTTGAAACGCCCATCGAAGAATGAGCCCTCGCGACCGGTGGTGTAATCGATCAGCTGGTCCGGCACCACCAGTGTGCCCGGGGTCAGCGTCGGGTCGATACCGGACACGCAGTTGACTCCCACCACATGGGTCGCGCCCGCTTGTTTGAGCGCCCATAGATTGGCGCGATAGTTGATGCGATGCGGTGGCACCTTGTGCGGCTGACCATGACGAGCCAGGAACAGCAGCGGCTGCCCATTCAGACGGCCTTCCACGACGCCACAGGAGGCCGCCCCCAGGGGCGTTTCCTGACCGCCGCGCTTGAGCACTTCCATCCCCACCCAACTGCCGAACCCCGTCCCACCGATCACCGCCAGCATCGCCCGCCTCCTTGCCACCCATGTGCAGGAATCTCTCGGGACCGGACCCTCCGCCCCCTCAGCGAACGCTACTCCGAGCCAACCGACAACGACAAGCACAATCGTCATGTCTTGCGTCAAGAGAACAGAAAAGGCCCCGAAAACGACACCACCCGCCGCGGTTGCCCGGGCGGGTGGTGAACGAATGCCAGCGTTGACGATGGCTATCGCACGCGATGGCGATGTCAGTCGGCGATGGCGACTCACATCCGGCGACTCATGTCACAGACACTTGGGTTACAGACCCTTGGGCGCGTAGATGCCCGGCGCGTTACGCCAGTAACCCTTGTAGTCCATGCCGAAACCGAACAGGAAGCGGTCTTCGACATCCAACCCACAGAAATCGGCCTTGAAGCCCGGGAAGGCCTTGCGGTCATGCTTCTTGTCGACCAGCACGCAGCTGGACACGCTGCGCGCGCCGGCTTCACGGCAATACTCGAGGATCGCGGCCAGAGTGCCTCCTTCATCGAGGATGTCATCGACGATCACCACGTCGCGGCCGGCCATCGGCAGTTCCGGGTTGACACGCCAGAACAGCTCGCCGCCGCGCATCGCGCCACGGTAGCGAGTGGCGTGCAGATAATCGACTTCCAGCGGGAAGTCGAGACGGGTCAGCAGCTGGCCGGCGGTGATCAGGCCGCCGTTCATCACGCAATAGAAGATCGGCATGCGATCGCCGAGGTGTTCCGTCAGCTCAACGGCCATGCGGTCGAGTGCCACTTCAAGGTCAGCTTGCGGGATCAGGCAGTCGGCGTTGTCCATCACCTCACGCATTTCGTCATGCAGGGCGGTGAGAGTCTCAGGCGTCGGAGTCAGCATCGGGAGTTTCCTGGGTGTCACTGGCCTCATCTCCACGCCGGACAGGCGCAGAAGAGGATGTAGCAGCGGCGGTTGAATCAGAACGGCGGCGGGACCCGCGCGTCTGCGTGTCTGATGACGCCGCGGCGTTCTCCGCCTCGGCGTCGTGTTCATGGTGGCGTCCTTCAAAGGACAGCACATCGGCAAAGTGCAGACGCTGGCCAGGCAGCGCCACCTGGGCATCATGCTCACGGATGATGTCGTGCACCTTGAGCAGGACATCCTGCTTGATCGCGTGGTACTTCACCCAGTCGGTGGTGCGCGTGAAGACATAGACGAAGAAGTTCAGCGAATGCTCACCGTAGGTGGTGAAGTTCACGATCTGGGTGCGCGTCTGGTCGATCTCGTCATGGCCTTCCAGCATCTCGCGTACCGCGGCAACGATGGGGCCGACCTGGGCGGCATCCTCATAGCGCAGCCCCACGGTCTCGAAGATGCGGCGATTGTACATGCGCGACGGATTCTCCACCGAGATGCTGGTAAAGATGGCGTTCGGCACGTAGAGGGGGCGCATGTCAAAGGTACGGATACGCGTCAGGCGCCAACCGATATCCTCGACGGTGCCTTCGATCTCGCGGTCCGGTGAGCGGATCCAGTCGCCGACCTTGAAGGGCCGGTCGAGATGGATCATCAGGGCACCGAAGAAGTTGGCCAGCAGATCCCGCGCCGCAAAGCCGACCGCGATACCGCCGACACCCCCGAAGGCCAGCACCCCGGACAGCGAGACGCCGAGATTCTGCAGGATGGCCAGCCCCACCAGCACGACCACGACCGCACGCAGCAACTTGCTGATCGCCGAGGCCGTGGTGGCATCCATCGCGTTGACGTTGGTGCCGGGCGGCGGCATGGTGCGCAGCGCCTCGAAGCGCTTGACCATGCGAATCAACGCCCAGGCCAGCGCCAGCAGGGTCACGATCTGGCGCGCCGTGCCCAGGTACTTCTCGGCCCCGCCGAGGCTGAACTGGCCGGCGATGATGCCGAGCGCCAGCAACACCCCCATGCTGTAGAGCCAGAATGACAAGGGATGGCGCAGGCCATGCACCAGGGCGTCATCCCACAGGTTGCGGCTCTTCTCGGCATGCGCCGCCAGGCGAGTGAGCACCACTCGTTCGATGAGGTGCAGCAACAGCACCGCCAGCAGCAGCAGAGCCAGATTGATGCCCCATAGCGGCAGACCAAAGGTCTGCTCGACCCATTGGCGCAGCGGCTCGACCCATTGATTGATCATCTCTTCGGCAGGCGCTGCCAGCTTGTCGGCAGCAGCCTCGGTGGCGGATTGCTCAGCCATGGGGATTCCTTGCCAGTCGTCGACTCGAAAAAGACACCGCGTGCCTGATTATTGCGCGCTACCGGACTCAGAGGCCGACGACGTGTCAGACGCCTCGGCGCTGCCAAACGTGCCCGAGGGCATGGCAACCTGCTGTGATGCCTGGCTGGCCGCCATCGATTCGAGCCGCGCGTGGGTGCGCCGCCAGCGTGCCAGCCCCACCAGGCCATCCAGCGTCGGGCGAGCCCGCGCATAGCGCAACCGCGCCTGGCGCTTGCCTCGATGGCGCTGCTCATCGTCATCGAGGCTGTCGAGCACTTCGCGCGCGGCGGCCGGGTCATTGCAGACCAGCGCCATGTCACAGCCGGCGTCCAGCGCCAGGCGCGCACGCTCTGCCGGGCCACCTTCCGCGACTGCCGCCGCCATGCCCAGATCATCGGAGAAGATGGCGCCCTTGAAGCCGAACTCTTCGCGCAGCAGGCCCAACCAGCTGGGCGAGAAGCCCGCGGGACGTGCATCGAAATCCGGATAGATCACATGCGCCGGCATCACGCCGCCCAGACGCTCGGCGAGGGCCGCGAAGGGCTTGAGATCATGTTCGCGCAGCTCGCGGAACGGACGCGGGTCGACCACGCGCTCCAGATGGGTATCGGCCGAAATGCCACCATGCCCCGGGTAATGCTTGCCGACGGCGGACATGCCCGCCTCCTGCAGCCCATCGATGAAGGCGCCGCCCACCGCGATGACGTCTTCCGGCGTGGCGCCGAAGCTGCGATCACCAATGATGGTCGAGCCCGCCACATCGATATCCAGCACCGGCGCAAAGGTGATATCACAGCCGATGGCTGCCATTTCCATGCCCAGCAGCCAGCCGGCATCGCGTGCCAGACCCAGGCCTGCGGCCTGGGCGTCTTCGCCGCAACCATCACAGTCACGCCCGAGACAGCACTGTGCCAGGCTGCGCATCGATGGCAGGCGTGTCACGCCCTCGCGCAGACGCTGGACGCGCCCGCCCTCCTGATCGATGGCGATCAGCAGGTGGGGATTCACGCTGCGAATCTCGCGGCTCAGCTCCAGCACCTGCTCGGGAGAAGCGCAGTTGCGCGCAAACAGGATGACGCCCCCGACGGCAGGGCGTGCCAGCAGTTCACGTTCGTCGCGGGCGAGGGTCAGCCCCGCAACATCGACCATTACGGAGCCCAGTGGCTGTGTCATGTCATCCTTCCTGTCCATGGCCTGCGGCAGTGATGTCCCGTGAAGAGAGGAATCACGACCGTCAGGACTTCATGTCTTTTACGGGGCTTGGCAGCCTGGAAGAAACGTGATGAATCAGGCTGCCAGCGCGAGGAAAGGCGCAATTCTAGCCGACTGAACCCCTATCGAACAGTCGCGACCAGCTGCACCCCGGCAAGGGACTGCCACACGGATTTCGGTGACGGCTCATGGAGGGTATCAGACTCGGACACCAACGCCTTCAGACATGCAGCAGCACCGGTGTGCCGGGCACAGCCTCGGCAAAGAGTCGCAGCAGGTCGTCATCACGCAAGCGAATGCAGCCGTGGGATGCCGCGACGCCCATGGGCTCCGTGCTGGGCGTGCCATGAAAATAGATGTAACGGCGCAGACTATCGACCCGCTCGCCGCGGGCATTGCGACCGCGATTGAGGCCGGGCTCGCGGCCGCTGAGCCACAGAATGCGCGTCAGTATCCAGTCACGCTCAGGATGCTCGGCGGCAAGCTCAGGCGTGAACACCTCACCCGTGAAGCGCCGTCCGCGATAGACGGCGCCACGCGGATTGCCCGCCCCGATGGCGGCACGAATCACATGCCAGCCGGTTGGCGTGCAACCGCTGCCGTCGAGCTCGCCGATACCGTTGAGGCCGCTGGAGATCGCGCAGGCGTGCACCAGCGCGTCAGGGCCGGCCGCGGGGGGCGGCGCATCACTACTGCCACTCGGCGCGTCATTGCGTATCTCGAGGCTCTGGCGTGAGAGATCCACCGCGACCCAGCAGGCCATCAGCTGGCCGCCTGGGTGACCGCCTCACCATCCCCGAGCGAGGCCGGCAACGGCGCTGCCATCGCCGCGACCACCACCGGCCGCATGTGCTGAATCAGCTCACGCACCGTGGTGTGATGGCCGTATTCGGCCTCCTCGATATCGCGCAGTGCATCCAGGCCCGAGAAGGTGAAGATCACGCTGCCGAGCATGAAGTGCAGGCGCCAGAAGCGCTCGTTGTCCGGCAGATCAGGCGTCGCCAGCTTCAGAAGCTCGGCGAAGCGGCTGAAGACCGTGCCGTAATGCTCGCGGATATAGCGCCGCATGTGGCCCTGCCCCTGGGTATAGGCCAGCCCAAGCAGGCGCATGAAGGTACGCAGGCTGTTGCGCTCGGCCGGCACCTCCAGCACGGTGCGCGCCATCACCTCCAGCAGGACCTCCAGCGGCACCTGACGCCCGGCGTATTGCTGCTCGACGCTGTCGAGTGCCGCGTGGAAACGCTCACTGAACGGATCGAGATAGCGCGCGAAGACCGCCTGGATCAGCGATTTCTTGGAGCCGAAGTGGTAGTTCACCGCCGCCAGATTGACCTTGGCCTTGCTGGTGATGTTGCGCAATGAGGTCTCGGCGAAGCCGCGCTCGGCGAACAGCACCTCGGCAGTATCGAGGATGCGGGTAACGGTATCGGTCTGGGCCATGGGCGGAACCCTTGTCAGGTAGAAAAGGACTGGAGTCGTAGGTCACGGCACAAGCCCCGCACGGCGACTCTCTCATGAGGTGGTGCTGGTTCACGGCAAGGCCGCGTACGATCAAGGCATGTTCGAACACGGCCCGCTCGAGCACGGCCCGCTCGAGCACGGCATGTTTGATCATGGCTCGACCGGACACCGCCATCGACGAACATTCGTTTGAAACACTTTGATTCTAGCGCGCCATGCCATGACTGACAATTCTCTCGCGTTTCAAACGCCAGAGGTTTAGCCAAGGCTGATATTCGCTGAACGCTGACCGTGGCGATCCAAGGACTCGCCATGTCCGCCTCTCCCAGACAGCCCGCCTGACCTCATCAGCAGAGCCTTTGACATCGGGCAAGCAAGGTCACCAGACAGCGATCTCTCGACGACTACCTGCCCTTTGAGGCCACCACGCAAGCCACGATGCCTTGCATGACCGCCATGACTGGATACAATGACAGTTGTATGGATGCACACCCCGTGCCGTCAGCTCAAGATGCCGCCCAGGCCAAAGGCAATGCCATGACCCAGCCGCTTACTCCGCGCCAGCAGGATGTCTTCGACTTCATCATCAAGACCATCAAGTCCTCTGGCTACCCGCCGACGCGGGCCGAAATCGCCCAGGCGCTGGGCTTTCGCTCGCCGAATGCCGCCGAAGAGCATCTGCGCGCCCTCAAGCGCAAGGGCGCCATCGAGATGGTGCCGGGCACCTCACGCGGCATTCGCGTGCCGTCGCTGGCTGACGTCGACGACAGCGCCAACGATGGCCTGCCGGTGATCGGGGAAGTGGCCGCCGGCAGCCCGATTCTTGCCAGCGAGCATATCGACCGCCACTGTCCGCTGCCGAGTGACTACTTCTCGCCGGCTGCCGACTACCTGCTGCGTGTGCGCGGCGTGTCGATGAAGGATGTGGGGATTCTGGAAGGCGACCTGCTGGCCGTACACCGCACCACCAGCGTGCGTGATGGCCAGATCGTGGTGGCCCGCCTGGGGGATGAAGTCACCGTCAAGCGCTTCCGCCGTGACGGGCACTACGTATGGCTGGAAGCCGAAAACGAGGACTTCTCGCCGATCAAGGTCGACCTGCGCACGGACAGTCTGGAGATCGAGGGTCTCGGGGTGGGCGTCATCCGCGATGGTGGCCTGCACTGAGGCCTTGACCAGCAGCGCTTTGCCCAGCAGAAAAGCCGCACGCATCGCACAAAAAAACCCGCCTCGAGGCGGGTTTTTTTGTGCGCGAAGCATGAGCGATGAATCAGTGCACGATGCCTTCTGACTGCTCGTCCTCGTCTTCTTCGCCATCCCAGAGGCGAGTCCGGGTGATGGCGTGGTCGATCATCTCACGCGCGACCTCGAAACGATTGTCACGCAGCAGATCAGCGGCCTCGTCCGAAATGCGAATGCTGAGCAGCGGCTCACCTTCGCTTTCCGCGGCGCGCAGAATCACTTCACCATCTTCCATTTGCACAATTTCAAGTACGGCGGGATCGGACACGTCATTCCTCCTGCACGGCATCTCGCGAGATACCGGCGTCGTTGTAATCGTCAGCGCGACGGCTGGCAAGCCCGGCACCGCGCTGCCATCAGCGACGCAGAAAAAAGTACGACCACAGCCAGAGCCATGGTCGTACCGGAGAATGCAGGGCTTGCCACAATGCGATCAGTCTAGCACCCGTGAAGGCGAAACGTCACCCGATAGCCATACGCCAGTCATCACCAGCGTGCAGCACCAGATCAACGCCTGAACCTACCACTCGACACTCGACTCGCGCAGCTGCGGCAGCAGCGCCTTGAATGCCGTGATGGCGGCACTGAGACGCTCGGCCAGCGAGGCGTTCGAGGCTGCCGCGATGATCAGGCCATCACCACGCGAGCGCGATTCCTCGCGGCGAGCGGCACCGCCCTCTTCATGCAGGCGGGTCACATCCGCGACCAGCTCAGACAACCAGCTGTCGGGACGCTCCAGCAGGCTGCGCAGCTGTTCGACCTCGGCAATGGGCGTCGGCGGGGTGGTCAGGCGCTCACGCCAGCCACCCTGCGGCCAGCGCGCCGTCACGGCACACTCTTCCAGCAATGACGCCAGCGCAAGCTCCAGTAGGGCGAGCGCGCCCTCCTCACCGGCCATGCGTCGTGCCACGGCATGCTCATCGTCGCCAGAGGCTGCTGACTGGGCCAGCAGCAACTCGGCCTGATACAGCAGCTGATTGGTACGGGCACGCTGGCTCATCAGCTCTTGGCTCCCTTGCGCTTGTCCTCGACGACCCAGCGGCCGTTGTCATAGGTCGCCTTCCAACCGGTCGCCTTGCCTTCCTCATCGGTCATGACGTATTGAGCCTTGACCTTGCGCGAGAAGCGAATCTGCGCCGGACGTCCGTCCGGGTCCTGATCCGGGGCATCAAGAATGAAGTGATACTTCTCCGGTAGCTCGTCGGCATGCGCCTTGAGCTCCTTGACCAGCGGCGGACGCGTCTCGCGATTCTTCGGGAACTGACTGGCCGCCAGGAACAGGCCACTGGCGCCATCGCGCAGTACGTAGTGGTCCTCGACCTTGACGCAGGCAAGTTCCGGCATCGGAATCGGGTCCATCTTCGGCGGCGCTACCTCACCGGACTTGAGCAGCTTGCGGGTGTTCTTGCAATTCTCGTTGGTGCAGCCGAAGTACTTGCCGAAACGCCCGGTCTTGAGCTGCATGTCGGAGCCGCACTTGTCGCACTCGATCACCGGGCCATCGTAACCCTTGATGCGGAACTGCCCTTCCTCGACCTCGTGACCGACACAGTCCGGGCTATTGCCGCAGACGTGCAGCTTGCGCTGCTCATCGATCAGGTAGCTGTCCATCGCGGTGGCGCAGATCGGGCAGCGGCGCTTGGCTCGCAGCGCATCCGTCTCGGCATCTTCACCGGCATCGGCCGCCACGGCCTCATCACCCGGCAGCAGATCGATGGTGGTCTTGCAGCGCTCCTTGGGCGGCAGGTTGTAGCCGGAACAACCCAGGAAGACCCCGGTGGAGGCGGTACGGATCTGCATCTCACGCCCACAGGTCGGGCAGGCGATATCGGTCGGCACCGGCTGATTCGGACGCATGCCCTCTTCGGACTGGGCATGATCCAGCTCGGCCTTGAACTCGGCGTAGAAGGTGTCCAGCAGCTCGCGCCAGTTGCGCCCGCCGTTGGCCACTTCATCGAGATAGTCTTCCATGCGCGCCGTGAAGCCGAAGTCCATCAGGTCCTTGAAGGACTCGCTGAGGCGATCGGTGACGATGTCGCCCAGCTTCTCGGCATAGAAGCGACGGTTTTCCAGCGCCACGTAGCCACGGTCCTGGATGGTGGAGATGATGGCGGCATAGGTGGACGGACGACCGATACCGCGCTTCTCCAGCTCCTTGACCAGGCTGGCCTCGGTGTATCGCGCCGTGGGCTTGGTGAAGTGCTGAAGCGGCTGCAGCTCGACAAGGTCCAGCTTCTCGCCGATGGCAAGATCCGGCAGCGACTGGTCCTCTTCCTTCTTGCCCATCGGCTTCATGACACGCGTGTAGCCGTCGAACTTGAGCACACGGCCCTTGGCACGCAGCTCGTAGCCATCCACTTCGATGGTCAGCGTGGAGGACAGGTATTCAGCCGGCAGCATCTGACAGGCCACGAACTGACGCCAGATCAGCTCATACAGACGCTCGGCGTCACGCTCCATACCGGCGAGATCGGTGGCGCGGCGCGACACTTCGGAAGGACGAATCGCTTCGTGCGCTTCCTGGGCGCCCTCCTTGCTGGAGTAGACGTTGGCCGCTTCCGGCAGGTAGTTGCTGCCGTATTCTTCGCTGATGAAGTCACGCGCCGTGGCGACCGCGTCCGCCGACAGATTGGTCGAGTCGGTACGCATGTAGGTGATGTAACCCGCCTCGTAGAGACGCTGGGCCATCATCATGGTCTTCTTGACCGAGAAGCCGAGACGACCACTGGCCGCCTGCTGCAGGGTCGAGGTGATGAACGGCGCGTTCGGCTTGGAGCGCGTCGGCTTGTCTTCACGATTGGTGATCGCGAGCTTGGCCGTGCGCAGCGCCGCGATGCGATCCATCGTCTCTTTCTCGCTGGTCGGACGGAAGGCCTTGCCATCCTGACGCGCCAGCTCGAAACGGATCGCTTCACCACTGGCGGCGGCCAGCTCAGCGTGGACATCCCAGAACTCTTCGGGGATGAAGGCGCGGATCTCGCGCTCACGCTCGACGATCAGACGCACGGCAACCGACTGCACACGACCGGCGGACAGGCCACGAGCGACCTTGGCCCACAGCAGCGGCGAGACCATGAAGCCGACGACGCGATCCAGATAGCGGCGTGCCTGCTGGGCATGCACGCGATCCATCTTCAGCTCGCCCGGCTCATCGAAGGCCGCCGTGATCGCCTTCTTGGTGATCTCGTTGAAGACCACACGCTTGTAACGCGAATCGTCGCCACCGATGGTCTCGCGCAGGTGCCAGGCAATCGCCTCACCTTCGCGGTCCAGATCCGTCGCGAGATAGATGGTGTCGGCTTTCTCGGCCAGGCGCGTCAGCTCGGAAACGACCTTTTCCTTGCCGGGCAGGATCTCGTAATGCGCCTCCCAGCCATTCTCCGGGTCGACCCCCATGCGGCGAATCAACTGGGTCTTGGCCTTCTGCGCCTTGTGAGCCGCCTTGACCTCGGGCGACATCTTGCGGGTCTCCGCCGCCTGACGGGCACGTTCCTTGGGGTCGGTGGCCTGCTTGCCGCTACCGCTGGTCGGCAGGTCGCGGATGTGCCCGACACTCGACTTCACCACGAAGTCGTTGCCGAGATACTTGTTGATGGTCTTGGCCTTGGCGGGCGACTCGACGATCACCAGTGACTTGCCCATGGTTGCTCGCATCTCCTGGCCGGCACTGATTGCGCCGGCGAATGACTCGTCGCGCTGGGTTTTGTCCCAGCCGAAAAATGCGCCTACCCTACCCCAGCATTTCAGCGCTGACCAGCAATGTTGAGACTGGCACCTCGTCAAGGCGGCTCAAGATGACGCCTCTGCGACAGCCCCGAGACATGCCATGCCAGCGTGCGGCTTGCGTCAGATGACATCGACAGCCGTCATGCATGGGGTCGTGGCAATCCGGCCTCCGAGCCGGACTTGAGCATAGGTCATCAGCGCATGGCAGCGGTCAACGGGGCCGGTACACGGTCTGCGCCGGCTCGATGAGCGGAAATGTCGCTCAGCAGGCTATTGCCACTATATAGGTAGCAGTGAAATGGCTGCCTGTGAAAGCCAGCCAGCGAACATTGGCGTGATGGGGCGATCACCCCGACGCCGACACAGAGGGCATGCGACGCCTGGCTGTCAGGCGTCGAAATGGCCGGCCGCCCCCGCATGGCGTAGCGCGGCAAACCCTCAAGCGAGAGTCCACGTCCGCGTACCCGCGACAACGTATTCGCAACAATCGCGCGGCAGACTTCACGTCCCCCCTTGCAGTCCCGATCGTGATCACGAGAATGGACAACGACAGCCGACGATACTCGACAGGCTCCCTTTCAGCCTTCAATGTAGTAAAATGACAACAACCTGGTTTGCGTTTTCAGCCAGTCCATCACGCCAGTGTTCAAGGAGTATGCTTTCATGCCGCACGCGTTCAACGGCCCGATCCGCCGCACCAAGATTGTCGCCACTCTCGGCCCTGCCAGTGACAAGCCGGGTGTGCTCGACGCGATGATTCGTGCCGGAGTCGATGTGGTACGCCTCAACTTCTCCCACGGTAGCCCCGAAGATCACCGCATGCGCGCCGAGGCCGTACGACAGGCCGCTGCCGCCCAGGGCCGCAGCGTCGCGGTGCTGGGTGACCTGCAGGGCCCGAAGATCCGCATCGCGCGCTTCAAGGATACCGCCGTCAAGCTGAGCGAAGGCCAGCCGTTCATCCTCGATATCGGCCTGGGCCGTGATGAAGGCACCGTCGAGCGCGTCGGCTGTGACTACCAGGAACTGGCCGATGACGTGGTCGCGGGCGACGTGCTGCTGCTCGACGATGGCCGCGTGGTGCTTGAAGTCAATGAGCTCAAGGGCAACGAGATCCACACCACTGTCAAGGTCGGCGGCAAGCTGTCCAACAACAAGGGCATCAACAAGCAGGGCGGCGGTCTGTCTGCCGAAGCCCTGACCGACAAGGACAAGGCAGACCTGAAGACCGCCATCGATATCGGTGTCGACTATCTGGCCGTGTCCTTCCCGCGCAGCGGCGCCGACATGCAGCTGGCACGTGAGCTGCTGGGCGAGGAAGGTCGTGACATCGGCCTGATCGCCAAGGTCGAGCGAGCCGAAGCCGTGGCCGACGACGCCGTGCTGGACGGCATCATTCTCGCCAGTGAAGGCGTGATGGTGGCGCGTGGTGACCTGGGCGTCGAGATTGGCGATGCCCAGCTGATCGGCGTGCAGAAGCGCATGATCCGCCGCGCGCGCAGCCTCAACCGCGTGGTCATCACGGCCACCCAGATGATGGAATCCATGATCAGCGCGCCGCTGCCAACCCGCGCCGAAGTCTTCGACGTCGCCAATGCCGTGCTCGACGGCACCGACGCCGTGATGCTGTCGGCCGAGACCGCCGCCGGCGACTTCCCGGTCGAGACCATCGAGACCATGGATCGCGTCTGCCTGGGCGCCGAACGTGAACGTGCCGCGCAGGAATCCCAGCACCGCATCCACGAAGGCTTCAGCAAGACCGACGAGACCATCGCGCTGTCCGCGATGTATGCCGCCAACCACCTGACCGGTGTCGTGGCCATCGTCTGCATGACGGAATCCGGCTATACCCCGCTGATCGCCTCGCGCATCCGCTCCGGTCTGCCCATCGTCGGCCTGGCGCAGGACCAGAAGACCCAGCGTCGCATGGCGCTCTACCGCGGTGTGGTGTCACTGCCCTTCGATTCCAGCGAATTGCCGGCGGCGGAAATCAATCGTCGCGCCATCGCGGAGCT
Organism: Cobetia sp. MB87; assembly: GCF_011319755.1. Lineage (NCBI taxonomy): Bacteria > Pseudomonadati > Pseudomonadota > Gammaproteobacteria > Oceanospirillales > Halomonadaceae > Cobetia > Cobetia sp. MB87. The sequence continues at coordinate 304,132 of NZ_VFBC01000007.1, read as the reverse complement.
GGAAGCCCGCGGCATCGCGACTCGCGGTGACCTGGTGATCCTGACTCGTGGTGACCAGATGAACGCACATGGCGGCACCAACACCATGAAGATCGTGACTGTCGGCAGCACCATCGACTGATCGGCCTCGCTGATCCTCCGCCCCGGGCCTTTCGGGGCGGAGGGTCAGCGACATTGCCCCATCCTCAGGAGGTCAGGGAATGAGCGAACAACGACCCAAGCGCCAGGCACGGCGCACCTTGCCAGCACGCAAGCGCATTGCGCTGGTGGCGCACGATGGCAAGAAGGATGAAATGCTGGCGTGGGCCAATCGCTGGCGCGATGAGCTGTCCCGCCACCAGCTGCTGGGCACGGGCACGACTGCCCGCCGTATCAGCAAGGAGCTGGGCCTCGAGGTCGAGGGCCTGCTGAGTGGCCCGCTGGGCGGTGATCAGCAGATCGGCGCGCGCATCGCCGAAGGTAATCTGGACCTGCTGGTCTTCCTGTGGGACCCGTTCGCGCCGATGCCGCACGACCCTGACGTCAAGGCGCTGCTGCGCCTGGCGGCATTATGGAACGTGCCGGTCGCCAGCAACGCGGCCAGCGCAGACTTCCTCTTCCACTCGAAGTTGATCTCCGAGGAAGTCGAAGTGGCCGTGCCGGACGCCAACGACTGGGTCAGCACCCGCGCCTGAATGACGCTGGATGACGCCCCCATGAAAACGCCGCCTGCTCGCAAGAGAGGCGGCGTTTTCATGGCCAGATGTTGTAATCAAACTACCTTTTGCGCAGACAGGCGGTATCGGCTGCGCGGCATCTGGCGAAACTTCTGCCTGCCTTCCTGCCATCCCTCGCCTCGCACTTCAATAACTCACTTTGCGCCTATCCCTCTATTCGCCTCCCCCGCTATCCGGCGACGCTATTCGAGAGACGCAGCTCAGTCCATGACAGCAGATCAGGACATCTACTCAATAGGTCAACTCAAGAGATCAGCTCAAGAGGTCAGCTCAAGCTGACTGGCGATCACCGCACCACGCGCCGCCATGCAGTAAAGTCCGATGTGATGACTGTCTGCCTGGGGATGCGTCGCCGTATCGGGAAGCCCCAGCTGCGCGACCACCTCGGCTGGCAGGTCGTAGGTGGCACAGCCAGGCTCCAGCACCACGATGTCGCGCACCTTGCCCAACAGGCCGTGATTGCGCGCCGACAGCAACGTCAGTACCAGGTCCATCACGCAGATATCGGTGCAGATGCCTACCACGACCAGGGTTTCCAGCCCTTCGTCGCTCACCCACTCCTGTAGCGCATTGACCTGGGTATCGAGATCAATCGCGCCGACATAGCCATTGATGCAGTCCTTGCGTACCAGCGTGGCCTGCGGATCCTCTTCCAGCCAGGCAAGTTCCGCCACCAGCTCATCCTCGCCGCTGCCCTGCTCACAATGGGCGGGATAGGGCGGCTCCGACTTGCCCGGCGCATGGGAATCAATGAAGACCAGCAGCGGGCGTCTACGCTCACTGAAGGTCCGCGCCAGCGTATCGCTGAGGGCGATCATCCTGCTGACCTGGGCATTGGGCGCCTGAGGCGCCAACGCACCGCCTGCGACCTGACAGAAGCCGTTGATCTCATCGACGATGATCAGTCCGGCCGTCGGTAGCGACACCGGCACCACGTCAGGCCGCACCGGCAGGCGGGCGTCAAGCTCGCCGGGGGGAACCCATTCGGCGGGAGTGGCAGGAATGCGTTGCACCACGCAAAACGCCGCGACATCGGGTGAAGTCGCGGCGTCCTGCGTCTCTGATGTAAAGGGTGCGGAGGATGCGGAGAAGCGCTGGTCGGAAGACACCATGCAAAAGGCCTCTGATGACGAATGGCCTTCAGCATAACGGAACTCAGGGCCGAGCGGCGACCTTCACCCGGTGGGCTCGCTGGCCCCGGACAGCACGACGTTGCCCTGCCCTTCATCTACCGTGGTATCACAGGAAAAGCACTGGCCGCGCACCCGCGCGTGATCACGCCTCAATACCGCGAATTGCGCTACACGACCGGGATCATCCTCGATGCGCTGCGCGAGGCACACAAGGCCCGGGCGGCGTGCCAGTGATGGCGGCGCGATGGCCAGCGTATCGCTGCGACTCTCTGCCATGTCCAGTGCATCCGCCATGTGCAGACACTCCACCCGCTCGACCTCCGGCAGGTTCTGCTGCAGCCAGGCATCGCACTCTTCGAACAGAGCCTCCCGCGCCACGATACGCCTCACCGCCGACGGCGAAGCCCCGGGCGGCCCGAGCAGACTGAGGCTGATGGCACGGAAGACACGCCGCTCGACGCAGATACCCGTCCAGAAGGCCAGGGCCTGATGCGTGGCGCGTACCGGACGCTGATGCCCACGTGACCAGGGCACCACGGCAGTATCGACCTCACCTTCCGCCAGCGCCCTGATGACCTCGTCGATGCCTGCGTAGGCCTTGAGCTGGGCGTCGTTGGCATAGAGCTTGAGCGCACACTCGCGCGAGTACCCCCCAAGGTGCCCGGGGTAACCCACACGCAACCCATCGGGAGCCGGGATCACGCCCTGCGGCGAGATATCGCCGTGGACTTCGCTAGCTGTCACCTTCATACCAGCCCCTCATGCCAATGTCTGAACAAACCTCATCCTGACAACAGCATAGCCGCAAACATGGACGGTGTTAGGCAAAACCCTCCCAGGTGACCTCAGGCAAAGCCGCCATTGGCACCGATGACCTGGCCACTCACCCAGCCGGCATCTTCGCTGGCAAGCCAGGCCACGACGGCTGCAACATCCTGCGGGTCCGCAATGCGCCCCAGCGCCGCCATGCCCTTGAGGCGCTCGATGGTCTCTTCACTCTTGCCATGACGAAACAGGCCAGTATCGGTCGGGCCCGGTGCCACGGCATTGACCGTAATGCCTCGCTCACCGACTTCCTTGGCCAGCACCCGCGTCAGCTGGTCCACCGCGGCCTTGGAAGCCGCATAGGGCCCGTAGGTCGCGAACATCTGCCGCGTCACCGAGGTGGACATGTTGATCACGCGTCCGCCATCACGCAGGTGCTGCGCCGCCTCACGCATCAGATTGAAGGAACCGGTCAGATTGGCCTGCATCAGTTTGGCGAAGTCGTCATCCGTGAATTCGGCGATGGGCTTGTAGATGCTCATGCCGGCATTGTTGACTAGGATATCCACTCCGCCATACAGGTGCAGGGCTTGCGTGAACAATTGTGCCGCGTCACTGCTGACACCGACATCGGCCTTTACGGCGGTCGCCTTGCCACCCCGTGACTCGATATCCTTCACGACCTGCAAGGCGCCATCACTGTCGCTGCGATAGTTGACGATGACGAGAGCGCCGTCCTCCGCCAGACGCTGCGCGATCCCGGCACCGATCCCGCGTGAAGCCCCACTGACTACTGCCACCTTGCCGCTCAACCGCTGTGCATTCTCCGACATAGCTGTCTCCTCTTTCGTCATGGGCGATCGATCTCGAAGGCCATCAATGATGAACGCCTTGCGAGTGTCAGTCAGACATCATCATTGCAGCAAGCGGATGCCGCTGACACCCCTGCAACGTATGGTTACGTATAAACGAAAACCGCCACCCCGGGCATGCCGATGGTGGCGGTTCTCTTACGGCAGCGGCCTGCTTCAGGCTTCGCCGTTGGCCTGACGCTCGAAGGTATCGGCGCGCAGGATCTCGATCCAGTAGCCATCAGGGTCCTTCACGAAGGCCAGACCCTTCATCTTGCCATCGTCGGGGCGCTTGACGAACTCGACGCCCAGCGACTCGAAACGCTCGGCAGCCGCGTAGACATCCGGCACGCTGACCCCGATATGGCCGAAGCCCTGCGGTTGGGCATTGCCGTCATGATAGGCGAAGTCCGGGTCGTTCTCGGTGCCCCAGTTATGGGTCAGCTCCAGCATCGCCTCACGCCCGAAGGTGTAGGTGGTGCGCTTCAGATCATCACCGGGCACTTCGCTGGCCTGATCGTCATCCAGATAGGCAAGGAAATAAAGGCTGAACTGCATCTCCGGGAAGTCGAGCTTGCGTACCAGACGCATGCCCAGCACGCGGGTGTAGAAATCCAGGCTGCGCTCGGGGTCCTTGATGCGCAGCATGGTCTGGTTGAAGACGTAACCACGGGTGGCCGGGTCGATCTGCTCACTCAGGCCGGGAACCTGCTCGAAATGTGTTGCCATGTCGGTCCTTCCGCAAAAAAGGACGGCAGGGCCTCGAAGGTGCCCGGCCGCCCCTAGTGATCGTATAGCTGTCAGATGGTGACGGTGACCAGATTTTGCAACCTCGCCGCCGCTGGCATCACGCGATCTCGATCAGCACTTCCCCCGGCGTCACACGATCGCCACGCACGACATGAATGGCCTTGACGGTACCGTCGACACGCGCGGCGATCTCGGTCTCCATCTTCATCGCCTCACTGATCAGCACCGACTGACCCGCGGTGACGCTGTCACCGACCGCGACCAGCACCTCGACGATGTTGCCCGGCATCGCGGTGGTGACATGGCCCGGCGCCGAGGCGCTGGCACGTCCGCCGCTCTGGCCGCCTGCCACGTAATCGTCCTTGGCCTCGAACACCACCTCTTCCGGCATGCCGTCCAGGGTCAGGTAGACGTGACGCTTGCTGCCCTTGGCACCGCCGACACCGGTGATCTGCACCGCGTAGGACTCGCCGTGCACGTCGATGACGAATTCGGTCGGCACGCCAGAGGTCACCGGACGCTCCGCCTCGCCCTGGGGAATGACTTCCGGCGTGAGGGTGCCGGCGCGACGCTCACTGAGGAAGTCACGTCCCAGTTCCGGGAACATGGCGAAGGTCAGCACGTCCTCGGGGGACTCGGCCAGCTCGCCCAGCTCGTCGGTGAGGCGCGTCATCTCCGGGGTGAGCAGGTCGGCCGGGCGCCCGACTTCCACCGGCGCATTGCCGATGGCACGCGAGCGGACTTCTTCATTGACGGGTGCCGGCGCCTGGCCATAGCCGCCCTGCAGGTAGCGCTTCACTTCATTGGTGATGCTCTTGTAGCGCTCGCCGGTCAGCACGTTGAGTACCGCCTGGGTGCCGACGATCTGCGAGGTCGGAGTGACCAGCGGCGGATAGCCGAGATCGGCACGCACACGCGGAATCTCATCGAAGACCTCGCGGATGCGCTCCAGGGCGTTCTGCTCCTTCAACTGGCTGGCCAGGTTCGACATCATGCCGCCGGGGATCTGGCTGATCTGGACCGAGACATCCTCACGGGTGAATTCGCTCTCGAAGGCCGAATACTTGCGGCGTACCTCGTGGAAGTAATCGCCGATCTCACGCAGCGACTCCAGCTCAAGGCCGGTATCCCACTGGGTGCCGCGCAGCGAGGCCACGAAGGATTCGGTGGCCGGATGGCTGGTGCCGCCGGCGAAGGCCGAGATGCAGGTGTCAATGTGGCGACAGCCCGCCTCGACGGCCTTGATCTGGCACTGCGGCGCCAGGCCTGCCGTGGCGTGGCTGTGCAGGTGGATCGGTACCTCGACCGCCTCGACCAGCGCGCTGACCAGATCATAGGTGGCGTACGGCGTCAGCAGGCCGGCCATGTCCTTGATGGCGATGGAATCGGCCCCCATCTCGACCAGCTTGCGCGCCTGCTCGACATACATCTCCAGCGTATGCACCGGGCTTACGGTGTAGCAGATGGTGCCCTGGGCGTGCTTGCCGGCCTTCTTGACCGCGCGCATGGCGGTTTCCATGTTGCGCAGGTCATTCAGGGCATCGAAGACACGGAAGATATCGATGCCACCTGCCGCGGCGCGCTCGACGAAGGCCTCCACCACATCATCGGCGTAGTGACGATAGCCGAGCAGGTTCTGGCCGCGCAGAAGCATCTGCAGCGGGGTGTTGGGCATGGCTTCCTTGAGCGCCTTCAGGCGCGCCCAGGGGTCTTCCTTCAAGAAACGCACGCAGGCATCGAAGGTCGCGCCGCCCCACACTTCGAGGCTGTAGAAACCGGCCTGATCGAGGCGCGCGGCAATCGGCAGCATATCCTCGGTGCGCATGCGGGTCGCGATCAATGACTGGTGGCCATCGCGCAGCACGACTTCGGTGACCTTGACGCGATCGGCATGATCGACGGCGTTGGTGTTGGGGGTTGCAGCTGTCATGTCTGGGGTCCTTTTAATTGTTGGCTACGTGAACCGGGGGAAGCTCAGGGAAGATTCACGACATCAGGGGCATCAGGTACGCATCAGAGACCGGCATGGGCCGCGATGGCCGCCGCGATCGCCAGCGCTGTCTGCTCCGGCAGGCGCTTGACCGAGTACTGGGTCAATTCCGGGTGGGCAGCCACAAAGCCGGTATCGAAGTGTGCGTTGCGGAAATCAGGGTGCTTGAGGATTTCCTGATAGTACGGCGCCGTGGTCTTGACGCCCTGCAGACGCATGTCATTGAGGGCACGTGAACCACGGTTGATGACCTCTTCCCAGGTCAGCCCCCACACGATGAGCTTCAGACACATGGAATCGAAATACGGCGGGATGGTGTAGCCGGTATAGATCGCGGTATCGGTACGCACGCCAGGCCCGCCCGGCGCGTAGTAGCGCGTGATGCGTCCGAAGCTTGGCAGGAAGTCGTTCTTGGGGTCCTCGGCATTGATGCGGAACTGGATGGCATAGCCGTGATGGCGAATGTCTTCCTGACGGAAGGCCAGCTTGTGGCCCCAGGCGATGCGGATCTGCTCACGGACAATGTCCACGCCGGTGATGGCCTCGCTGATGGTGTGCTCCACCTGCACGCGAGTGTTCATCTCCATGAAGTAGATCTCGTTGCCCTTGACCAGAAACTCCACGGTACCGGCATTGCGATAGCCGACGGCGCGGGCGGCACGTACCGCCATCTCACCGACGTAGGAGCGCTGCTCCGGTGTGAGCTGCGGACTGGGGGCGATCTCGATCAGCTTCTGATTGCGACGCTGGATGGAGCAGTCACGCTCGAACAGATGAATCACGTTGTCGTGATTGTCAGCCAGAATCTGCACCTCGATATGCAGCGGGTCGACCACGCAACGCTCGAGGAACACATCGGCACTGCCGAAGGCCTTGGTGGCTTCCGAGATCACGCGCCCCCAGGCCTGCTCAAGCTGATGAGCATCATCACAACGCCGGATACCGCGCCCCCCACCGCCTGAGGTAGCCTTGAGCATGACGGGGTAGCCGACCTGCTCGGCGACACTCAGCGCTTCCTCGACATCGGCCAGATTGCCGGCCGAGCCCGGCGTCACCGGCACGCCGGCCGCCTTCATGGCATCGCGGGCCTGGGTCTTGTCACCCATGCGGGCGATGACACTGCTGGCCGGCCCCACGAAGGCGATACCCGCCGCTTCACAGATGGCCGCGAATTCGGCGTTCTCCGACAGGAATCCGTAGCCCGGATGGATGGCGTCACAGCCGGTCTCGCGCGCGAGATCGACCAGGCGGCGGGCATCCAGATAGCCGGCCAGCGGGTCTTCGCCGATGAAATGCGCTTCATCGGCGCGTTTGACGTGCAAGGAGAAACGGTCAGGTTCGGTGTAGACAGCGACTGAGCGGATGTCCATCTCGGCACAGGCGCGTACAATGCGCACTGCGATTTCCCCTCGGTTGGCAATCAGCAACTTGCGAAACATGGTGACTCTCCCGGACGTGACGCGTGATCTTGTTGTGGTGCTCTGGTCGTGCGCTTGTCATTGACCGCCAGACGCGACAACGGCGCTGACAGACACGAGGTAGCATGCGTTCCACGCTACCCAGCGAGAGACCAATAGAAAAGTTGATATTTTTTTGCCAATCTATAAGTAAAACCTTATGACTGGGTGTGTCATGTCGCGTCCAAACTTGTTGAATCGCTTAACTTTCAGACAGTTACAGGTGTTCCAAGCGGTTCATCGCCAGCAGTCCTACTCCCGTGCGGCCGAGCAACTTGGCCTGACGCAACCCGCCGTCAGTGCCCAGATTCGTCAATTGGAGCAGGCACTCGAGCAATCGCTGTTCAAATATGCCGGCAAGACGCTGCATATCCTGCCGGCGGCTGATGCCCTGGCGAACTCGGTGCAGTCGATCTTCGGCGAGGTCTCGAGCCTGCAGATGGAGCTGTCGGAGATTGCCGGCACCATCCGCGGTGAGCTGAATCTGGCGGCCGTCTCAACGGCACAGTACGTGGTGCCGCATATCCTGGCGCGCTTTCGGGCACGGTATCCGGAAGTGTCGGTGCGCCTGCGCGTCTGCAATCGCGGTCAGGCGCTTGAGCGCCTCGCCGAGCGGCGCGATGACCTGGTGATCATGGGCATGGTGCCGGACGACGCCAACCTGGCCTTCATGCCGATTCTCGACAACGAGCTGATCCCCGTGGTCTGGCCCGGTCATCCGTTGCTGGAGGTCAAGGGCATCACCCTGGAAGACCTCGCGCAGTACTACATGCTGATGCGTGAACCCGGTTCCGGCACGCGTACCGCCTTCGAGGAGTTCGCCGCACGCGAGCGCGTCTCGCTGCGCCATACGCTCGAGTTGGGCTCCAATGAGGCCATCAAGCAAGGCGTGATGGCGCACCTGGGCGTGGCGATCCTGCCGCGACTGTCGGTTCAGCTCGAGCTGGCCTCAGGCCTGCTGGCCTCGCCCTCTCTGCCGGGCTTCCCGCTCAGACGCAGCTGGTGCACCGTCTACCCCAAGGACCGCTACCCCACGCCGGTCACCGAGCTGTTCCTGCGCTTCGTGCGCGAGCTGCTGCCGGAGCTCAATGCGCACTTCAGCGCACCGATGGAGCCCATCCCCGGGCACAGCGTGGCCTGCCTGCCGCTGGCGACCGAGCAATGAACATAGCCTCCTGACGGCGCAAGCCACATGAAAAAACCGCCATGGAGACGAGCTCCATGGCGGTTTTTTTTCGTTAAGGCAGCTGACGGCATGTCAGCAGTGCGGCTTACTTCACTTCCACACCGTGCGCCTGCTTGTCGGCGTGATAGGAAGAGCGCACCAGCGGGCCGGAGGCGACATGCGAGAAGCCCATCTCGCGCGCCTTCTGGCCGAGCCAGTCGAAGGTGTCCGGGTGCACCCAACGATCGATGGGCAGGTGGTTGCGCGACGGCTGCATGTACTGACCCAGGGTCAGCATGTCGACGCCGTGGTTGCGCAGGTCCTGCATGACCTCGAGCACCTGCTCATCAGTCTCGCCGACACCCAGCATCAGACCGGACTTGGTCTTCACTTCCGGACGACGCTCCTTGTAGCCCTTGAGCAGATCCAGTGACCACTGGTAGTCGGCCCCCGGACGCACGCGACGGTAAAGGCTCGGCACGGTTTCCAGGTTGTGGTTGAAGACGTCCGGCGGCGTCTGCTCGAGCACGTCCAGCGCGACCTGCATGCGGCCACGGAAGTCCGGTACCAGCACTTCGATCTCGGTGCCATCGCACTTCTCGCGAATCTCGCGGATGCACTCGGCGATGTGGTTGGAGCCACCGTCGCGCAAGTCATCACGGTCGACGGAGGTCACGACGACGTAATTCAGGCGCATCTCGGCGATGGCCTCGGCCAGCTCGCGCGGCTCGTCGGCGTTCAGCGCGTTGGGACGACCGTGGGCCACGTCGCAGAATGGGCAACGACGGGTGCAGATGTCACCCATGATCATGAAGGTTGCGGTGCCGCCGCTGAAGCACTCGCCCAAGTTCGGGCACGAGGCTTCTTCACAGACCGTGTGCAGGCCGTGCTTGCGCAGCGTCTGCTTGATGCGCGTGACTTCCGGCGAGGCCGGCATGCGCACACGCAGCCAGTCAGGCTTCTTGGGCAAGGTCTCGGTGGGAATCACCTTGACCGGAATGCGGGCAACCTTCTCGGCGCCGCGCAGCTTCACGCCACGCTCCTTGCGGGCAGGAGCAGCGGAGGGAGCGGGCTTCGTGGTAGCGATGGTCTCGGTCATCAGTTCTGTCCTGCTGTTCGAGAAATGTCAGCCAGTGCCGCGGGCAGGCCGCTCACCGGAGTCAGGGTCACATCGCCCAGGCTTGCGCCCAGACAACGCACCAGGCGGTCACGCTCGCTGGCGAGATCCACCGGTGCGCGAACGAGATCGCGCAGCTGGGTCATCGCCATGCCGGCATAGCCGCAGGGATTGATGCGCCCGAAGGGCGCGAGGTCCATGTCCAGATTGATCGCCACGCCATGGAAGCTGCAACCACGCCGGATGCGCAGTCCCAGCGAGGCGATCTTGGCCTCTTCCATCGAACGACGCGGGTCATCGCCACGCTGCGCCGACTTCTTTACATAGACGCCAGGCGCGTCCGGACGTGGATAGGCCTCGATGCCATGCTCGGCCATCGCCGCCACTACCGTCTCTTCCAGCGCCGTCACCAGCTGGCGAACGCCGATGCCACCCCGCTTGACGTTGAGCAGCGGGTAGAGCACCAGCTGGCCGGGCCCATGATAGGTCACCTGCCCGCCACGGTCGGTCTGCACCACCGGAATGTCGCCCGGCATCAAAAGATGCTCCGGCTTGCCCGCCTGGCCCTGGGTAAAGACGGGCGGGTGCTCCACCACCCACAGCTCGTCAGGCGCATCGGCCGCACGCGTATCAGTGAAGTGGCGCATGGCCGACCACACTTCATCATAGGCCTTGAGGCCGAGGTGGTAGACGTGAATCGTGTTCATGCATGCGCTCCTGTCATCAAGGCGCAAGACAAGGAAATCCAGCGTTTCATGCCTGGATCACAGCACCATATGGATGCGACCGGTGGCCTTGAGGTCACGGTGCAGCGCATCCAGCTGATCGGTACCGGTGGCACGGATCACCACACGGATGCTGCGATAGTTGCCGTTCTTGCTGTCCTGCCAGGTGATGGCCGTCGCATCGAAGCCCGGCGCATGCACTTCCAGGATATTGCAGACCACTTCGACGAGATCTTCTGCGGCGGTGCCGACGATCTTGAGGGAGAAATCACACGGGAATTCAATCTTCGGGGGCGTCTGCCCACCAGCTGCTGGCGTCTTGGCCATGGGGATAGCCCTTCAGGTAACTCTATTTCCGACCATTCTACTCAACAAAGGGCGATCCGTCAGCCGGATCGCCCTTTGTTGAGTACACGACCGCGATATTCAGGGGCGCGCGCCTGGCACCGCCAGCGCGCGCCCCACTTCCATCACTGAATCATGTCATCGGCCGCGTCACTTCACGCAACCAGACGACTGACTCAGTTGAACAGGCCGTGGAAGAACAGCATCAGGGCATCCCACAGACGCTTGAACAGACCGCCCTGCTCCACCGGCTCCAGTGCGACCAGCGGCTCTTCGGCCAGCACCTTGTCGTCCAGCTTGATCTGCAGGGTACCGTACTGCTCGCCGGCCTGAACCGGGGCCTTGATGGTGTCCTTGAGATCAAGACGCGCGGTCAGCTTGTCAGCCTGGCCACTCGGCACGGTCAGGAAGACATCCTGAGCCATGCCCAGACGCACCTGGTCCTTCTCGCCACCCCAGACACGCGCCTGATTGAGTACCGCGCCCTTGTCATAGAGCTTCTTGCTCTCGAAGTAGCGGAAGCCGTAGGTCAGAAGCTTCTGGGATTCCTGCGCACGCGCCTCTTCGGACTTGGTCCCCATCACGACACTGATCAGGCGGGTATCTTCCTTCTTGGCGGATGCCACCAGGCAGTAGCCGGCTTCTTCGGTGTGGCCGGTCTTCAGGCCATCGACGTCCTTGTCACGCCACAGCAGCTTGTTGCGGTTCGGTTGCTTGATGCCATTCCAGGTGAAGTACTTCTGGGAATAGATCTCGTAGTGATCCGGATAATCCTTGATGATGCGACGCGCCAGAATCGCCAGGTCGTGCGCCGTGGAGTAATGCTCCGCGTGCGGAAGGCCAGTAGCGTTCATGTAGTGGGTGTTCTTCATGCCCAGACGCTTGGCGTGCTGGTTCATCAGGTCGGCAAAGGAGCCCTCGCTGCCGCCGATGCGCTCGGCCAGCGCGACGCTGGCGTCGTTGCCGGACTGGATGATGACACCGTGCAGCAGGTCATCGACGGTGACACTGGTGCCTTCGCGGATGAACATGCGCGAGCCACCAGTCTTCCAGGCATTGACGCTGATGCGCACGTCTTCGTCCGGGCTCAGCTTGCCGTCGTCGATCTCGCTCTCGACCAGGTAGGCCGTCATCATCTTGGTCAGACTGGCCGGCGGCAGGCGCTTGTCGGCGTTGTGCTCGACCAGGATGCGCCCGGAATTGGCATCCATCAGGATCCAGGAAGATGCCGCCAGCTGCGGTGCCGCCGGAATCAGGGTATCCGTCTCGATGGCATGGGCCGGGGTGGCGGCAACGCCTGCGAACAGCGCAATGCCGCTGGCCGCCATCAGCGCGGAGAATCGACGCCGAAGAGGAAGAAGTCGGGCTTTCAGGGACATGTTGGAATCTCTTTGACACTCATGCATAAGCCGAGGCTTGCGCCTCGGCCATGTTGCGCCTCTTCACGAAGCGCATGATGGATGAAAACGGGCCTGCGGCCCTTATCGCTCTGCCGTGACGCTGAAGGCTCCGGCATAGCCAGCATCGGCCAGCGCCGACTTGAGCGATTCAATACGGACATTGTCTTCCAGCGGGCCGACCTGAACCTTGTAGAGGTCGCCGCTACCCAGCACGCGGGTCGGTCGTCCCAGACGGGAGCTGACGCTGGCGCGAATGCTGTCGGCCTTGCTCAGATCACTGACCGCCGCAACCTGCAGGAAGGTAGCTTCCCCGTTCGCCACGGAGGACGTGCTGCTCGGCGCAGCAGAGGCTACCACGGGCTTGGCGGCAACGCTCGCGCCAGAAGCGCTCGAGGCCACGGAACCGGCAGTTGCCTCCATCTCGTCAAGTCCGGCAATGCCCTGCTCGCGGCGTACCGCCTGGCTGCGCGCCAGCAGGCGCTCGGATTCAGCCGTGCCCTGGGTCGGGCTCGGGCCCGGCTTCCAGGTCGTGGCATCGAGGGTCTCGACACGCACATGCCCGGTGCCATGGCCCAGCATGTCCAGTCGCCACGCCGCGCTGTAGGACAGGTCGATCAGACGGTCTTCATGGAAGGGGCCGCGATCGTTGACCTTGACGATGACCTGCTTGCCGTTGTCCAGATTGGTGACACGCGCATAGGTCGGCAATGGCAGCGACTTGTGAGCCGCCGTCATGGTGTACATGTCATAGATCTCGCCACTGGCGGTGGCGTAGCCATGAAACTTCTTGCCGTACCAGGAAGCAGTGCCCTCGGCCACGTAACCGCGCGGATCATCCATCACGTGATACGTCTTGCCCCATACCTCATACTCGCTGCGGTTGCCGCTGCGGGTATAGGGTTCGACACGGGGCACTTCATCGGGCACTGCCGAGACATCCGGCGCATCATCGGGATAGGCATCGCTGTCCATCTCGTAACGCCCATTCTTGCCGGCCTTCTTGCCCGTGCTCGCCGAGGCACCATCACTGACCTGGGTGCCACCCCCACTGCTGGCACACCCGGCCAGCAGGGCAAGCGCAAGGGTCAGCGGTAGCGCGCGTGACCAGCTCATCCCGCACCTCCGTCCTCGAGACGACGCTTGATCGCCCGGGACAGCTCATCCACGGCCATCGCATACATGTGGCTGTGGTTGTAGCGCGTGATGACGTAGAAGTTGTCGTAACCAACGGCGTAGCGATAGCCCTGCTTCAGGTCCAGCGCCAACGGAATCACCTGGGTATTGCCGGCCACGTCGCCTGCCACCTGGACACCGGCCGCCTCGAGCGCGGAAACGCTCATGTACGGCTTTTTGGTCTTGTTGAAGGTGACGGAGGACGGCGGAGTGCCGGGGCCATCCGCGGCGCTGACCACCGGCGCACCGGCCTTCCAGCCATGACGCGCGAAGTAGTTGCCGACACTGCCGATGGCATCGACTGGGTTATGCCACAGATCCCGCACGCCATCACCATCGAAATCGACCGCATAGGCCTGATAACTGGTGGGGATGAACTGCGGATAGCCCATCGCGCCGGCATAGGAGCCCTTGATCGAGAGCGGGTCGATGCCCTGCTCCAGGGTCAGCTGCAGGAAGGCGGCCAGTTCACCCCGGAAGAAGGTGCCACGTCGCGGATGATCGAAGGCCAGCGTCGAGAGCGAATCGATCACCCGATGGGTGCCGGTGTGCTTGCCGAAGAAGGTCTCGACGCCGATGATCGCGGCGATGACTTCCGGTGGCACGCCATACTCGGCCTGGGCACGGTCGAAGGTCTCGCGATGCTCGGCGATGAACTTCACCCCGGCCTCGATGCGGGATTCCTTCATGAAGATGGCGCGGTACTGGTCCCAGCGCAGATGACCTTCCGCCGGGCGCGACATGGCATCCAGCACTTTCTGGCTGTAATCGGCCTGGTTCATCAGCTCAGTCACGCGATCGCGATCCAGCCCCTTGGCCACCAGTTCGTCGACCAGCTTGGCCGTTTCCGGGTGAGTCGCCGGGGCGAAGCCATCAGGCGCCGCCTTGGCCATGCCTGACATTCCCAGCAGCGGTGCCACCATCACCAGGGCTGCGCCCCAGTGCTTCAGACGTCGCCCACGCGCATTGATCACCGTCATCGACTCTCTCCTTGCCTGTCTGCGAGCTTGGCTCGCGAATGTCCTTGCCACTCGGCAACTGGCCGCCACGTCATCGCGACAATAGGCGCCGGTGGGTATGAATGCTCATGAGAATACCGAAGCCTGCCAACAAGGTCACGCTGGAGGTCCCACCATAACTGACCAGCGGCAACGGGACGCCAACGACCGGCAAGATACCCGATACCATGCCGATGTTGACGAAGACGTAGACGAAGAACGTCAGGATGATCGCGCCCCCCGTCAGCCGTGCAAAACTGTCCTGGCCATTGTTGGACATCACCAGCCCGCGCAGCACGATCAGCACGTAGAGCCCCAGGAAGAAGCTCATGCCGATCAGGCCGAATTCCTCCCCGATGACCGCGACGATGAAGTCGGTATGGCGCTCCGGCAGGAACTCGAGCTGGGACTGGGTCCCCAGGGTATAGCCCTTGCCGAAGATGCCGCCCGAGCCGATGGCCGTCTTGGACTGGATGATGTTCCAACCCGCGCCGAGCGGGTCAGACTCCGGATTGAGGAATGTCAGCACACGGCGGCGTTGATAGTCGTGCATCACCATCCACAGAAGTGGCAATGCCGAGGCGATCAAGGCGCCGAAGAAGGCGATCAGCTTCCAGGAAAGCCCTGCCAGCAGGATCACGAACACGCCCGCCGCCGCCACCAGCAACGAGGTGCCGAGGTCCGGCTGGCGCGCGATCAGCAGCACCGGCGCGACGATGATCACGGCGCAGATGGCCAGGTCGCGCCAGCGAGGGGGCAACGGGCGCTGCCCGAGCCAGCAGGCCACCATCATCGGCATTGCCAGCTTCATCAGCTCAGAGGGCTGAAAGCGCACCACCCCGGGAATGACCAGCCAGCGCTGGGCGCCCATGCCGACATCCCCCAGCACCTCCACCGCCACCAGCATCAGGAAGCCGGCGCCATAGACGACCGGCGCCCAGCGATAAAGCGTTGCGGGTGACAGCTGGGCAAGCCCGATCATGATCACCAGTGCCAGCGCCTGGCGTGAGGCCTGGCGCAGCGTGAAGTCGATATCCTGGCCGCTGGCACTGTAGAGCACGATCAGCCCGCAGCCGAGCACGGCCAGCAGCAACAGCAACAGCCAGGGGTCGAGGTGGATACGCTCCCACAGACTGGTGCGGCGGCGATGACTGAGATCTCCCCCTACACCTCGCATCGAGCGCTGGTAATCAGTCGGCATCATTCTCTCCTTGCTCACCCTCGCCCGCCGGTACTTCCGGGGGTGCCAGAGCGGCAGCCAGCGTAAGCGCCGCCTCACGCGCCTCGGGATCAATGCGCGGCAACAGCCAGTAATCGGTGACGGCGCGCGCCATCGGACCTGCCACGGAGCTGCCACCCTGGCCGTTCTCGATCACCACGGAAACGGCTATCTCCGGATGCTCGACCGGCGCAAAGGCGGCGAACAGGGCGTGGTCACGCAGACGCTCCGCGAGCTCCTTGCCGTTGTATTTCTGGTCCTGACCGAGGGTGAAGACCTGCGCGGTACCGGACTTGCCGGCCATGCGGTACTTGAGCCCGGGGCCGACATACTTGCGCGCCGTACCTTCTCGTCCGCTGACCACGTCCTCGAGCGCGGCGATGACATCGTCCCACCACGCCGGGTTGTCCAGCACTACATCCGGCTTTTCCTCGCTTCGGGGCAGCAACACCGTCTCGTCACCGATGCGCTTGGCCAGGTGAGGCGTCACGTGTCGGCCACGATTGGCCAGCACGGCCTCCGCCGAGGCGAGCTGCAACGGCGTGGCAAGCCAGTAGCCCTGACCGATACCGATGGAGATGGTCTCGCCGGGGTACCAGGGCTTGTCGTAGCGATTGCGCTTCCATTCCTTGGACGGCATCAGGCCGGGCAGCGCGCCCTGCACGTCCAGCGCCATCTGCTCACCGAAGCCGAACTTGTGCATGTACTCGCTGATGCGATCGATCCCCAGACGGTAGGCGACGTTGTAGAAGAAGGTGTCATTGGACACCGCAATGCCACGCCGCATGTTGACGCGCCCATGCCCCCAGCGCAGCCAGTTGCGATACTTGTGGCTGTCATTGGGCAGCTGGAAATAGCCGGGATCGTAGAAGGTGGTGCTGGTGGTGATGGCACCGTTCTCCAGCCCCGCCAGCGACATGAAGGGCTTCACGGTCGAGGCCGGCGGGTATTGGCCGCGAATGGCACGATTGAACAGCGGCAGGTCGATATCATTCTGCAGCGCGCGATAGCTCTTGACGCTGATGCCGGTGACGAACTCGTTGGAGTTGAAGCCCGGCACGGAGGCCATCGCCAGAATGTCGCCCGTCTCGGGCTCGATGGCCACGATGGCACCACGTCGCCCCTTGAGCAGCCGATAGGCGAGATCCTGCAGACCGCGGTCGATGGTCAGCGTCAGGTCCTTGCCCGGCACCGGATCGATCCGCGACAGCTCACGCAGCACGCGACCCCGCGCATTGGTTTCCACCTTGCGCAGGCCCGCCTGACCGTGCAGCGCCTCTTCATAGAAGCGCTCGATACCGGTCTTGCCGATGAAGTGGGTGCCCGAATAGTTGCCCTTGTCGAGGGTCTTGAGCTCAGCCTGATTGATGCGCCCCACATACCCCAGGGTATGCGACAACGGCTTGGCATCCGGGTAGTAGCGCAGCAGCTGCGCCTCGACCTCGACGCCGGGCAGACGATAGCGATTGACGGCCAGACGTGCGATCTGCTCCTGACTCAACTCACTCATCAACAGGGCGGGCTGATAGGGACGTTGACGCTGACGCGAGCGTTCCTTGAAGTCTTCGACTTCATCGGGCGGCAGATCGAGAATCTCGACCAGGCGCTCAAGCGTCGTCTCGAGATCACCGGCGCGTTCGCGCACGATGGTGAGATTGTAGTTGGGGCGGTTTTCGGCGAGCAGCTGACCATTGCGGTCATAGATCAAGCCGCGCGTGGGCGGCAAGGGCTCGACACGCACACGGTTCTTGTCCGAGCGCGTCGTATAGATGTCGTGTTCCACGACCTGCAGGAAGAGCAGCCGCGCCAGCAGACACCCGGCCAGCACCAGCACAAGGCCGGCAGCCACGATGCTGCGAAGGCGAAAGATCCGCACTTCCTGTTGAGGATTCTTTATCGTCGCCCGGCGTTGGCGCATGGCGGGTCTCGCAACCAGTGTCGTGTCGCAAGCGGCAGGCGCTTACCGGTGATAGGGGTGCCCGACCAGCAATGTCCAGGCGCGGTAAAGCTGTTCCGCCAGCACGATGCGCACCAGGGGGTGCGGCAGCGTCAGTGCCGAGAGCGACCAGCGCTGATCGGCACGTGCCAGCAGGCGTGGGTCGAGCCCATCCGGGCCACCGATGAGGATGGCCACGTCTCGCCCTCCCAGCCGCCAATCATCGGCATGCTGGGCAAGCTGCTCGGTACTCCAGGCCTTACCTAGGACATCAAGGGCGACAACATGTTCATTTCCCTTGAGTTTTTCAAGCATCCGATCGCCTTCACTGGCCATGGCACGGGCGATGTCCGCATTCTTGCCGCGATTGCCGGGCGCCAGCTCGATGAACTCAAGCGAAAAATCCCGCGGCATGCGCTTGAGATATTCCCGGCTACCCTTCTCCACCCAGTCCGGCATCTTCTGCCCGACCGCCAAAACTCGGATCTTCATGTCCTGTCCCGTGCTGTGTCAGAACGACGGGCAAGCCCGCGGTCCTTCCATCGGATACTCCCTGCCCGCGACATCGCGACCGGCAAGGACACAACGCGCGGTTGGCATGCCCCGACGAGCAACCCGTCGGGTCAGGCTGGCAGGATCAATGGCTCTGCTCGTACTCTTCACGCGTTTCGCGGGGCAGATCGCTCCACAGGCGCTCGAGGTCGTACAGGGCACGGGTTTCGGCCAGCATGACGTGGACGACGACATCGCCCAGATCCAGCAGCACCCAGTCGGAACCGTTGTCGCCTTCACAGCCCAGCGGCTTGACGCCGGCTTCTTTCACGGTGACCTGCACGTTGTTGGCCAACGCGGAGATATGGCGGCTGGACGTACCGGTCGCGATCACCATCACATCGGTGACGCTGGTCAGCTTGGAGACATTGATCTCGCTGATTTCCTGGGCCTTGAGTTCTTCAAGGGCGTCGACAACCAGGTTTTTAAGAGCTTCGGTCTGCATGATTCCTCGGGAGTTTGTTCGGCAGGGGGCGCATTCTACCCGTTGGCGATGCGCGCGCCTATGGGCATCGTCATTTACTCGCCAAAGTGGCGCCACGCACGGCGATGCGGGATCACTGCGCCGGCGCACTCTCTCATGATGCCACGCTCGCACGCGACATGACGTTCAGAGCCACAACGCTCAGCTTGATGATGGGCTCAGCTCAGTGATGGGTTCAGTTCGATTACGGGCTCAGGTCGATGACGGACACTTCAGGACGAGGACGGACAATAGAGGCCATGCGCCTCGATATGACGGATCACCGCTTCCGGCAACAGGTAGCGCACGCTGTCACCCAGCGCGAGGCGCTCACGCACGAAGGTGGCACTGATGGCCATGCGCGTCGGCAATGACAGGCGCAACAGGTGGCCGCCCGGGCGCGCCATCAAGGCCGCCACCGAGTCGACCTCGCGCCCCTGGATCAGCGCTTCGAGCGCCCGGGGCAGCGGTGCATCATGGTCAGGCCGCTCGATCACCACCACGTGGGCTTCATCGAACAGACGATCGGCGGCATGCCAGTCCCCGAGCTTGAGGAAGGCGTCATGGCCGATCGCCATCACCAGCCGCGCCTGCGGGCCATATTCGGCACGTAGACTGGCCAGGGTGTCGGCACTGTAGGAGGGGCCATCGCGCAGCAACTCACGCCCATCGGCCTTGAGACCCGGCTCTCCCTCTATCGCGGCTTCCAGCATCGCCAGACGCTGATCACTGCTGACGCCGGGCGCGGCGCGATGCGGCGGCTGATGCGAAGGCACCAGCAGTACATGGTCCAGCCCCAGCGCTTCGCGCAGCTCGATGGCACTGCGCAGATGGCCGTGATGAATGGGATCGAAGGTACCGCCGAGCATGGCGACACGCGGCACCGGGCCGAGACAGCCCTCGAAGCTCGGCTCCGCTGCCGTGTCAGTCCTTGAACGCGAGTCATGTGCCGACTCGGTGTCGTGATGCACGGCCTCACGCTCCTGCGCGAGACCATCGGCATTCAAGGGGCGCTGGGTGTCCTCCAGCGCCTCGGGGGACAGGGCCTGCTCGTTCGTCAAGGTCTGCTCGGGCGCGACCTGCCCCTTGGCGGGTGAGACATGGTCCTTCACTGGCGAATCTGCCCATCACCGAACACGATGTACTTGCGGGTCGTCAGGCCCTCAAGCCCGACCGGACCACGCGCATGCAGCTTGTCGGTGGAGATGCCGATCTCGGCGCCCAGGCCATATTCGAAGCCATCGGCGAAGCGGGTGGAGGCGTTGACCATCACCGAGCTGGAATCGACTTCCGCCATGAAACGGCGCGCCAGCGCATAGTTCTCGGTGATGATGGCCTCGGTATGCCCGGAGCTGTGACGCTCGATATGCGCCATCGCCTCATCCACGCCATCCACGACACGAATCGCCAGAATCGGTGCCAGGTATTCGGTATCCCAGTCTTCCGCACTGGCGGCCACGGCCTGCGGCAGCACTTCACGGGTGCGCTCGCAACCACGAATCTCGACCTCATGTGCCGCCAGACGCTCGGCGATACGCGGCAGGACCTCGGCGGCAACCGGCGCATCGACCAGCAGGGTCTCCATGGTGTTGCAGGTGCCGTAGCGGTGGGTCTTGGCGTTCTCGGCGATCCGGACCGCCATCGCCAGGTCAGCCGTGGCATCGATATAGACGTGACAGATGCCATCGAGGTGCTTGATGACCGGCACGCGCGCATCACGCGAGATACGCGAGATGAGGCTCTTGCCACCGCGCGGGATGATGACATCGACGAACTCGGGCATCGCGATCAGCTCACCGACCGCGGCGCGGTCCGTGGTGGCGACGACCTGGACTGCCGTGGCTGGCAGCCCGGAGAGCACCAATGCCTCGCTGATGATCTCGCTCAGCGCACGGTTGCTGGACGCGGCCTCGGAGCCACCGCGCAGGATGCAGGCATTGCCGGACTTCAGACACAGGCTGGCCGCCTCGATGGTCACGTTGGGACGTGACTCGAAGATGATGCCGATCACGCCCAGCGGCACGCGCATGTGGCCGACCTGAATGCCGCTCGGACGCGAGCGCAGACCATCGACCTCGCCGACCGGGTCCGGCAGCGCCGCGACCTGCTCGAGCCCCTCGATCATGCCGTCGATACGCGCCGGCGTCAGCGCGAGACGATCGACCATCGCCTCCGAGAGCCCATTGGCGCGTGCACGCGTCAGGTCCTCGGCGTTGGCCTCCGCCAGTGCCTCGCGACGCTCATCGATCAGACGCGCCATGGTCTGCAGAGCACGATTCTTGATGCCGCTGTCAACGCGACGCATCACGACGCTTGCCGCGCGCGCTGCATGCCCCAGACGATTCATGTACGCCACGACGTCCGTGGTGTCGTGCTTGCCCTGCTCACTCATGTGCCTAATCTCGCTGGTTGTCAGTGTCCACGTGCTCATTACATCATCCGCCGGGCGCCGCGGGGGGACATTTCGCCATGAAGCCCTGACGTGAAGGCCTGATGCGAAGGCCAGCCGTATAGGCCTTGGAGGCGTAGACACTAGTGTCACTCGCCGTTTGGGGTATGCTGCCATTATTGCAGGCGACGTTGCATGATCGGAGCACCGTCGCATCTTGCAAACGTGTCGGCAATGCCCACGTCACAGACCGTTCGGCCAGGGAATTCGGCCGATTTCGCGCCATCCACGGCAAAGGTGCCAATATAAGTCACCATGGAGATCAAGTTCAAAGTCCGTCTCAGTCAGTTCGTCTGTCTGCTCGGCTCTGTATTGCTGCTGCTGGAAGCGGCACGACAGATCAGTATCGGTCTGACGCTCACTGCCCTGTTGCTGGCGGTGGGCGGCACGATGTTGCTGGTGGTCTCTCTCGCCCACGAGCTGTTTACCCTACGCTGGTTCCGCACGCTGGTGATGCTCAGCGTCGCGCTGATCATGAGTGCACTGGTATTGCTGGCCCCGCAACAGCACCTGATGTGGCTGTGGGGCTTCGCCGTCCTGCTGCTCTATCCGCGCCCGCGCTGGCTGGCCCCGGCCTGCGCACTGATCGGACTGGTCACCACCTGGGTGGCGCTCAGCCAGCTGGGCAGCGACTGGCTGAGTCTTGGCATCGGCATCACCGCGACTCTGATGGCGCTCGGTGCCATCGGTGGGCGACGCCAGCAGCAGGTCTGGATGCAGCTGGAACGTCGTGGCCGGCGTGATTCCAGCCGCGCGATCTGGTCACAATACCAGCTGATGCGCGACCTGCCGCGGGAAATTGCCCGTGCCGATCGCGAGGAGATCCATATCGAATTGATCCTGCTCGCACCGGTCAAGACCGGTCGTCTGGCCAACCGTCGCCTGATGAACACCCTCGACAGTGCCGCGCTGCCGCATGAGACCCGCTACCAGCTCGATGACGGGGCACTGGCCGTCCTGCTGGTCACCCGCGGCGAGCGCATGGCCAGTCTGCGCCGTCGCCAGTTGATCGAGCATCTCGCGATGCCGGTCCGCGCCCGCGTGCAGCCCCTCAACGACAGTGATCCCAGCGCGCTGGACCTCAAGCGCCTCAGCGCCCATTTGAGTGATGAAACGCAGCCGATCACCCTGCTGGCGCCACTGCCTCGCAAGCCTGCCGATGCCTCAACAGACGAAACCTCGACAGACAACGTCCCGTCAGATGCCGGGCGAGGCACCCTCAAACAGGCCAGCGCGGCAGACAAGGTCGCCGTGGCACCGTCGCGGGGGAATGATCACTGATGTCTCCTCTGCACAGTCTGGCCCATCGCGAGCGCCGGGAACTCGCCAATCGCAAGACACTGATCATGCTGCTGGCCGCCGCGGTGATCGCCACCTACGCCCTGTGGCGCTACCTGGTCGGCGATTTCGAGCATATCCTGACCCCCGTGCTGGCTACCCTGCTGATGGCGATTGCCGCCGGCCTCAATCACCTCGATGATGAGCAGCCGCTGCCTTCCTACCTGACGCTGATCGCCAGCTATCTGATGCTGGCACTCGAGGCGCCGGGCACCTATCCGGGCATGTCGCTGTGGCTGGGGCTGCCCAGCGTGCTGACATTGCTGCTGTTGCCCCTGGCACCGGCGATGTTGCTCAATCTGGTGCT
Organism: Cobetia sp. MB87; assembly: GCF_011319755.1. NCBI lineage: Bacteria > Pseudomonadati > Pseudomonadota > Gammaproteobacteria > Oceanospirillales > Halomonadaceae > Cobetia > Cobetia sp. MB87. Next base: position 281,283 of record NZ_VFBC01000007.1, on the reverse strand, counting down.
GGCACCGCTGTGGCTATGGCTATTGGGCCAGCAGGAAGACAACTTCGGCGAGGTACTGCGCTACCTGTGTCTGCTGCTGGTGGCCAGCCAGCCGTTCGTCATCAACAGCCTGCAGGCAGGTGTCATGAGCCTGACCGCCAGCGAGGAAACCGAATGCAATGCCTTCAATGCGCGTACCGGTCAGCAACGACTGATCAGTGAGGCGGCGCGTGCGCGGGCGCTGGACCAACCGTTCAGCATTCTGGTCGTCTATCTGCCGCAACTGGACATGCTCGGCGAGCAGTTCGGCGAAGACAGGCGCGTCGAATGCCTGGCGATGGCCTGCGACGTGATGCAGGAGGTCTCGCGCCAGGGCGACCTGCTGTGTCGCAGCGACAAGTCGTCCTTCTGGCTGATGCTGCCCAATACCGGCGAGGCCGGAGCGCTGATCATGCGCGAGCGCCTGACCGCGGCGCTGGCAGCGGCCACACAGCCGGAAACCGGCTCCATCATTGCCCGCGCGCGCCTGGTGACGTACAAGGCCGATGACACCACCCAGAAACTCGAGCAACGCCTGCTGGCCAGCCAGCTTGCCCTGATGGATCTCAATGAATGAGCGACACCCTTGCGTCACTGCTGCATTGGCTGAATCCCAGCGTGATGATCGACACCCTGATGACCACGCTGAGCGATCACCCGGCAGCCCTTGTCGCCGTCATCGGCCTGGTCTCACTGCTTGAATCTCTCGCCATCATCGGCCTATTGGTGCCGGGCGTGGTCATTCTCACCGCCGGTGCCTCACTGGCCGGCCATCTCGAACTCTCGCTGCCGATACTGCTGGCCGCCGGGGCGCTGGGCGCCATCATCGGCGATGGCGTGAGTTTCTGGCTGGGCATCCGCTATCGCGATCAACTGCCCGGCCGCTGGCCTTTCTCGCGCCATCCCGAGTGGATCGAGCACGGTCAGCAGTTCTTTCATCGCCACGGCAGCTGGTCGATCGCCTTCGGACGCTTCGTCGGTCCGGTGCGCCCGATCATCCCGCTGGTCGCCGGTATGCTCGACATGCCGCCGGCACGCTTCTTCCTGGTCAATGGTCTCTCGGCACTGGCCTGGGCACCGGCCTACCTGCTGCCGGGCTATCTGCTGGGCCAGACCTGGCAGTCACTGTTCACCCTGCCGGAAGGGGCCGATGGCCTGCTGGTCGGCCTGGCCAGCGGACTGATCGCCTGTGCCTTCGCCTTCTCCTTCCTGCGCCGCCAGCTGGGCCGCGAGGGCCGCCTCTATCATTGGCTGGCTCGCCGCATGCGTCGCAGCCCCTCCGGGCGGCGTCTGTGGTGGCAGCTGCGTCATCCCGACCCCGAGGGCGAATTCCCGCTCGCCTCGATGGCACTGCTGATCTTCGCGGTGATCAGCGTGCCCGCCATGAGCCTGGCGGTGCTGGCCCATCCCGAGCCGTGGTGGATCGACCGCGTGGCCGCCTCGCTGGCCGCAAGCCTCACCTCACTGATGCCCCAGGACTGGCTGCGCGAGGCAAGCCTGGGGCTGTCTCGCCTCGCCGATGGCACCGGCCTGGCGGCGCTCGTGGCTCCGTGGCTGGTATGGCTGCTGCTCAAGGGCCGCCACGCGGTGTGGTTGCATCTGACGGCCGCCTGGCTGGGGATCGCCAGCGCCAATACCGTGCTCAAGTATCTGATCCAGCGCCCGCGCCCGGATACCCCCGCCTTCCTGGAAGGCTCGATGTCGTTTCCCAGCGCCCATGCCGCCGGCAGCGTGGCAGTGTTCGGACTGGCCGCCGCCTTCATTGCCGAGCGCCAGCCATCCTCACGACGCCGCTGGATCTACTGGGCAGCCATCGCCGCCTGTACGCTTGTCGGCCTGTCACGCATCACGCTTGGCGTCCACTACCTCAGCGATGTGCTGGGCGGTGCCTGCCTGGGGCTGCTGGTCTGTGCACTGGTGCGCATCAGCTATCCCGCCTTCGTGCGTCAGCCCTCGCGCCCCCTCGACTCGCCAGCCCCGCTGCTGTGGTTGAGCATGGCGAGTCTGTTGCTGTTGGCGGCACGCTTCGCCTGGCTGCCGCTCTAGGCTGTCGTGATCAGACTGCTGCCGCTCAGGCCGTCGCGATAACGTTGCCGTGATAACGCTGTAAACCGATGAGCCGTCTGAGATGGCGGCTTTGTCACTCCCCCTGATGACGAGGAACCTCATGCCCGGCCCTGCTGCCCCTCCCGCCAACCAGCCCCAGGCGCTGATGTCGATTCATCTCGGCATCGCGCTGCTCGGCGGTACGGCGCTGTTCTCGAAAGGGGTGCCCCTCTCGGCGCTCGACATCACCACCTGGCGCAGCCTGCTGGCGGGACTGTTCCTGCTGTGGCTGGCGCGCCTGAAGTGGCATGTCTCGCTGCGCCTGAGCGGGCGCGACTGGCTCTTGCTGGGCATCGCCGCCGCGCTGATGGCCGCGCACTGGGTGAGCTACTTTCACTCGATGCAGGTGTCTTCCGTGGCCACCGGCATGCTGGCGCTGTTCACCTACCCCATCTTCATCGTGCTGCTGGAACCCTGGGTGGAAGGCACGCGCCTGAAAGCGAAGGATCTGGCGGCAGCGGGGCTGGTCTGCATCGGCGTCTGGCTGCTTGTCCCAGGCGGCGACAGCAGCGCGCAGGGCGACAGCCTGGCGGGAGTGTTATGGGGCGTGTTCTCGGGCCTGTTGTTCGCGGCGCGCAATCTGCTGGTGCGCTACCGTCTCAGCCACCTCAACCCGGTACTGTCGATGAGCCTGCAGGCGCTGGGCGTCGTGGTGCTGACGCTGCCATTCGTCTCCGGCGAGATCATGGATGCCAGCCCCTCGACGGGGATCGCCATGCTGGTGCTGGCCATCGTCTTCACGGCAGCACCGCATGCCCTGATGACCTTTGCCCTCGGTGGCCTCAAGGCCAAGACCGTCGGCATGATCGGCTGCCTGCAACCCGTCTACGGCGTATTGCTGGCATGGTTGATTCTCGGCGAGGTGCCCACCTGGCTGACACTGGTCGGCGGTAGCTTCATCGTGGCCGCGGCAGCGCTTGAGACACTGCGTCGCAGCTGAATCAGCGTCGCAGCTGAACCGAAGTCACAGCTGACTCGAAGTCGCAGCTGACTCGAAGTCGCAGCTGAATCAGCGCCGCGCCCCTGAACACACCAAGGCCCGCCAATGGCGGGCCTTGGTGTGTTCACAAGCTGACATTCTTTGCTCGATCATGCCGACATCAACCGGTCGCGAGCCAGATTCCCACGCCGATCATCAGCGTGCCGGCCACGCGGTTCATCAGCCGCACTCGCGAGCCCCGCCCCAGCCAGCGCGCCAGGCTGCTGCCACCGCCGGCATAGAGCAGCAGGCAGGTGAATTCCAGCGTCAGAATGATGCCGACCAGTGCGATCAGCTGCGGCGCCAGCGGCAGGCTGGCATCCAGAAACGGCGGCAGCAATGCGATGAAGAACGCCCAGCCCTTGGGGTTGGCAATCGCGGTGACGAAGCCCTGTGCGGCCAATGCACGGCGCGAGGCGCGCGGTGCCGTCGCATCCTCCCCTGCTACCCCCAGGGCCAGGCGGCCACGTGAACGCCACATCTGGATCCCCAGCCAGGCCAGGTAGGCGCCCCCCGCCAGCTTGAAGGCCGAGAACACCATCGGATAGCGCAGCATGATGGTCGCGACGCCGATCACCGCCGACACCGCCACCAGCCCGACGCCCAGCAGTTCGCCCACCATCATCCACAGCGTACGCTTGACGCCCTGGGTCATGCCCAGGGTCATCGCCAATGTCATGCACATGCCCGGCGTCAGCGAGACCAGAAAGAACGTCGGCACGAACACCGACAACAATGACCAATTCAGCATTCCCTGCTCTCCTTGCGCAATCTGATGCAGTGCCAGAGGGATGCCTCTGACAAGCTCTCACCGACGAACTCTCCCCTGAGCGGATCGACCGATCGCCCTTCAATCGCCGCTGACATGCCCCTCGCCCCAGCGCGGCATCAGCGCATGCGCGATCCCCAGCTGGTTGAGAATGCGTGCGACGATGAAGTCGATCATGTCATCGAGGGACTGCGGGCGATGATAGAAACCGGGCGCAGCGGGCAGGATGACGGCGCCCATGCGCGTCAGCGTGAGCATATGCTCGAGGTGAATGGCCGAGAACGGTGTCTCGCGCGGCACCAGAATCAGCGTGCGACGCTCCTTGAGCGCCACATCGGCAGCGCGCTCGATGAGGTTGTTGCTGGCCCCGGTCGCGATCGCGGACAGCGAGCCGGTGGAACACGGGCACACCACCATGGCACTCGGCGCGCCGGAGCCGGAGGCCACCGGGGCCATCCAGTCCTCGCGCCCGAAGCAGCGAATCTGACCGGGCCTGGCGTCGTAGCGCTGGGTGAGCACCTCGGTGAGGCGCGCCGGACGGGCCGGCAGCTCCTCGTCGGTCTCGGTGGCGATCACCATGTGCGCGGCCTTGGAGACCATCACCATCACCTCATGACCCGCCGCGACCAGACACTCGATCAGGCGCAGGCCGTACTGGGCGCCGGAGGCACCGGTCAGCGCAACGGTAACCGCCGACTTGAATTCGCCCTCAGGGGCTGTCGCTTGCGTGTTCATGCTTCACCTTCGCGTGCTGCCAGCGCCGCCAGAAGGCGCTCGTGGATACCGCCGAAGCCGCCATTGGACATCACCACCACCCAGTCGCCGGCGCGGGATTGATTGGCGATCTTCGCGATCAGGGCGTCGAGGTCCTGCTCCACCTCAGCTTCCACGCCGAGCGCGCGGCACTCACTGACCGTCTCGTCCAATGACCAGCCGAGGCTGGGGCCCGCGAACCAGCTGACGCGGTCGGCCGCGGTCACCGAAGCCGGCAGACGCGCCTTCATGGTGCCAAGCTTCATGGTATTGGAGCGCGGTTCGATCACCGCCCACAGGCGACCGCCCTGCCCTTCGGCCGCCACGCCCGGCGCCAGGCCCTCGAGCGTGGTGGCGATGGCGGTCGGGTGGTGCGCGAAATCATCGATGACCTTGACGCCCGCTACCTCACCGCGCAGCTCCTGTCGACGCCTGGGCGGCGCGAAGCGCGCGAGCGCCTCCAGCGCCGCCTCGACACTCACGCCACACTCGACGGCAGCGGCCACCGCGGCACAGGCATTGGCCACGTTGTGGCGTCCGCGCATCGCCCACTGGCACTCGATGAAGCGGTCCGCCTCGCCGGACACGGCGGCCGGCGCCGCCAGCGCGAAGTGGCTGCCATCGTTACTGATCAGACGATAGCGCCAGTCGCCACCGGCGTTCTCGATACCGCTCTCATCGCCGAAGCGCGTCACCGGCGTCCAGGAGCCTTGATCCAGCACGCGTTCCAGCGCCTCGGCACCGGCGACGGCGTCCGCTGCGACCACCAGCTTGCCGCCAGCCGGCACGGTGCGCACCAGATGGTGGAACTGACGCTCGATGGCGGCGAGATCCGGGAAGATGTCGGCGTGGTCGAACTCGAGATTGTTGAGCACGGCGATGCGCGGACGGTAATGCACGAACTTGGAGCGCTTGTCGAAGAAGGCCGTGTCGTACTCATCGGCCTCGACCACGAAGGGCGCCTGCGGGTCGCCGATACGCGCGGAATCCCCCAGCTGCGGCGGCACGCCACCGATCAGATAGCCCGGCGTGCGACCCGCACATTCGAGAATCCAGGCGGTCATGGTCGCGGTGGTGGTCTTGCCGTGGGTGCCGGCGATGGCGATCACCGGACGACCGGTCAACACCTCGTCACACAGCCATTGCGGGCCGGAGGTATAGGCCAACCCGCGCTCGAGCAGCGCCTCGACTTCGGGGTTGCCGCGCGAGACGGCATTGCCGACCACCGTGAGGTCAGGCGCGGGGACGAGATTGTCGGCCGCATAGCCTTCCATCAGGGTGATACCGGCCTCGGCCAGCTGTGTGCTCATGGGCGGATAGACGTTGGCATCGCTCCCCGTGACGCGATGACCGCGCGCGCGCGCCAGCAGCGCCAGAGAGCCCATGAAGGTACCGCAAATACCGATGACGTGAAGGTGCATCTGTTTCTCCAATCCGGAAGCCCGAGCAGCCTAGCATGCCCGCCAGGCGGCGAGTAGCGCGCGGCCTGTCAGGGATGGACGACACCCCCAGTGGCATTCGGGCGTCGTGCAGGGGTCATGTCTTTCGGATATGATGCGGCGGGTAAGCGCCAGCCCGTTCAAGACCATGACAAGGAAGCAGAGACGAGAAGCCCATGCCCCAGCACAATGCCTTCTACGCCCAGTCCGGTGGCGTTACCGCCGTCATCAACGCCAGTGCCTGTGGCGTCATCGAAGCCGCTCGTGAAAACGGCGACCAGATCGGCAAGCTGTATGCCGGTCACAACGGCATCATCGGTGCCCTGACCGAAGACCTGATCGACGTCAGCCAGGAAAGCGACGAGAACATCGCTGCGCTGCGCCACACGCCGGGCGGTGCCTTCGGCTCCTGCCGCTACAAGCTCAAGAGCATCGAGGACCACCGTACCCAGTACGAGCGTCTGATCGAGGTGTTCAAGGCCCACGACATCCGCTACTTCTTCTACAACGGTGGCGGCGACAGCGCCGATACCTGCCTGAAGGTCTCTCAGCTGGCCGAGACCATGGGCTACCCGATCCAGGCCATCCACGTACCCAAGACCGTGGACAACGACCTGCCGATCACCGACAACTCGCCGGGCTTTGGCAGCGTGGCCAAGTACATCGCCACCTCCACCCGTGAAGCCGGTCTCGACATCGCCTCCATGTGCGCCACCTCCACCAAGGTGTTCATCCTGGAAGTCATGGGGCGTCACGCGGGCTGGATCGCCGCCGCCGGCGCCTTGGCCGGTGAAGATGCCACCCAGCCGCCGCACATCGTCGTCTTCCCGGAAGTCGCCTTCCACCGCAAGGAATTCATGGCGCGCGTCGATGCCTGCGTCAAGGAACACGGCTACTGCGTGGTGGTGGTCTCCGAAGGGGCGCGGTACGAAGATGGCACCTTCCTGGCCGATGCCGGCAATACCGATGCCTTCGGCCACCGTCAGCTGGGCGGCGTCGCGCCGACACTGGCCGGCATGGTCAAGCAGGATCTGGGCTACAAGTACCACTGGGCGGTGGCCGATTACCTGCAGCGCGCGGCACGCCACATCGCCTCGAAGACCGACGTCGAGCAGGCCTACGCCACTGGCCGTGCCGCCGTCGAGATGGCCCTGGCCGGCAAGAATGCCGTGATGCCGGCGATCCGTCGCCTCGGTGATGGCGCTGACTACGCCTGGGACATCATCGAGGCGCCGCTGGAGCAGATCGCCAACCACGAGAAGTTCATGCCGCTGGAGTTCATCAGCGAAGATGGCTTCTACATCACCGATGCCTGCCGCGAATATCTGTCGCCGCTGATCCAGGGTGAGGACTTCCCGCCGTTCGTCAATGGTCTGCCGGCGGTCGCCAGGCTCACGCTGGCCAAGGTCGAGAAGAAGCTGACACCGTTCACGATCTGATCGCCTGGCGTTGATGTGCCTGAGCGGTTCGTCGCTGATACGGCCAGTTGCTGACAGTACAGATAGCTGACTGTCCCGGTCATTGACAGAGCCGGTCATGACAGTGAAGCGAGTGTAAAAAAGCCCCGCACAGGCAACTGTGCGGGGCTTTTTGATGGCTGTCAGTTGTCATGCAGATGTAGAGGGGAATACCTCCTCCAGCCGGTAAACCACATGCGCCTGCTGCTGATGCTGACTGACCTCGACCATACGCGCCGCCACCTGAGCGCCACGGATCGGTCGATAGCGCTGCAAGCCCGGCAAGCGGGTGAGCAACGGCAACAGATAGCGCGCCAGCGACTCGCCCAGGCGGGACTCGCGGCGCTTACCCAGCAGCAATGACGGCTGGAAGACACTGATACGCGCAAAGGGCAGCGCCTTGATGGCCACTTCCAGCTCGCCCTTCATCCTGAGATAGCCATTGCGGCTCGCATGATTGGCGCAGCTGGAGGAAACCAGCAGGTAGTGCGTCACTCCCTGGGCGGCCGCCAGCCGGGCGGCACTCAGTTGATGATCGATGTCGACACGCCGCTGGGCCTCGAGCGACCCCGCCTGCTTGAGTGTGGTGCCCAGGCACGAGAACAGCAGGTCCGCCTGGAAACAGTGGGCCCAGTCTTCCAATCGCGCGAAGTCGACCACATGGTTCTCGACCTTGCCGCAATCGCTCGGCGCCGGCCGGCGCGTCAGCGTGACGACTCGGGCGATGGCCTCACAGGCGCTGAGCTCAGCCACCACCTCGCGCCCCACCACGCCGGTCGCCCCGATCACGATCGCGGTCTGCCCCATACACCTCTTCCTCCCACCATGGCCTTGAGCCCCATCAGGCTCTGCGTTCACTTCAGCAGCCAGGACAGCACCAGCAGCAACAGCAGGATGCCGGCGACGCCCTGCCAGAAATTGGCCGGTTCACGGATCGCCTCCGAGGGCGTCAGCGCCTTGCCGGGGTCCTGCTGCGGCAGGCGCAGCGCGTAAAGCAGCTCAGACAGGCGGCGATAGCGCAGGGTGCGTTGCGGGTCCAGGGCGCGCCTGAGAGCATCGTCCAGGATCTGTGGCACCTGGGGATTGCGCATCCGGGCTGGCTGATATTCCAGCAGTTCGAGATCGGTATGGGTGCGCAGCTGCTCCATCGACTGGGCGTAGGGCTGCATGCCGGTCAGCAGCCAGTAGATCACCGAGGCCAGGCCGTATTGATCGCTGCGTCGACTGACATCGGCACCAAGGGCATATTCCGGCGCGCTGTGTTCGGTCAGGCCCACCTGACGCGCCAGCGGACCGGCGCTCTCATGGCCATCTCCCTCACGCAGATGGCAGGCGCCGAAATCGACCAGCACCACCTTGCCATGCCGGTCGATCATCACGTTGTCGGGGTGAATCAGCTGGTGCAGCACCTCACGACGATTGAGAGCATGCACGGCCTTGCCAAGCTGGCGCGCGATGTCGAGACGCTGCTCGAGATTGGCCTGCGGGTGCATGCGCGCCCATTCGGTCAGTGTCTGCGCCTCCAGATGTTCGAGCAGGTAGTAGAGGTGATCACGCGGGCGTGACGGCTCCACCACCTTGACCACGAAGGGCGAGCTGACACGGTCCACCACCCACTGCTGGAGCAGGAAATGCTCCAGATAGGCATTCTTGAGCGACAGCTCCGGGCTGGGCGCCTTCATCACCATCACGCGGCGGCTCTTGAGGTCACGCACCTTGTAGACGCGCACCCGCGCGCTGCGCGACATGACCTCCATCACTTCCAGGCCATCGATGCGGTCGCCCGGCTCCAGCTCACGCGGTACCGGCAGGTCGCCATAGACGCGCCCCGGCGTATCGTCGGAGGCAGTCGCCAGACGATCGATGCGCACCAGCTGGAAGCAGAACTGGTCGGCCGTGTAGCCGCGCTCATCGGCGCGGTCCGCCGCGGCATGCGCCAGGCGCTCACTGGCGGCATCGAGATCCGAGACGTCATCGCGAATCAGTGACACGAAATCGGAAGGCAGCAAGGTGCCGCGCACCGCCTGGGTCGTGAACAGGAAGATATCGCCCTGCTTGAGCGGCAGCTCGATGTAGTCGATGTCGAGGCTGACATCCATGCCCAGTGCCCGCGACGGATAACGATAGCCGCCGAGATCGGTGACATGATCGCGCGAGATCTGCTCGAACTCGCCGCCACGCAGACGGAAGACCACCGTGTCGCCGGCATGGAACAGATGCGCCGACTGGCCCCGGAAGACAACCGCGGAAATCGAGGTCACGTAACTGCCACCCCGCACGAAGCGGCTCTGGCTGTAGCACCAGCTGTTCAGCGCCCGCAGCACGCGGGTCGCGGAATACTTGACGCTCCAGTTATCGGGCGTGGCGAAGTAGTCGGCCAGAAAGCCACGCACGGCAAGATCGCCGGCCTGCTTGGCGATCGCGTTCTTGCTGGTGGTGTCGGCGATCAGCGCACAGCCGCCCTTGGCCGCCAGCGGACCGCGCTCCAGCGGTATCTCCAGCGACATCGAGCTGCGATGACGCTTGCGGTCGGGAGCCACGAAGGCCTGACCGTAACTGAGTGAAAGCTCTGCATCCGCCAAGGCGGTCTCCTTGCGTCTCGATCCTGCCGTTACGTCTCATGCATGCGGTGGTGACGCAGCCCCAGCCCGACGCTGAAACGCGCAATCGCCGTTGCGCCGCGCTGGGCGGCCCCAAGTGTTACCCGAGTCAGCCTGCAGTGCCACCACTCGTTGGTGCAACGCAAGGCGATCGAGCGTGGCATAATGGCAAAACGGTCTGCCAGTTCGTATAATTCAGCGGAATTTTGACCCGCAGGCCTTCAACCCGCAAACCCAAGGACTCGACAATGAGTTTCGACAAGATCCCCGCTGGCAAGGAATTGCCGAACGACGTCTACGTAGCGATCGAGATTCCGGCCAATCACGCGCCGATCAAGTACGAGATCGACAAGGACATCGATGCGCTCATGGTGGATCGTTTCATGGCCACCCCGATGTTCTACCCGGCCAACTACGGCTACATCCCGAACACCCTGGCCGACGATGGCGATGCCCTCGACGCGCTGGTCGTGACCCCGTATCCGGTCGCACCGGGCAGCGTCATCCGTGCGCGCCCGGTCGGTGTGCTCAACATGAGCGACGAAGCCGGTGAAGACGCCAAGCTGGTCTGCGTCCCGCATCAGAAGCTGACCTCCCTGTACGACGACGTCCAGGAAGTCACTGATCTGCCGGAACTGCTGCGTCAGCAGATCGCGCACTTCTTCGAGAACTACAAGGATCTCGAGAAAGGCAAGTGGGTCAAGATCGATTCCTGGGACGGTGCTGATGCAGCCCGTGCCGCGATCGAGAAGGCAGCCGCTGCCTACCAGAAGGACTGAGTTCTTCTGAAGTGATGCGCGATTCCTGCATCACGATGCAAAAAGCCCCCGTCAATGACGGGGGCTTTTTCGTTTCCGGCTCACGCCCGACACCGATGAGGAGACCCCTCAGGCGGTATCGGACGTCACGGATCAGCCCTTCTCGAGCAGGCTGCGCAGGTCACTGATCGCGGAGTTGGCACGCGCGATGTAGTTGGCCATCACCAGCGAATGGTTGGCGAAGAAGCCGAAGCCGGAGCCATTGAGAATCACCGGACTGCCGATATCGGTCTGGGTGGATTCCAGCTCACGGATGATCTGATCGATGGAGGTCAGCGCGTTCTTGTCTTCCAGCACCCCCTGGAAGTCATGGCGAACCGCCTTGAGCAGATGGATCAACGCCCAGGAAGTACCGCGCGCCTGATAGAAGACATCATCGATCTCGAGCCACGGTGTCTTGATCTCTTCTTCCGTCTGGGTGCTCTTGGCCGAGGTGGCACTCTTGTCGCCAGCCAGGCTCAGGTTGAGCTGCGACTTGCCGACACTGGCCGACAGGCGCTGGGACAGGGAGCCGAGACGATTCTCGACATCGGACAGCCAGGCTACCAGATTGTCGGCGCGCGCATAGAACTGGCCATTGTTCTGGGTGTCATCGCTCAGACGCTTGAGGTAGTCGCCCAGCTCACGGTTGGCGTCGGCATATTCGTGCTCGGCTTCCGGCAGCATCCAGGCATTGGCATCGATGAACAGCAGCGATTCGGCCTTGCCCAGTGCCTTGTCATCGCTGGACTGGGACTGCGAACGGCTGAATTCCTTGCGCAGCTCACGCGTCATGTCACGCACCTGCACCAGCACGCCATATTCCCAGTTGGGCATGTTGTCGAGCATCAGCCCCGGCGGCGCCACATCATTCTTGAGATAACCGCCCGGCTTGTGCAGCAGGGTATCGTTGAGTGTCATCAGGGTGGCGACGGTCGCGGTGCCTGTCGGCAAGGTCTCGAAAGCCGGTGCCGGCTCTTCGCCCTCGACCTTGGCCACCGGCGCGGCCAGACCGTGCACGCGAGCCAGCTCGGTGCGCGTGGCCTGATCGATGTTGAACTCGTCCGGCTCACTGCTCCAGTAGATCCCAAGGCCAACGCAGACCAGCAGGTAAATGACGAACAGCCCGATCAGTGGTTTCCAGATCCAGCCATACTGAGGCGTTTCCAGCACATCGCGATTGGCGCCGCGCTTGCTGCCTTTACCGAATAGGGCCATGCGTTCTTCCTTGTATGAAGCCTTGTAGAAAAAGCCGTGTGAGAGACGAGTCAGACCTGCCTGAACGCAGGTGAGCCGCGCCGATGCATCCAGCGCCGGTACTCATGACGTACGTCCTATCCTATCATGCGCCCCTGCACGTGCCAGTCGCACTCGGTGAAGTGCCGGTTCTGCCGCAAGGCGATGTACTCCGGATCGCGGACCGGGTCACGGGCCAGGCTGTCGCCCGCACTGACGGCCCAACACGCTTTCACACGTCCTCTCACGAGCGGGGATGTCAGCTACATGGTGGCACATTCATCCGCGTGCAAGTCGTGCGCGGCGATGATGGGCTTGCCCTCGATCCAGCGCTCGCCCCCGAGCAGGAGGATGGCGGCGCGACACTGCGGTGCCTTGAGGCCTGCAGGATGTTCTTTCGGCACTGTATAAGGATGCTTTCGTGCTTCGTTCGTTCTTGAAAGTCAGCATGGCGCTGCCAACGGGCCGCGCACGCCCCTCCGCGTTCTCACGCCTGCTGGGCCCTGCGTTGCCGGCAACCCTGCTCGCGGTCGCTCTGGTTGTCGCCCAGGCGATGACGGCGCTGCCCGCCAATGCCGGCCTGTTCAGCTCAGGCTCAGGCTCAAGTTCAAACGCCGGCAGCGGCTCAAGCAGTGCGGCGTCCAGCCTGTTCGGCGGCGGCAATCAGGGCGATTTCCTGCCGGTCAGTGAAGCCTTCACGCCGCGCAGCTGGCGCGAGGGCGACACCCTGTATGTCGGCTTCACCAGCGCCGAAGGCTATTACCTCTATCGTCATCAGTTCAGCTTCGCGACCACCAGCGACCAGGTCGTGCTGGGCGACGCCGACCTGCCGCCGGGAGAGCTGAAGAACGACCCCTACATGGGCGAGGTACATGTCTTCCATGATGCGCTGGTCATTCGCATCCCGCTGACCAGCGCCTCCTCTGGCAAGGCAGTGCGTGACGACACACCGGCCAGCGGCCCGATCCCGCTCTCCATCACCTTCCAGGGCTGCGCCGATGCCGGGCTCTGCTATCCGCCGGAGACCGTCACTCTGCAGGCCGGTGAGCAGAGTGCCCCTGCCCCCTTCGCGCAGCTGATGCCGACCACCAGCCCGTCGAGCGATACGACGGCGTCGACGGTCAGCCGCACCACTAAAGCCCCGATCAGCGGCACCGATGCCGGCTTCAGCGCACTGTTCGCGGACGCCAGCCTGCTGACGGCTCTGGGGCTGTTCTTCCTCGCCGGGCTCGGCCTGACCTTCACGCCCTGCGTGCTGCCGATGATTCCGATCCTGAGCTCGATCATCGTCGGCCAGCGCCCCAGCCGCCCGCGCGCCTTGCTGCTGTCCACGAGCTACGCCCTGGGCATGGCTCTGACCTACGCCGCAGCCGGCACCTTGATGGGCCTGTTCGGCGCGGGACTCAACCTGCAGGCGCATCTGCAGGCGCCGGCGGTACTGATTCCCTTCGCGGCCTTGTTCGTGCTGTTCGCGCTGGCCATGTTCGGCGCCTTCAATCTACGTCTGCCCAGCGGCATGCATTCACGTCTCGACACGCTGCAAGGGCGCCTGATGAACGCCGGTCCCGGCGGCCTGGCGCTGGCAGGCGCGTTATCGGTACTCGTGGTATCGCCCTGCGTCTCGGCACCTCTGGCCGGTGCGCTGGTCTATCTTTCCGCCAGTGGCGATGCCATGACCGGCGGTCTGGCACTCTTCGCGCTGGGGCTGGGCATGGGCGTGCCATTGATTCTGGTCGGCACCTTCGGCGCCAGCCTGCTGCCCAGGGCCGGCGGCTGGATGGAGGGTATCAAGCAGGCCTTCGGTATCCTGCTGCTGGGGGTGGCGTTGTGGCTGGTGGAGCGCTTGCTGCCGGCCTCGCTGACAGTGCTGGGCTGGGCCATTCTGGCCATCGGCACCGGCGTGGCGCTGGGGGCGCTCAGCGCACAGACCCGAGGCTGGGCGCGTGCCAGTCAGGCACTGGGACTGGTCGCGCTGGGCTGGGGCATGATCAGCCTGCTGGGCGTGGCAGGCGGCGCAAGCGACCCGCTGCGTCCGCTGGCCCCCTTCACTGGCGGCACATCATCCGGGCAGGCTACTGAGACGTCACTGGACTTCACCACCGTCAGCGACATGAGCGAGCTCAAGCGAGAACTGGCACTGGCCGCCAGCCGCGGCCAGCCGGTCTTCGTCGACTACTACGCCGACTGGTGCATCTCGTGCAAGGTGATGGAGCGCGAGGTCTTTCCCAGGGTCGCCAGCCAGTTGCGCCAGTTCCACCTGATTCGCGCCGACGTCACCAGTACCGGGGCCGCGACCCAGGCGCTGCTCAAGCAATTCGGCCTGTTCGGCCCCCCAAGTCTGCTGTTCTTCGCCGATGAACGCGAGCTTGAGGAGGCGCGCATCCAGGGGGAAGTCGACGCCAGCCAGCTCGGCCAGCACCTGACAGCGGTGCTGGATCAGCAGCGCGCCACGTCACAACGTGCGAACTGAGCGGCGTGTCTGCCCCATGCCCGGCGTGGGGCCGTTGCTGACGAGACGCACGCAAGGACGAAGAATGCAGCAAAATCTTCGGTTCAGTGCCAAACTGGACAGCGTTCGAGAATTTCGGCAGAATCCGCGTCACTACGGCAAGAGCCTACGCTCAATAGGTAAACGTCGTGGATAGTGACGGTATCTTTGCATTTTCTTCATGGGTTAACAGCTCAATGAGCCTGGTGCTCGAGCACGGCTGACACAAGGGACATTCATGGCGCGCATCCTGGTACTCAACGGCCCCAATCTCAATCTGCTGGGGACCCGTGAACCCGAGGTGTATGGCACCACCACGCTGGAGGATATCCACCAGCGTCTGGTCCAGCGCGCCAGCGCGGCCGGCCATCAGCTGGACTGGCTGCAGTCCAATGCCGAGCATGTGCTGATCGAACGCATCCACCTTGCCCGTGAAGATGGCACCGCCATCATCCTGATCAATCCGGCGGCCTTTACCCATACCAGCGTTGCGCTGCGCGATGCGCTACTCGGCGTCGCACTCCCGTTCATCGAGTTGCACCTGTCCAACACCCATGCCCGCGAGCCGTTCCGCCACCATTCGTATCTTTCCGATGTGGCACGCGGCGTGATCATGGGCTTTGGCGCTCGAAGTTATGACATGGCGCTTGACGCCGCCCTGGACGATCTCGCGCAGTAAGGGCACGTCCAGAGCGGTGTTCACGCACCGCCATCAGGCCTCATCACTGCCTGATACCAGGATTCACCGACCAACGCCATGGTCGGGACAGCCGTCAGGGCTGTCGCCCGCAGCCGCTACTATCACGGCTGCACACCCCCCATTTCCAGCCACATTTACATCGGGATTAATTTCATGGATATCCGCAAGGTCAAGAAGCTGATCGAGCTGCTCGAAGAGTCCAACATCAGCGAAATCGAGATCCAGGAAGGCGAAGAGTCCGTTCGCATCAGCCGCCATCCGCAGGGCTTCGCCCAGCAGCCGATGATGCAGGCCCCGATGATGATGCAGCAGCAGCCGATGCAGCAGGCCGCTCCGGCAGCCGCTGGCGCCGCTGAAGCACCGGCCGCTCCGGCAGCACCGGCTGCTCCGCAGGGTCACACCATCAATTCCCCGATGGTCGGCTCCTTCTATCGTTCTCCGGCGCCGGGCTCCAAGGCCTTCATCGAAGTCGGCCAGAGCGTCAAGAAAGGTGATACCGTCTGCATCGTCGAAGCCATGAAGATGATGAACCAGATCGAAGCCGACAAGGATGGCGTCGTCGAAGCCATTCTGATCGAAGACGGCGAGCCGGTTGAATTCGACCAGCCCATGATCGTCATTTCCTGATCCCAACGGACACGTCACCATGCTCGACAAGGTACTGATTGCCAACCGCGGCGAGATCGCCCTTCGCATCCTTCGCGCCTGCAAGGAACTGGGCATCAAGACGGTAGCGGTGCACTCCAAGGCCGACCGCGACCTGATGCACGTCCGCCTGGCGGATGAAGCTGTGTGCATCGGCCCGGCCTCCTCTGCCAAATCCTACCTCCACATCCCGGCGCTGATCGCAGCCGCCGAGGTGACGGACGCCGACGCCATCCACCCGGGCTACGGCTTCCTGTCGGAAAATGCCAACTTCGCCGAACAGGTCGAACGTTCCGGCTTCGCCTTCATCGGCCCGCGCGCTGACACCATCCGCATGATGGGTGACAAGGTCGCGGCCATCGAGGCGATGAAGCTGGCCGGCGTTCCGACCGTGCCGGGTTCCGACGGCCCGGTGCCGGAAGACGAAGACGAGATGTACGCCATCGCCGAGCGCATCGGTTATCCAGTGATCATCAAGGCCGCCGCTGGCGGTGGTGGTCGCGGCATGCGCGTGGTGCACTCCAAGGCCAGCCTGCTGTCCTCTGTGAGCATCACCCAGGGTGAAGCGGCCGCGGCCTTCGGCGACGGCACGGTGTACATGGAGAAATTCCTCCAGAACCCGCGTCACGTCGAAGTCCAGGTACTGGCCGATGGCCAGGGCAACGCCATCCATCTGTATGACCGCGACTGCTCCCTGCAGCGTCGTCACCAGAAGGTACTGGAAGAAGCACCGGCACCGCAGCTGGACGAAGAAGCGCGTGCCAAGGTACTCAAGTCGTGCACCGATGCCTGCATCGAGATCGGCTACCGTGGCGCCGGCACCTTCGAGTTCCTGTACGAGAACGGCGGCTTCTACTTCATCGAGATGAACACTCGTGTTCAGGTCGAGCACCCGGTGACCGAGATGGTCACTGGCATCGATATCGTCAAGGAACAGCTGCGCATCGCCTCCGGCCTGCCGCTGTCCGTGAAGCAGGAAGATATCGAGCTGCGCGGTCACGCTTTCGAGTGCCGCATCAATGCCGAGGATTCTCGTACCTTCATGCCGTCTCCGGGCAAGGTCGAGCTCTATCACGCGCCGGGCGGTCTGGGCGTGCGCATGGACTCACACCTGTACTCCGGCTACACCGTTCCGCCGCACTACGACTCCCTGATCGGCAAGCTGATCACCTGGGGCGAGAGCCGCGAGATCGCACTGACGCGCATGCGCAATGCCCTCGACGAGCTGCTGGTGGAAGGCATCAAGACCAACACTGACCTGCAGAAGGATCTGGTGCGTGATGCCGGCTTCCAGGAAGGTGGCGTCAACATCCACTATCTGGAGAAGAAGCTGGGCCTGTAGGACGCCCTGCTTGAGTTCGGTAACGCCGTTGCCGATGGACGCACGACAGAAGGGTGGCCTCGGCTGCCCTTCTGTCGTCTGTGCCCTCCTCCCCTCTCTTATCGCCCATCGACAGGAGTCACCATGTCCTGGCTGCAACTCAAGGCGCGTATCGCCCCCGACCACGCCGAGATTCTCGAGCATCTGCTGATGGAAGAAGGCGCCTGCGCCATCACGCTGCAGGATGCTGAAGACCAACCGCTGTTCGAACCGGACCTCGGCAGCACGCCGCTGTGGAGCGAGACTGTCCTCACTGGCCTGTGGGATGGCACCGAAGGCATCGACGCCATGCGCGAGCGGGTCAAGGCCGGCTGGGCGGCGCTGATTCCCGATGAGCCCTGCCCGGAGATCGAGGTCGAGATCCTCGAGGATCGTGACTGGGCCCGTGAATGGATGGATGGCTTCGAGCCGCTCAAGATGGGCCAGCGCCTGTGGATCGTGCCCAGCTGGCACGATGCGCCGGAGCAGGACGCCGTCAACCTGATGCTCGACCCGGGCCTGGCCTTCGGCACCGGCACCCATCCGACCACCGCCCTGTGCCTGGAATGGCTCGATGGGCTGGCCGTCGATGGCAAGCTCGCCCGGCACAGCGTGCTCGATTTCGGTTGCGGCTCCGGGATTCTCGCCATCGCCGCCCTCAAGCTTGGCGCGGTGGATGCGCTGGGCACCGATATCGACCCGCAGGCCCTGCAGGCCTCGCGTGAGAACGCCCAGCGCAATGAGGTCAGTGACCAGCTGACCCTGTGCTACCCGGACCGCCTGCCGGACGCGGGCTATCAGATCGTGGTCGCCAACATCCTGGCCGGCCCGCTGGTCGAACTGGCTCCGCAGATCGCGGGCAGCGTCGCCCCGGGTGGCCTGCTGGCGCTCTCCGGCATTCTCGCGCCCCAGGCGGGAGAAGTGCTCGACGCCTATCGTGAAGCTGGCCTGATCATGGAAGAACCCACCGAACGCGATGGCTGGGTGCGCCTCAATGGTCAGCGTCCACTGATGGGCTGAACCTCGCCACAAGACACGTCATGAGCCACGCCATGAGCGCCGCAGCCGCGCAGGGGGAACGCATCCAGGACGCATTGTGGATGAAATAGCCCTTCAAACCCTGCGGCGCTCTAGGTATCATGACGCCCCCGCGAATCCCTGACACGACAGCGGCTCGCGCGCCTGACACCACTCGCATGACACGAGACCCATGACCGATACCCCGCTTCCCGCCGACCTGCCTCGCATCGGCGTACATCAGCTTCCCAATCGCGTGATTCTGGCCCCGATGGCCGGTGTCACCGATCGCCCGTTCCGACAGCAATGTCGTGAGCTGGGCGCCGGACTGGTGGTATCGGAGATGGTGACCAGTGACAAGCGGCTGTGGAATACCGTCAAGTCCCGCACGCGCATGAACCATGCCGGCGAACCCGGCCCGCGTGCCGTGCAGATCGCCGGCGGTGATGCCGCCATGCTGGCCGAGGCCGCGGCGCTCAACGCCGAGATGGGTGCCGAGATCATCGACATCAACATGGGCTGCCCGGCCAAGAAGGTCTGCAACAAGGCCGCCGGCTCTGCCCTGATGCGCGACGAGAAGCTCGTCGGCGAGATTCTCGATGCCGTGGTGGGCGCCGTGGACGTGCCGGTCACGCTCAAGATGCGCACCGGCTGGTGCGAAGAGACGCGCAACGCCATCGCCATCGCGCGCATGGCCGAGAGTGCCGGCATCCAGGCGCTGTCCGTGCATGGTCGTACTCGTCAGCAGAAATATACCGGTGAGGCCGAATACGACACCATCGCCGCCGTGAAGGCCGCGGTGTCGATTCCGGTCTTTGCCAATGGTGATATCGACAGCGGCGAGAAGGCGCGACATGTGCTTGACTATACGGGCGCCGACGCCGTGATGATCGGCCGTGCGGCCCAGGGCAATCCCTGGATCTTCCGCGAGATCAATCACTACCTGGCCACCGGCCAGGTAGCCTGTGGCCCGAGCGATGCGGAGCGCGCCCTCGTGATGCGCACCCACCTCGAGGCCCTGTATGAATTCTACGGTGACTACATGGGAACGCGCATCGCGCGCAAACATGTGGGCTGGTATCTGGCGACACGCGAGGATGGCAGTGAGCTCAAGCGCCACTTCAATCCCCTCGAGGAGCCGGAACAACAGCGCCAGTTCCTGACCCGCCTGTTCGGCGAGCCGGAAGGCATCGCCCGCACCGAGACGCAAGGAAGTCACGCAGCATGACCAGCAGGCACCCTCTTTCACCCGACGACGCAAGCCAGGCCACCCTGATGACGCCCGTGCGGCACCATCAGACCCTGCGCGAGGCCGTCGAGCATTCCATGGCGCGCTACTTCGCCCATCTGGATGGCGAGCAGGTCACCGACCTGCATGCCATGGTGATGGCCGAGGTCGAGGCGCCGCTGCTGGAGGCGGTGATGGCCCACGCGCAGGGCAACCAGACCCGCGCCGCCGACATGCTGGGCCTCAACCGAGGCACACTGCGCAAGAAGCTCAAGCAGTTTGATCTGATCTGACCCCGCCGGGGCACCTTGACAGGTGCCCCGGCGTCTTTTTGTTGATCCACGAGTGGAGCATCATGCAAGCCAAGCCCCAAGCCATCCGTCGCGCCCTCCTGAGTGTTTCCGACAAGACCGGAATCGTCGAATTCGCTCGTGCCCTGGACGCCCGCGGCGTCGCCCTGCTGTCCACTGGCGGTACCTTCCGCCTGCTCAAGGACAACGGCCTTGCCGTCACGGAAGTGTCCGAGCACACCGGTTTCCCGGAAATGATGGATGGCCGGGTCAAGACCCTGCACCCGAAGATCCACGGTGGCATTCTCGGCCGTCGCGGCCAGGATGATGCGGTGATGGCCGAGCACGGTATCGATCCCATCGACATGGTCATCGTCAATCTGTACCCGTTCGCCGCCACCGTGGCCAACCCGGATTGCTCGCTGGAAGACGCCATCGAGAACATCGATATCGGCGGCCCGACCATGGTGCGTTCCTGCGCCAAGAACCACGCCCACACCACCATCGTCGTCAACGCGGCCGACTACGACCGCGTGATCGCCGAGATGGATGCCAATGACAACGCCGTCAGCGACGAGGCGCGTTTCGACCTGGCCGTGGCCGCCTTCGAGCACACCGCCGCCTATGATGGCGCCATCGCCAACTGGCTGGGCCAGCGTGTCGAGGGTGGCAGCGAAGGCCTGCCGCGCCAGTACAACGTCAGCCTGAGCAAGAAGCAGGACATGCGTTACGGCGAGAACCCGCATCAGCAAGCGGCCTTCTACGTCGAGGACGGTGCCACCGAGGCCAGCGTCGCCACGGCCGTGCAGGTCCAGGGCAAGGCGCTGTCCTACAACAACGTCGCCGACACCGATGCCGCCTTCGAGTGCGTCAAGGCCTTCGACGAGACCGCCTGTGTCATCGTCAAGCACGCCAACCCGTGTGGCGTCGCCATCGGCGAGTCTGCCCTGGCCGCCTACGAGCGTGCCTATCAGACCGACCCGACCAGCGCCTTCGGCGGCATCATCGCCTTCAACGTGCCGCTGGACGCCGAGACCGCGCAGGCCATCGTCTCACGTCAGTTCGTCGAGGTGATCATCGCCCCGGGAATCAGCGACGAAGCCGCTGCCATCGTCGCCACCAAGGCCAACGTGCGTCTGCTCGACGTCGCGGATGCCTGGGCGGCCGAACGTACCGGCGGTCACGACTTCAAGCGCGTCACCGGCGGCCTGCTGGTGCAGGACCGTGACCAGGGCATGGTCGGCCGTGATGAGCTCAAGGTCGTCACCGAGCGTGCGCCGAGCGAGCAGGAACTCAACGACCTGACCTTCGCCTGGAAAGTGGCCAAGTTCGTCAAGTCCAACGCCATCGTCTACATCAAGGATGGCCAGACCATCGGTGTGGGCGCCGGCCAGATGAGCCGTGTGTACTCCGCCAAGATCGCCGGCATCAAGGCCGCCGATGAAGGGCTCAAGGTGCCGGGCTCCGTGATGGCCTCCGATGCCTTCTTCCCGTTCCGCGATGGCATCGACGCCGCGGCAGCGGCCGGCATCACCGCCGTCATCCAGCCGGGTGGCTCCATGCGCGATCAGGAAGTCATCGATGCGGCCAACGAAGCTGGCATCGCCATGGTCTTCACCGGCATGCGTCACTTCCGTCACTGATCGGATGTCAGTGCTTCGGTGACATGCAGGAGCGCAGTGATCTGCACGAGCTTATAGTCTAGCGCTCACGCAAAAGCCCCCGCCAGCGATACGCTGACGGGGGCTTTTTCATGCGCATGAGACAATAACAGCGGTCATTCGACCGGCAGGTTGACCCAGCGCAGGAAGTTGTCGCGCGCGACATTGCGCGCCGCCTGTGGCGACAGCGCATCGAGGAAGGGCGTGTAACTTGCCAGGATATCGCCCACCGAGCCGAAGCGCCCGACCACATCACTGCCGAGCACGAAGCGCTGCGGGAAGCGCTCGACCAGCTTGACCCAGCGCGAGCGCGGCTGACCTGATTCATCCAGCAGGTACGGCTCCAGCACCGACCAGGACAGGTCGATATTCAGGTTGGGATAGGTTTCGAGCATGCGCTCGATCTCGCCATGTAGCCAGGTCATGCGCCCCAGACGGCGATTGAGCTCGGCACTGGTCCCGGCGTGTGCCCAGATGAACGTCGTCTTGGGGTTGTCGCGCACCGCACTCTCGAATTCCTCGAGATACAGGCCCTCATGCCCTTCCCGCTTGCTGGTGATATTGGAATGGATCATCACCGGCAGGCCCTTCTCCGCCGCCAGCGCATAGACCTTCATCAAGGCAGGATGATTGGCACGCGGCGTCTCGCCCTCGGTCAGACGCGTCAGGTCATCATGGCGCGTGAAGACTTCACCGATGCCCTTCCAGAAGCCGGGATAGATCGCCATCAACTGGCGGATCTCGTCGGCGGCGTTCAGATCGGTGGGGTTGAAGCCGGTGATGAACGGCGAGAAACGCGCCTGTACCGGCCCCGGTGCGCGGGTCAGCGCCTCGGCCAGGATGTAATCGGTACCAGAATACCAGTAGACCGGCGCATCATCGCCCATGTAGTAACGTGGCTTCTTGGGCGCGTCCTGCTGCCATTTCTTGGCGACGCCGATCCCCGTGACCAGGGCGTGATCGACCTGCGCCTTGTCCATGGCATCCAGCAAGGCCCCCAGACCATCGCCCTGCTGGAAGAAGTCCACGAAGTGCAGATGGGCGTCGCTGTAATGATAATCGCGTGTCTCGTCGGCGGCCACGGATTCGAGGCCAGCCAGACTGCCGGCAAGCCCCAGCAGCAACGCCAGCGCCCCCTGGACGAGAGGACGTTGGCGGGAGCAGGCAGGATGAGAGGGCTCGGCAGGACAAGAGGGCTGGGCAGGACAGGAGCCCCTGGCAGGAAGAAAGGAACGGGCGGTGCATTGGGCAAGCGTCAGCATGGGTGGCTCCGAGGAAAGATCGCTCGATTCTGCGGTGCCCACCCTTGCCGACGCAAGTGTCCTCAGCTCGCCAATACCGCACCATTCATGCCGGAGGGGCGGCTGGCCTGTTGTTCAGCTGCCTGCTGACGACGGGCAGTCACACGATTCCAGACCTTCTCGTGGAAGAAGAAGGCGACGGTGTTGACCGCAGGCTCGACGATGGCGACCAGACCGCCGACCACGATGTCACCGGTCAGCAGGTAGGTGACACCGAAGGCGATGGAGAAGTGCATGCTGGCAAAGGTCAATGTCTTGATCATGTTGGCTGCCCTCCGGGCGGTCTGTGCTCAGCGAGACGCTGAACCCCAGCGCGTCGCGTGTCTCTTGGTGGGCAACCTGTTGTTGCCTCGATGTAATGAATGATAGTGAGTCTCATCTGCAACTTGAAATCACTTTGCCCTACCCCGCTGATAAGGGCTGGCTATCAAGCGCTCGGATCACCACGCGCCACAGCCCACAGGATTGGGTAGAATGCGCAGCCGTACCATGCGATTGCATTCCATCCACTCTGTCTCCTCAAGGTCGCCATGACGCCGCCACTCGACTCTGATGCCCTCCAGACGCTGCTTGAACGCCTGTCCAATGATGCCAGCCGCTGCTTCAACGAGGGCAAGGTCGCGGATTACATCCCGGCCCTGGCGCAGGTGGCCCCGGATCAGTTCGGGATTGCCGTCTGCCATGTGGATGGCCGCGTCCAGTACGCCGGGGATGCACACACGCGCTTCTCGATCCAGTCGATCTCCAAGGTGCATGCACTGGTACTGGCGATGCAGCGTCTGGAAAGCGACGAGATCTGGTCACGCGTGGGACGTGAACCCTCTGGCCAGGCGTTCAATTCGATCATGCAGCTGGAGGTCGAGAACGGCATTCCACGCAATCCCTTCATCAATGCCGGTGCCTTGCTGATCACCGATCTGCTGGTGTCGCGCATCGTCTCGATCCAGAACACCCTGCGCGAGCAGCTCAGGCGTCTGTCCGGCAGCGACGATATCGGCTTCGATGAGAAGGTCGCGCGCTCGGAAATGGATCACAAGGCACGCAATGCCTCGCTCGCCTATCTGATGCAGGCCTATGGCAATGTGCATTCCGATGTGGATGACCTGCTGGATACCTACTTCCACAGCTGCTCGGTGTCGATGAACTGCGTGGAACTGGCACGCAGCTTTGCCTTTCTGGCCAATCGCGGCGTCAATCCGCTGGATGGCAAGGAAGTGGTCTCGCCACTGGAGACACGCCAGCTCAATGCGTTGTTGCTGACCTGCGGCCTTTACGACGCGGCAGGTGACTTCGCCTGGCGGGTGGGTCTGCCGGGCAAGAGTGGGGTCGGCGGTGGCATCATCGCCATCCTGCCGGGACAGATGAGCATCTGCGTCTGGTCGCCACGTCTGGACGGCTACGGCAACTCGATTGCCGGACGGCATGCGCTGGAAGGCCTGGTGGCGGGCATGGGGCTTTCGCCACTGGGGTGAGATATGCGAGCCGAGAAGTGAGGGCTGAGATGGGCGGATCGAGATATGAGAGTTGAGGCATGAGAGCCGAAGGCGGCAATAAAAAAGGGCAAGTCGCGTCCGCCACGCCACTCGCCCTGTCTTCAATCCTTGAAGACTATCACCACAGGTCCCGCTCTTTGACTGTAGCGTAAATAAGCATATCCACAAGTAAGAGAATGCCGACAAAGCACACCTGTCTTTGTCCCTGATCTGCGCTAAAAGACCGCGATGTACCGCTTTGGTCTGACATGCGCAGCGCCGTTGATACTCGAGACACTCCCTCTCTACGACCAATGACTCATGCACCTCTTGACGCGAGATTGGCCGCCTGTCGCGCATGCCGATCTCTCATCAACAGCGAAAGGTCGCTCTCATCAGCAAAGAAAATTCATAGGTCGGTTGCAGACAGACTCGGTGCAAGCAGATTGGTTAAATGCGTGACATGAAAAAGCCCGCCCGGTTTCCCGGGCGGGCTTTTTCATGTCATATGATGTCGCGTCCGATCATTGCCTTAGTGCGGACCCATTGACGATGGATCAGCCAAGTGAAAGGCACAGATACTTGGTTTCCATGTACTCCTCGAGCCCATACTTGGAGCCTTCACGGCCCAGCCCCGATGCCTTGGTGCCGCCGAAGGGTGCCGCGGCGTTGGAAATCAGGCCGGTGTTGATGCCAACCATGCCGTAGTCCAGACCTTCCGAGACACGCCAGACGCGCTTGAGATCGCTGCTGTAGAAATAACTGGCCAGTCCGAATTCGGTGTCGTTGGCCATCTCGATCGCCTCTTCTTCGCTCTCGAAGGGGAAGATCGCCGCCAGCGGACCGAAGGTTTCCTCACGGGCGACCTTCATCTCCGGCGTCACCTGCGAGATCAGGGTCGGCGTGAAGAAGCTGCCCCCCAGCGGATGCGGATGACCGCCCAGCAGCAGCTCGGCGCCCTTGTCGAGGGCATCCTGCACGTGCTCGGTGACCTTCTCGACGGCATCGCCATCGATCAACGGGCCGACCTTGACGCCCTCTTCCAGACCATTGCCCACGGTCAGCTCGGCGTTCATCGCGGCAGCCAGCTTCTCGCTGAAGGCATTGACCACGCTGGACTGCACCAGGAAGCGATTGGTGCAGACGCAGGTCTGGCCGGCATTGCGGAACTTGGCTGCCATCGCGCCTTCCACCGCCGCATCGAGATCAGCATCTTCGAACACCAGGAAGGGCGCGTTGCCGCCAAGCTCCAGTGAGATCTTCTGAATATGCTGCGCGGCATTTGCCATCAGGCCACGTCCGACTTCCGTGGAACCGGTAAAGGTCACCTTGCGCACGATGCTGGAATCGGTCATCGCCCTGGCGATGTCCTTGGCCGAGCCCGGCACGACATTGAAGACGCCGCGCGGCACGCCAGCGCGTTCCGCCAGCACCGCCAGCGCCAGCGCCGAGAACGGGGTCTGGCTGGCCGGCTTGACCACGATCGGGCAACCCGCGGCCAGCGCGGCGCCCGCCTTGCGGGTGATCATCGAGGCCGGGAAGTTCCACGGCGTGATCGCCCCCACCACCCCGACCGGCTGCTTGAGCACCAGGATACGCTGGTCACGCTTGGCGGCCGGAATGGTGTCGCCATACACGCGCTGACCTTCTTCGGCGAACCAGCGCAGGAAGCTGGCCGCGTACTGGATTTCACCGGCGGCTTCGGCGAGGGGCTTGCCCTGCTCCAGCGTCATGATCTGCGCCAGATCATCCTTGTGCTCCAGCATCAAGGCGTACCACTTCATCAGGATGTCAGCGCGTTCCAGCGCCGGCGTCTCCTTCCAGTCAGCAAAGGAGCGCTGCGCTGCCTCGATGGCGCGTTCGGTCTCGGCGTAACCCAGCCGAGGCACGCGGCCGATGATCTCGCCGGTGGCAGGATTGTCGACCTCGATCTGCTCGCCGGAATCCGCGGCTACCCAGCCACCGTCGATATAGGCAAATGGACGAAACAGACTGGTATCGTTGAGATGTTCCATGAAGACTCCCGAGGCGTGCTTGTGGGTCAAGGTAGTGATTCCCGGCTAACCGAGACTACTCAAGACTAACCTGATATAGCCTAGATGCGGGCGTGGCGCTAGATCCACAACCCTGCCAGCACTAGTACCACGATGGCCAGCCCGACGAGCCACCAGCGCTTGCGTATCGCTGGCCTGACGGCGTCGGCCGTGGTTCCGGGGGCCTCGCTCTCGGGCGGCATCGAGACGACTCGTCGCGCCTTCTGCTGCTTGATTCGCGCATTGAAGACCTGTACTGCACGCCCGTCGCGAAGTTCGAAGTCCACCGCCACTCCCGGCCCCGGCAAGCCACGCCCGCGCCAGCCGACCAGATCGAAGGCGTGCTCACTGCCCTTCTCGTCCCGAATGGTGCCCTGCTGTTCTGCATCATCGAAATGGATGATTTCCCCGATCACATCATGTCTCCCGACTCTTCAGACTTCTGCGCCTGACTTTCTCGATATGTGAGCTTCTCGACATCTGACTTTCTCGACATATGAGCTTCTCGACATCTGAGCTTCTCAACGCCTGCCCGGCCGACTAGTCATGCGCTTCGCGACTGTCCGACAGGGTGACGGACACCGAGTCAGAGAAGCGCAAGGCATGTGGTTTGTCGATCTCGACCTGCGCCGTCAGCACCTGTTCGTGCGCCATCACGATATCCAGCACCTCACGGGTCATGCGTTCGAGCAGCGCGAAACGCCCTTCCTCGACATGCGCGATCAACTGCTTGGTGATGGTGCGGTAATTGAGCGCTTCACTGATGTGATTGAACTGCACGGCGCGTGCCGCGCGATAGCGGATCACCACGTTGATCACGACATCCTGGCGGTTCTGGATCTCGTCTTCATTGATTCCGATATAGGTTCTCAGGCGCAGATTCTTGATGCGAATGGTGGCGAGATCGTGATCGAGATGTTCATCGTGCAAGGCATGCATCGGCATCGGCAAGGACTCCTGATCAAGGGAAACGCGCGAGATGACTCCCAGACAAGAACGCCGCCTCGAAAGGCGGCGTCTTTACTCAGCTGTCAGCTGATCAACGTCAGGAATTCCTGACGGGTCGGCTGATTGTCGCGGAAGGCGCCCAGCATCACGGACGTCTTCATGCTGGAATTCTGCTTTTCCACCCCACGCATCATCATGCACATGTGACGCGCTTCGACCACGACGGCCACACCACGTGCACCGGTGACCTGCTGAACGGCCTCGGCGATCTGCTTGGTGAGGTTTTCCTGGATCTGCATGCGACGCGAATACATGTCGACGATACGCGCGAACTTGGACAGACCGAGCACCTTGCCAGACGGCAGATAGGCGATGTGGCACTTGCCGATGAACGGCAGCAGGTGATGCTCGCACATCGAGTAAAGCTCGATGTCCTTGACCAGTACCATCTCGTCCGTATCGGAGGTGAAGACAGCGCCGTTGACGATCTCCTCCAACGACTGATGATAGCCATGAGTCAGGTACTGCATGGCCTTGGCCGCGCGCTTGGGCGTATCCAGCAGGCCCTCACGCTCTGGATCCTCACCCAATGCGGTGATGATCTGGCGGTAGTGGTTGGCAATCTCTTCGGTCATCCGTCTGCCTATGGTATCGGTCAGGGGCGCGCACTAGCGCACGCATAGCAGGGGTAAAGCACAAAAGTCATACACAAGCGATCAGATGGCAAGAAATCGTATAACTTCGTGTTCAATGTCAGGCCCAGATTCTACCTCAGGCATGCCGTCAACGCAGGTCTGTTCACGCGATTGTCGTATCCATGCAACACATGCGCCCCCATCGGTAACCGATGGGGGCGCATGAAGGGGCGACGTCAATCACTTGGCCAAAGGGGGCTCAGGCCTCACTGCAGCTTTCAGGCCATGTCACGACCGCTAGGCCAGCCAACGCGGCGCAGACAGCGCGACGCGTTGCTGTTCCAGGCTGCGAATGTGGTCATCCCAGTAGCCCAGACTCGCCACGTGCGAGAAGGCCTGCGGGAAGGCGGGGTCCGACCAGCGCCGCACCACCCAGGCGCTGTGACGCACCATGCGCAGTGTGCGCAGGGTCTCGATCCACTTGAGCTCGCTGCGATTGAACTCACAATGCTGCTCGTAGCCCTCCAGCACCTCGGACAGCTGCATGTGCAGCTCCGGGTCGCTCTGACCGGTCAACAGCATCCACAGGTCCTGCACCGCCGGGGCGCTCAGGCAGTCATCGAAGTCGACCAGCGCGAAGCTGTCATCGCGCCCCAGCATGTTGCCGATGTGGCAGTCACCGTGGGTGCGGATCAAGGCGCTTTCCGGCCAGCTCTGCTCCGCGACCAACGGGCGCAGTGCCTCGATGACGCGCTGGTAGCTGTCGCGCTGGCGCTCACTCAACCAGTCGGAGGCCAGCACGCTGGCGCAGCTCTCTTCCAGAATCCGCAGCGGCGAGAGCGTCTCCCGCTCACGAAACGCGCTCTTGCGCCCCACCGCGTGCACGCGGCCGATCAGCTCGCCCAGCTGATAGAGGTGCTCGGCAGATTCAAGCTCCGGCGCGCGCCCCACCACATGCGGGAAGAGAGCAAAGTCGAAGCCTTCGAATCGATGCAGCGTCTCGCCGGCCTCGTTCGCCCACGCGGGGGCGCCCGGGACACCGGCCTCATCCAGTTCGGCCAGGAAGGCGTGCTCCTCGAGAATCTGGGCACGGCTCCAGCGCTCGGGGCGATAGAACTTGGCCACCCAGCGGCGTCGGTCATCATCGGCGAGATGGTAGACACGATTCTCGTAACTGTTCAGCGCGAACGGCTCGCCGGGCAACCAGAAGCCCAGCGACTCGACAGCGGCCACGACACGGTCCGGCGCGAGAGCATCGAAGGGATGAAAACGCGTGTCTCCCTGGCCCTCTGGCGCGGATGTCGTCGACCAGGTGTTGCCATTGGAGCGCGCATCCAACTCGCGCGAGGTGCCGGAAGATTGCGTGTCTTCGGGGGAAACAGGATCAATAGGCATGGCAATTCCTCGGGCATGGACCAGCAAACGGCTGCCGGACCTTGCATGCTATGAGATTAGACCCTCTGCACGCCAGTCTTCTCCCTGATTGACCCCGCCTGCCCGCTGAGTTCAACGCCCGCTGGGAGGTTGAGCCCTGGCGGCACATGTCGTGCGGCTCACCTTCGTATCGCGTTTGCGGGTCACAGCGCCCCGCGCGAGGCCAGGGGAGTCCGCGCCAGCACGCAGGCATCGACCTCACGGGCACCGGCTCGCAGGCAGGCCTGAGCAAGACTGTCGAGCGTCGCACCGCTGGTCATGACGTCATCGATCAGCAGCACGTGCTCGGGCAGTAGGCCCTCGATGTCATAACGCCCACGCTGGGCCTTCAGACGCCCGCGCCTATCCCGCAGACGCTGATCCGGCGCTGCCCTGGCCACCGCGACTAACGCCTCGTGCGGCATGCGCCTGTCGCGTACCCGCGCCATATCCCGCGGATGGCCAGCAATGGCGGGGCTCAGCCCGCGACACAGCTCTGCCAGCGCATCATGGCCGCGCTGGCGACGACGATAGGCATCTGCCGGCACCAGCAGCACTGCGCCGTGAGGATGCGACTGGCGCCACTCGTGGCAGAAGTGCGTCAGCTCCCGCTGCATGAGTTGGCGAAGCAGTCGTCCGGCGCGGCGCTGATGCTGGTCCTTGTAGCGCTGGAACAGCCCCGCCAGCAGTCCTTCATAACGCAGTGGCGCATAGCAGCGCGCAAAGGCGGGCGGTGACGACAGGCACCGCGCGCAGGCCTGCTGACTCAAGGCCAGTGAGGCGACAGGCTCAGCACAGCGCGGACAGGCATGCTGATTGCGCGCGATTCTCGCCTCGCAGGCGTCGCACCACTCGCGGCGCGATGACAGCGCTCGCTCATGACGCGAGCGTGTCGCTAGAGAGGAAAATGAATGGGGAGGTGAAACTGAAGCGCTCTGCCGTTCGGCCGCGCCGGACATGGCTGTCGTCAGCTGACGCTGACAGAAGGCGCAGGGTCGCGACAGCTGCCAGTGGTCAACCAGCAGATTCCTCATCGTTGACAGCGCCCGCGGAAACTCTATCATCTCAGTTAACCTTGTCTTACTCGATGCGTTGACTGACTACTCGCCAGCTCGGCTGCCGGACTCACCCACGGATGAACGGCTCAGCGCGCTCTCGCTCTGCCCGCCTGATGAAGGACCTCAAGCTCATGACCGTAGAAGCCTCCCGCGTGACCACACAAGCCACGAATATCCCTGCGCCTGCCGATGACAGCGTGGTACGCCATGACTGGAGCGTCGCGGAAATCGAGGCGCTGTTCGCCCTGCCCTTCAATGACCTGCTGTTCCGTGCCCAGCAGGTGCACCGCCAGCACTTCGATCCGAATGCGGTACAGGTCTCCACCCTGCTGTCGATCAAGACCGGCGCCTGCCCGGAAGACTGCAAGTACTGCCCGCAGTCCGGCCACTACAACACCGGCCTTGGCAAGGAAAAGCTGATGGAGATCGAGAAGGTGGTCGAGCAGGCACGTGCCGCCAAGGATGCCGGCGCCAGCCGCTTCTGCATGGGCGCGGCCTGGAAGAGCCCGCGTGAGCGCGACCTCGAAGTGGTCACCGAGATGGTGCGTCAGGTGAAGTCGCTGGGACTCGAGACCTGCATGACACTGGGCATGGTCGATACCGATCAGGCCAGAAAGCTCGCGGATGCCGGCCTCGACTACTACAACCACAATCTGGACACCTCACCGGAGTACTACGGCGAGATCATCACCACGCGCAGCTACAGCGAGCGCCTGGACACCCTGGCCAGCGTGCGCGAAGCCGGCATGAAGGTGTGCTCCGGCGGCATCCTCGGCATGGGCGAGACCACCACCGACCGTGCCGGCCTGCTGCGTCAGCTGGCCAATCTGGAGCCGCAGCCGGAATCGGTCCCGATCAACATGCTGGTCAAGGTGGCGGGCACGCCGCTGGAGAATGTCGATGACCTCGATCCCATCGAGTTCATCCGCGCCATCGCCGTGGCACGCATCATGATGCCGAAGAGTCACGTGCGCCTGTCCGCCGGCCGCGAGCAGATGGACGATTCCACCCAGGCACTGGCCTTCCTGGCCGGTGCCAACTCCATCTTCTATGGCGAGCGTCTGCTGACCACCGGCAACCCGCAGGCCAACCGTGACCGCGAGCTGTTCGAGCGCCTCGGCCTGCACCCGGAGACCCGCCAGGAAGTCGCCAGCGACGAAGTGCGCGAAGCCGCCCTGAAGGCCGCCATGGAAGAAAAGGCACGCGCCAATGTCGAGGGCAGCCTGTTCTATGACGCCACGCGCGAAGCGACGCCCGCCAGCAGCGAAGGCCAGGTGCGCGAACGCAAGCCCTGCGGTCTGGTGGTCTGATCGCTCGTGGCCACTGACACGCTCGCCCGCCCGCGCGCAAGCTCCAAGTCCAGCGGCAGCTTCACGCATCTGGAGGCACTGCTCACTCAGCGTGAGCAGGCCGGCCGTTATCGCCGGCGCCTGACGCTGGATTCGCCCCAGGGCCCCCACGTCATCCTCGCCGGGCAGGCAACCGATGCAGAGGCGCGCCCGCTGCTCAACTTCACTGCCAATGACTATCTGGGCCTGGCCAAGCATCCGGCACTGATCGAGGCCGGCTGTCGCGCGGCGCGTGACTTCGGTGTCGGCAGCGGTAGCGCCCACCTGGTCAATGGCCACCAGCGCGCTCACCACCAGCTGGAGGCTCGTCTGGCCGAGCTGACCGGGCGGCCACGCGCGCTGCTGTTCTCCACTGGCTTCATGGCCAATCTGGGCGTGGTCGATGCGCTGGCGAGCGCCTCGCGCGAGGCCGGTCGCAGCCTCGAGATCTTGCATGATCGCCTCAATCACGCCAGCCTCCTCGACGGCGCGCGCCTAGCGTCCTCCGGCACCACTGCCGTACGCTCGCGTCGCTTCCACCATCGCGATCTTGAAGACCTCGAGCGCCAGCTGACGCGCTCCCGGGCCGATGACAAGCTGGTGATCAGCGATGGCGTGTTCAGCATGGATGGCGACTGCGCCGATATCGCGGGCCTGAGCCAGGCCTGCGCCCGGCACGGCGCCTGGCTGATGATCGACGATGCCCACGGACTGGGCGTGCTGGGTGAGCATGGCGAAGGCCTGGTCGGGCGCGAGACCTCGCTGGCTGATGTGCCGGTATTGGTCGGCACCCTGGGCAAGGCCCTCGGCAGCAGCGGCGCCTTCGTCGCCGGTAGCGATGCGCTGATCGAAAGTCTGATCCAGCTGGCCCGCCCCTACATCTACACCACCGCGCAACCGCCACATGTCGCCGCCGCGACCCTGGCGGCGCTGGAGACCATCGCGCGCGAGCCGCAGCGCCGTGAGCAGTTGCAGGCCCGCGTGCAGCAGTTCCGTGATGGATGTGCCCATCTGCTGGCGGGCAGTGGGCTCGCACTCGGGCTGTCGCCAGCCGACACGAATGATTCACCCTTCATTCCGCTGACCCCGATTCAGCCGCTGATTCTGGGTAGCGAAGCGCGGGCATTGACCTGGAGCGCGGCACTGCGCGAGCGCGGCGTGCTGGTCTCGGCCATCCGCCCGCCCACGGTGCCCGCCGGCAGCTCGCGCCTGCGCTTCACCTTCTCTGCCGAGCACACGGCCGAGGATATCGCGGCACTGCTTGAGGCTCTCGAAGCGGTACTGGCAGCGGAAAAGGCCCAGCCCCGGTCAGATGCATCGCAAGCGAGCATAGAAGGAGTCACGCCATGACGCTGTCTCGTCTGGTGCTGTTCAGCGGCTGGGGCATCGATGCGCGTATCTGGCAGCCCTTGATCGCCTGCCTGCACGCACGCCTCGCTCACGTCACGGAGACGGATGATCAGGCAGGTGACGGGGCAGATGATCAGACAAAGCGTCGCCCGCTGGAGATCATTGCGCCGGATTGGCCAGAAGAAGGCCCGCAAGCCGATTCACGAGCAGACTCAGAGCCGACTGCCTCGCAAGCCTCACTGGGCGGGGCCGATACCCTGTGGCTGGGCTGGTCGCTGGGCGCCCTGCGGGCCGAGGCGCTGGCGAGAGAACAAGCGCCGGCCGCTCTTGTCTCGCTGGCCATGGGACCAAGCTTCATCGACCAGGCCCCATCTGAACAGACGATTCCCGCCCTGGCACCAGAAGTGCTGGAGGACTTCCGTGCAGCCTTCGCGCGCAACCCTGCCGCCAGCTGGCAACACTTTCTGCGCTGGCAGGCCAGTGGTGAGGGCTCTGCACGTGACTGCCTCAAGCAATTGCGCGAACTGATCGGTCGCCACCCCGTCAGTCGCGCAGCGGTGCTGGCGGCAGGACTGGCGGAACTGGCCAGCCGCCAGATGTCACTGGCGCCTCAACCAGAGCTACCGCTCGAGTTCTGGCTCGGCAAGCAGGACCCGCTACTGGCACCGGGCCTGAGTGCGGCGCTGCGCGCGCAGGGCCAGGTGGTCGCGGAATTCGAGGGTGGCCACTGCCTGCCATTGAGCGCGACCGAGGCGCTTGCCGATGCCCTGCTCACACGCATGGGCCTCACCACCCACGTCACACGTATCAGCGAGGAGGCCTGAGATGTCGATAGCCGTCAGCGTGCCGCCTGCAGAGCTTGCAACACCCCCGCTCACGCCTCCACTTACGCCTACCCCGAGCCGCCAGCAGATTGCCCGCGCCTTTGATCGCGGCGCTACCGACTACCTCACGCTGGCGCAGGCGCAGCACGCCATGGCGGCCACCCTGTTCGCCTCGCTCCCTGAGCGGCTGCCACCCGCCGCGCGAGTGCTCGATCTCGGTTGCGGCCCGGGGCATTGGACGCTCGAACTGGCGCAGCGCTACTCTGGAGCTTGCTGCATGGGGTTGGATCTCTCGCTTGAGATGCTGCGTGAAGCCGCACGCCAGACGAGCGAACTTGCGAGTGGCGACTCTGGACGCCTGCACTGGCTGCGCGCCGATGCCGAGCGCCTGCCACTGGCCGATGCGAGTCTGGACCTGGCCTTCTCGAGCCTGGCCGTGCAATGGTGCGACAGCCCTCGGCTATGGCTCGCGGAACTGTCACGCACCTTGAAACCCGGCGCTCGAGCGCACATCAACACCCTGGGGCCCGGCACCCTCAAGGAAGTACGCCATGCCTGGCAGCGCGCGGATGATTCCGTGCGTCACTTCCCCAGCGCCTCCCATCTTGCACGCCATGCCCAAGCCGCCGGGTTGCGCTGCCACTGGCAGTTACGCCCGCGGATATTTCACTATCCCGATGTCGCCGCCGTCATGGCCTCGATCAAGGGCATCGGGGCACAGACCGCCACTGGCCGGCGCCTGACACGTGCCGAGGTGCAGCAGGCCAAGGCGCGGCATGAAACCTTGCGTACCGCGAAGGGATTACCTGTAAGCTATCAAGTCATTGAACTTGTGCTCGAAAAACCGGTCAGAATTGCGTACGAATAACACTGATACTTTGCTTGAAGGCAATTACCTGCCTCGCTCGGATACAATGAAAACTGATATGAAAACCGCGGACAGCTCGTCACGGAACACGACTCCGCCTGCGCGAGCCGAACATGGCATCGCCGCCTTCGTGACCGGCACCGATACCGAAATCGGCAAGACCTTCATCGCCAGCGCCCTGCTGGCACGTGCTCGCCTGCGCGGCCTGACCACGCTGGGCCTCAAGCCCGTGGCCTCTGACTGCTTCGAGAATCACGATGGTCTGGTCAACGCCGACGCCCTGTCATTGCAGGCGCAGTGCGAACCGGAAGCCGATTATGAAAGCATCAACCCCTGGCGCTTCGCGCCGGCCATCGCCCCGCACATTGCCGCACGTCAGGTGGGCGTCAATCTCGAGGTGGCAAAGATCGCGGCGCAAGTGCGGGGCCAGCAAACAAGCGCACCGCGCGACCTGCTGTTGGTGGAAGGCGCTGGCGGCTGG
The DNA here is from genome assembly GCF_011319755.1 of Cobetia sp. MB87. NCBI lineage: Bacteria > Pseudomonadati > Pseudomonadota > Gammaproteobacteria > Oceanospirillales > Halomonadaceae > Cobetia > Cobetia sp. MB87. Next base: position 246,029 of record NZ_VFBC01000007.1, on the reverse strand, counting down.
CGGGTACCGCTAAATGACGATGAGGATTTCTCGGACCTGGCCATCGAGCTGGGCTTGCCGGTGATTCTGGTCGTCGGGCTGCGCCTGGGCTGCATCAATCATGCGCGCCTGACACTAGAGGCCATCGAACGCGACGGGCTGGAGATCGCCGGCTATGTCATCAACCATCTGGAAGCGGATATCGAGGTCAGCGAAGACAACATGGCAACCTTGTCACGCACGCTGCGAGCCCCCTGTCTGGGGGTCGTTCCGTGGATGTGCGATGAAGATCTCTCCAATACACGCCACGCCGCCGAGCGCGCCGCCAGCTATCTGCAACTGCCCTGCGGGCTGGAATCACGTAGCGTGCATGTCGTACAGGAGTGAGGCACTGAAGGCACAGCACAAGGCGGGGAATTTCAGGGGATAATCGACACAAGCGATTGACTTGAAAGGCATCACAGGTAAAATGCAGCCCTGCTTCTCGCGGAAGTGGTGGAATTGGTAGACACGCCAGATTTAGGTTCTGGTGCCGCAAGGTGTGGGGGTTCGAGTCCCCCCTTCCGCACCATCAGCAGACTCTGCTGATGCTCCCCAACTGCCTGGCGCAGTCAGCAAGTCCTCTCGCTTTTAATCTGTCATGCATGCGTCGTGATATCTGACGCCTTCTGCACCCATCATCATTGTCAGCGCCTTCCAGCCGATTACTGGTCCCGCGTCTTTCCCGCTTTCTGCGTTACTCTGCTTTGCAAACTATCTGCTTTGCAAACTACCTGCTCTGCATTCTCCTGCTTAGCGTTCCTCTACTTTGCGCCCCCGGTCGATCTGTGGTGCGGCATTCGCGCGTCTGGACGAATCTCAGCGTCGTCTTATGCTGTCTTGCAGGTTGGCCAGGCTGACACGCGCCTGATCCAGCATCAGCTGGCGCTCTTCACGATCATGATGAGCGGCATGCGCCGCGGCGAGCTGCAGGTTCACGTATTCGATCCCGCTGGTGAAGCGATAGAACTCGCGACGCGAGGCCACCTGGCGAAAGGCGTCGAGCAGTGAGGGGTCAAGCGCCAGCCGCTCACCACGCGCAACGTCTGGCTCCGCCTCCACCAATGCCGATAGCAGTGGTTGCACGGCCTGATTCCATTCCTCTCTGCGCGGCCGCCAGCGACCGAGCCAGAAGCCGATGAAACCGCCGATGCCAAGGCCGCCCAGCCCCCATAACCATTCCCACTGCATGCTGGTGCCTCATTGCGTCAGATCGAATTCCGAGGGTCATTGCCTCATCCTGGCGCAGTATACCCAACAATGAGCGCTCTCATGCTCAACGCCCGATATATTTAATAAAATACTAATAAACAAGACATTTTCGCTCATTGCGCACGGGCGCCCAGCACGATGATGGCGCTGCCTGCCAGGCAGACCAGTGTCCCCAGCAGGTCCCAGCGACTGGGCAACTGCTGCTCGACCAGCCACAGCCAAGCCACTGACGCGGCGATATAGACACCGCCATAGACGGCAAAGGCGCGCCCGGCGTGACTGACGTCGACCAGTGAAAGCAGCCAGGCGAACAGCGCCAGGCTGAGCATGCCGGGAATCAGCCAGCCGGGGCTGCGCTCCAGCTTCCACCAGGCCCAGAAACTGAAGCAGCCGGCGATCTCGGCGAGCGCCGCCAGCGGATATATCCAGAGAATCGACATCGATGAGTCTCGTGTGAGATTGGCAGCCCTGGGTGACAGCGCCATGAAAGTTGTCGGCATCAGACGACTCCCGCACCCCATCAAAAGCCGCTAGGATTAATTAGCGGACAATCCATGGACAATCACGGCCGATGGATTCCCTGTCCGTCTCTCCGTATTGACCAAGCCAGGATTGGCGCCGTCTTGCTGCGCATGATATCGCGCAGTGACTCGATAACAAGGAACCCCACGATGACTCGGCAACGACTGATCATCAACCGCCTGGATGCTGACCGCCTCCAGCGCCTGATCGACGCTCAGCAGCACGATGAGGAGCTGTCCCTTCGCCTCGAAAGCCGCCTGATCCAGGCAGAGATCGTGCCCCCCGATGACTTCCCCGAAGACCGCGTCAGCATGCGTAGCCGCCTGCGTCTCAAGGGGTCGCGCTCCGGCGATAGCGAGCTGACACTGCACTATCCCACCCCGGAGGATGGTGAGTGCATTTCACTGCGCAACCACCTGCCGCAGCCCGAAGAGCAAGAGACCTCACTGGCCCTGTGCATCATGTCGCCACTGGGCATCGCGCTGCTGGGAATGGCGGTTGGCGAGCAGATCACGCTGCCCCGGGAAGATGGCCAGAGCGACATCATCCGCCTGGAAGCCATCCTGCATCAGCCGGAAGCCTGCGGTCATTTCCACCTCTGAAGGGCCAGTGCCGCTTGATTCACACCAGAAAAAAGCGCCAAGTTCGACAGTCTGCCTGCTCTGACACAGGCTGGCAGCACGGCAATACGCTACGCTGACAGTAGCCAGCAGGGTTGCCGGACCCTGCTGACTCACGCCATTGCTCCTTGACATAACACGCCATCGATCCCGCTGCGCACCTGCGCATGCGGGCATTTTCAATGTCTGTCTGGAGAATGCCTCATGGGTATATTATCGCACCCTCATATCAAGGCAGACGCTCACCAGCGTCTGCATGAAGCACTCGAGCACTACGCGGCCAGTCATCAGCATCGTGAAAACATCCGCATGCATCTGGTCTGCGTACCTGTCATCTTCACTGCCAGCTTGATCCTGCTATGGAGACTGCTCGGGGGGCAGGGGCTATCGAGTGAACCGGGGCTGGGTCTGTGGATGCTGCCCGGTGGCGTGGTCACCCTGGCGCTCCTGGCCGTCTATGCGCGCTTCTCTCTCAGGGTGCTTGGCGTGATGGTCGCCTGGACCCTGGCCAGTCTGGCCGTGATGTTCGTGATGCTTGGGCTCAACTGGCCGGTGACTCCGATGATGCTGGCGGCCTTCATGGTTGCCTGGATCGGTCAGGTCGTCGGCCATCGTATCGAGGGCCGCAAACCGGCCTTCCTCGATGATCTGCGTCAGCTGCTGATCGGCCCGCTGTTCGTGCTGGTCGAGCTGTTCCCCGCCATGCGTGACTGGCTGCTGAGGCAGGATGAGCCGACCGAGCGGTCATGAGCCGACCTGCAAGCATGCAAGCTTACCGACACGGTCCGATGGACAGGGGCTCAGGCCACACAAAAAAGCCCAGCGACCTGACACGGTCGCTGGGCTTTTCATGGGACGCTAGTGACGATCACGGTGCCTTAGCCTTACGTCATTGCGTCTTGCGTCATTGCTCCGGCGCGAAATCCTCGAGGCTGAAGGCCATCAATGGCGCTGCACCAGCACTGATCTGGGCTTCCAGGGCGACGGCGCGCGGCAGCACGCGTGCCACGAAGTACTCCCCGAGCGCCAGCTTGCGGCGATAGAAGGCCTCACCGCTGGCACCTGCTTGCGCCAGTCCATGCGCCGCAGCTCGCGCCATGCGCAGCCACAGATAGCTGTAGACACACAGCCCTGCCAGATTGAGGTAGTCACAGGCCGCCGCGCCCAGCTCTTCCGGGTTGTCATCGGCACGGGCCAGCAACTGCTCGGACACTCGCTCCAGACGCGCAAGCTCCGTCTTGCAGGCCTCGGCGAACGGGTGGGTCCGAGCATCGTCGACCTGACACTCAAGCTCGGCTCGTACCAGGGCGGCAAAGCTCGCCATATGGGCGCCACGATTGCGGTAGAGCTTGCGCCCCACCAGATCCATCGCCTGAATGCCGTTGGTGCCTTCGTAGATCATCGCGATGCGTGCATCGCGCACGTACTGCTCAGCGCCCCACTCCACGCAGTAGCCATTGCCACCATAGAGTTGCTGCGCCATGACGGTGGCATCGAAGCCACGGTCGGTCAGCAGCGCCTTGGCGATCGGCGTCATGAATTGCACCAGCGCATCCGCGCCAGCCTTCACCGCGTCATCGGCGTGATATTTGACGCGGTCCAGCTGCTGGCCCACGAAGACGGCAAAGGCGCGCCCGGTCTCGTTCCAGACGCGCACCTCAAGCGCCATGCGTCGCACGTCAGGATGCACCAGAATCGGGTCGGCCGGCTTGTCAGGCGCCTTGGCCCCAGTCGGTGCCCGGCTCTGCAGACGCTCGGCGGCGAAGTCCATCGCGCTCTGATAGGCCACCTCGCCCAACCCCAGCCCCTGCAGACCGATGGAGAGACGCTCGTAGTTCATCATGGTGAACATCGCCGCCAGCCCCTGATGTGGCTCGCCAATCAGCACGCCTTCGGCACCGTCGAAGTTCATCACACAGGTCGCGCTGCCCTTGATACCCATCTTGTGTTCGATGGAGCCACAGCTGACCGCATTCGGTGCCGTCGGCTGCCCATCGGCATCGAGCAGGTGCTTGGAGACCAGAAACAGCGAGATGCCACGCGTCCCCGGCGGCGCATCCGGCAGCTTGGCGAGCACCAGATGCACGATGTTGTCGACCATGTCGTGCTCGCCGCCGGTGATCCAGATCTTGGTGCCGGTGAGGCGATAGCGCGGCAGCCCCAGCAGCGGGTCATCGCCCTCGAGGGGTTCGGCACGGGTGCGGATCAGGCCAAGATCCGTGCCGCAATGCGGCTCGGTCAGGCACATGGTGCCCAGCCAGTCGCCGGCATACATGCGCGGCAGAAACACCTGCTTGACGGACTCCGGCGCGTGGCTGTCCACCGCCAGACAGGCACCGGCATTCAGCGCCGGATAGAGCGCGAAACTGGCATTGGTGGCGTAGAGCATCTCTTCAAAGGCCACGGTGAGCATCTTGGGCATGCCCTGACCACCGTATTCAGGATTGCCGCCCAGTCCCATCCAGCCGCCTTCGGCGAGCACCCGATAGGCCTCCTTGAAGCCCTTGGGTGTCGTGACGTGGCCGTTCTCGAAACGCGCACCCTCGGCGTCACCGCTCAGGTTCAGCGGCAGCAGCTCGGCCTGGGTCACGCGCGCACCTTCCTCGAGAATCGCCTCGGCCAGCTCGACATTCACCTCTTCGGTGGCTGCCATGTCCGCCCATTCCTGCTCGGCGGCAAACACCTCATCGAGAATGAAGCGTGCATCCTTGAGTGGCGCCTGATACTTGGCCATATCACTGTCCTCACTGACTCATGTGCTAAGGGCTTGCGCGAAAGACTTGCCTCACGCCCGTGATGAAAGACGGGCTTCGCCCAGCAGAATTCAAACGATTGCTTGAAACAATAGGCGCAATCAGATGCCACGTCATCTCGACCTTGGCCCAAGAGCCGCCCAGCCATGTGTCAACGCGATGGTCAGGCCAACGACCACGGCCCCCATGGCCCGCGACATAACGCAAGATGCCGCCCCGGGGTTACCGAGGCGGCGTCTTGTCACTGCTCATGTCGCTACTTTTTCGCTTCTACACCTTCGTTTCCACGACGGTCGCGCTATACCGATACCGCATTGGCCAGCGGCGTCGGGTGCTTGCCATCCTCCCACCCAAGGCTGCTGTTGGCGTTCGGCGAGAACCATTGAAGTGTGTCGTGCAGCTTGACCACATTCCCGACGATGATCAGCGTCGGCGGCTTGAGGCCCTGACCGGCGATCTGCGCCGGCATGTCCGCCAGCGTTGCCACATGCACACGCTGACGCGCGGTGGTGCCCTGCTCGACCAGCGCGATCGGCGTGGACGCCGCCAGGCCATTGGCGATCAACTGCTCGCAGATCAGGCCCAGGCTGCCAAGCCCCATGTAGAAGACCAGCGTCTGGGCCGGACGCGCCAGCGCCTCCCAATCCAGGTCACAGCTGCCATCCTTGAGATGCCCGGTGACGAAGCGCACCGACTGGGCGTGGTCGCGATGGGTCAGCGGGATGCCCGCGTAAGCCGCGCAACCGGAAGCCGCCGTGATGCCCGGAACCACCTCGAAACTGATACCGGCACCGGCCAGGGTCTCGAGCTCTTCCCCGCCGCGCCCGAAGATGAAGGCATCACCGCCCTTCAAGCGCACCACGCGATGCCCGGCGCGAGCGTAATCCACCAGCGCCTGATTGATGCCTTCCTGGGGCACGCTATGATCACTGCGCGCCTTGCCGACGTACAGGCGACGCGCCTCAGGCTTGGCCAGCGCCAGAATCTCGTGACTGACCAGACGGTCGTGAATGATGACATCGGCCTGCTGCAGATGACGCAGCGCCTTGAGGGTCAGCAGCTCCGGATCGCCCGGTCCCGCACTGACCAACGCCACCTGGCCATGCGTGCCCGTGAAGCGGTCCTCCTCCTTTACCGGCAATACCGCCTCGCCTGCCACCAGGCGTGGCGGCAGACGCACGCTGGAGTCCCGGGGGTGGCTCGGCGCGAACACCATCACGTGCTGCTCGCGCGCATGACGCAGGATGCCGCGATCACGTCCTTCGCTGCCGGTCGCGACCAGCCATAGCTGGCCCGGTGCCGGCACGGGCAACAGGGTATCGGCAACCTCCCAACCTTCACGACCACACAGGGTCTCCAGCATCGGCATGCGGGCATCGCCGTAGACACACAAGTCAGCGCCGAGTCCGGCAAAACGCTCCGCCAGAGCGACAGCCTCCTGGCCACCACCGATCAGGCACAGCTGGAGTCGTGAGGGATCACAGGAGAGATTGAGAAATTCCATGGGGCACATCCACAAACGCGGCGAGGCTGGGGAGCAGCCTTCGATGGGTCGCATTTTAGAGCATAAGAACCACTCTCTAAAATAACCAATAAGAATAACAACCCTGATGCTACGTTGTAGTCGCGCAGAGGAAATACCGAGTGAGGAAATACCGAGTGAGGGAATAACGAGTGGTGAGATCGGGCGAGGCCTCTGTCTCCGCGATAAACGAAGGCCCCCGCTTCCATGGGAAAGCGGGGGCCTTGACTACGCGAATCCACTACGGCAATTCACGCACCTCAGACGTTGATAGTTTCCACCCCGCCCATGTAGCCACGCAGCGCCTGCGGCACAGTGATGGAGCCATCGGCGTTCTGATGGTTTTCCAGCACGGCGACCAGGCAGCGGCCCACGGCCAGACCGGACCCATTCAGGGTATGCACCAGCTGCGGCTTCTTCTGACCTTCGACACGCACACGCGCCTGCATGCGGCGCGCCTGGAAGTCACGGCAATTGGAGATGGAGGAAATCTCGCGGTAGGTCGCCTGGCTCGGCAGCCAGACTTCCAGGTCGTAGGTCTTGGCGGCGGCAAAGCCCATGTCGCCGGTGCACAGGGTCACGGCACGGTACGGCAGTTCCAGCGCCTGCAGGATGGCTTCGGCGTGGCCGCGCATCTCTTCGAGGGCTTCGTCGCTCTTCTCCGCCGCGACGACCTGCACCATCTCGACCTTGTCGAACTGGTGCTGGCGGATCATGCCGCGGGTATCACGGCCATAGGCACCAGCTTCACTGCGGAAGCACGGGGTATGGGCGGTGAACTTGAGCGGCAGACTGCCGGCGTCGATGATCTCGTCGCGCACCATGTTGGTCAGCGGCACTTCGGCGGTCGGGATCAGGAAGAAATCACGATCGTCGTTGAGCTTGAACAGGTCTTCCTCGAACTTGGGCAGCTGGCTGGTGCCCATCAGGGAATCGCGGTTGACGATATACGGCACGTAATATTCTTCGTAGCCATGCTCAAGCGTCTGCTTGTCGAGCATGAACTGCACCAGCGCACGGTGCAGGCGAGCGATGGAGCCATGCATCACGGCAAAGCGTGAACCGGTGATCTTGACCGCCAACTCGAAGTCCAGCTGGCCCTTGAGCTCACCCAGGTCGACGTGATCACGCACGTCGAAATCGAATTCACGCGGCGTGCCCCAGCGGTGCAGCTCGACGTTGTCGCTCTCGTCAGCGCCTTCCGGCACTTCGGCGTCCGGCAGGTTCGGCAGGCTGGCCGCCATGGCATCGGCCTTGGCCTGCAGCTCATTGAGCTCGGACTTGGCGGCGTCGAGACGCTCGCCCAGATCACTGACTTCTGCCAGCAGCGGCGCGATGTCTTCGCCGCGTGCCTTGGCATTACCGATGGACTTGGAGCGGGTGTTGCGCTCGTTCTGCAGGGATTCCGTCTCGACCTGCAGGTCACGGCGGCGCGCTTCCAGCGCGGCAAAGGCTTCGGTATCCAGCTGATAGCCACGACGTGCGAGGCGCTCGGCAGTCGCTTCAAGATCAGCGCGCAGAAGTTTCGGGTCCAGCATGTGGGAAGGCTCTCTCGTCGGATCACTCAGGCCGCAGAGCGGCACGGAAAAGGGTTGCGCATAGTCTACCTCAGCCATGCCCTGCTTCGCAGCCGCCCAGGCGACAGGAGGGCGCGCCCGAGCACAGGAATCACAGCAGAACGCGTGCGATCTTCATGCCCAGCGCGACCATGCCCAGACACGCCACCACGCTGACGGCGACATACACCAGACCCGCCAGCATGCGCCCGCTCATCATCAGGTTGAGCGCCTCGAGGGCGAAGGTGGAGAAGGTAGTGAAGGCGCCGGTGAACCCCGCCACCATGATCGCCTGCCAGACGGGAGCCAGCTTGAGCTCCTGGGTCACCCAGATGAACAGGAACCCCATCAGGCAGCTGCCGATCAGATTGACGCCAAGGGTCCCCCACGGGAAACCGCGCCCGGCAGCGCCGATGATCCAGCCACTGACGAGATATCGTCCCAGCGCCCCGATGGCGCCGCCCGCTGCTACTGCCAACCAGGTTCCCATGTGCCTTGTATGCCCCGTGCTCGATTCATTGCGAGTTGAGTGCTGCGCTACGCCATGGATCGGCCGCCCGCCACTCTGGCACCCGAGGGTGCCGCCTAGCGCTCCATTGTAGGAAAATCGCCAGCCACGGGGAATCCACGACTCACGAAAGGCGGGTTGAACAAAGTACGACACCCGCGATGCGCCTCCTGACCAATGGGCATCGCGGGTGGCTGAGGGTAGGAGGTAGTGAAGCAAGATCCCAGTTGGCAGCAGCCTGATATCAGCAGGCGGCAGAGCGCCTCATTCACTTCCGGGTGACGCGCTGCTCTGCTCGATCTCCGCGCGCAGTTGCTCCAGCACCTGCTGCCATTGGCGGTGTGCGCCCTCCTTGCCCCCCAGCTGCTCCAGACCCCGTGCCGTCCAGGTACCGGGGGTGCCGATCCGCGAGGCAAGCTCGCCCGGCGGGGTATCGGGGTGGGCTTCCATCAAGGCCAGCGCATCACGCAACTGCGCCATCAATAACATACGCGCCTGGGGGCCGCTCATGCCGGGCACCGTCTGGAACCAGTCGAGCAACGCCTGCTGCTGCGCCATCTGCCAGGCATTCACGCAGACCGCCAGCATGCTGGCCTCGAAGGCCGCTTCATCATCGAAGGCGATGATCTGCCGGACCGCCGGACCGAGCAGGTCCCGCGTCAGCGGGTCTTCCGGATGGAGCGTGAGAGCGCTCTGCCCCTCACAGACCGCCAGCCCCGTCATCACCCGCACCACTCGCGCCGGCGCGAACCAGCGCTGAAGCTGCTGCAGTGGCACGCCGGCCGCCAGCACCATCAGGTGATGATCCTTGCTCAGCGCGCGGCTTTCACGCAGCTCCATGGCCAGCGCTTCCAGCTGCTCTGGCCGCACGCCGACCAGCATGCACAGGCTGGACTCACACACCGCGACATTGCTGACGTGGCGGATGGCACCGAAACGCCAGCCTAGACGATGACTGCGAACGTCGTTGCGCGGCGAGAGATGAAATTCCAGATCATGCCGCGAACGACCTTCGCGCTGAGAACCGCGCGCCAACGCGACCAGCAATGACTCCGCCAACTCCCCCACCCCCAGCACTCCCAATCGCGTGGGCGGCTGACGAGACTCGCGATGACAGGTGGAGGTCGAGGAATAGGTGGACGATGCCATGAGCTAACTCCTGATGACTCAGCTGAGGGGGAAGACAGCTTCAAGGAAAGAAGCAGAGGGGATGTGGCATGACAGTCTGCCTTGCGATGCCAACGGTACCACTGAAGCGGCGACTGATGCCTGATGATCACCCGCAGCATGTGCACATCACCCCCTTGTGGCTTGCATTCTGGCGCACACACATTGATTTGATGACTCTTCACAGCGTAGTCATTCCTCACTCCTTTCACCTGAATTCCCGTCTCGCGAGTGACGCAATGCCGCGCTGGGCTGGGGCCACACGCCCAGCTCAGGTAAGCTTAGGCCCATTGGCCCTGGATGCCTGCCTGACGCGACTCACTGCCCGAGCGAGATCATGACCGAACGCCTGCTGGATATGCCCGCCCCCGTCGATTCCCTCTATCTGGACTTCCTGGCCGCTCTGCGAGATGCAGACTTTGCCGGTGACATCAGTCCGGACTATGCCAACCGCACCGTGTTGTCGACCGACAACTCGCTCTATCAGGTGCTGCCTCAGGCCGTGGTCTACCCGCGCCATGCCGAGGATGTCCAGCGCATCGCGCGCCTCTCCCACGAGCCACGCTTTTCGGGCGTCACCCTGGCGCCACGCGGCGGCGGTACCGGCACCAATGGCCAGTCGCTCAATGACGGCGTGCTGGTGGATGTCTCGCGGCACATGAACCGCATTCTCGAGATCGATGTCGAGAACCGTCGCGTGCGCGTCGAGGCCGGCGTGGTGAAGGACCAGCTGAATGCCGCGCTCAAGCCGCATGGCCTGTTCTTCGCCCCGGAGCTATCGACCTCCAACCGCGCCACCATTGGCGGCATGATCAATACCGATGCCTCCGGTCAGGGCAGCTGCGAATACGGCAAGACGCGTGACCACGTGCTGGCGCTCGACAGCGTTCTGCTCGACGGGACACGACTGTCGAGCCATGCCATCGATGATGCCGAGCTCGAGACACTGTGTGCACGTGAGGATCGCGTCGGTGAGGTCTACCGCACCGCACGCGCGATCGCCGATGAGCGCGCCGAGGAAATCGCCGACATCTTTCCGCCGCTCAACCGCTGCCTGACCGGCTACGACCTCGCCCACCTGCGCGAGGGCGATGGGCGTTTCAACCTCAACAGCCTGCTGTGCGGCGCCGAGGGCACGCTGGGCTTCGTGGTCGAGGCCGAGCTGAATGCATTGCCCATCGCGCCCTGCTCGACGCTGATCAACCTGCGCTACGCAAGCTTCATGGACGCACTGCGCGACGCCAAGGCGCTGATGGCGGTCGAGGGCAATCGCCCGACCTCCATCGAGACGGTGGATGACACCGTGCTCAACCTCGCCATGCAGGACTTCGTGTGGGACAGCGTCGAGGAATTCTTCCCGGCCAGCGCCGAAGGCACCCCGGCCATCGGCGGGATCAACCTGATCGAATTCAATGCCGACAGCGAAGAGGTGCTGGATGCCAAGGTCCGCGCCTTCAGCGAGCACCTGGCCAGCGATACCAGCGTCGAGCGTCTCGGCTTCACCGAAGCCCGTGGCCGCGCGCAGATCGGTCGTGTCTATGGCATGCGCAAGCGCTCGGTGGGCCTGCTGGGCAATGTCGACGGCGAAGCCCGCCCGCTGCCCTTCGTCGAGGACACCGCCGTTCCGCCGGAGCATCTGGCCGATTACATCGCCGAATTCCGCGCCGCGCTGGATGCCCGTGGCCTGCGCTATGGCATGTTCGGGCATGTCGATGCCGGCGTGCTGCACGTGCGCCCGGCGCTGGACATGAAGGACCCCGCCCAGCAGGCGATGATTCGCGAGATCTCCGATGAGGTCGCCGCCCTCACCCACAAGTACGGTGGTCTGCTGTGGGGTGAGCACGGCAAGGGCGTGCGCTCCGAATATTCACCACGCTTCTTCGGCAGCCTCTACGGCGCGCTGCAGGACGTGAAGGCGGCCTTTGACCCGCACAATCAACTCAATCCGGGCAAGATCGCCTCCCCGCGCCTGTCAGTGGCGCTGGTCGACGACGCTGGCGCCGGCGAAGGGGGCAGCGAAGGGAGCGACAAGCGTGATCACGCTGACAGCGCCGTCGAGGCCTTCGACCCCCGCTTGATGCGTATCGATGACGTGACCATGCGCGGCGATCTCGACCGTCAGATCGATGAGCGCGTGTGGCAGGAATACGCCAGCGCCGTCTACTGCAACGGCAATGGCGCCTGCTACAACTACGATCCCAACGACGCCATGTGCCCGTCATGGAAGGCGACTCGCCAGCGCATCCACTCGCCCAAGGGGCGTGCCAGCCTGATGCGTGAGTGGCTGCGCCTGGAAGGCAACGCCGGACGCGACGTGATCGCCGAGGCCCAGGCCGCACGCACACCGGGCCTCAAGGGGGCCGGCATGTGGCTGGCGCGTCTGCCGGCGCGCATCAGCGCCTCGCTCAAGGCGCGCCGTGCCGGCTCCGCGCAGGCTGAGGGTCAGTCTGACGCCAACTTCGACCAGCAGGTCTACGACGCCATGTCCGGCTGCCTGGCGTGCAAGTCCTGCGCAGGCCAGTGCCCGATCAAGGTCAACGTGCCCGATTTCCGCAGCCGCTTCCTTGAGGTCTATCACCATCGTTATCAGCGCCCGCTGCGCGATTATCTGATCGGCAGCCTCGAGTTCGTGCTGCCGTGGGCCGAGCGCGTCACGCCGATCTATAACGGCCTGCTGACCAACAAGCTGGTCAGTCGTCTGCTGGAAGGTCCGATCGGCATGGTCGATGCGCCGCGCCTGTCGCGCGCCAGTCTGCGCAAGCAGCTCAAGAGCTGGGGCGTGTCCGAGGCGACGCCGACCCAGCTCGGCCGTCTGACCGAATCCCAGAAGGCCAGAAGCGTAATCCTGGTGCAGGACGCCTTCACCAGCCACTTCGAGGCCCAGCTGGTGATCGACATCATCGAGCTGCTGTCGCGACTCGACATCCATGTCTTCGTCGCGCCCTTTGCCCCCAACGGCAAGCCGCTGCAGGTGCAGGGCTTCACCGGTGCCTTCCAGCGCACCGCGCGCGCCCAGGCCAAGCGCCTCAAGGCGATCGCCGACTTCGGCGTACCGCTGGTCGGCATCGACCCGGCGATGACCCTGACCTATCGTCAGGAGTACGTGAAGTCCCTTGGCCCGGACGCGGTCCCCGACGTCCTGCTGCTGCAGGAGTGGCTGATCAGCCTGCGCAAGCTGCTGCCGGTCGGCGTCACCAAGACGGTGCTGGGCAAGATGGACCCGGGCATGAAGCTTCTGAGCCACTGCACCGAGAGCACCAATGCCCCGGGTTCGGCCAAGGCCTGGCAGCAGGTCTACTCAGCCTTCGGCCTCAAGCTCGAGACCATCGCCACCGGCTGCTGCGGCATGTCCGGTACCTATGGCCACGAAGCGCGCAATCTCGAGACATCACGCGCCATCTATGAATTGTCATGGAAGTCCGTGGTCGAAGACGACGCCAACCAGGGCAAGCTGGTCGCCAGTGGCTATTCGTGCCGCAGTCAGAGCAAGCGTTTCTCGGACAGCCAGTTGCCGCATCCGCTGCAGGCATTGCTGCCACTGCTGCGTCGCGCCCAATGAGGGATCGCGTCTGCCCGACGTCATCATGCGGGTACGACAGAGAAAGGAAATGAGGAGAGCGCGATAAGGCAACGCGACGTTGCATACCACGGAATCAATCGCTAGGCTGCGCCCTTTCGGCCTGCCGCGCGGCACCTGAGTGGCGCCTGCCCCCTGCTTCGAGCCTGTTCGGACAGGCAGGGGCAGGGACCACGGACAGACGGCTGAGACACAACGAAACGATGAGCGGTGACCGCAACAGTGGCACCGCTCATTTTCGCTGACTCCAAGGAAGACACCCGATGACCGAACCTGCTCTGGCCCTGACCCTGATCGGTCTGATGGCCCTCGGCTGCCAGTGGCTGGCCTGGCGCATGCGTCTGCCCGCCATCCTGCCGCTGCTGATCGTCGGCATCCTCGCCGGCCCCGTCACGGGCTGGCTGAAGCCGGATGAGCTGCTCGGCGATCTCTTGTTCCCGCTGGTCTCGCTGGCGGTGGCGGTCATCCTGTTCGAGGGCAGCCTGACGCTGGACTTCAAGGACCTGCGCGGCCATGGCCATATCGTCAGGAGGCTGGTCACCACCGGCGTGGTGATCACCGGCGTGATCGGCACCGTGGCCGCTCACTATCTGCTCGACATGCGTTGGGAGATGGCCGCTGTGCTCGGCGCCCTGCTGGTGGTGACAGGCCCGACGGTGGTGATGCCATTGCTGCAGACGCTGCGTGCGCGCGGCAACCTGACCCAGATCCTGCGCTGGGAAGGCATCATGATCGACCCGGTCGGCGCGCTGCTGGCGGTACTGGTCTATGAGTACGTCGCGCTCGGCATGACCGGCAATGCGGCTTCCCACACTCTGTTGCTGTTCGCCCAGACGGTGGGCCTCGGGCTCGGCATGGGGGCACTGGGTGGCTGGTGCTGGGGGCTGGTGCTGCGACATTTCTGGCTACCCCAGAAGCTGCACAACTTCGGCACCCTGATGGTGATGCTGGGGCTGTTCGCCATTTCCAATACCCTGTTCCATGAATCCGGCCTGCTGACCGTCACCGTGATGGGCGTGTGGCTGGCCAACATGCGCGGCGTGCCGACCCAGCAGATCATCGAGTTCAAGGAGACCCTGACGGTCCTGTTGATCTCGGGACTGTTCCTGCTGCTGGCGGGGCGCCTGACCGTCGAGCAGCTATCCCTGCTGTCGTGGCCGGCATGGGTCTTCCTGGCGGTGTTGATGTGGGTCGCGCGCCCGCTGACCGTCTGGCTGTGTACGTTGGGCAGCGAATTGACACTGCGCGAGAAGGCACTGCTGGCCTGGCTGTCGCCGCGCGGCATCGTCGCGGCAGCGGTCGCCTCGCTGTTCGCCCTCAAGCTCGAATCCCAGGGCATCGAAGGCGCCGAGATGCTGGTGCCGATGACCTTCTTGGTCATCATCGGCACCGTGGTGGTCCAGAGCCTGCTGTCACGTCCCATCGTCAAGGTGCTGGGCGTTGGCGAGCCGCCGCCCTCCGGCTTCCTGATCCTGGGTGCCAACTCGGTGTCGCGCCAGGTCGCCCGTGAACTGGTGGATGCCGGATTCTCGGTGCGCTTGACCGATACCAACTGGGACGCGGTGCAGGAAGCACGCATGGCAGGCCTGCCGGTCTACTACGGCAATCCACTGTCCGAACATGCCGCCCAGCATCTCGAGCTGACCGGTATCGGCCACCTGATGCCGCTGTCCCCCTATCGCGAACTCAATAGCCTGGCTGCGCTGCATTTTGAGCACATCCTGGGCCACGGGCGTGTCTTCCGGCTCGCCGAGGACAATGGCAAGAACGCCAAGCGCCAGCAGGACCAGGCGCTGGGGCACCTGCCGCTGCTGTTCGATGGCAAGATCACCTATGCCAAGCTGGCGAGCCTGCTGTCTCAGGGCGCGCAGTTCCGCCGCGCCCGCATCACCGAGAGCTTCAGCCTCGAGGATTACCGCAGGATTCATGAAGAGCGCCTGCTGCCGCTGTTCTGCATCAGCAGTCAGGGCCGCATCCGGATCGCCAACACGGCCGTGGCACTGGAGCCCAAGGCCGGCGAGACGCTGATCAGCCTGATCCATGCCGACTCGCCGGAGCTGAACAAGTCGTCCCAACCCAGGACCGACAAGGCTGAAGCTTCCCAGGCCGACAAGGGCACAGGCAGCAAGTCATCCCAGACGCCGCCGGGCTCGGGGTCAGGCCCCCTGCCGGCCAGTCGACTGCCGGGTGCCGGCACCTGACAGCGGTCAGCGGTCAGCGGTCAGCGGTCAGCGGTCAGCGGTCAGACCCAGCATCACGTCGGGACATCACGGCGCTATATCAGGAAAGAAGGCACGAGGCTCGCTCATGGCGGGCCTCGTGCGTGTTGACGCAGACACGCCTCGCGCGATTCACAAAAAATGCGTCAAACGTTAGTGGCAGACTCCGACAGAGGGCAAAAATACTGGTAGAGTACGCGCCAGTTTTGGCCATACCGTCCTGTGGCCAGCGCTATTGCCTTGTCCTCAACGTAACACCTACGCATTCAGGAGCTGCTTGATGCAGATCGTCATGGGCCTGGTGGGCGTCTTCGCCCTGCTGGGGATTGCCTTCCTTCTCTCTGAAAACCGACGCGCCATCAGCCTGCGCACCGTACTGGGTGCCTTCGCCATCCAGGCGATGCTGGGGATCTTCGTGCTCTACGTGCCAGCCGGCAAGAGCATGCTGCTTGGGCTCAGCGAAGGTGTACAGGCCGTAATGTCCAGTGCCAACGTCGGCATGGACTTCCTGTTCGGCGGCCTGGTCAGCGACAAGATGTTCGAAGTCTTCGGCGGCGGCGGCTTCGTGTTCGCGCTGCGCGTACTGCCGATCATCGTGTTCTTTTCCTCATTGATCGCGGTGCTCTATCACCTGCGCGTGATGAACGTCGTGATCAGCGTGCTCGGCGGCGGCCTGTCGAAGGTGCTCGGCACCAGCCGTCCGGAGTCCCTGTCCGCGGCCGCCAACATCTTCGTCGGCCAGACCGAAGCCCCGCTGGTCGTGCGCCCGTTCATCGCCGGCATGACCCGCTCGGAGCTGTTCGCCGTGATGACCGGCGGCCTGGCCTCGGTGGCCGGCTCCGTACTGGTGGGCTACGCCTCGCTGGGCATCGATCTCAAGTACCTGCTGGCAGCCTCCTTCATGGCGGCGCCGGGTGGCCTGCTGATGGCCAAGATGCTGATCCCGGAGACCGAGACCAAGACCCAGAGCGTCGAAGAAGCGCTGGGCAAGGACATTGATCGCCCGACCAACGTCATCGATGCCGCCGCCTCCGGCGCGGCCTCTGGCGTGCAGCTGGCGATCAATGTCGGCGGCATGCTGCTGGCCTTCATCGCGTTGATCGCGCTGGGCAACATCATCGTGGGCTGGATCAGCGGCCTGTTCGGCTATGAAGACATCACGCTGCAGCTGCTGCTGGGCTATGCCTTCGCTCCGGTGGCCTGGGTCATCGGCGTGCCGTGGCACGAAGCCATCCAGGCGGGTAGCTTCATCGGTCAGAAGCTGGTGCTCAATGAGTTCGTCGCCTTCGCCGACCTCGCCAGCCACCAGATCAAGCTGTCCGAGCACTCAGAAGCCATCATCATCTTCGCGCTGTGCGGCTTCGCCAACCTGTCCTCCGTCGCCATCCTGATGGGTGGGCTGGGGCTGATGGCACCGAACCGTCGCGGTGATATCGCGCAGATGGGCATGAAGGCGATTCTCGCCGGTACCCTCTCCAACCTGATGTCAGCGAGTCTCGCCGGTCTGTTCCTGTCTCTCTAGAGATCATCGCTTGTGAGCCAGTCTCCAGAAAACACGCTGCTGGAGTGCAAGCTTTTGCAAGCGAGCTTTTATAGAGCAGACACAGCCATCTGGCCAGACTCACCTCTCGACAACGCCCGCCCCGTGCGGGCGTTGTCGTATCTGGCAGAAGCCATGACACAACCTATGACACGGCCTATGACACGACCTGTGACGTAGCCGCTGACTGACTCTCTGCTTACCCTCTGACTTCTCTCCCTGAATGCCCCCGCCTGAGCGGCCCTGGGTGGCAGCCTGCGCAACGCCGGTTTGCCGATTGACTCCCTCCCCCCCGCCCCAGACAATGGTTCACGTTGAAGCCAGGGTGTTCGGGAAACGGGTGAAAACCCCGTACTGCCCCCGCAACGGTGATCGCAACGCTCATGCAGGTCGACCACGATCGACAAGATCGACACGGCCAGCCACTGCCTCCGGGAGGTCCTGTCATTCAGGCCTCCCCCAAGGGAAGGAGGTGGGAAGGCGCATGAGGGGATGAGACTCCTGCCATTGGAGTCCATCAGGCGTCAGTCCGGAGACCGGCCCTCGCTTCCACACTGGTTGATGCGGAGGGCCTCACCAGTGGCAAGTTTCCCGCGACGGGCCTGCATGATCAGGACGCGCGGGGGACGTGTGCTCACGCACCCTGTCACGCTGTCCTCCTCATTGCGTCTGACGCTTGAGGATCATTCATGAAACACAACAACACTCGTGGTCGCGCATCCGCGCAGGCCAGCTTCACCCTCGTCGGCAGCCTGCTGCTGACCCCGCCCGCCGTCGCCGCTGATGCGTTGACCACGGAGGCATCCGATGATCTGGACACCGTTCAGGTCACCGCCAATCGCATCCCCCAGCTGCAGAATGATGTGCTGGCCAGCACCGAGGTCATCACGCGCGACGAGATCGATCGCCTGCAGGCCAGTTCGCTGGTCGATCTGCTGCAATCACGCAATGGCATCGAAGTCGCGCGCAGCGGCCCGATGGGCAGCCAGACCAGCCTGTTCATGCGCGGCACCGAGTCTGACCACACCTTGATTCTGGTCAATGGTCAGCGCGTCGCCAACAGTGCCGATGGCCTGGCGCATTTCGAATTCCTGCCACTCGCCGGCATCGAGCGGGTCGAGATCGTGCGTGGCCCGCGCGCCAGCGTCTACGGCGCAGATGCCATTGGTGGTGTGATCAACCTGATCACGCGTGGCGGCAGCGAAGTCGGTCAGCATGCAGAAGTCACGCTGCGCGCCGGCAGCGACGGCACTTACCGCCAGAACGCCCAGTTCAGCTCGGTGGAAGACGACACACGCCTCTCGGCCAATCTCCATCATGATGAGAGCGATGGCTTCTCGGCCCGCGATACCGGCAGTGAAGATGATGGCTACGAGGCCACGGGCGCCGAACTGCGCCTTGGCCACGACTTCGGTCAGCAGGCTACGCTCAGCCTCGGCGTCGCCAACACCGAGACCGATTACGACTATGACGACTGCTACGACAGCAGCTTCAGCGCCTCGGAAGACTGCCACGGCGAAGGCAGCCAGATGGTATTGGATGCCAGCCTGCTGACGCACCTGAACCCGAACTGGGACATGACGGTCAGCGTGGCGCGCACGCGAGACGAGTACGAGAACACCGAAGCCGGCAGCGATGCCGGGCGTGTCGCCAGTACCCGCAACGAGATCGGCCTGCGCCACGACTTCTACACCGACCTCGGCACGCTCAGTCTGGGGGTGGACCATCGCGAGGAAAGCCTGGATGCCGATGGCCCCTACTTCACCGCCGAGGGCTACAGCGTCGATAGCCGCTATGCCACCGGTGTCTATGGCAGCTGGCATCTTGAGCAACAGCGTCATCATGTCACGACCAGCCTGCGTTACGACGACGACAATCGATATGGCCATCAGATGACGGGCGGCTCCAGCTACGCCTATGATCTGACGGCCGCGCAACAGCTCGGTGCCAGCTATTCCAGCGCATTCAAGGCACCGAACCTGATCGACCTCTACAGCCCCTACGGCTCCGGCAACCCGGATCTCGATGCCGAGACCTCCACGACGGCCGAACTCTTCTGGCGTCTGCAGGAGCAGCGGTGGCACGTAGGCGTCAATGCTTTCCAGACGGATATCGACAATCTGATCAGCTACGAAGGTGCCGATTTCACGCCGATCAATATCGATCGTTCACGCATCCGTGGCATCGAACTGAGCAGTGGCTGGCAAGGTGATGCGCTCAGCGTGAACCTTGCCATGACCTGGCAGGACCCGGAGGACCGCGATACCGGTGAGCAATTGAAGCGCCGCGCCCAACGCTTTGCGCGTCTGGACGCCGATTACGCCCTCGACGACTGGAGCTTCGGCGCTACGCTTCGCGGCAGCGCCAGCCGCAGCGATACTGACGCAGACACCTATACCGACACTCGTACCGCTGGCTATGGCGTGGTCGACCTGCGCACCAGCTGGCAGGTGATGCCGAACGTCAAGCTGAGCGCCAAGCTGGATAACGTCTTCGACCGCGAATATCAGCTGGTCAATGGCTACAACACCCAGGGCCGTTATGTGGAAGGCGGCGTCACCTTCTTCTTCTGATCAGCTTTCCCGAGGGCACCTCTTCGAAGAGCCCTTCGTGACAGCCAGCCATACCTACCACAGCACCGGCCCCAGGGTCGGTGCTGTGCCTTTGACTCACGGAGCATACACATGACGGACCGCAACACTCGCCACAAGGCCGCGATGGAAAAGCTCAAGTCACATGTCGATGACAAGGTGGCACAGGCCAATGAGGAGCGCGGCCAGCTGCTGGTGTTCACCGGCAATGGCAAGGGCAAGACGACTGCCGCCTGGGGCACCATCACCCGCGCGCTGGGCTATGGCTACAAGGTCGGTGTCATCCAGTTCATCAAGGGGCTGTGGGAATGTGGCGAGCGCGAACGTCTCGCCGAAGATGCCAATCTCGAAGTGCATGCCATGACCACCGGCTTCACCTGGGATACCCAGAATCGTGAGGCCGATACCGCTGCCTGTCAGGCCGTGTGGCAGCAAGCGCAGCGCCTGATGCGCGATGACAGCGTCTATCTGGTGGTGCTCGACGAGCTGACCTACATGGTCAAGTTCGGTTATCTGCCGCTGGAGGAAGTGATGACGGCACTCGAGAATCGCCCGGCGGAACAGACCGTCATCATCACCGGGCGCAATGCCAATCGTGAAATCGTCGCCTGTGCCGATACCGTCACCGAGATGACCGAGATTCGCCACGGCTTCAATCATGGTCTCAAGGCGCGACGCGGCATCGATTTCTGAGCGCCCGACGCCCTCAGTCCGCCTCCCCCCCCTCAGCCCGACACCTGTACCTTCGCGATGGCAGCGCAGACCTCTGCCATCGCCTCGACACTGCGCGGGCCGGGACGGCTGATCAAGTCAGGATTCAGGCCCGCCAGTGCCACCTCGGAAAGCGGTCCTGCCTTCGCACGCCAGGCGGCAATCCACTCCCTTCGCGCCGGCCCCTTCGCGACTGGATGCAGAATCAGGTGCGGTTCGGCCAGCCACAAGGCTTCCCGATTGATCTGCGGCACCACGGCAGGTGAGTCCGTCAGCAGCGGCTCACCGCCGCAGCGCCGAATCAGCTCATTGACCAGATGATTGCCGCCCAGCGTCGTCATCGGGCTCTCCCCCAGCTGGAAGAAGACCGGCAAGGGGGCGCTGTCGCGGGTGCTTTCCAGCTGCTCGATTTGCGCTGCGAGCATCGCAACATGCTTATCTGCGATGTCGCGGGTACCCAGCAAGGTGCCAAGCCGGGCGATATTGGACAGCACGTCATCGAGTGTGGCGGGCTCGCTGACGAAGACGGGCATTCCTAACGCCGTCAGACGCTCATGCATCTCATCGGAAAGCCCACTGCCCCATGCCACGATCAGATCAGGCCGTGCTTTCAGCAGTGCCTCCAGGTTGGGGCCGTGATAACTGGCCAGGCGCGGCAGCTCACTGACCGCAGGGGGGAAATCACTGCCCTGGCTCACGCCGATCAAGGCCGGCAAGCCTCCCGCCGCCGCCACCAGCTCGGCTGCATGCGGGGCCAGCGTGACCACCCGCTGCGCCGGCTGTGACAGTGCCACGACGTCGCCTGCATCATCGATCACCTCACGCCCTGCGGCCAGGACAGACGACACCATCGGTGATGTCATGACCAGCGTCGACACTGCCAGTGCAGCGCCACGTATCCAGCGCAGCCTCTCGTGTACCTTCACGCATCGCCCCCATTGCTGATACTTTCAAGCCTGTCGCGCTCGTATTCATGCCCCTCACCAAGCGCCAGGCGACAATGTTGCCACTTTACTCAAGGGAATTCCCATGCTGATGAACCATGCCACCAGAGGCCCGGCCTCCCTCGCCCAGCGCCTGCGTCGCACCGCCATGCTATGCGGCCTGACGCTCTGCACCGTCAGCGCCACGCACATGGCCCGCGCCGACCAGACGCCCGCACCGGCTCTGGTGCATGTCAGCGCCAGTGCCAGCCTGGAGGCGGCGCCCGACAAGGCGATCATCGAGGCGCGCCTGTGGGAGAAGACGCCCGCGCGCAAGGTGGATGACAAGGCTCCCGACAGCAAGGCAGAGGGTCAGGCGGCCCGCAAGGCGCGCGAGTCACTGGAATCGCGCATGACGACCCTGATTCAGGCACTGGAGAAAGCGGGCATCGACAGCCGTCAGATCAGCGCCGGCAGCCTCAACCTGCGCCCTGAGCAGTACTACGAGCGCAACAATGGTCAGCAGCAGCCCCAGCAATGGCGTCGTACGCACCTCGAACGTCCGATCAGCCTCTCTCTCGATGACCTGGACAAGGTACCGGAAGTCATCGACCTGCTGCTGGGGGCTGGCGTCAATCAACTGGCCGGTGTGCAGTATCAGATCAGTGAACGGGATGCCCTGGAAGCCAAGGTATTGAAGGAGGCATTGACCAAGGCACGCCACAAGGCACAGCTGATGGCCGAGACCCTCGGCGCGACCCTGGGCAACGTGCAGTCGATCAATGAGTCTTCACACAGCCCGCGCCCGCAGATGATGGCAATGCGCGCCGACATGGCAGAGGCCAAGAGCAGCGGCAGCGAATACCGCCCCGGCGAGCTGAGCCTCGAGAGCAGCGTTCAGGTCAGCTGGCATATCAAGTCTGCCGATTGAGGCAGTCGCGCAAGACGTGAGCGAGTGATCAGCAGTGATCATTGCCAAGCAAAAGACGCCAGCCGCAGAGTCTGCGGCTGGCGTCTTTTTTGGCAATCAACCAATCAGCCGATCAGGCGCCCAGCTCCTGCTCGATCAGCGCCAGCGCCGCCAGCGGTTCCTCCGCCTGGGTGACAGGACGCCCGATCACCAGATGGGTGCTGCCGGCTGCCATGGCTTCACCGGGCGTCATGGTGCGCCGCTGATCACCGGCCTGCGCGAAGCTCGGGCGAATACCCGGCGTCACCTTCAGGAACTCCGGACCACACAGCGCCTTCAGGCTCGGGGTCTCACGAGCGGAGCACACCACACCGTGCATGCCGCTCTGCTGGGCGAGGCCCGCCAGTCGCTCGACCTGCGCAAGCGGCGTGACATCCAGCCCGATACCGGCCAGATCGGACTGTTCCATGCTGGTCAGCACCGTCACGGCGATCAGCTGGGTGTCGAGGCCACGGGTCGAGAGCGCCTCGGCAGCGGCCTGCATCATGCGCGCACCACCAGAGGCGTGGACATTGGTCATCCACACGCCGTGCTCCGCTGCCGCCAGCACGGCCTGGGCGGTGGTGTTGGGGATGTCATGGAATTTGAGATCGAGAAAGACCTCGAAGCCGCGTTGATGCAATGCCTTGAGAATCTCGGGACCTACACGCGTGAACAGCTCCTTGCCTACCTTGACGCGACAGCGCGCAGGATCCAGCTGGTCTGCCATGGCAAGCGCAGCACTCATGTCCGGGTAGTCGAGGGCGATGATCAGGGGGGAAGTCGTGGCAGGCATCCGGGCTCCAGGCGATGTGGCAGGCGCAATGACAGGAGGTCATGGGCTCGGGGCGACATTATAGCGCTCGGCTCTGTGGTTGTATGCCCAGAGAAAGACGAATCGAATCAGCAAGCTAATGCTCGTAGTGCTTTCTTGCGTTGAGCGCAGAAAGCCACGCAAGGATGAGAAATCGTTTAAATCTAAATGACTACAAATCTAATCCCTGGTCCAGAGTATTTCTCGCGCAGGGCCTCGGGTGGTCGCCCCGCGCACCCCCAATCGACCGCCCTGATGTGAGCATAGGAAGCGACCATGAAAACCTTGCTAGGAACACTTCTCGTGACCAGCCTACTGGTACTGTCACCGACCAGTCAGGCCGCAGACATGAACATCAATACCGCCACTGCCGCACAATTGACCGAGCTCAAGGGCATCGGCGGCAAGAAGGCCCAGGCCATCATCGAGTGGCGCAAGGCGAACGGCCCCTTCACCGACGTGGCCCAGTTGACGGAAATCAAGGGAATCGGCCCCAATACGCTCAAGCGGATGAACACGACTTTGACGCTGGGCGAACCGGGCAAGACGACCTCGGCCATCAACACGAAGAGCCCATCGGCCAAGCAAAGCGAGGCTGTCAAGAAAGATCAAGGCATCGACAAGCCCACCGCCGGGAAGGCCATCGACTCCCATAAGGAAGTCGAGAGCCTCAAGACTGCCAGCAACGATAGTTGAGCCGTCACCTTGGGCAGGCAACCTCGTGTCAGTTGCGGGGCTGCCTGCCCAGAGATTCTCTTCCTCCCGGAGAACTGCCAGGAACTGGCAAGAGCCTTGAAGCAGCCCAGAGGCAAGCGATCGTCATGCAAACACGACACTAGCCATTCTCTATCTGACCCCCACAACCAAAAAAGCCGACCCGAAGGTCGGCTAGCGGGGTTTCCCCCTCCCCTGACGGCGAATCGGCACCTGCAAAAAAGCCCGATTCTGACAGCGGCCATCCTGGCCTGCCCCTTCCCCAAGGGGCTCCCTGAATGCCAGCCTCTGTCGGCAGCTGACACCTCTGCTTCTGACATCAATAGCTCTGACATCGATAGCTCTGATATCAATAGCTCTGACATCAATAGCTCTTCCGCCTGTGTCGGCCTGCTGCGGCCTCGACAGGGACACTCTACCCCGCCATGTCCCGCGCGAATCTGATCTGTATCAAGTCCTGAAGGCTTCACGGCTCGTTCCTTGCGGCAGGCGCGTAGACGACTGATCCATATCAATTTTCTCCATCGCCATAGGCCCCAACAACAGACAGCCCCGCAGCCGAGGATTCCGGCTGCGGGGCTGTCTATTGTTGAAGAGGGGCTGCAACGAGGCGCTTCAGCGTCGCACCCTTTTGCAATGCCGACTTCAGCGGCGCACCTTCTTGTCTTCGATCTCGGTATGACTGACATCGAGACCGAGCGGATGACCGGCCGAGAGCTCGGCACGCGTGGCATCACGCACCTCCAGCACCTCGACTTCCCAGCTCAGCGCCTGGCCTGCCAGTGGATGATTGGCATCGACCTTGACCTGCTGCTCGCCGACTTCCAGCACCGTGACCGACCGCTGGCCTTCCGGCGTGCGGGCCTGAAAGCGCATGCCGGCGTTGATCTCGCCCGGGCCGAAGGCATCACGCCCGAAGTATTGCACCAGGCCTTCATCCCGCTCACCGAAGCCTTCGGCTGGCGTCAGATTGACGACCTTGCGGTCGCCGACATCACAGCCCTCAAGCGCGCTCTCGAGCGCTGCCAGAATATTGTCATGGCCATGCAGGTAATCCATCGGCTCACGCTCAAGGGAGCTATCCAGCACAGTGCCATCAGCGGTGCGCAGGGTGTAATGCAGGCTGACGACCTGCTGGGAAGTAATCGCCATGGGAACCACTCCAGAAGAAAGGTGCAATGCGGTCTCGCGGATCAAGTCGGATGAGACAGGACGACAGCTCAGCTTTCGGTGCGCCGCAGCTGACGACTGGAAAGCTCGACACGCTGTTGCTGATTGATCAGATTGAGCAGCACGATGACGCGCTCATCGCCCTTCGCGCTCTCGAAGACGCCACTGAGCGAACTCAAGGGACCATCGATGATCTCGACCTGCTCTCCGGCCCGGAAATAGACATTCTCCGGCGGTTGTTCCTGACGTTGCTCGCCGCTGGCGATCAGGGCTTCCACCAGGGGCGTCGGCACCGCCGTCGGCGTGTTGCCGAAGCTGACCAGCTTGAGCACGCCACGGGTCGAGCGAATCGGACGCCAGTTGTCATCCATCTGATCGAGGCGTATGAACAGGTAATAGGGGAAGAGCGGCTCTTCGACCCAACGCAGCTTGCCGCCGCGCTTCTTTTCCACCTCCAGTAGAGGGTGGAAGACGTGAAATCCCTGATTGGTGAGGTTCTCCGCCGCACGGAAGGATTCCCCGCCCTTGCACTGGATCAGATACCAATGCGCCTTGGCAGCTTCTCGGGCTTCACTCATGATGACCTCTCATTGCCTGCCTGCCCCACTCATGCGTGTCTCGACTAGCATCATGCCTGTCGGCTGACCGGCAGGACAATGCATGGCTCTTGCCCTCAGGCAGTGCGACAATCCGGCCATGAATGACGCAAGCGGCAGATAGCCGCTCACCGTGCGTGTGACACGCACGGCCACACCCTCTGCATGGACAGGCAAGGCTTTGACTTCAAAGGATTTACGCTTACTCGTTGGCCGTCATGGTATCACGTTCCTGATGGGCTTCGCCTCCGGGCTGCCACTGCTGCTGACCGGTAGCGTGCTGCAGGCCTGGATGACGGATGCCGGTGTCTCGCTTGACGCCGTGGGCCTGCTCGCACTGGTCGGCCTGCCCTATACCCTCAAGTTTCTGTGGGCGCCATTGCTGGACCGTATCATGCCGCCGGTGCTCGGTCGGCGCCGTGGCTGGTTGATGATCGCCCAACTGGCCCTGACCGCTCTCATCGCGCTGCTTGCCCTGCAGGACCCGCACATGTCGCCGCTGACCATGGGGGCCATCGCGCTGGCGGTCAGCTTCTTCAGCGCCACCCAGGACATCGTGATCGATGCCTATCGGCGCGAGCATCTGCCGGACAACGAGCTGGGGCTGGGCTCCAGTTTCTATGTCTATGGCTACCGCATCGGCATGTTGATGGCCTCCGCCGGTGGCCTGGTGCTGGCCGACATGATCGGCTTCCGCGTGACCTACCTGATCATGGCCGCGACCCTGGGCGCCTGCATGCTGGTGACCCTGCTGGCACCGGAGCCCGAGGCTCAGGCCGCGCCGCGCGCCCATCATCTGCATGAGATCCTGTGGGACCCCATCCGCCACTTCATGAAGCGCGATGGTGCCATCTGGCTGCTGCTGTTCATCCTGCTCTACAAGCTGGGCGATTCCGTGGCCGGCAATCTGACCACGCCCTTCTACAAGGACATCGGCTTCAGCAACTCCCAAATCGGCGCGACCGTGAAGCTGTTCGGCCTGTGGCCGTTGCTGGCCGGCACCTTCTTCGGCGGCCTGATGATCATGCGCATCGGCATCTATCGGGCGCTCTGGTGGTTCGGCATCCTGCAGATGGTGTCGACTGCCGGCTTCGTCTGGCTGCATCACGTCGGTGATTCGCTGGCGTGGCTCGCGGCTGTGGTCGCCTTCGAGAATCTGGCAGCCGGTATGGGCAGCGCCGCCTTCATCGCCTTCATGGGCGCGCTGACCGACAAGCGCTTCACCGCCGGCCAGTACGCGATGCTTTCCTCGATCATGGGTCTGCCGCGCGTGGTGATTGCCGCGCCTTCCGGCTATCTGGCCGATGCCGCCGGCTGGGACAGCTTCTTCTGGATCTGTACGCTGGCCGCCATACCGGGCCTGTTGCTGTTGCTGCGCTTCCGCCATTGGGGCGCGATGCTGGCCACGCCACACAAGTCACCCGCCATGTCGGGCGAGTGACAACATCGCGCAGGCAACCTCGAAGCCTGAAAACAGCAGGAAAGCCCGAAAACAGCAGGCAGAACTACGAAACCCAGCAAGAAAGAATGAGGCAAGTCAGTCGGCGTCGTTGACACTGTAACAGCAGGTAAACGATGCTTATGCGGCATAGTGCATAAAGATAACAAGCTGCACCGCAGGCCCAGCTGGGGCCAGGCGGTGACATCAAGCACAGGGAGCCCGTCATGCCCATCACTACCCGAATCCACGAAGGCATCTTGGTCACGCCGCCGGCGCAGCTGACAGGCGAGCTCGCGCGCTATTTCCGCCAGGAAATGCTCGCGATGACTCCTGAGCACACCGGCACGCTGGCGGTGGACCTCAGCCATGTCGAGGCCATCGATGCCGATGGGCTCTCGGTACTGGTCAGTCTGCATGATGCGCTGTCCCCGGCGGCGCTGGTGGTGGTCGAACCCTCGCCGGTCATGCAGGCAGAGCTGGAGCGCGTGCGCCTGTTCGAGCTCTTCGATATCTACTATCAGCGCGACCCGCTGCTGGAGTCGAGCGGTGACACACGGACAGGGCCTTCTCGTGAGGTAGCCTGATGAAACGCGATCTGGCTCGGCCCACCTCCCTTGTCTGCTCTCTTCGACACCTGCTGGGCGTCGCGATCACGGCCGCCCTGATGAGCGGCTGTACGCCGATCATGCTGGACGACACTCCCGCCGAAGATCACTGGCAACAGGCGACCCACTGGCCGCTGGAGCTGCCTGCTCCTCATGCCGATGATCGCTTCATGCAGCTGCCCGCAGGCGATGACCAGCGGCTGGCAGCGGGCGATCGACTGAGCGTCAGGGTTGCCGGCAGCGAACTCTTCGATGGCAGCTATGAGGTAGATCATGACGGACGCCTGCGCCTGCCGTGGCTTTCGCCGGTCGAGGCCTCCAACAAGACCATCGACGCCCTGGCGGATGAGATCACCCGGCGTCTGGTGCAGGAAGAGCTGATTCGCCCGGGGCTGGCGCATGTCAGCATCCGGCTCGAGGAATGGGCGCCGTTGGCCGTTGCGGTGTCCGGCGCGGTGTTCTTCCCGGGCGAGGCGGTCATCAATACCCGTCTGCCAGAAGAGCGCATGGTGCGTCGCGACTTCGCCGGCGGCGATGCCAGTCAGCAGCGCCGCCTGTCGGCTGCCTTGACCACGGCCGGCGGTATCCGCCCCGACGCGGACCTGAGCCACATCGAGCTGATTCGCGACGGCCAGACACAGATTCTCGACATGCGCGGCCTGATCGACGGCGAGTATGCCGCCAATCCCTGGCTGCGTGTGGGGGACCGGATCCACGTACCCTCCAGCGGTGCCTTCCAGGCCGCGCTGATGCGCCCCTCGCCGCTCACCGCGCCGGGCATCGTCATCTATGCCTCCAACCTGACCACCCCTGCCAACAACAACAACGTCAGCAATTACACGGTGTTGCGCTCGCAGGTGCCCTACGGCGTACGCATGCTGCAGGGCGTGATCAATGCCAACTGCGTCGGCGGCATCCAGGCGACCTCCGGGTCACGCCGTGCGGTACTGATCAGTACCAACCCGATGACGCATCAGCCGGTCGTGGTCGATCGCGGTATCGATGCCCTGTTGGCCAATCCGGCGGATGTGGGCGTCAATCCCTACCTGATGCCCGAAGATGTGGTCGGTTGCTATGACTCCGGCGTTACCAACATCCGGGATATCGCCAGAACGCTGACTGACCTGCTGACGCCGGCCACTCTGCTGTAACGTTTCGCCCGCCCGTTGCCGCGATGCGACGATTCACTCCCACGTGACAAGGATGTGCATGACAGAGTCCCGCTCCTCGGATACGCCGAAAGCTACAGCGAAGCCCTCACTGGGACGCCGGATACTCGGCGTCCTGCTGGGCTGGGCGGCGCGCGGCTCCAGCATGCGCCCGCGCACCCGCCGCGCGGCCTACCTGTTGCTGGCGACCGCCATCCTGAGTGTCATCTGGGGGTTGACCATCGCCTTCATCGCCGTGGCACCTGTCACCTACACCACCAGCTGGACGATGATTCTGCCGGGCACCGGCTCCGGCCTGTCGGTGAACTTCGAGAGCATCGGCCAGGCCAGTACCAGTGCAAATTCGTCCTATTCGAGTTCCTCGCTGGACCCCAAGGTCAACTACCGCGCCATCGCCGAGAGCCCTGCCGTGCTGGAACGTGCCGCCAGCACGGTCGACATGCATCCTGACGATTACGGCAAGCCGAAGATAAAGTTGACCGACCAGACCGCCCTGATCGCCTTCCAGACCAGCGCACCGAGCGCCAAGGCCGCGCTTGCACGTGCCAATGCGCACATCGATGCCTTCAATGAGGTGATCGAACAGCTGCGCAATGATGAACAGGCGCGCCGCGAAGCCGTCATCCGCCGCTCGCTGGAGACCTACGACCGCACGC
Source organism: Cobetia sp. MB87 (assembly GCF_011319755.1). Lineage (NCBI taxonomy): Bacteria > Pseudomonadati > Pseudomonadota > Gammaproteobacteria > Oceanospirillales > Halomonadaceae > Cobetia > Cobetia sp. MB87. The sequence continues at coordinate 216,476 of NZ_VFBC01000007.1, read as the reverse complement.
TCAAGGAAACCCAGCGCAAGCTGCTCGAGTTCCAGTCCACCTCCGGGCTGGTCTCGATGGAGCAGTTCAAGGAATTGACGCTGAGTGTCGAGGCGCTCAAGGACACGCTCGAGACGCGTGATGGCGAGCTGTCGGCTCTGAATGCCCGGCTCGCCACCCTGTCCAGTCGCCTGGGACTGGATGCCGGCCAGGCCGGTGGCGTGATCGCCCTGCAGCGCGATGCCCGCTATCAGGCACTGCTGACGCAGGCAGCGGAGCAGGCGGCCAGTCTTGATGAAGCGCGCGGCAAATGGGGCGAGCGCAATCCGGAAGTCATCAATCTGGCCGCGGGGCTTGATGCTCTCGAGCGTTCGCTGGCCTCACGCATGCGCCAGTTGCTGCCCCGCCAGACCTCGCGCATCCAGAATGCCCTGCGTGCCGCATCGGGTCATGCCAATCAGGACACCCTGGTCGGCGAGCTGATCACCCTGGATACCCAGCGGCGCGGCGTGATCAGCGAGCTTGCCACCGGGCGTGCCAATCTGGCGGCTCGCCAGCAGCGACTGGACAACAGTGTCGCCAAGGCCGCCCAACTGCAGGACCTGCTGCGCGAGCAACAGGTCGCCACGGCGGTCTACACCACGGCGCTGGCCAAGATCGACATCGGCCAGATCGACCCCTTCGCCAGCTACCCGATGCTGCAGATTCTCGATCCGCCGCCACTACCCGAGAAGGCGGATTCGCTGGGCATCAAGCTGGCCATCGTCGGCGCGCTGGCGGCGAGCGTCTTCAGCATCATCGGCCTGATCCTGCTGTGGATCAGGAAACCCTATCTGCTGCGCCTGCAGCAAAGCGTGTGAGCCGCCGATGTTTTCCCTGAAGGCGGGGCCGGAGGCGGATGTCCGTCCCGAGACCCCGGAAGAGCGCATCATCTGGTTCTCGATCACCGCGACCTATCTGTTCTACCTGATCGGTGGCCTCTACGTGCTGGCCCCCGTGCTGGCATGGTCACTGGTGATGCGTGCCGCCTGGCTGCACCTCAAGGGCCGCCAGCGTTTCCCCCGCCTGCCCTGGCCACTGTGGGTGTGGATCATCGGCATGATCGTGATGGAGTTCTCGCTGCTGGCCGGCCACCTGATCGAGAACCTCGGCACCGGCAAGCTGATCAAGTCCTCCATCGGCTGGGCCAAGGGTTGGGCGCTGCTGGCGGTCTTCCCGATCATCGGCTGCCTGGCGATCCGCCCGGCGGTGATCATTCGCGCGGCCATGCATGTCTGCCTGCACACCATGCTGTTGCTGCCGGTGTTCGTCGGCGCCTGGCTGGCGGGGCTACCCCAGGTGCCCTTCGTCTCACCGCTGCAGGCCATCGGCGGGCCGGGGCCGGAATTCTTCGCCGTCTCGCTCTATGAAATCGACCCCGGCAGCGGCATGCCGCGCTGGCGACTGTTCACGCCCTGGGCGCCGGCGGTGGGCTTTGTCGCCAGCATCTATTTCGCCTGCGCCCTGCTCGAGAAGCATCCCTTGTGGAAGGCGATCGGCATCGGCGGCAGCGTGCTGATGATCCTGATGTCCGGCTCGCGCATGGCGCTGGTGTCGCTGGTATTGATCAGCGCCGGGATGTTCCTGCTCAAGCGCCTGCACAAGCCGTGGCTGTGGTTCAGCTTCTCCGGCGCGAGCTTGATCGCCGGCTTTCTCGGCGCACCGATTCTGGAAGCCATCGACAACTTCATCGCCGCCTTCAAGGGCTCGCGAGCGGACTCGACCCGCGTGCGGGCCGCGCTGGGGCGCATCGCGGTGGATCGCTGGCGCAACGAGGCACCCTGGTTCGGCCACGGCATCGTCGAGCGCGGCCCACACCTGGTGGAGTACATGCCGATCGGCTCTCACCACAGCTGGTATGGACTCCTGTTCGTCAAGGGCATCTTCGGCCTGTTCGCGCTGTTGATCCCGATGCTGGTCAGCCTGCTGCATCTGCTGCGATTCGTGGTCGGCCGCCCTGTCGTGCAGCTGGGCTTGATCATGGTCGGCCTGCTGTTCGTCTACTCCTTCGGTGAGAATCTGGAAATCCTTGCCTACCTGATCTGGCCGGGACTGATCCTGATCGGCAAGGCACATCAGCTGGCGGGCCTGCCCGCCAGCGAAGGGCATATCCACAACATGGGACCGGTGGATGTGGAGAAGCCGCTTTCAAGGGCAGCGCCCGCCTCCGCTGATACCGGTAGCAGCGACACGGCAACCTAGTCCGATCACGGGATAGTGGAACAAGGCTGCGCCAGATCACGCCAATTCATCAGTACGTTGCGCTAGAGTGGCTACACCAGCCGTTCAAAAGCATGACTGACAAGACCAGATGCCTTCAAAGGGCACCACAAGCCAGGGAGCCAGGCGATGGGTGTGATCACGCGACTCAAGACACGCCTGTCAGGTGGCGGAGACGGTGGCAACGGCCGCCTGATCCGCAATCTGGCTTGGATGGGCATGTCGCAAGGGGTGCACCGCATCGCGCGATTGGGCGCGACCCTGGTGGCGGCGCGCATGATCGCGCCGGAGTCCTTCGGTATCGCCGCCATCGTGCTCACCGCACACGAGATCATGCACGCCATCTCCAATGCCGCCGTGGTACCCGCCCTGGTGCAGGCCGGTCGCGAGGGATATGAACGCCTGTGCCGCGATGCCTACTGGTTCAATTGGGTGGTGTGCCTAGGCCTGATGGTGCTGCAGATGGCACTGGCCCCGCTGCTGGCCTACCTCTATGACGCTCCCGATCTGACGCTGCCGCTGATGGCGCTGGCGCTGATCTTCCCGATGTTGCCCCCCGCCGCCATCAATGCGGCGCGAATTCTGCGCAGCAACCGCCTGCACATCACGGCGCGCATCGAGATGGGCCAGAGCATCGGCGAGGCCGTCGGCGTGATGCTGCTGGCCGCCATGGGTACCGGGTTCTGGGCCTTGATCCTGCCCAAGCTGATCGTGACGCCCATCTGGACCCTGACCTACCGCTGGTGCGAATCATGGCGCATCGATGAGCGCCCCACCACGCTGTGGTCGCGGCCACTGATGAGCTTCGCGCGTCCAATGATGGGCGTCGAGGTGGTCTCGGTGCTGCGTCAGCAGATGGATTACCTGCTGGTCGGTGCCCTGTTCGCCATGGACGTGCTCGGCGTCTACTTCTTTGCCTTCAATGCCGGACTCGGCATCAGCCTTGGCCTCCTGCGCGCCTACTCCACCGCCATCTTCCCGCAGCTATGCGGCGACATGACCTCGCGTGAGCGACTGGCACGCATGCACCACGGCATGCGTCTGTTCGCGCTGGTCGCCGTGCCCGCCATCATCGCCCAGAGCCTGCTGGCGCCCTGGTATGTGCCGATCCTGTTCGGGGAAGCCTGGGTCGAGCGTGGCGCCCTGCCGATCCTGATCCTGATCTGCCTCTCCGCCCTGCCGCGAATCCTGCTCGACAGTTGCGGCCAGTTGCTGCGCGCCCAGGGCATGCCCGGGGCAGATCTCAAGCTGCAGATCTTCATGACACTGATGCTCGGCGCCGGCATGTTCGCCGGCGTGCCCTTCGGCATCAATGGCGTCGCAGCCGGCATTCTGGTCGGCATCAGCCTGGCCGCCCTGCCCGGCTACCTGTGGACACGCCGGCTGATCCTCGCTCAGGACAGCCCGGTGACAGATGCGCCGCCACCAGACATACCAGACACACCTCACGCAGCATCCACCGCATCGCTTTCCCAAGACAGGGACGTCCAGGAGGCCAGACCATGACCCCGACCTTTTCGGTCATCATGCCGATCTACAACGTCGAACGTTTCGTCGCGGCCGCCATCGACAGCGTGCTGGCGCAGGAGGATGGCGATCTTGAACTGCTCATCATCGATGACTGCTCCCCCGATGGCAGCCGGACGATCTGCGAAGCCTATGACGACCCGCGCATCACGCTGATCTCTCATCCGGTCAATCGCGGTCTGGCCGGGGCGCGCAACACCGGCGTACGTGCCGCACAGGGTCGCTACCTGGCCTTCCTGGACTCCGACGACATCTGGGAGCCCGCGAAACTTGCGCGCCACCGCGAGCACCTCGAGGCACGCCCCGAGGTAGGCCTGTCCTTCTCGCGCTCGGCCTTCATCGATGCCGCTGGCGAGCCGCTGGACTACTACCAGATGCCAAGCCTGACCGACATCACGCCGGGGCTGCTGTTCTGTCGCAACCCGGTGGGCAATGGTTCGGCACCGGTCATCCGCCGCGAGATTCTCGAGGCCATCGCCTTCGACTGTGAGGTCAAGGGGGGTGGCGTGCTGCCCTGTTATTTCGATGAGAGCCTGCGCCAGAGCGAAGACATCGAGTGCTGGACACGCATCGCCCTCAAGACCGGCACCACGGTGGAAGGCATTCCCGAGCCGCTGACCCGCTACCGGCTCAATGAAGGCGGGCTTTCGGCACAACTGGAGCGCCAATACCAGAGCTGGCTTGCGATCGTCGAGCTGACGCGCGCCTACGCACCTGACTTCATCGAACAGTGGTATCCCCGCGCCCAGGCCTACCAGCTGCGCTATCTGTCGCGTCAGGCGATTCGCCTGCGTGACGGGGATGCTGCCTGGGAGTATTGCCGCCGCGCCATCAAGGCATGGCCGGGTATCTGGAAGGCGGAATTCGGGCGCACCGCTGCCACGGCAGGGGCCGCCCTGATGTTGCGCGTGATGCCCAAGAGTCTCTATCTGCGCTGTGAAGGGCTCGCCCAGGGGATCATCGGCAAGGCGCAGAAGAAGAAGATCGACAATGCGCCGCGCCCGCAGGCGGCCAGACCGAATCAACAGCAGGACGCTCATGAAGTGGAGTCGCCATGATGAGCCAGCCATTGGATCAAGCCCTCTTCACCACTGAGCACGTCAAGACGCTGCCTCACGCCAAGGTGCTGGGGGTGCCCTTCGTCAACACCAGTCTCGACACCTGCCTGAGCCTGCTCAAGAGCTGGATCAGCGATCCGCAGCCGCGCACCGTCAATTTCGTCAATGCGCACTGCCTGAACGTGGCCCAGGTCGATCGCTATTACCTGCAGGTGCTGCATGACAGCGACCTGCTGCTGCCCGATGGCAGCGGCATCAAGATGGCCTGTCGCATGCTCGGCCAGGAGCTTGAAGCCAACCTCAATGGCACCGACCTGCTGCCCCATCTGTGCGACATGCTGGTGGCGGAGAACAAGCGCCTGTTCCTGCTCGGCGCCGCCCCGGGCGTGGCCGACAAAATGGCCGACAAGCTCCGCGAGCAATGGCCGACGCTCGAAATCAGTGGTGTACATCACGGCTTCATCGGCCCGGAAATCATCGACGACGTACTGGCGCAGATCAATCAGGGCACCGACCTGTTGCTGGTGGCGATGGGCGTGCCGGCGCAGGAGAAGTGGATCTCGACCTACCGTGAGCGACTCGAGGTGCCAGTGGTCATGGGGGTCGGCGGTCTGTTCGACTTCTATTCCCAGCGCATCCCACGTGCGCCGGGCGTCGTGCGCAGACTGGGCATGGAATGGGCCTGGCGGTTGCTGATGGAGCCACGCCGCATGTTCAAGCGCTACGTGCTTGGCAACCCGAGCTTTCTGATGAGCGTGCGCAAGTATGGGGAAGAGGCGATTCCCGGCCGCGGCCTGTGGATGAAATCACGCTCCAACTGGCGCCACTTTCGATGGCGAGTGAGCAACTGGCTGACTCCGCGCGCGCGCCGCGCCATGGATATCGTCGGTGCCAGCGGCGTGCTGCTGGTGCTGTCACCACTGCTGCTGGGCACGGTGCTGGCCATCCGCCTGGAATCGCCAGGCCCGGTGCTGTTCGGTCAGGAGCGTATCGGGCGCCACGGCAAGCCATTCAAGCTGTGGAAGTTCCGCTCGATGTACATCGACGCCGAAGAGCGTCTGCGCGAACTGCAGGCCGCCAATGAGAGCGAAGGTGGCGTGCTGTTCAAGATGAAGCAGGACCCGCGCATCACGCGGGTGGGTCGCGTGATCCGCAAGCTGTCCATCGATGAACTGCCGCAGCTATGGAACGTTCTGCGCGGCGAGATGGCGCTGGTCGGGCCACGCCCGGCACTGGCCCGCGAGGTGGCGCTCTATGAGGCGCGCGCGCGCATGCGTCTGGATGCCACCCCGGGGCTGACCGGACTGTGGCAGGTCTCGGGACGCTCGGATCTGTCCTTCGAGCAACAGATCCATCTGGACCTCTTCTATCTGCATCGTCAGGGCATCAAGGAAGACATCAAGCTGCTGTTGCGCACGATTCCTGCCGTTCTGACCAGCCGTGGAGCCTACTGATGCGCGAGACTCCCTCTCTCATTCGTGCTGCGCTGCGCCAGTGTCACGACTCATGCCAAGGAGGTGTGCAATGCATGTGATCCTGTTGGCGGACCGCCTCGGCCAGGAAGTCGCGCCGATTGACCGCCGCTACTCGCCGGCCCTGCTGCCGATCGCCGGACGCAGCGTGCTGGAGCGCAACCTCGACCTGCTGGTCGGGCGAGGCGTGACGCATATCAGCCTGATCATCGCCCGTGACCCCGAGTGGTTCCGGGCGCGTATCGCCGATGGCTCACGCTGGGGCATCGATCTCGACATTCTGCCGATGCCCGGCGAGCGAGACCCGGCCGAGCAGATCAAACGGCTCGGCGCCATGGCCGCCCTGCCCGCGCCGGTGCTGCGCACCGATGTGCTGCTGATGCCGGAGTGGTTCAAGGATGACAGTCTCGCGATCAGCGAGCAGGCCATGGCGTCGGGCGCGCCAGTCTGCCATCCGGCCAGCGTGGCAGACCCGTCTCTCGCTCGCCTGCACTGGCCTGAACTGCGCGACAATCTCGGGCTGGGGCCTGCCCTGCTGGCCTCGCTGTCGCACTATCACACCCTGGTGATGCAGGCACTCGATGCCGCTGACCCAGGCCTGACACCGCATGGCGAACGTGGGGTGTTGCCCGGCGAGCAGGACCTGCACCACGTCTACTACGCCGCCGGCGCCACGCGCCTGGATGAATCGCGCCTCACTGGCGGCTTCGCCGGCATCACCACCCATGTGGAGCCCGGCGTGCTGCTCAAGGGGCAATGCTGCCTGGAACAGGGCAGCTACGTGGAAGAAGGCGCCATGCTCGAGGACTGCGTCATCCTGCCCTTCACTCGCGTGCACGGTGGCCAGCAGGTCAATGCCGGCATCCTGTTCGAGGGCGAGGCACTCGACAGGACGGCCCCGCACTGGCTCAAGGACCGCCGTCAGGCGGGCGCCGCCTCACAACGCGGCGTCGCCTACCGCAACCCGGCACGCCCAGAATGGCAAGAGCGGATTCTGGCGGCCCTGATCACCCTGGCCACACGCCCCTTCGGCTCGCGCTACAAGGAGCTTCGCCATCGCCTGCGTCAGGTGCAGGACAGCCGCATGCGGCTTTTCGGGGCACTGCCCGAACGCTCGCCACCACCACTGGACAGGGTCGGCATCAGCAGTGCAGGCGCCATCCAGCCCCCGGATTGGCGCGCTACACCGGATGCCTTCGCCGCGACGCTGGAGGCCATCCAGGTCGGCCAGACGCCGGGGCTACGCGGCGCCCTTCGAGAAGCCTGGCGACTGCGCCAGCAAGGCAAGCAGCAGTGATCACACTCGTTCACGCTTCCTCCTGATACAGGTCGAGATACAAAAAACCCCGCAGTGCCAAGGCACTGCGGGGTTTTTCATACGGGCCTCGTCATACGCGGCCTTGTCACACGAGGTGTTGTCATGCGAGCGCTTGCGATCACTCGTCAGGCAGCATGAGCGGCCTTTGACACCGGCTCAGCGATGCTTGGCCAGCCAGGCAAGCGCGCCTTCACTGCGCTTCCACTGGTCCCGCATCAGGGTGCGGTACTGCCAGGCCTCGCCACGCGTGCCGGGTTCCGGCGCTTCCACCGCCAGACTCACCGGCCGCGGATGCTCCGCCAGCAGCAAGCTGATCAGATGCGAATTGGCTTCCCTCACGATCTCGAGTGCCTGCTCGGCGTCCTTGTCGCGACCCAGTCGATAGAGCGCCAGCACCTGGCCCATCAGGATGCCCAGCAGCGGCATTTCCTCATCGACGGCACGTCGCTCGATATCATGCTCGGCGAGGGTCACGGCCTCGTCGTTGCGACCTTCGCGCAGCAGCTGATCCAGCACCAGCTCACGCAGGCCGAGGCTGTCTTCCTCGTCGAGCTTGAGCAGGCGCTCCGCCAGCTGGCGCGAACGCTCACGCTCACCGCGCTCCATGCCGATCACCAGCCCCAGCCCACAGCGCAGCAACTGGGCGTTGTCGCCATCTTCCCAGCGCAGCAGGCCGCCGGCCTGTTCGATCTGATCGAGCCAGCGATCGAAGCGCTGTGCCAGCGGCACGAAGAAGGTATCCGACATCCACGGCAGGCTACCGAAGCGACTGGCCAGCGCCAGGATCAGCCCCTGACACACCGCCGGAACGTCCAGCCATTCGGGGCTGGCGCACAGCTGCTGCAACCACTCGTTGGGGTCCTGGACCTCCCAGGGATCGATATCCAGCGCCAGCGCCGCCTCTTCCTCGATACGCGCCGGGAAGACCGCCTCCCAGAGCCCGAGTGTCACGGCCTGCTCCGCATTCTGCCGGAACAGCAGACTGCCATCGTCCTGCGTTTCCAGCGCCAGACGTGGCGGATGCTCGATCACCTCGAACAGCGCCTGCAGTGCAGCCAGTGAATCCGACAGCGACTCATCGGAATTGACCATCTGCTCGGCGAGCGTGGCACGCGGATTTTCGGCCAGATCCGCCAGGAATTCCAGCTGACCGGGCTCGATGTCCTTCTGCTTGGACAGACGACGCCACCAGAAGCGCGCACGATCCTGCGCCTCTTCGGGCTGACCTTCATGCAGCAGCAGCATGGCCTCGATATACGCCAGCGTCGGCGAATCGGGCAGCGTCTGCTGGGCACGAATGAAGGCGGCGCGCGCCGAGCCCAGATCATCGCTGTCCAGATGCAGCAGACACTGATGCTCCAGGGCGACGCCACGCAGGAAGGCAGGACCACGCTCCAGCACCTCATCGAGCAGCAGCGCCTTCTTGCGGGTGAAGCCGCGCTCCTGATAGAGATCCAGCAGCAGCTCGAAGCCAGGCTCGGCCTGCTCGGGCAGACGCGACCAGTCGCTGGTATCGAACAGCGCCTCCATGATCTGCTGAGCCCGACCGCGATTGCCGCTCTCGGCGCTGATCAGCCCCGCCTCGAGCAGCGCCTGCGCCGGCGCGAGACCGGAGGCCAGCGCCGCCTTGAGCTGTTCACCCTTGAACTCGCGCAGCGACAGCATCCACATCAGGTGATCCGGAATCGCCGGCAGCTGCACCTTGTCGCAGCACTGCTTGTACTTGCGACCCGAGTCACACCAGCAAGGCTCGTTGCGTCCGGGCGGTGCCAATGACTCGCGCGCGAAGTCGAGTCGCACCAGCGGAGTCTGGCTCCACAGCACCGGCGCCAGCGCTACCGCCAGCGCTTCGTCGCCACCGCTGTAGTTCACGCCCTCCGAATGCGCCCACTGCATGAAGGCAGGAAAGGATTCATCGGCGCGGATGGCATCAAGTGCCCCACTGGCGTAACTCAAGAGCCGTTCGACCCACTCGGCAAGCATGGCATCTCCCTAAAAAAGCGTTTCACAGCCCTGCAGGCACCGCATCCCGGTCGTCGCCTCGGCGTTCACTTCGGCGTTTCCTCAGGCGCGATGCCCGTCAGAACCTGCGAATCAAGGGGCGAAGTCTATCACGAGGAAGCCTCGCCCCTCATCGTTCACTCACTCAAGCGGCTGACGCAGCGATAACCTGCTGAGCTGAGCTGTTCGGCCAGGCAGGCGATATGCGCCGGTCCCACCTCGCAGCAACCGCCGACGATTCGAATGCCGGCATTGACCCACCCCAGCGCATGCGCCGCGTACTGCTCCGGCCCCAGGTCTTCGCGCGCCTTGAGGTCCTTGACGGTGCCGCCGGGATTGAGCTCCGCGATCGAGGTGAAGCCGTTGGCATAGGCACCGGTCGGCAGCGGGCTGGCCAGCAGATTTTCCAGACTACCCTGAATGGCTTCCGGCGCGCTGCAATTGATCAGGATCGCGTCCACGCCCATCGCTTGCAGCATGCTGACCGCGTCTGCCAGCGGCTCACCACTGCGCAGGGTCGCGGTCAGGTCATCCTTCACCGTCAGCGAGACCCACACCGGCAAGCCGCTCTCGAGTGCTGCGGTGGCCGCGGCGCGCGCCTCGACGCAGGAGGACAGCGCCTCACACAGCAGGATATCGACCAGCGGCGCCTGCAACTCCACCAAGCGGCGATAGCTGGCCAGGGACTCGTCAGCATCCGGCGCGACATCGGGGCGATAGGTGGCGACCAGCGGCGGCAGGCAGCCCGCCACGCGGACATCCGTCTCATCGCTCAGGTCGATGGCATCCCGCGCGGCCTTGCCAGCAGCGGCATGAATGGCCGCGATCGACTCGCCGACACCCGCCAGACCCAGACGCTGCGGCGTGGCCGTGTAGGTATTGAGCGTGATGACGCGCGCGCCGGCACGAATGAAATCCAGGTGCAGGTCACGCACCAGCTCAGGCTGATCCAGCATCACCTGAGACGACCACAGCGGGGTCGGCTCACGACCGCTACGACGCACCAGTTCCTGGCCCATGCCGCCGTCCAGCAGCACGACTTCAGCCCCGTCACCTGCCCCCTTTCCTGCTTCCAAGTCTCGTTCCACACAACCTCCAGAGCTTTTTGATGTCCTAGCGTGAGCCTGACGACCTGGCGAGACCCGCTGGCCAGTCAGTGGCGGGCGAAATTCTACCACGCTCGACCCGCTTGCGGCCCTTGCTCACTGGAGCCAAAAGGTTGCCCAATGCTACTGTTGACGACACCCTCTGCCCCGCGCTGCGCTCGAGGCTCGTGCTCACGAACCTCTCGGCAGCCCATGTCGCGCCAGAAGCCCCACCCCGTTCAATCAAGGAAGCCTGCCTTGCTGTTGCCGAGCCCCTTTCGTCCCCGAGCCAACACTGCCAATGACGCGCCCCAGGTACGTCTTGAGCGTGAGGGCCGCGACGAGATTCGCCGCATTACCCAGGCCGTGGAGCGTGTGCCCTGGTCGGTGAGCCTGATGCAGATCCTGTGGACCGCAGGCCCGGTGACGCTGATCGGCGCCTGGGGCGGCTATCTGCTCGGTTACGGCAAGGAACCGACCTTCGAGAACTACATCTTCTTCATCTCCTACACCGTCATCACCGGTGTCGCGGGCATCGTGGCCAACATCGCCCATAACTTGACCAGCTCACGGCGCTATGACCGCACCGAAGCCAAGATCGAGCGCGTCATCGACACCGTGCCGGAGCTGATCCTCGCCACGCGCAACCTGATCGTCGAGAGCCTGGAAGGCGATGCTCGCCGGCGTGAAGCGGCAGCCATGCTGTTGCGCAAGCAGGACCTTGCGCCGGAGGGGGTCGAGCTGGCGGCGCTGGAGCTGCTCGATGACCGTGATGCCGCGCGCATCATCAGCCAGATCGACGTCTACCGTCGCGTGGGCCTGCATGCGCGCATCCGCGACATGAACAGCCTCAACCGCGAATGGCTCGAACCCCAGTTCAATGAGCTGGCCGAACTGGCCCCCGAGGCCATCGGCCTGCTGCGTGAGCGCTTCGAAGGGCGCGCACCGGATCTGCACAGCGGCGTGCCGCGTGACGAGAACTTCATCGAGCGTGTGCTGGCGGCCATCGAGCAGGACAACGACCTGCTGATGACCCTGCAGGACGTGGAGGAGATGCTGATTCTGGCCTTCGAGCTGATCAGCGGGCGCAAGATTCCGCTGCTGACCTTCGAATACCGTGGCCGCTGGAAGCTGGCGCGCGCGCTGGACAACCTCGAGCATGCCCGCTCGCGCTATCGCATTCGTCAGGCCACCGGCCTGTCACGCCTCAAGGCGCTGACGGTCTATCTGGCCGAGCAGTCCGGCACCCTGGTGGAAGACGCCGCCTCCGGCCTGCGCGCCGAGGTACTGCTGGAGCGCTCCACCCAGGCGATGGACGCCCTAGCCGAGCAGGTGACGCATCTGGCGATCGCGGTCAATGAGGGCGATCGTGAACACCGCGCCGCGCTGCGCTCGCGGGCCGACATCCTCACCAACGCCATCCGCCTCTACAAGACGGTGACCAATGCCTACGAGCAGGTCGGACGCAGCCACGCCGTCTTCCTCAAGATGTCCAAGCGCTGGGAAAACATCGCCTCGCAGATGTCCGATGACGCTACACGCCTGCGGGTCGGTCCGGGCCGTCGCGGTCTGCGCATTCAGGAAAAGACCATCGCGCTGGACGATGAAGCCAAGGCGGAGGTCTGCAAGCATCTGGCCGATCACTTGAACGAGAGCCGCATCAAGCGCGTCGACAGCGAGATCGCCTATCAGGCGCGCGAGACGGTGCTACGGGTCGGTGTCGACAAGGCCAAGGCGATGGCGGTCGAGATCGCCCTCGCGCTGGAGCCCCACATACACCTGTCACGCCCGGCCGTGCAGCGCGCCATCAATGGCTCCAACGCCGCCTATTTCGGCCAGCTGGAGCCCAATCAGTCCGCGGCGGCCAAGGCGGCCCTGGGCAGCGCCATGGTGCGCGAGATCGACGATGATCTGTCACGCACCGCCGAATCACTGGCCATCGCGCTGGTACGCCACTACCGCGTCGAGCTGGAGCCGCTGGCCATCGAGTTCCTGCGCGATACCTTCGGCGCCCGTGAAGCGACGCTCAACATGCTCAGCAACTATCAGCCCGCCGACCACCACCCGGTCAGCTATCTCTCCAATCGCCCCCCGCTGATCCAGACCGCCAACCGCGACTGGTATCGCGCCCTCGTCCAGGCGCGTCGCGCGCTCGACGACGATTGATCCCCGCCTCGGGCCAACGGCATACTGTATGGATCATCATATCGACAGCCTTTGACCGCGGGATGCCCGATGCGCCTGATCATCGCCGAAAAGCCCAGCCTCGCCCGCGCCATTGCCGAGGCGCTGCCCGGACGCTCAAGCAAGCGCGACGGCTATATCGATGCCGGTGACACCCGTGTCACCTGGTGCATCGGCCACCTGCTGGAGCAGGCCCCGCCGGATGACTACGACGAGCGCTTCAAGCGCTGGTCGCTGGATCACCTGCCGATCATCCCCGAGCAATGGAAGCTCAAGCCACGCAGCCAGGCGCGCGGTCAGCTCAAGACCATCCGCGAGCAGCTCAAGCTGGCCGATGAGGTCGTGCATGCCGGCGACCCCGATCGCGAAGGCCAGCTGTTGGTACAGGAAGTGCTGGAGCACATGCGCTGGCGCGGGCCGGTCAAACGCCTGCTGATCAGCGACATGAACCGCCCCGCCGTCAGCCGTGCCCTCAACAAGCTGGACGACAATCAGCGCTGGCAGCCGCTCTATGAAGCCGCGCTGGCGCGCCAGCGCGCAGACTGGCTGTATGGCATGAACCTGACCCGCGCCTGGACATTGACCGGGCGTCAGGCCGGCCACGACGGCGTGCTGTCGGTGGGGCGTGTGCAGACGCCGCTGCTGGGGCTGGTGGTGCGCCGTGACGAGGAAATCGAGGCCTTCGAGCCCCGCGCCTTCTTCCCGCTGTGGATAGAGGCTGGCATGGCGGCGGGCAGCTTCAAGGCCTGGTGGCATGCGCCCAGCTCACCCTGGCTGCAACGTCTGGCGGACAAGGGCACCCCGCTGCCACTCGATGACAAGGGCCGCCTGCTGGATAGCCGTCCCGCCGAGCGCCTCGCCCGCCATCTCGCGACCTTGACCACCCTCGGCGATGGCCATGTCGAAAGTGTCGAGGCCAGCGACAAGTCACAGCCCGCGCCGCTGCCCTATTCGCTGTCGGCGCTGCAGGTCGATGCCGCGCGCCGTTTCCGTCTGCCCGCCCAGAAAGTCCTCGACACCTGTCAGGCGCTTTACGAGCGTCACCAGCTGATCACCTATCCGCGCTCCGACTGTCGCTACCTGCCGCGCGAACATCACGCCGGCATGGCCAATCTGATGATCAGCGCCTGCGTGGGTGACCGCGAGCTTGAACGCTTCAGTGGCGGCGCCGATTTCAGCCTGCGCTCACGCGCCTTCAATGACAGCAAGGTCAGCGCGCACCACGCCTTGGCGCCGACCGGGCGCGAGCCGGACTATGCGCGCCTCTCCCGCGATGAAGCCAATCTCTACCGCATGATCACGCGCAACGTGCTGGCCCAGTTCTACCCGGCCTACCGCTATCGCGAGGTCAAGGTCGAGCTGCGCTTCGCCAAGGAGCCCTTCCGCGCCAGTGGCCGCAGCGTCATCGACGAGGGCTGGAAGGTGCTGTTCCAGCGCACTGCGGAGGCCAGGGAGACAGCTGACAAGAAGACCTCAGACAAGAAGACCTCAGAAAAGAACGCAGCCGCCGATGACAAGACCCCGCCGCCACTGCCCGCCCTGACGGAAGGCGAACCGGCCTGCGTGCTCGACTGTGGTATCGAGGAGAAAGAGACCCGCCCGCCGGAGCCCTTCAACGACGCCAGCCTGATCCAGGCGATGATGAACATCGCACGCTACGTCGAGGATGAAGCGGTGCGGCGCACGCTGCGCGATGTGGATGGCCTGGGCACCGAGGCGACACGCGCGGGCATGCTCGAGACGCTGATCAATCGCGGCTATCTGGTGCGCGAGGGTCAGGCAATGCGCTCGACACGTATCGGTCGCGCACTGATTCATGCGCTGCCGCCTGCCGTATCCCGTCCGGAGCGCACCGCACAGTGGGAGCAACGCCTGAGCATGATCCACGAGCAAGGCGACCCGGCAGCGCCCTTCTTGAGCGATCTGATCGTGGATCTGCGTGCGCTGCTCGCCGATAGCTCCGCCAGCCGTCTGAGCACGGCACTGGCCAGCGTCGGCGGTGCGACACCCGCGCCGCGCAAGGGCGGCGGCAAGGGCGGCGCGCGTCGCAAGACAACGTCCTACAAGAAGCGTGCCTCTGGCGGCTCTTCTGGCAACACTGCTGGCAGCAATAAGGACGGCGCTTCTCGTAAAAGTGCTTCCACCAGGAGTCCCCGCAAGCGAGCGACTGCGTCACGGCGCAAGACCGATAGTTGACAGCGGGTCAGGTGAAATACAACCGGCCTTTCCCGCGCTCACGCACTCCTCTGCCCTCCAGAACAAGATGAGAAATATGCACACAATGACTGACCCGGAAGACAACTGGCTGTGGATCATCGGCCCGGGCGCCATCGGGCGCCTGTTGGCGGCTTCGCTGATGGCAGCGCGCCAGCGAGAGCTGCGTGAGCAGGGGGCAACCGAGCTACCGCGTGTCCTGCTGCTGGGGCGTCAGGCGGTAGCGGGGCAAGCGATCATTCTCGACATGACCACACCAGAATCACACACTGTTAGCACAAAGATAAAATACTCGACAATTAGCACACTGCAAGGCTCGTCATCTAGAAAGCCCTCTACCATCTGGCTGACGACCAAGGCCCACGGCGTACCCGCCGTCTGGCAGCAACTAGCACCACATATCACGCCCGAGACTTCCGTGACCTGCTGGCAGAATGGCCTGAGCGCTCAGCCGTGGCTGGCCGAACGCCACGCCAATCTGCTATGCGCCAGCACCACCGAAGGCGCCTGGCTGCCAGCCGAGACTGGTGCAAGCGCGACGCCTGACGCTGGCTCAACAGCGGATGAACTCCAGCACCTTGGCGTGCAACACGCCGGACGCGGTCACACCTGGCTGGGCGCATGGCAAAGTGACGGCGACGGCGACCCCGACAGCCAGTCCCACCAGGCCGCCCTCATGCAATGTGAGTGGCTGAAGGCTGCAGGGTTTGCGTGCGAACAGACGCCGGACATCCAGACTCGCCTGTGGCACAAGCTGGCAATCAATGCGGCGATCAATCCTCTGGTGGCACGCTATCGCATTCGCAATGGCCAGCTGCGTGACCGGCCATTTGCCCCGATGGTCCGCCATGCGGTCGAGGAGATCGCTACGGTGCTGGATAGCGAAGGTATCTCTGCCCCGGGGGAAGGCTGGCAGGCGCTGGTCGAACAGGTCATCCGCGCGACCGCCAACAATCGCGCTTCGATGCTTCAGGATGTGCTCGCCGGTCGCCCTACCGAGGTCGAGGCGATCCTTGGCCCGTTGCGCCTTGCCGCCACCCGACATGGGCTGGCACTGCCCCTGCTGGATGACCTCTATCGACAGCTGAGCACGCCGCAGCATTGAGACAGATGTCACAGCCAGCCAAGCGGCTCCAGCCGGGCTCACCTATCAGCCAATCACCCCGCCAGCCCGCCAGATGACGCGCACAAAAAAGACCCGCCTCGCGAGAGACGGGTCACAAGCAACAGCCAAGCTGTCGAGAGAGAGCAGTACTGGCAGCCTGTCAGCCTCAAGCACGACGGCGTGCATGACGTTGACAGGCAACCGCTGGATCAGTGGCCCGGACTCAGTGCCCGCGCAATTGGATCGCGAGCGCTGAGTCGAGAGAGCGCACTCATCCAGATATCAGGCTTCAGCGGTGGAAACGCTCTGAGGCTTCACGCGCCAGCTCGCGGATACCATCCCAGTCACCCGCATCGATCAGCTTCTGCGGCGCGACCCAGCTACCACCGACACACATCACGTTCTTGAGCGCGAGGTAGTCAGCGGCGTTGCTCAGGGAAATGCCGCCAGTCGGGCAGAAGCGAGCTTCGCTGATCGGGCCACCGAAGGACTTGATCGCATTGACGCCGCCCGCGGCTTCCGCCGGGAAGAACTTGAAGCGACGGTAACCGTACTGCCAGCCCGTCATCAGCTCCGAGACGGTCGCGACACCCGGCAGCATCGGCACGCTGCTGGTCACGCCGTACTGGTACAGCGCTTCGGTGGTGCCCGGCGTGACGATGAAGTCGACGCCCAGCTCTTCCACCTGGCGATACTGTTCCGGCGTCAGCACGGTGCCGGCACCGATGCTGGCGTTGGGCAGCGCTTCACGCATCAGGCGGATGGCTTCCAGCGCGCAATCGGTGCGCAGCGTGACTTCCAGTACGGTCAGGCCACCTTCGTAAAGGGCCTTGCCCAGCGGTACGGCGTCCTCGATGCGCTCGACGGCGATCACCGGCAGCACGGAGGCTTTCTGGCAGATGCTGTCGATCTCGGTGGTGCGAGTCGACGGAAGCTGTTTTTCAAAGCTCATGGCGTTCTCCTTGTGCCGCGGCCAACCTCCCTTGTGGCTGGCCGCGGCCGATGTGATCAGGGGGCCCAGTAAAGCGCCAGCGGCGCGGACAGGAAGGCACGAATCGGCAGTTCACTGACCGCTTCGACGTCGCTCAGCGCGCGCGACAGCACGGCCTGCTTGTCGGTCCCCGTGAGATGAAGCACGGTACGACGCGTCTGGCGCAGACGCTCGAGAGACAACGTGATACGCGCCTGCGGCACGCTGGGTGCACGCATCGGTACACAGCAATCCGCGCTGGTCAGCGCTTCCTGCAGGCGGTCACCATCGGGAAACAGCGAGGCCGTATGACCATCGCCACCCATGCCGAGAATCAGCGCGGAGGCCGGCCAGGGGAGTGCCGCGATGCGAGCGCTCACTTCTGCGCAACCGCCCTCCGGCTCTGCCTCGGCGTTGGTCAGCGGATGGAAGGTGGCGGCACTGGCCGCACCGCTCAGCAGGTGCTCACGGACGAAGCGTGCATTGCTGTCATCGGCGTCTTCGCTCACCCAACGCTCATCGGCGAGAGTGATATCGACACGCGACCAGTCCAGCGGCTTGTCGCGCAGCGCAGCAAACAGCGGCTTGGGCGTGGAGCCGCCGGAAACCACCAGCAGCGCACGCGCTGACGGATCAACGTCGAGGTCTGCGCGCAAGGCGGCGGCCAGATACTCGGCGAGAGAGTGTGCGGTCTGTACGCGCGGGTCCTGCTCAGTCACGGTGGCGCTCATCTCAATACTCCTCATACCAGCTGCGGCCATCGCGCGTGATCATCGCGATCGAGGAGACGGGCCCCCAGGAGCCAGCCGGATAACGGCGCGGCGTGGCAGCGCGGGATTCCCAGCCATCGATGAGGGTATCGACCCAACGCCAGGCGTGTTCGATCTCGTCACGACGCACGAACAGATACTGCTGACCCTTGATGACCTCAAGCAGCAGACGTTCGTAAGCTTCCGGAATACGGCGCTTGGGGAAGGCGCTGTTGAAGTCGAGGTCCAGCGGGCCCGGACGCAGACGCATGCCCTTGTCGAGACCGGAGTCCTTGGTCAGCACCTGCAGGGAGATGCCTTCGGACGGCTGAAGACGAATGATCAGCTTGTTGGCCGCCAGCGAACGCTGGTCCGGATCGAAGATGTAGTGCGGCTGCTGACGGAAGTGGATCACGATCTGTGACAGCTTCTCCGGCATGCGCTTGCCGGTCCGCAGATAGAACGGCACACCGGCCCAGCGCCAGTTGGAGACTTCGGTCTTGAAAGCCACGAAGGTCTCGGTCTGGGATTCGGTATTGGCCCCTTCTTCCTCGAGATAGCCCGGCACGTGCTGGCCGTCGACGGCACCCGCGATGTACTGGCCACGTACCAGATCCGTGTTGAGACGCTCGCCGGTGATCGGGCGCAACGCCTTGAGCACCTTGACCTTCTCGTCACGAATGGCGTCCGCATCCAGGTTGGACGGCGGGTCCATCGCGATCAGACACAGCAGCTGCAGCAGGTGATTCTGCACCATGTCACGCAGCTGACCGGCCTGATCGAAGTAACCCCAGCGTCCTTCGATGCCGACCTTCTCCGCCACGGTGATCTCGACGTGGGAAATCTGGTTCTGATTCCACTGATTGCCGAACATCGGGTTGGCGAAGCGCAGCGCGATCAGGTTCTGGACGGTTTCCTTGCCCAGATAGTGATCGATGCGATAGATCTGGGACTCGTGGAAGACGGCGCCGATCGCGTCGTTGACGACACGCGAGCTTTCCAGATCAGAGCCGATCGGCTTCTCGACCACGACACGTGAGTGCTCGTCGAGACAGCCCGCCGCCTGCAGATTGCTGCTGATGTCGCCGTAGATACGCGACGGTACGGAAAGATAGATCATCAGCGGACGCGGTGACGGCTTGCCCTTGGCATCCACACGCCAGTCGGCGATCGCGGAATAGCCTTCCACGGTGCTGAAGTCCAGCGCCGCGTAGCTGATGCGAGAGAGGAAGCGCTCGATGCATTCCTTCTCGAGGTGTTCCGGCTTGACGCGCTCCTTGAGCGCCGCCTGCACGGTGTCCTTGAAGGATTCGAGGCTGACATCCTGACGCGCCAGACCGATCAGGCGAGTTGCCTTCTCGAGCAGGCCGTCACGGTCGAGGTGATAGAGGGCTGGATATAGCTTGCGCTTGGCGAGGTCGCCCAAGGCGCCGAACAGGGCAATATCCACGCCCGGAATGATGTCGGAACTCATGCCGCCGATTTCTCCCGTCGAAACTGCCCTGTATGCCGAAATGACCGACAAGGTGGGCGACTTCGAACCCGCTCCGTGAAGGCTGCGCAGGTTGGCGCGGCGAGGAGAGGCTCGAATGACACACGGCACCGGGAAGGCGTTGGCGATACATGGCTGGTTATATTAACAACAAATGTAGCGATAACGCCGCTGTCACTCAAGACAATTCGCCCCACAAATAGGTAAACTTACCTAAAAGTGGTAGTCAGCGGCGCTTTCGCCTTCACCTCGTCCTTCGCGCCTCTGGATCAGCAAGTGACCCAAAGAGATGCTTGGCCTACCAGACGAGTGAGGCTAGGATGCCCAGATTACGTAGTTATTTCACTACACAATGGCAGGGTAACAGGCGAATGGCAGTACACGACCTCATCAATCGCATCCGTGAACGTCTCGACGAGCTCAATCGCTCCGAGCGCAAGGTCGCCGACGTCATTCTGGCGGACCCGGCTGCGGCCACCGGCATGAGCATCGCGGCGCTCGCTCAGGCCTCGCTGGTCAGTGAGCCGACCGTCAACCGCTTCTGTCGCAACTTCGATGCCAAGGGCTTCCCCGACTTCAAGATCAAGCTGGCCCAGAGCCTGGCCGGCGGCACGCCCTATGTGTCACGCAGTGTCGATCAGAGCGATGATGCCGCGGCCTATGGCGACAAGATTCTCGGCGCCACCGTGGCCGCGCTCGACGACGCCCGTCGCGCACTGAACCCCAGACGCATCGAACGCGCCGTCGACTACCTGAGCCAGGCCAAGCAGATCTGCTTCTTCGGCCTTGGCGCCTCAGGCCCGGTCGCGGCGGATGCCCAGCACAAGTTCTTCCGCTTCAACCTGCCGGTCATGGCCTATGAAGACGTGCTCATGCAGCGCATGGTGGCCGCCGCCTGCCATACCGGCGACGTGATCGTGATCATCTCCTACACCGGACGCACCCGCGAGCTGGTCGATATCGCCAAGCTCGCACGCAGCAACGGTGCCGCGGTACTGGGCATCACCGCACCGGACTCTCCGCTGGCGCGCGAGTGCACCGAAGTGCTGGAAGTCATGGCGCCGGAAGACACCGATATCTATATGCCGATGACCTCACGCATGATCCACCTGGCCTTGATCGACGTGCTGGCCACCGGTGTGACGCTGCGCCGTGGAGAAGATTTCCAGCAGCATCTCAAGAAGATCAAGGACAGTTTGAAGGACACCCGCTTTCCGCCGGAATCTTGAGCACTTGTCTGAAGATCATGAGCACCCGGCCCGGCAACATCAGGCCCGGCCACGGCAAATGAGCAGTTCCCGCGCGACCATTCAACGCCTTAATGGCCCCAGGCCCACTTGAGCGATCCTTCAGGCATGGCGTAGGGCTTGCACCCGCGTGGCCAAGACACAACAATACGCGCCATACCCCCTGACATGCGGTGCCTGCCGCATGATGTCTCATGTCGTGAATGCTGAGGATGCTTCCCATGCGCTGGCTGGCCACTGCTGCTCTGACCCTGATTTCCGCCCTTCCCATGGCCATGAGTCTGGCTCAGGCCGACACCTTCAAGTTCACGGCGATTCCGGATGAAGACGAATCACGCCTGGTCGAGCGTTTCGACAAGGTTGCCGATTATCTGGAAGAGAAGCTGGGCGTCGATGTCGAGTATGTGCCGGTCAAATCCTACAGCGCCGCTGTCAGCGCCTTTCGCAATGACCAGATCCAGATGGCCTGGTTCGGCGGCCTGACAGGCGTTCAAGCGCGTCAGATGGTGCCGGGCTCCGTCGCCATCGCACAGGGCGTGGAAGATGCTGCCTTCCGCAGCTACTTCATCGCGCGTCGCGACCTCAAGCTGGCCGGCGATGCCGCCGAGCCGCTGGACGCACTGCCCGACTCCGTCGAAGGCCACTCTTTCACCTTCGGCGCCAAGACCTCCACTTCGGGTCGCCTGATGCCGGAATACTATCTGCGTGAGCAGTTCCAGCAGGCACCGGACACCCTGTTCAGCCGCGTCGGTTTCTCCGGCGACCACTCCCGCACCATCGCACTGGTCGCCGCCGGCACCTATGACGTGGGCGCGGTCAACTTCGCGGTGTGGGAAGCAGCCGTCAAGGATGGCAAGGTCGACCCGAGCAAGGTGCAGGTGCTGTGGCAGACGCCGGCCTATCCGGATTATCAGTGGACGATTCGTGGCGATGCCGACAGCCACTTCGGCGCGGACTTCACCGCCCATGTCACCACGGCCCTGCTGGACATGAAGGACCCGGACCTGCTCGAGAGCTTCCCACGCTCCGGCTTCATTCCGGCAAGCAACGATGACTACGCGCCGATCAAGACCGTCGGCGAACAGCTCGGTCTGCTGCGCTGAGCTCATGACCCAGGAAACACCCTCTCCACTGCTGCACCTTTCGCAAGACCACCTCGGCCATGGCGCCGAAGTAGTCTTGCGTGATCTGGATATTCGCCTCGAGCAGGGCGAGCGCATCGCCCTGCTCGGTGCCAGTGGCGCAGGCAAGTCCACGCTGCTGGAAGCCCTGCGCGCCGCGCTGCAACAGCGCGGCGTAGCGGCCGCCTGGTGCCCTCAACGCCAGGGGCTGGTGCCGCAATTGTCAGTCTACCACAACATCTTCATGGGCCGGTTGGACCAGCACTCACGGCTGACCAACCTGTTCAATCTGCTGCGCCCGAAACCGGCTCACTGGCAGGCGGTCGCCACACTGTGCGAACCGCTGGGTATCGCCGGCCTGATGGAGCGCTCCGTCGAGGCGCTTTCCGGCGGTCAGCGCCAGCGTGTCGCCATCGCACGCGCGCTCTATCAGGGCCATGACCTGTTCCTCGGTGACGAACCCGTCGCAAGCGTGGACCCGCATCAGGCCAGCCAGTTGATCCAGTTGATTCATGCCCGTCACGCCACCAGTGTGGTGGCGCTTCACCAGCGGGAGTTGGCACTCACTCACTTCACGCGCGTGATCGGTCTTGGCAAGCAGGCTGATGGCATGAGCCATGGTCAGGGTCAGGTCCTGCTGGATGTCGCGACCGACGGACTGACGCCCGGTGACCTGGACTTCCTGTACCCCGCTGCGGCGACCCGCGAGTCATCCGATGTCAGCTGACCCCTCCACCATGACGGCAGAGCTGCGCCATCCTCCTCGCTGGTGGCAGGCACGCAGTGACGGCGCGCGCCTGTTGCGCCTCGGTGGCGGTCTGGTCATCGCGATGCTGGTGCTGGTGCCCTTCGCCGATCTCTCCGTCACCTCGCGCGACCCTTGGCAGGAACTGGGCCGCATGCTGGCGGGCCTGGCGTCACCGGCTCCCGGCGCGCTGGAATCTCCGCTGCACGCTCTGGTCCTGACCATCGCCTTCGCGCTGTGGGGCACCTTGCTGGGCGCGCTGATCGGGCTGCCACTGGCATTGGTCTACTCTCGCTCGCGCCTGCTGCGGGGCATCAGTGCCGGGCTGCGCGCGGTGCATGAGCTGTTCTGGGCACTGCTGTTGCTGCAGGTGTTCGGGCTGTCGGCCGCCACGGCGCTGGCCGCGATCACGATTCCCTATGCGGCGACCTTCGCCAAGGTCTATGCCGAGATTCTCGAACAACTGCCGCAGGCGCCGCTCAAGGCGCTACCCTGTGCCAGCTCACGCGCGATGCGCTTTCTGTATGCAGAACTGCCGATGGCGTGGCGGCGCATGGCCAGCTACACCCGCTATCGCTTCGAATGCGGACTGCGCGCCAGCGTCCTGCTCGGCTTCGTCGGCTTGCCCACGTTGGGCTTCTATCTGGAAAGCGCCTTTCGCGAGGGCCGTTACGCCGAGGCGGGCGCCCTGCTATGGATCTTCTATCTGCTGATCGCCACGCTCCCGTGGTGGGGACACCGTCGGGTATTGCCGGTGCTGGCCATCGCCAGTCTCTGGTGGCTGGGGCCATGGCCCGATGTCAGCCCGACCCTGCTGTGGCGCTTCATCAGTCATGACATCTGGCCGGCGCCGCTGGTCAATGCATCATTCGAGTCACTGATCTCGGGTGAGCTCGCGACAGACCTGCTGCAGTGGGCAAGTCACCTGCCCGATCTGCTGCCCGCCATCGGCAATACCTTGCTGCTCGGTCTGCTGGGCACCGCCGGCAGTCTGCTGATCGCCATGCTGCTATGGCCGCTGGCCAGCCGCCATGTGGGCAATCGCCTCTCACAGCACTCGACCAACGGCCTGCTGATCTTCCTGCGCACCACGCCGGAACTGATTTTAGCCTTCATCCTGCTGTTGCTGCTGGGGCCCTCGCTGCTGCCCGCCTGGCTGGCGCTGGCACTGCACAACGGCGCGATTATCGCCTTTCTGTGTGCTCGCCATGCCAACCAGATTCAGCTGCCGCCCAGTCGCCCGCAGGGCAAGTTCGAATGCTGGCTCTACGAGCTCAACCCACGTGTCGCTCCCGGCATGTTCGCATTGCTGCTCTACCGCGCCGAGACCATCATTCGCGAGACGGCCATTCTGGGCATGCTGGGGGTGGTAACACTGGGCTTCCACATCGACTCGAGCTTCGAATACCTGATGTTTGATCAGGCATTTGCCCTGCTGGTGCTCACCGCCATACTCAATATCGGCGTTGACAGCCTCGCGCGGCGCCTGCGCCCCAGCGGTGAGATCTCTGAAGACAGCTGTGTCCGCTGACTGCTGCCCTACGCAGGAGTAGGCGCTGACTTCATGCCGCACCCGACTCCCCTTTGAGCGAGCCTTCCCATGCCCCCCTCCATGCCACCATCGTCATCCACGGAGTCTGCCAGCACAGCAAGCGCCAAGCGTGAAGCACAGCGCATCACCTTGATCGGCGCGGCGCTGGATGGCGTGCTGGGTGTCGCGAAGCTTGTCATCGGCAAGCTGGTCGGCTCACAGGCACTGATCGCCGATGGCATCCATTCCCTGTCAGACCTGGTGACGGATGCCTTCGTGTTGGTGGCGACTCACTACGGCCGCCAGGCACCGGATCGCTCACATCCCTGGGGGCATGAGCGCATCGAGACGCTCGGCACTCTGGTACTCGGCAGCCTGCTGCTGGCCGTGGCAGGCGCAATAGGCTGGGAAGGCATCCTGCGCAGCTGGGAGTTGATGTTCGGCTCGCTGACCATTCCGTTGCCCGGCGCGCTGGGCATCGGCATCGCGATCATCTCGCTACTCGGCAAGGAAGGCATCTTTCGCGCCACGCTGAAGATCGCGCGCAAGCAGAAATCCAAGCTGCTGGAGGCCAATGCCTGGCACTCACGCAGCGATGCGCTCTCCACCGTGGCGGTGCTCATTGGCCTGATCGGTACCCAGCTGGGGGCCAGCTGGCTGGATGGCATCGCGGCGGTCGTCGTTGGCGTGATGGTGGGCAAGATCGGCGCCTCATTGGCCTGGGAGGCCTCACGCGAACTGATCGACACCGCCCTGCCCCGCGAACAGCAACACGCCATGCGTGAGTGCTTGCTGTCACTGCCGGAGGTACGTGGCGCACATGACCTGCGCAGCCGCACGCTGGCCGGCCGTATCGTGCTGGAAGTCCACCTGCTGGTCGCGCCACGTATCAGCGTCTCGGAAGGCCATGCTATCGGCCATCACGCCGTGGCTCGCCTCAAGGCCGAATTCCCCCAGTTAAGTGATGTGCTTTATCACATCGACCCTGAAGATGACTCGCATCTCGGCCAGGCCAGCCTGGCGCAGCCCACGCTACAGCAGCCGCTACCCCTGCGCAGTGACATCATCATCGCGCTGGATGAATGCTGGCAGCAGTCGCCTCTCTGGCAGGCGCGTAGCGGCCTCACCCTGCACTACGTCAACCATGTCACTCCCACGACCTCTTACCACTCGACTACCCCGCATGTGGATATCCTATTGGAGCTGCCTAGCTGTACTACCGAAGCTGCCACGGAAACTGCTCTGCAATGTTACCGCGACGCAGACTCACGCAACGCATCAATCGCCGAGATGGAACGCCTGGCAGAGGGGCTTGAGTGGTTTGGCAAGCTGGAGATCGGCGTGATGTCACATATCCACCAGCGCTGACGTGTGGGTTACACTGCAGGCAAAGGCAGACATGACGTCATGCATTTCAGAGGCAGGCTTGGGCAGGCCTGGATTGGCCCTCAGGTTCAAAAGCGCTCAAAGGCATTCCAGGCATCGTCATCCAGACCAGAATTCACGTTCGAACTCAAAGACAGACATCCACCAGACAAGGAGCACGCCATGAGCAACGCATCCGGCGAAATGCACAAGACACGCATCATCAGTGAGCTGAAAGGCTTCATCCGCAAGCTGCTGCAAGACCCGAAGATTCTCGAGCAGTCACTGGTCGTGGCGCGAGCGCGCCTCAAGGAAGGGGCAGAACAAGGAAAGAATGAGCAAGCAGTGCTGGCTATCATCGCCAACGAGATTTCTGACACTACCAGCATCCATATCCCGGAAGATCCGGCAGAGCACTCCGATGCAGACAAGCTGTTCCTGGAGCTGCTGAAGGATGTGGTAGAAGAGGAAGAAGCGCTTTATTGAATGCAATAAAAACCGCCCCCAAGGGCGGTTTTTAACTTCTAGATTTGAACATAAAGCCTTACGCACCAGTACAATCACCCGGAGCAAAGTCTTGGTCGATTGTAGTTGCACAGCTCCAAACACCATCGGTATCACGCGATAAAGTGATAGTAGTAGACTGCACCTGCGGACTAACACCTGTAGCATTGAATGTAAACACTATATCCAATACACCAGCGGCAGTATAATTTGCAACACTAATAGTACCTGAACTACTTGCATCAGCAGCAATACCTAAATCTCGCTCGGTGGCAGCTGCAGCTTCTTCAACTTTTGGCTCTAATCCACGAACCATAATATCTTCTGCATCAGTCTGTACGCTACGAATCGTTGCCAGTGCAGAAGCTGCCTCAGAACGTGCTACATAATTCTGATATTGCGGGATTGCGATAGCCGCCAGAATACCAATAATCGCCACAACGATCATCAGTTCGATCAATGTAAAACCAGATTGTTTGCGTGTCATGGTGTGACTCCCTTGCATTTGCGTAGTGAGATCAGGTCGTACGTCCTGAAACCCCGGTTACCTTCCCTGACCAGCAGGATGTTACAGAAGAATGTCAGTATGGGCGTTTGTTTCTAATGTTCCCAACAACATCTTCATCAGCATAACATCTTGATATCACGGGGTGTCGACCGGACGGGACGAGTGATACCACAGCCACAGTTCAGGTGCCATTGCCATGTCGCAAGACGCTTGCCTGGCGGCGCTGACGGCTGCTTAGCTGTTACAATAGATTACACTCGGTGACATTGCAAGCAACGTAGACAAAAACTTTTTGTTCGAAATTCAGACTCTCTTCAACGTTACTCCCGCCCCACCAGCGTCTGGCTACCTCCCTCCACAAACTCTATCCCCTTCTCATGTCACGAATGCGCCATTCCTAGCGCAGGGCAATCCAGCTACACTCCTCTGCAAGACGATGTTTGTAATACGAAGGCTTGCCGCACCAGAGTTCACGCATAGCGCATCAGCACCTGTTTCACGTTTGAAGCAGCGAGAGTAGGCCCATCGGCAACTGCAACAGGAAGAGTGTCATGCCCCAGTCAGAACACACGCTAAAAGGATTTGCCGCACGACTGGTCGACTCTGGCCTGCTCGAACCACAGGCAGCACAGCTGGCGGAACAGGAAGCCAATGAAGCAGGGGAAAGCCTGTTGCTGCATATCATCGCGCACGGCTTAGTACCGGCACGTGACGCGACATTAGCGGCGGCCTGGGAATATGGCCTGCCGTATGTGGATCTCGATGCCATTCGTATCGACTCGCTACCGTCAATCGAAGAACTGCCCGAGAAGGTGCTGCGCAAGCTGGGCGTATTGCCACTCTATCGCCGTGAGCATCGCTTGACCGTCGGCGTACCTTCCCCATCGACGCTCACGCATCTTGATGAACTGCAGTTTGCCACCGGCTTGTCTATCGAGAGTGTTCTGGTCGCTGCCGACCAGCTGACACCGGCATTGGAGCAATATCTGGAAGCCGGCGAAGAAAGCGCCATGGACATGCTTGGCGGCGAAGGTGAAGCCCTCGATGGCCTGGAGTTCGAGGGCGAACAGGATAACAACAACGATCTTGCCATCACGGCCAGCAGTGACGATGCGCCAGTGGTGCGCTTCGTTCACAAGGTACTGCTGGATGCCATCAAGCGTGGTGCCTCGGATATCCACTTCGAGCCCTACGAATCCACCTATCGCATTCGTTTTCGTATCGATGGCATGTTGATCGAGAACACCCGGCCGCCTTTCAATATGCGTAACCGAATCTCGGCGCGCCTGAAAGTCATGTCGCGC
The DNA here is from genome assembly GCF_011319755.1 of Cobetia sp. MB87. Classification (NCBI taxonomy): domain Bacteria; kingdom Pseudomonadati; phylum Pseudomonadota; class Gammaproteobacteria; order Oceanospirillales; family Halomonadaceae; genus Cobetia; species Cobetia sp. MB87. The sequence continues at coordinate 188,738 of NZ_VFBC01000007.1, read as the reverse complement.
ATGGATATTTCCGAGCGCCGTTTACCGCAGGATGGTGCGATCAAACTGCGCCTGTCCAAGTCTCGCTCCATCGATTTCCGCGTCAACACACTGCCCACCGTTTACGGTGAGAAGCTGGTGTTGCGTATCCTCGACCCCAGCTCGGCCAAGATGGGCATCGAGGCGCTGGGCTTCGAACCCGAACAGCGCGCCATGTTCGAGAAGACGCTGGATCAGCCACAGGGCATGATTCTGGTCACTGGGCCTACCGGTAGCGGCAAGACCGTGACGCTCTACACCGGACTGAATATCCTCAATACACCGGAGCGCAATATCTCGACGGCGGAAGATCCGGTCGAACTCAAGGTAGAAGGCGTCAACCAGGTCAACGTGCTACCCAAGATCGGACTGGACTTCGCCTCGGCCCTGCGCGCCTTCCTGCGCCAGGATCCCGATGTGGTGATGGTCGGGGAGATTCGTGACAAGGAAACCGCCGAAATTGCCGTCAAGGCGGCACAGACCGGTCACCTGGTACTTTCTACCTTGCACACCAATTCAGCGCCCGAGACACTGACACGCCTGAGCAACATGGGGATTGCCCCTTTCAACATCGCGAGTTCCGTCTCGTTGATCATCGCTCAGCGCCTTGCGCGTCGCCTATGCACCCACTGCCGCCAGCCAGCGGAGATTCCGCCCGAGGCGATGGCCTCGATGGGCTTCAGTGAAGGCAATGGCTTCAGCGCAGCAGAACTCGAGGCGGCGACCATATTCCGTCCTGTCGGTTGCAGTCAGTGCACGCTGGGTTACAAGGGGCGCGTCGGCATCTATGAAGTCATGCCGATCTCGGATGAGATGAGCCGCTTGATCATGCGCGAGGGCACCGCCATCGAGCTGGCAGACCAGGCGCGCAAGGAAGGGCTTTCAGACCTGAGGCGTAGCGGCTTGCGCAAGGTGATGTCGGGCATGACCTCGCTGGAAGAAGTCAATCGCATCACCAAGGACTGAGCCACTGCTGACAGATCGAGTATAGAGTGGCTCTCCATGGTAACTGACAGCGATCAATACGCCAGATAGCTGACTTTTGCTCAGTCATCAGGCACATTGAAGACAAGATGACCCAGGCATTGATCATGGCTCGACCTTCAATGCCTGCTCCCCATTTATCAGGGAACGATAACTGACATGGCAACTCCCAGAACTGCCAAAAAAGACCAGAAAAAAGCTGGCATAGAAATCTGGCAATGGTCGGGCAAGAACTCGCGCGGCGAAAACGTCAAGGGCGAGCTGATGTCGGCCAATGTCGATCAGGTCAAGAACACGCTGACCAGCCAGGGAATCGTAGTCAAGCGCCTGCGCCAGAAGTCCTCCCTGTTTGGCGGCAGCAAAAAGGTCAGCGGCAAGGATGTCACCATGTTCGCCCGTCAGATGGCGACCATGATCCGTGCTGGCGTACCGGTACTCCAGGCATTTGGCATCGTGGCCGAGAGCATGAAAAGCCCGGGCATGCGTCATCTGGTCGAAGACATGATGAATCAGGTGGGAGCAGGTGCCAGCTTTTCGGAAGCCTTGCGAAAACACCCTCAGCATTTTGATAGTTTATTTACAAACCTGGTTGCAGCAGGTGAGCAAGCGGGTGCATTGGACAAGATGCTTGACCGTGTTGCTACCTATAAAGAAAAAATTGATTCTCTCAAGGCACGAGTAAAGAAGGCCCTTTATTACCCAGCCGCTGTAATATGTGTTGGCTTTGGTGTGACTGCTATTCTATTGATAAAAGTAGTCCCGCAGTTTGAGACTCTTTTCAATGGCTTCGGTGCCGAATTACCTGCCTTTACTCAGTTGACTATAACCATGTCCGAATATGCCCAAAGTTACTGGTATGTAGCTTTAGGAGCAGTGATATTGACTGGCATCTTGATTGCACAAGCAATGAAGCGCTCAGATAAATTTGCGTATGCCATGCATCGCTTCATGCTCAAGGTGCCCGTACTCGGTGACATCCTGGACAAATCGTCCGTTGCTCGCTATTCACGAACATTGGCAACCACATTTCAGGCCGGTGTGCCACTGATTGAATCACTTGATACAGCAGCGGGTGCCACTGGAAGCAAGGTCTATGAGCGCGCGATCGCCCAGATCAAGGAAGATGTTTCTACCGGACAGCAGCTGAATTTTGCTATGCGCAATACGCAATTGTTCCCGACACTGGCGGTACAGATGGTGGCGATTGGCGAGGAATCCGGTTCACTGGATGCCATGCTCAACAAGGTGGCGGATTTCTACGAAGAAGACGTCGACAATAAGGTAGATGCGCTGACCTCATTGCTGGAACCCTTTATCATCGTGGTATTAGGTACTCTTGTCGGCGGCTTGGTCGTCTCTATGTATCTACCTATCTTTGAAATGGGTAATGTTATATAACCATTAAACAAAGTTTATTTTTGGAGACATGGCCGCGCCACTTTTGGGGCGCGGCCATGTCATTTACTGACAAGGAAGACTCGTGGAATCACTCGCCCAACTCTCTCCCACTCTGCAGGCCTGCCTGGCCGGTATATTCGGTTTGATGGTAGGCAGCTTTCTGAATGTCGTCATCACTCGCCTGCCCGTGATGATGATGCGCCAATGGCGCGCCGAGGCCCGCGAGGCATTGGAGCTGGAAGCCGAAGACACACCGCGCTTCAATCTGCTGGTGCCCGCATCACGCTGCCCGGGCTGTGACACGCCGATCAAGTGGCACGACAACCTCCCCATCCTCGGCTGGCTGAAACGGCGTGGCCGCTGCGCCAGCTGCAATACGCGTATCAGCGCCCAGTATCCGCTGGTGGAACTGGCCGGTGGCGCGCTCGGCGCGTCCATCGCCTTGATTTACGGCCTGGAGGCACAGAGCCTGTGGATCTTCGGTGCCTGCCTGACTCTGCTGGTGCTGTCAGTCATCGACTTCCGTACCCAGCTGCTGCCAGATGCCATCACCCTGCCACTACTGTGGGCAGGCCTCGCCTATCAGTTGTTGTTCCAGCCTCTGATGCTACCCAGTGCCGTCATCGGCGCGATGGCGGGCTATCTGGTGCTGTGGAGCTTCTACTGGCTATTCAAGCTGATCACCGGCAAGGAAGGCATGGGCTACGGTGACTTCAAGCTGCTCGCCGCGCTGGGTGCATGGCTCGGCTGGCAGTGGTTGCCGTTGTTGCTGATTCTGTCCGCCGGTCTCGGGGCCGTTCTGGGCATCCTGCTGCAACTGCTGGTACCGCGTCTGCGTGGCGCCCCGATGCCCTTCGGCCCTTACCTGGCGGTTGCCGGCTGGATTGCTCTGCTGTTTGGCACGCCCTTGATGAGCCTCTACCTGAGCGTGATCGGCGCATGACGACGTCCTCTCCAACCCAAGGCCCTATCATCGGGGTCACCGGCGGCATCGGCAGCGGCAAGTCGAGCGTCGCGCGACTGTTCGGCGAGTTGGGCATCCAGTGGGTGGATGCCGATGATGTCTCGCGCGAGATCGTGCGCCCCGGAGAAACCGCTTTGGCCGAGATCATCGCCCACTTCGGCGAGTCGATCGTCACGGCGCAGGGCGAGCTTGACCGCTCCGCACTGCGCGAGCGGATCTTTGCTGCCCCCGAGGAGCGCCAATGGCTGGAGCGCTGCACCCATCCGCGTATCCGGGAGCGGATCGTCGAGCATCTCGCGGCCATGACCAGCCCCTATCGCCTGCTGGTCTCTCCCCTGCTGTTCGAGTCCGGGCAGGACAGCCTCGTCTCACGCACCCTGGTGGTGGATGTCAGCCAGGATATCCAGCTGGCGCGCACGCTGAGTCGCGATGGTGTCAGCGAAGCGCAGGTACGCGCCATCCTCGCCGCCCAGCTACCACGCGAGACACGACTGGCCAAGGCCGACGATGTCATCGACAATGACGGAAGCCAAGCGCATCTTCGTGAACAGGTAGCGGCCATGGATGCCTATTATCGATCACTGAGCGCTCCCCATACACCGTTTCAGGACACCCCTCATGTCTGATGCCACCGCTTCCCACAATGGCAAAACACCATTGACCGTCGCTTGCCCGCAATGCCGTACCGACGTGGTATGGAGTGCCGCCAGCGAGTTTCGCCCCTTCTGCAGCAAACGCTGCCAACTGCTGGACCTCGGTGCCTGGGCTGACGAATCCCACAGCATCGCCGGTGAGCCTGCCATGGATGAGACCAGCATCGACGAGATGGTGGCGCGCATGGAGCGCGACATGCATCAGCAGTAGCGCTCGAGAAAGCCCTGCTGGTTCAGACTGATGCAGCGCTAGACACTCAAGACGCTGGGCATAAAAAAGACCCACGAGGCTAGCCTCGTGGGTCTTTTTTGTTCAGACAACTGCCATCAACGCGCGATCATCATTTCCAGAAATCACGGATCGATGCGATACCCTGCGCACCGACGGCACGTGCGTGATCGCTGTCATAGCGAGACATGCCACCCAGCGCATAGACCGGCATGCACGCCTGTTCGACCAGCCCCTGGAAGTCATGCCAGCCCAGCGGCGGACGCTCCGGATGCGACGGCGTCACACGCAGCGGCGACAGTGACACGAAGTCACATCCCACACGGCCCGCCTGATCCAGCTGCTGCTGATCGTGGGTGGAGGCAGACAGCCACTTGTTGGCGGCAATCGGGCGCTCGCCCTTTTCCGCCAACTCTGCCAGACGCACGCTGGTCAGGTGGATACCATCCGCATCGACCTTGTCGAGCATGGACGGTTCGGCGTTGAGCAGCAGACGAGCACCACGCGCATGACAGATCGCCAGTGCCTTCTCGGCACGCGCGATATAGGCCGCCTCATCCAGCTCCTTGGCGCGCAGCTGGACCAGCCGCACGCCGTCTTCATCCAGTGCACGCGTCAGACGTGTCTCGAAGACGTTTTCATCAGCTTCTTCTGGCGTGATCAGATACTCGCGCGGCAGCGAGACCGCCCGCAGAATCGGCAGATTCGCCGCGGGGAAGGCGTACTTGTAGAGATCCTCGATCTCGACCCAGCGCACTGCCTGCCCTTCACGACCAAAGGGCTCGCCAGTGAACTGACGCGTTTCCCACACATCCAGCAGGATGTGCTTGTCCGGGTATTCGTGATGAATACGGATCAGCGGCTGAGCACGAATGATCTCGATGCCCAGCTCTTCGCACAGCTCACGCTTGAGCGCTTCCAGACCGGTTTCGTAAGGCGCCAGCTTGCCACCCGGAAACTCCCACAAGCCACCCTGATCCACCGTCGAGGGACGACGTGCAATCAGGACCTGGCCCTGTTCGTTTAAGATGGCGGCAGCCGCCACGTGAACCCTTCGCTTCGGCATGATGCCTGTACCTTTGACTCGCGTTGTACATCCGACTCCGCCTCGAGAGGCGAAGCCTGCGGGAGATATTGCATTACCGTTTCAGCGTAAGCCTTCGCCCTCGGGCGTCAGCTACGATAATCAGCGTTGATCGAGACGTAATCGTGGGACAGATCCGATGTCCAGATGCGAGCTTCCTGCTGTCCACGTCCCAAGCGGATGCCAATCACCAGCTCTTCCTCGGCCATGGCGGCACTGCCGGCGGCTTCGGTATAGCTGTCGGCACGGCCGCCCTGTTCGACGATGGTGACGTCATTGAGCGTGATCGCGACACCCGTGACGTCCAGCTCTTCCAGCGGCGCACGTCCGACGGCCGCCAGAATGCGCCCCCAGTTGGCGTCGCTGGCATAGAGGGCTGTCTTGACCAGCGGCGAGTGCGCGACGGTAAAGCCGACGGCACGTGCCTCTTCCTGTGAACGCGCCTCGCTGACCTCGATGGTGACGAACTTGGTCGCCCCCTCGCCATCACGAATGATGGCCTGAGCCAGCTCCAGCATGACCTCCGCCAGAGCGGCCTCGAACGCGATCAGGTCTTCACCCTCGACACGCCCGGCCTGCCCCGTGACAGCTAGCATGCAGGCGTCATTGGTGGAGGTATCGGAATCGACGGTGATGCTGTTGAAGCTCTTGACCACCACCCGGCGCAGCATGGCGTCGAGAGCCGCCTGATCGATGGCGAGATCAGCATCGGTGGCCACGAATCCCAGCATGGTCGCCATGTTCGGACAGATCATGCCGGAGCCCTTGGAGACACCCGCCAGCGTCACGCTCTCGCCATTGCTCAGCGCAAGCGTCCGCCAGCTGCCCTTGGGCCGCGTATCGGTGGTCATGATGCCATGCGCCGCGGCAGACCAGTCGCCCTCACCCAGGTTGGCAAAGGCTGTCGGCAACGCCGCTGTCAGGCGACCCATCGGCAGCGGTTCACCGATCACGCCGGTCGAGAACGGCAGCACTGCCCGGGCATCACAGCCGGCGATCTCCGCCAGGGCCTGGCAGGTCGCGCGAGCATCGGTCATGCCCTGCTCGCCGGTTCCCGCATTGGCATTACCGGTGTTGATCACCAGATAACGCGGTCCTTCGACGCCTGCCGTGAGGTGCTCACGTGCGACATGGACCGGCGCCGCGCAGAAGGCGTTGCGGGTAAAAGTGCCTGCAAGACGCGACCCTGCCTCGAGGGCCATGATCACCAGATCACGACGACCCGGCTTCTTGATACCGGCTTCAGCAACCCCGATCTGAAAGCCGGCAATCGCCGGCATATCAGCGGGAAAAGTGGAAGGCCCTACCGCCATCGCTCACGTCTCCAATCATGGTGTTCTGTGACAACTGCCCCCTGCGAGCCGAATCGACGTGACGCGCAGGGAGGCTGTTTGGCGCAGTGTCAGCTCAGCTTGCCGTGGCACTGCTTGTATTTCTTGCCGGAACCGCACGGGCACGGGTCGTTGCGGCCGACCTTGGGCACATCGCGGCGCATCGGCTCGCCATCGGCCTGACCTTGAGGCTGCGAACCGTACTGTGCCTCGACAACCTCTTCGGCCGCCTGGACACCGTCTTCACTGACCGCATCTTCATCGACACGGCGCGTTTCGGCACTGGCCTGCTCGCGCTCGAGATTGGCACGACGCTCTTCTTCCAGCGTGTCGACCTCTTCCTGGCGACGCACCTGCACGTGGCTGAGAATGCGCACCACATCGGACTTGATGTTGACCAGCAGTGTCTGGAACTGCTCGAACGCTTCGCGCTTGTATTCCTGCTTCGGATTCTTCTGGGCATAACCGCGCAGATGGATACCGCGACGCAGGTTGTCCATGGCCTGCAGGTGCTCCTTCCAGCGCGTGTCCAGCACCTGAAGCATGACCTGCTTCTCGAAGCGGCGCATCAGCTCAGGGCCAACGGCCTCGACCTTCTCGGCATAAAGCGCTTCATGGGCGTCCTGCAGGCGTTCACGCAGGGTTTCCTCATGGAAGTGCTCGTCCTCTTCCGCCCACTGCACCAGCGGCAGGTCGAGATTGAAATCGGTCTTGAGGTCGTTCTCGAGGCTCGGCAGATCCCACTGTTCCGGCAGGCTCTGAGGCGGTACACGCAGGGAGATGGCGTCATCGAGCACTTCACGACGGATGCCGGCGATGTTTTCGGCGATCTCGTCGGCTTCGAGGATGTCGTTGCGCTGCTCGTAGATCACGCTGCGCTGGTCATTGGCCACATCATCGTACTCAAGCAGCTGCTTGCGCACGTCGAAGTTGCGACCCTCGACCTTCTTCTGCGCGCGCTCGACGGCATTGGAGACCATCTTGTGCTCGATGGCTTCGCCCTTCTCGAGCCCCAGCGCCCCCATCAGACGCTGCACGCGATCAGAACCGAACAGGCGCATCAGACTGTCTTCAAGCGACAGGAAGAAGCGCGTGGAGCCCGGGTCACCCTGGCGACCGGCACGTCCGCGCAGCTGGTTGTCGATACGGCGTGACTCGTGACGCTCGGAGCCGATCACGTGCAGGCCGCCCGCCGCCAGCACCGCTTCGTGACGCTCCTGCCAGCCATGCTTGATCTCGTTGATCTGCTCTTCGGTCGGCGCTTCCAGCGCGGCCAGCTCAGCTTCCCAGTTGCCACCCAGCATGATGTCGGTACCACGACCGGCCATGTTGGTCGCGATGGTCACGGCACCCGGACGGCCCGCCTGGGCGATGATGGCAGCCTCGCTGACGTGCTGCTTGGCGTTCAGGACGTGATGCTTGACACCCGCCTTGTGCATCATCTGCGACAGCAGCTCGGAGGTCTCGACCGAGGCGGTACCCACCAGCACCGGACGGCCTTCCGCGACCTTCTCGCGGGCATCCTCGATGATGGCGTTGAACTTCTCTTCCGCGGTCAGGTAGACCAGATCATTCATGTCCTTGCGCGCGATGGGCTTGTTGGTCGGGATGACCATCACGTCGAGGTTGTAGATCTGACGGAATTCGAAGGCCTCGGTATCGGCCGTACCGGTCATGCCGGACAGCTTGTCGTAGAGACGGAAGTAATTCTGGAAGGTCGTGGATGCCAGCGTCTGGCTTTCCTTCTGGATGGCAACGCCTTCCTTGGCCTCGACCGCCTGGTGCAGACCTTCGGACCAGCGACGACCGACCATGGTACGCCCGGTGTGCTCATCGACGATGACCACTTCGCCGTTGTTGACGATGTAATCCACGTCACGCACGAACAGGTTCTGGGCACGCAGCGCAGAGTGCACATGGTGCAGCAGGCTCAGGTTCTGGGCCGCATACAGGGAATCCTCTTCCCCGAGCAGCTCCTGGGCACGCAACAGCGCCTCGACCTTCTGGTGGCCGAACTCGGTCAGCTCGACCTGCTTCTGCTTCTCGTCGAGGGTGAAGTCGCCGCTTTCCGGATCTTCCTCATCGCTGCACTGCTCGAGCTCGCGTGCCATGCGATCGATGATCTTGTAGAGGTCGGTATTCTCTTCCACCGGACCGGAGATGATCAGCGGCGTGCGCGCCTCATCGATCAAAATGGAGTCGACCTCATCGATGATGGCGAAGTGCAGCTTGCGCTGGACCTTGTCTTCCAGCGAGAAGGCCATGTTGTCGCGCAGGTAATCGAAACCGTATTCGTTGTTGGTGCCGTAGGTGATATCGGCCTGATAGGCGGCGCGCTTGTCTTCGTTGGGCTGGCCGGAGTAGATGACACCGACACTCAGGCCGAGGAATTCATACAGCGGACGCATCCAGTTGGCGTCACGGGTGGCCAGATAGTCGTTGACCGTCACCACGTGGACGCCTTCGCCTGTCAGTGCGTTCAGATAGACCGCCAGTGTTCCCACCAGCGTCTTGCCCTCACCGGTCTTCATCTCGGCGATGCGGCCTTCGTGCAGCGCCATGCCGCCGACCATCTGGGTATCGAAGTGACGCATGCCCATGATGCGCTTGCTGGCCTCACGCACGGTTGCAAAGGCTTCCGGCAGCAGCTTGTCGAGATTTTCCCCTTGCGCGAGACGCTCGCGGAATTCCGCGGTCTTGGCTGTCAGCGCCTCATCGGAGAGCGGCTCAAGCTCGCTCTCGAGCGCATTGATCGCGTTGACCCGCTTGCGCAGGCGCTTCACTTCGCGATCGTTCTTGGAACCCACTACCTTGGTCAGGAATTTACCCAGCATATTCTGTCCTTGTACGTGACCCGTGGACGGGTCACGCCTTCACATGTCATGACACTCAAGCGCTGCCGCCAAATGCGATGACAGGCAGCTCGATGTGGCCCGAGGCCCATCAGGCATTACGCTCGAAAGAGAAAACGAACCTCATCATCCGCGGCGCGAACGATGAACGGGGGTGTCAGGACAGAATGGGCGGCGCACGCGGCGCGATGGCATTGACGAGGCCACGCAGCAGGACGCGCGTGCAGGAGACGAAGGAGCGTTGGCGTGGGAGGTTGGGACTGGCCTGGGGCACACGACGCACCCGCTTGCGCAGGCAGCGCAGCCCCTGGCGACGACTTTCGGCACGAATCACCGCGGGTGCCAGCAACTGGATGCTGGCCAGCGTCAGATTGACACGCTCAACCTGAGCCGCGCTCAGTCCAGCGGGGAACAGACAGCTGAGCAGCAGGCCTGCCAGCAGCCAGCGCGGCGCCGTGCGTACCGTCCAGCGACGCGAAGCGCCGCTACCGGAATCCGGTAACGCACGAGGGCGTGCTGTGGCATCGACAGGGCTCATGCTGTTGCCGGACTCCCGCTCATGATAGATTGCCGGAAATCACTGAACCGGCATGCAAGCCCATGAGTATAAAGGCTAAGCGTTTCCGCGCCCAGCCCGCGGCGCGCCTGTTGAACGGCAAGGGGCAACTTGGCAACGTCATGCGCCAGGCGCGCATGCTCGAGCAGGCCCAGTTGCACCTGCGTGCTGCACTGCCCAAAGACATGCAGGAACAGGTCTTCGTCGGCGGCTATCACGATGACACCTTGACGTTGATCACTAGCCGCGCCTCCTGGCTGACCTGGCTGCGCTATGAGCAGCGCCGCCTGATCAGTGTGCTGCGCGAGCTTCCAGAACTCGCCACCCTCGCGCGCCTGGCCTTCAAGGTCCGCCCGATCCGCCCGGCCTTCGTGCCCGCACGCCAACCACGCCACCTCCCAGAAGCTGCCGCGGAACACCTGCTGGATTGCGCCTCACATACCCGGGACGACCGTCTGCGCCTCGCCTTGGAGCGACTGGCAGCTCACGCATCGGATTCGAGCGACGACACCGAGACGCCCTGAGCCAACTCACACATTGCTTGTCTTGCATGCAAACAGCCGCGCCGCCCGGAAGGGCGGCGCGGCTGTTGTCGTTTCCATCTCCGGCTGGCTAAGGCCGGAGCAGGGCTGTCAGGCTGGACGGGCTAGGTCACAGTGTTCTGCTCGTACTGTCTCTCTGAGTGCTTTTCTTCTGAAATACCTCGTCTTGCAGCTTTCGAGGATGTCATTGACCTCGACTCAGACGGCAAGCGCCGGAGAAGCATAGGAAATCGGCATCGCATCGGAGTTCTCGAAGGTGACGATCTCATAGCTGTCGGCATTTTCCAGCAGCGCGCGGCACAGCATGTTGTTGAGGCCATGACCGGACTTGTAGCCACGGAACTCACCAATGATGCTGTGACCCAGCTGATAGAGGTCACCGATGGCGTCCAGCACCTTGTGCTTGACGAACTCATCGTCGTAACGCAGGCCTTCATCGTTGAGGATGCGATAGTCATCGACGACGATGGCGTTGTCGAGGCTTCCGCCCAGCGCGAGGTTCTGGGAGCGCAGGAACTCGAGATCACGCATGAAACCGAAGGTGCGCGCGCGCGATACTTCCTTGACGAAGGAGGTAGTAGAGAAGTCGACCGTGGTGGTCTGCTTCTGCTGCTCGAACACCGGGTGATCGAAGTCGATGGCGAAGGATACCTTGAAGCCGTTGTGCGGCAGGAAGGTCGCAACCTTGTCACCATCACGCACTTCGATCTCGCGCTTGATGCGGATGAACTTCTTGAGCGACGACTGCTCCTGAATACCAGCGGACTGGATCAGGAAGACGAACGGACCCGCGCTGCCATCCATGATCGGCACTTCCGGCGCGGACAGCTCGACGAAGCAATTGTCGATGCCCAGACCAGCGAAGGCGGACATCAGGTGCTCGACGGTCGTCACCTTGGCTTCACCGTTGGAAACGGCGGTGCACATGGTAGTGTCACGGACGCTCATCGCATCGGCACGGATATGAGCCTGCGGCTCGAGATCGGTGCGGATGAAGACGATGCCGGTATTGACCGGAGCAGGACGCAGCGTCAGGTAAACCTTGTCACCTGAGTGCAGACCAACGCCTGTGGCGCGGATCGTATTCTGGAGTGTTTTTTGTCGAATCATAGGGAGATAGCCAGTCAGCCTGAATTTGGAAACAGTGTTCATGATAACAGCAATGCAGGAATTCAACAAATTGTCACCTGCCGCTGTTAGGGAAATTCAACATTGCCTTTCGAGCACCATTGAGGCTGATCCGCGCGCCTGCTGGCCTCATGCTGAGTATGAACACGCAATCACCAAACAGTTCTCACTCGCACTGCCATAAAACGATAATCAATGTGCAAGACAGCTTGAAGGCCTCTCCTCCTTACGCACCCACAGCACTGGCGGATGCACCCGCGACGCACAGGCAGCGCCCCGCACCAGCAGCGAAAGGCCCTTTTTGTCTGCCCCGGAAACGACTTCACCCACCCGGGAAGCCCCGGGTGGGTGAAGTCAGACTCACGATGAGCCGTGTCATCTCAGACTTATGCCGACTGGCACATGAGCGTCAATGACATGTCAGTCAGTGCGCATCAGTCAGCCTGGCGACGCAGGAAGGCCGGGATATCGAGATAGTCATCCATATCACGCGACTTGCGCGGCTCCGACTTCTTGGCTGCCGCTTCCTGCTCTTCCTTGGCCTGACGGGTGACCGTCGGCGTCTGCAGGCTGCGGTAGTCCGCCGGCTTCTCGACGGTACGCTTGGCCGGTGCCGTTTCACGCGCCGCTGGCTTCTCGACGCGACCGTCGAGACCTGCCGCCACGACAGTGACACGCAGCTCGTCGGTCATGTCCATATCGATGGATGTCCCGACCACGATGGTGGCGTCCGGAGAAGCGAACTCCTGCACGGTGGCACCCACATCGTTGAATTCACCGATGGAGAGGTCCGGGCCCGCCGTGATGTTGACCAGGATACCGCGCGCGCCGTGCAGATCGATGTCTTCGAGCAGCGGGCTGCGAATGGCCTTCTCGGCGGCTTCACGAGCACGGTTCTCACCGATGGCGTCACCGGTACCCATCATCGCCATGCCCATCTCGGACATGACAGTGCGCACGTCGGCGAAATCGACGTTGATGATGCCCGGGCTGGTGATCAGCTCCGCGATCCCCTGCACGGCACCCAGCAACACGTCGTTGGCGGCGCTGAAGGCACTCAGCAGGCTAGCGCTCTTGCCAAGCACAGACAGCAGCTTCTCGTTGGGGATGGTGATCAGGGAGTCGACGTGCTCGGAGAGCTCCTTCATGCCCTGCTCTGCCGCCTTCTGACGACGCGGCCCTTCGAACGGGAACGGACGCGTGACGACGGCCACGGTCAGGATGCCCAGTTCCTTGGCGACCTGCGCCACGACAGGAGCACCGCCGGTACCGGTACCACCCCCCATGCCAGCCGTGATGAAGACCATGTCGGCGCCTTGCAGCAGCTCGACGATACGCTCACGGTCTTCCATCGCGGCCTGGCGGCCCACTTCCGGGTTGGCGCCAGCGCCAAGCCCCTTGGTGATTTCACTGCCCAGCTGCAGGACAGTCTTGGCGGCCACGCGCTTGAGCGCCTGAGCATCGGTGTTGGCGCAGATGAACTCGACGCCTTCGATATTGCTCTCGACCATGTGATTGACGGCGTTACCACCGCCGCCGCCAACACCGATCACCTTGATGACCGCGCTGCTGGAGGGTGCGTTATCTACCAGTTCGAACATATGCCCTGTCTCCTGGATCACAGTCTTTCTGTAATCCCTGTCAGAAATTTCCCTTGAACCAGCCCTTGATCCGCTCCAGCGTGGAGGTGTCGTGCTCTTGGCCGTGAACGCGTCGCGCGGCAGATTCCTCTCTGCGCACCGCGACGGTCGTCGACGATGGCGTGTGCCGCTCCTGTTTCATCCCATAATGTAGCAAACCCACACCCGTGGAATAAATCGGATTGCGGACCACATCCGCCAGTCCACGCACATTTTGCGGGCAAGCGATGCGAACCGGCATGTGGAAGATCTCCTCCGCCAGCTCAACGACACCTTCCATGCGTGACGTTCCACCCGTCAGAACCACGCCCGCAGCCACGAGATCTTCATAGCCACTGCGACGCAACTCATCGCGGACCAGGGTGAACAGTTCCTCATACCTGGGCTCGACCACTTCAGCCAACGCTTGACGGGACAGATCACGTGCCGGTCGGTCACCGACACTCGGCACCTTGATCGTCTCGTCGCTGGAGGCCAGCTGGGTCAGGGCACAGGCATACTTGACCTTGATTTCCTCTGCATATTGCGTCGGTGTGCGCAGCGCCATGGCGATGTCATTCGTGACCTGATCACCCGCGATGGGGATCACAGCCGTATGACGAATGGCACCTTCGGTGAAGACGGCGATATCCGTGGTACCACCGCCGATATCCACCATGCACACACCCAATTCACGCTCATCCTCGGTCAGAACCGCATGACTCGAGGCGAGCTGCTCGAGAATGATGTCGTCGACTTCGAGCCCGCAGCGACGCACGCACTTCTCGATATTCTGCACGGCATTCAGTGCGGCAGTGACCAGGTGAACGCGCGCCTCAAGGCGCACCCCGGACATGCCCAATGGCTCGCGAATACCTTCCTGACGGTCAATGGCATATTCCTGCGGCAGCACGTGAAGAATGCGCTGACCTTCAGAAATCGCTCGAGCGCGTGCCGAGTCGATCACGCGTTCGATATCAGACGGCGTCACTTCGCGATCCTTGATCGCCACGACACCATCGGAATTCATCGAACTGATATGACTGCCGGCGATGCCCACATATACCGAGTGGATATCGCAGCCGGCCATCAGCTCAGCCTCCTCCACTGCGCGCTGAATCGACTGTACGGTCGATTCGATGTTGATCACCACACCCTTCTTCATGCCACGTGAAGGGTGGGAGCCAATTCCCGCAATTTCGATACCGCCATCATCGGTCGGCTGACCCACGATCGCGACTACCTTGGAGGTTCCGATGTCCAGCCCGACCACCATATCCTGTGATTTGGAATGTCCTGCCATAGGTCGGGCCAGCTCCTTGATTCTGGTTCATCATGAAAATAATTGCGCGCTTTGACAGACAACATGTCTGCCGCACCACCCAGAACGGGTTTACGTTCCGTTTAACCCGTACAGAGGGATTTGACTTCCCAGTATAGGAGCAGCCACTTGGGGCATACCAGCCTAAAATACCGAGGGGCGCAAATCCCCGCTAGAATAGGCGGGATTGACGACAAATGAAACTGGCGATATCGCCATTTTGCTAATACTCACACGCAAATGAAGCATGTAGTGAGTGTCGCCATTTGCTTCAACTGTCCTTGCCTTCTTCGAGTGCCGTCGTCTCCCCATGCCACGCCACTGCCACTCCGTTGGGGTAACGCAGATCAATGTAGCGGATCTGCGACGCCTCATCACCCAGACGCCGCTGCCAGGCCGCCATGAAACGCGCCAGACGCGCCTCTCGATCATTGCGCCCCAGCATCACCCACACCGAATCATTGACCTGAAAGCGCCAGGCGCCGCGCGGCTCCAATCTCAACTGGGAGACATTGAGCCCCAGCCCGCCCAACTGGCTCTGCAACGCGTCAAGCTCGGCCAGCACCTCGGATCCACTGCCCTCGGGCCCCGCCAGATTGGGCAGATTGCCCAGCTGCGTGACCGGCCCCGCCTGGAAGGCATCACCACGCACATTGAGCAATTCGCCATCATTCCAGTAGGCCACCGGCTGCTGTTCAAACAGCTCGAATTCGAGTGTATCCGGCCAGCGACGCGAAATGCTGACTTCACTCAGCCAATCGATCGCCAACGCGCGACGCCGAACCTCACCCAATGGGACGGAGAGCCAGCTCTGACCACGAATCAACGGCGCGATATGGCGCTGAAGGTAGGCAGCACTGACATGATCGAAGTCACCCTTGATGGTGACTCGCTCAATGGGACGGTCAAGCCAGGTCCACAATGCCTGTCCGCCCGCGACCAGCAGCGCAAGACCGAGAACGAGGCCGAAGATTGCGCCGGTAGTGCTACGCGCCGCCATCGATCAATGACCACTCTGCTGAGCGACTGACGCATCGTTTGCGTCCCGCTCGGCGAGAGTCGTGTCAAGAATACGCAGCACCAGGGTGGCGAAATCGAGCCCGACATGCGCCGCGGATTGCGGCACCAGGCTGTGATCCGTCATCCCCGGCGAGGTATTGACCTCAAGCAGCCAGAAGACGCCATCCGCATCTTCCATCACATCGACACGGCCCCAGCCCTCGCACCCCAGCACGTTGAAGGCCTTGAGCGAGATCTCGGCCAGTTCCGCCTCGCGCGCAGCGCTCAGACCACAAGGCAGCAGGTAGCGCGTGGTATTGGCGATGTATTTGGCGTCGTAATCATAGAATCCGCTGTCGGCTTCGATACGAATGGCCGGCAGGACCTCGCCGTCCAATACCGACACCGTGTATTCCGGCCCCTTGATGAAACGCTCGGCCATCACCACCGCATCGAAGCGGCTGGCATCCGTCCAGGCATCCTGGAGCGCCTGTGCGTCCTCGACGATATGGATGCCGAGTGTCGACCCCTCATGCACCGGCTTGACCACCACCGGTGTCCCGAGCGTCTCGAGCACTGACTGCCAGTCCGTGTTCGCCGCCAGGCGACAGGAGCGTGGCGTCGGCAAGCCTTCGATATCCCAGAGCTTCTTGGTGCGCAGCTTGTCCATGCCCAGTGCAGAGGCCAGCACGCCGCTGCCGGTGTAGGGGATGCCCAGCAACTCCAGCGCCCCCTGCAAGGTGCCATCTTCGCCGCCGCGACCGTGCATGGCGATGAAGACACGGTCTGGGCGCAATGCCTCGAGACCGGCCAGCCCATGCGCCATGTCATAGCCCTGCACATCGACGCCTGCGCCCTGCAGGGCGGCCAGCACCGCCGCACCACTCTTGAGCGACACCTCGCGCTCGGCGCTCAGACCACCGAACAGCACCACGACACGTCCATAGCGCGTGGCCAGTTCAGGATTCACGCCTGTCGATCCGGAGGGGGAGGAAGAGACGGTCATAGCGTCACCTCGTCAAGCTTGAGGTCGGCCCCCGCCAGTGCCAGCGCAATGCCACCGACATCGCCCGCCCCCTGGGTGATCAGGATATCGCCCGGACGCAGCACGTTCTTGAGCAAGTCCGGCAAGGCACGCTTGTGCTCGACGAACAGCGGGTCCACCTGACCGCGCTGACGGATCGAGCCCGCCAGCGAGCGGCCATCGGCGCCCGGAATCATCGCTTCCCCGGCGCTGTAGACATCCAGCAGCAACAGGGTGTCGACTTCGGACAGCACACGCACGAAGTCTTCATAGAGATCATGGGTGCGCGAATAACGGTGCGGCTGGTAGGCCATCACCAGACGGCGCTGCGGCCAGCCGGCGCGCACGGCGCGAATCACCATCTCCACTTCGCGCGGGTGGTGGCCATAGTCGTCCACCAGCATCACGCTCTGCTCGCCATTGGGTGCCGCGAATTCTCCGTGCACCTGGAAGCGACGACCGACACCGGCAAAGCTTGCCAGCGCGCGGGCGATGGCCTCATCGCTGACGCCGACATCGGTGGCGATGGCGATCGCCGCCAGGGCGTTGAGCGCGTTGTGCTCACCGGGCATCGCCAGGGTGATCTCGAGCGGTGCATGGCCTTCCGGACGCAGCGCCGTGAAGCTTAGCTGACCGCCTCCCTGGCGGAAATCGCTGATGCGGTAATCGGCATCGTCGCTGAAGCCGTAGGTCACGAACTGACGCTGAACTCGCGGCAGCAGCTCACGCACGTTGGCATCATCGATACACAGCACCGCCAGACCGTAGAACGGCAGGTTGTGCAGGAATTCGATGAAGGTGTCCTTGAGGCGATTGAAGTCGCCCTCATAGGTGGCCATGTGATCGGCATCGACGTTGGTCACCACCGAGATCAACGGCTGAAGGTGCAGGAAGGAGGCATCGGACTCGTCCGCCTCGGCGACCAGATACTCGCCCTCGCCCAGACGGGCATTGGTGCCCGCGCTGGTCAGCTTGCCGCCGATGACGAAGGTCGGGTCCATGCCACCTTCCGCGAGCAGGGTCGCGGTCAGGCTGGTGGTGGTGGTCTTGCCGTGAGTACCGGCAATCGCGATGCCTTGGCGGAAGCGCATCAGCTCGGCGAGCATCTCCGCACGACGCACGACAGGGATACGATGCTCCCGCGCCCAGGCCACTTCCGGGTTGGTGGTGTCCACCGCAGTCGAGACCACGACCACATCCGAGCCTTCAGCATTGATGGCCGCATGACCGATGGCGACACGCACGCCGCACTCACGCAGATGCGCCGTGACGGCGGATTCCCTGAGATCACTGCCGCTGACCTCATAGCCCATGTTGCCCAGTACTTCGGCGATACCACACATGCCCACACCGCCGATGCCGACGAAGTGGATACGACGGATGCGGCGCATACCTGCACCGCGATCAGAATTGCTAGCGTTCAAGGCGAGTCTCCATGCAGCCTGCCAGCATGGTCGCTACCGCATCGAGTTCCGCACTATTGCGAGCGCGAGCGGCCATGCCAGTGAGTATCTTGGGGTCGAGCAATTCTGCCAGCGTCTCGGCGAGGCGCTCGGCAGTCAACGTATTCTGGGGAATCAGACGCGCGGCATCCGCCTTGACCAATACCGCGGCATTGACGGTCTGGTGGTCATCCACGGCGTGGGGGAACGGCACCAGCACCGCAGGCCGACCTGCCGCGGCCAGCTCGGCTACGGTCAGGGCACCGGCGCGACAGACCACGAGGTCTGCCCAGGCATAGGCCTCGGCCATGTCACCGATGAACTCGCTGACCTCAGCCGTGACACCGGCGGCCTGATAGGCGGCGAGGGTCGCCTCCTGCTTGTCACGTCCGGCCTGATGGCGCACCACGGGACGCGAGGCTTCCGGCAGCAGGGCCAACGCCGGCGCGAGCGTCTCGTTGAGCGCCTGAGCGCCCAGCGAGCCGCCCATCACCAGCAGATGCAAGGCACGCGACTCGCCTGCCGCCTCGACAGCAGACTCGGACGCATGCCCCGCGGCACCGACATCGGCGATCTCATCGCGCACCGGATTGCCCACCACCTGAGCTCCGAGGGCCGACGGGAAGGCACCCGGGAAGGCGGCGTAGACACGCGCCGCCATTCGCGCCAGCACCTTGTTGGTCAGCCCCGCGATGGCATTCTGCTCATGGATGACCAGCGGAATGCCTTCAAGGCGCGCCGCGAGCCCGCCCGGACCACTGGCGAAGCCACCGAGGCCTACCACCAGCACCGGCTTGAGTTCACGGATGATGCGTCGCGCCTGCAGTACAGCGCGGGTCAGACGAAACGGAATTGCCGCATAGCCCGCCAGCCCCTTGCCACGCAGGCCCGCAACCTCGACCCGATGCAGCGGGTAGCCGGCGTCAGGCACCAGGCGATTCTCGATGCCGCGCGGGCTGCCCAACCAATGGATCTCGTGACCGGCCGCCGCGAGGGCACGTGCCAGCGACAGCGCCGGAATCACATGCCCTCCCGTCCCGCCGGCCATCATCAGCACGACGCCCCTGGAGACAGGGTCTACCGAGTCAACCGCTCCCTCGGGAGCGATGGTAGAAGAAGATGACGTCATGCCTGTGCTCCTTGCGGTGTCTCGGTCGGCTTCTTGGCCTTGCGCCGGGGCGCGGCGGCATTTCCTGTCGGGGTACGGGTCAGCTTGCGGGTCTCGGCATCGATACGCAGCAGTATCGCGATCTGCACGCAACTGACGATCAGACTGGAGCCGCCATAACTCATCAAGGGCAGGGTCAGCCCCTTGGTGGGAAGCAGTCCGCTGGCCACACCGATGTTGATGAAGGCCTGCGCCCCCAGCACGAGGGCGATACCGTAGCCGAGGTAGGCGCTGAACGGCAAGCCGGCGAGTTCAGCGCGGCGACCGATCTTGAAGGCGCGGTAGATCAGCAGTCCAAACAGCGCCACCACGGCCGTCGCCCCGATCAAGCCCAGCTCTTCGGCCAGCACGGCAAACACGAAATCGGTATGCGCTTCCGGCAGATAGAACAGCTTCTGCACGCTGTTGCCCAGCCCCATGCCACTCAGGTGGCCACGACCGAAGGCGATCAACGCCTGGGTCAGCTGATAGCCACTGTCATACATGTTGGCCCACGGGTCGGTATAGGTGGTCAGACGCTCCCAGCGATAGGGCTCGGCGATCGCCAACAGCCAACCACCGCCGCCCGCCAGGCCCAGCAAGACGATGAAGCCCCACCAGGCGACACCCGCCATCAGCAGCATGCCCATCACGGCACCGCCCATCACCACGATGGAGCCAAAGTCAGGCTCCAGTGCCAGCAGCACGATCATCAGCAACAAGGGGACACAGGGCAGAATGAGGCCGTTGACGACGCTGGCGCGCACCTTGTCGAGGCGGCGGTCCAGATAGCCGGCCAGCCAGATCATCAGGCACAGCTTGGCGATCTCGGAGGCCTGCACCCCGCCGACCAATGGCAGCGGTATCCAGCGCTTGGCGCCGTTGATCTCGCGTCCGACCACCAACACGACCACCAGCAGCACGAAGCCCAGCATCAACATCGCGAAGCTGCGCTGCTGCCAGGCGGACATCGGCACGCGCAGCGTACAGAAGGCGGCCACCAGGCCGATCACGATGAAGATGCCGTGGCGCATGCTGTAGTAGAAGGCATTGCCATCGAAGCGCTCGCTCGATATCTCGCTGGAGGCAGACGTCACCATCACCCAGCCGATACACAGGATCGCCAGCGCGCAGAACAGCAGCCAGCCGTCGACGGGCTGACGCTCTGCCGTCAAGGTGTCATGGACTCGCCGGGCCTTGTTACGCATCACAGGCTTCCTTGTCGCTGCTGCCAGAGCCAGAATTGCCGTCAGCACCGGTCATGATGTGCTGGGTGACCCAGTCACGGAACGCGTCGCCGCGCGTCATGTAATTGGGGAACTGATCGAGACTGGCGCAGGCCGGTGACAGCAGCACGCAGTCCCCCGCCTGTGCGATCTGTCGTGCATGACGCATGGCCTCCAACAGCGTCATGACTGGCGTCACGGTGACGTCATCGGCCAGGGCTTGCGTCAATGACGGCGCATCCTGTCCGAACACCACCGCCTCACGGGCGTAACGGGCCAGTGGCGCCGCCAGCGGCGTGAAGTCCGCGCCCTTGCCCTGGCCGCCGGCCAGCAATATCAGCCTGCCCTCGAGCGTCGGGCCGAGACCGGCGATCGCCGCCAGCGTCGCCCCGACATTGGTGCCCTTGGAATCATTGATCCAGCGCACGCCCGCCACCTCGGCGATCAGCTCGCCGCGATGCGGCAGCCCTGCGAAGCTGGCTAGTTCATCGACCATCGCCGTCTCGTCGAGGCCGATCGCGGTACCCATCGCGAGTGCCGCCAGCGCATTGGCCTGGTTATGGCGACCGGCCAGTCGCACCTCCGCAGCAGGCATCACGCCGCGCAGCTGGCCAGACTCGACATGACACAGCGACAGCGTGCCGCCCTGCTCCGCCAGGCGCCATTGTGCCTGCCCGGCAGCCTCATCGGTCGACTCATCAGCTGACTCATCGAGCTGAACGCTGAAGCTGACTCGCGCCACCGCATCACCCTCGGCCGGCCAGCTCCAGGCGTCATCGGCATTGATGACCGCAAGGCCTGCGCCGCGGAAGATGCCGCGCTTGGCGGCCTGATAGCCGCGCATGCCATCGTGGCGATCGAGATGATCTTCGGAGAGATTCAGGAAACAGGCCACATCGGCCTTGAGTTCAGGCGTGGTCTCGAGCTGGAAGGAGGACAGCTCTAGCACGTAGAGCTCGGCATCAGGCTGCTCACGCAACAATGTCAGCGCGGCAGTGCCCAGATTGCCACCGACCGCCACGTCACGGCCGGCACGCGCGGCCATCTGCGCGATCAGTGTGGTCACGGTGGATTTGGCGTTCGAGCCGGTGATCGCGACCAGCGTGGGCCGCTTGCCCTGCGCGTCGCGGGCCTGACGCTCGTCCAGCGCGCGCACGAAGAGTGCGATCTCGCCGACCAGCCGCTCGCGAACCCCATCGAATACCGCCTGACGCGGGTCGATGCCCGGACTGAGCACCACCTCGCCGAAGCGTGACAGATCCAGCGCTTCCAGTGGGCCGAGATGCACCTCGGCCTGCGGCGCATGCTCGCGCAGGCTCTCGAGGCCCGGCGGTGCGCTACGAGTATCGGCGACGGCAAAGTCGATGCCGCGATCACTCAGATGGCGAGCGATCGCCTGTCCGGAGACGCCAAGACCGACCACCAGGGTCGGTCCTTTGGCAGGCACCGGCGAGGCCGATGCTCGGGAGGTGACAGAGAGGGTCATCGCGAATGCGTCCTCAGCGAACCTTGAGTGTGGCCAGGCCAAGCAGCACCAGCACGACGGTGATGATCCAGAAGCGCACGATGACGCGCGGCTCCGGCCAGCCTTTCAGCTCGAAGTGGTGATGCAGTGGCGCCATGCGGAAGATGCGTCGCCCGGTCAGCTTGTAGGAACCGACCTGCAGGATCACCGAGACGGTTTCCATCACGAAGACGCCGCCCATGATGAACAGCACGATTTCCTGACGCACGATGACCGCCACGACCCCCAGTGCCGCGCCGAGTGCCAGCGCGCCCACATCGCCCATGAAGACCTGGGCGGGATAGGTGTTGAACCACAGGAAACCGAGGCCGGCACCCGCGATGGTGGCGCAGAACACCGCCAGCTCACCGGAGCCGGCGATGAATGGAATATGCAGATACTCGGCGAACTTCAGGTTGCCAGAGGCGTAGGCGAAGATGGCCAGGCCCATGGCGACCAGCACGGTCGGCATGATCGCCAGACCATCGAGGCCATCGGTCAGGTTGACCGCATTGGAGCTGCCGACGATCACGAAGTAGGTCAGCACCATGTAGAACACGCCCAGCGGGATGACGACGTCCTTGAAGAACGGCACCAGCAGACCCGTCTCGGCCGGCGTGCTCGCCGTCAGGTACAGCACCACGGCGGCGCCGATGCCCACCACCGACTGCCAGAAGTACTTCCAGCGCGCCGGCAGGCCACGCGGATTCTTTTCCACCACCTTGCGGTAATCATCGACCCAGCCGACGGCACCGAAGCCCAGCGTGACAGCCAGGACCACCCAGACATACAGGTTGGTCAGATCGCCCCACAGCAGGGTGGAGACGGCCATCGACAGCAGGATCATCACGCCGCCCATGGTCGGCGTACCGGCCTTGGAAAGGTGAGACTTGGGACCATCGTCGCGAACGGCCTGGCCGATCTGGCCATCGACGAGCTTGCGTATGACCCAGGGACCCAGCCACAGACACAGCAACAGTGCCGTCAACGTGGCCAATACCACGCGCAGGGTCAGATAATTGAAAACCGTGAAGGCGCCATTGAATTGGGCCAGAAACTCAGCAAGCAGCAGCAGCATGACTCACATTCACCTTGATGCGTCGACCTTGAGCGCGGCAACGACATTCTCCATGCCAGCGCTGCGAGACCCCTTGACCAGAACACTGGCCCCGGTGGGTAGATGGTTACGGGCGTAAGCTTCAAGTTCCGCCCGCTCGATAAAGTGCTTGCCACCGGCCCCGAAGGCCTCGGCAGTCGCCTGAGCGCCCTCGCCGCAGGTGGCAATGAAATCTATGCCCAGCTTGCGGGCGTAATCGCCCACCTCGGCATGCAGACGTTCGGCGTCTGCTCCGAGTTCGCCCATGGCGCCCATCAGGCACCAGCGCGGCGCAGGCAGTGTCGCCAGCAGATCCAGCGCCGCCAGCATGGCGCCGGGGTTGGCGTTGTAGCTGTCATCCAGTAGACGCGAACCGTTGATGCCCGCCACGACGCCCAGCCTGCCAGGTACGCTCTCGGCACTCTCGAGCCCGGCGATCACCAGATCACTGTCGATGCCCAGTGCCAGGCACGCCGCGGCAGCCGCCAGCGCATTGGCCACGTTGTGACGCCCCAGCAACGCCAGCTGGACACGGCCGAGCGAGCGGCCATCAAACGTCAGTTCGAAAGCATAACGCCCGAGTTCATCCGCGCCTAGCTCACGCGCCTGCAGGCGTGCCGGGCGGTCACCATCATCCGCAGCGCCATCCGCAACGCTGAAGTCGATGACATCGACCGCCTGACCAGTCGCGGCCAGTGCCTGCCATAGCGAGAAGTAGGCGTCATCACGGTTGAGTACCGCGACCGGACGTCGCCCCCCCAACGGACTAAGGCCCGCCAGAATCTCACCCTTGGCCTGGGCGATCTGCCCCATGCCGCCGAACTCGCCGACATGGGCGCCGGTGACATTGGTGATCACCGCCACTTGTGGGCGCGCCAGGGCCGTCGTCCAGGCGATCTCACCGAGATGATTGGCGCCCAGCTCGACCACGCCGTGCTGGTGGGCATTGCTCAAGCGCAGCAACGTCATCGGCAGACCGAAATCGTTGTTGAGGTTGCCGTGATTGGCGAGGCTTTCAGCCTCGAAACGCGCGGCATCCCGCACAAGGATGGCATGCACCAGGCCCTTGACGCTGGTCTTGCCACTGTTGCCGGTCACCGCGATCAGCGGCCTCCCCCAGGCACGCCGACGCGCCGCCGCCAGCAGCCCGAAAGCCAGACGGGTATCCGCGACGACGATCTGCGGCAGCGGATCATCCACTGCTCGCTCGACCAGCGCCGCGACGGCGCCATTGGCGCGAGCCTGGGCGAGGAAGTCATGGGCATCGAAGCGCTCACCCTTCAGCGCCACGAACAGCGGTGCAGCCTGCTCGCCAAGCTTGCGGGTATCCGTCTCGATGGCACCCAGCGTCTGACCGTACAATGCCTGTGGCAACTGCGCGCCGAGCACCACGGCCAGTTCCTCGAAGGTGCTCAGACCGACGGGCTGTTCAGGCGCACTCATGCGTCACGCTCCTGACCTTCCAGCATCGAGAGCTCGCGGCGCTCCAGTGCCGCGATCGCATGGGCCACATCGGAAAACGGCAGTCGCTGGCCGTCGATTTCCTGATAATCCTCGTGCCCCTTGCCGGCGATCAGGATGACATCATGCTCGCCGGCATCGCGGATGACCTGGGCAATGGCCTCACCACGCTCGGCGATATCCAGCACACGCTCGCGGGCATGGATGCCGGTCATCATCTGCTGACGGATGGCAGCCGCATCCTCGGTACGCGGATTGTCATCGGTGATCACGACGCGGTCGGCGCCCTGTTCGGCGGCCGTGGCCATCAGCGGGCGCTTGCCGCTGTCGCGATCGCCACCACAGCCGAGCACACACCACAAGCGCGCATCATCCCGCGCCGGCAGGTGAGCGCGCAGCGCGGTCAGCGCCGTCTCGACGGCCTCCGGCGTGTGGGCGTAGTCGACCACCACCACCGGCGCGCCATCACGACTCAGGCGCTGCATGCGCCCCGGTACCGGCGTCAGACGCGGCGCGGCGGCAAACAGCCCCTCGAACGAATAGTCGAGGCCATGCAGGATCAGCATTGCCAGCAAGGCATTGTCGAGATTGAAGCGCCCCATCAGATTGAGGCCCAGCTCACGCTCGCCATCCGGCGTCGCGATCACGGCAACCTGGCCCAGCGGCTCGGGGAAGACATCCAGCACGCGCAGGGTCGCGACGTCATCACGCCCCATCGCCAGCACGCGCACGCCGCGCTGCATGCCGGCCAGCATCAGACGCGCCAGCGCATCATCGGCATTGAGCACCGCAAGCTTGAGTTCGGGGCGCTTGAACAGCTTTGCCTTGGCCGCCGCATAGGCCGCCATGCTGCCGTGATAGTCGAGGTGGTCTCGCGAAAGATTGGTATAGCCCGCGACGGTGAAACGACAGCCATTGACGCGCCCTTGGTCCAGCGCATGGGAAGAGACTTCCATCGCGATCAGCTCGGCACCAACAAGGCTCAGGCCCTTGAGCGCCGCCTGCACGGCCAGGGCGTCGGGCGTGGTGCGCTCGCCTGCCACCAGGGCGCCGGGGCGCCCGATGCCGAGCGTGCCGATCATGCCGGCGGGCGTGCCCATCGCTTCGGCCAGCTCGGCGATGTAATGGGTGACGGAAGACTTGCCATTGGTGCCCGTCACCCCGACCAGCATCAGCGACTCGGGCACGCGGAAGGCCTGGCGCCCCAGCTCACCGAGCTGCTCGCCCAGATTCTCGAGCCAGACGACTCTGGCATCGCCTGAATGCAGTGCCAGACGTGCATCCCCGTCTGCGGGTCTTTCGGCCAGCACCAGTTCGGCCCCGCCCTCGAGCGCCGCGGCGATATAGTCGCGGCCATCGCTGGCGATGCCGGGAATGGCAATGAAGAGGGAGCCCTGCGCGGCATTGCGACTGTCGATCGTCAGGTGCCAGTCATCGCGCGCGGCAAGCCGTGCACGCCAATCGTCATTGAGGGCGCCTGGCCACAGCGCCAGCAATGCTGCCAGCATGTCTGTCGCCGTGGCCAACGGGCGCGCCAGAAACTCGCCCAGGCGCCTGGAATCGTGCGGTGAAGTCATGTCGGAAGACCTTCCTTGTTCCCGATGTCCCGGAACGTATTCACTACATGAGAAAAAAGACGCAGTCGCCCGCCCGAGGCCGACGACCGTGCCACATGAAAAGCGTTACTCACCGACCTTGCTGTCCGGCGGCACATCCAGCAGGCGCAATGCCTTGCCCACCACGCGCCCGAACACGGGCGCCGCCACCAGACCGCCGTAATATTCTTCCCCCTTGGGGTTCTCGATCATCACCACGGTCACGATACGCGGATCAGACACCGGTGCCACACCCGCGAACAACGAACGATACGCGGTCTTCTGATAACCACCGGCCGTCACCTTGCGCACGGTGCCCGTCTTGCCGGCGATACGATAGCCTTCGACCACCGCCCGCTTGGCAGGCCCATTGGGCTGCACGATCTTCTCCATCATGCCGAGCAGGGCGTGCGCGTTGTCCGGGGAGATCACCTGGTCTCCGACCGGCGGCGTCTTGACCTTGAGCAGCGACGGCGGCACACGTCGGCCATCATTGGCGAGCGCGGTATAGGCGCTGGCCAGCTGCAGCGCCGAGACGCTGATACCGTAACCGTAGGAGATGGAGGCCCGCTTGCTGCGCGACCAGTTGGTCGGCGGCGGCAGCACGCCGGTCGTCTCGCCAGGGAAGCCGGTACCCGGCGCCTGGCCGAGGCCCAGCTCATAGTAGCGATTCCAGACCGCATCATCCTCGAGACTCAGCGCCATGCGGCTCATGCCGATATTCGAGGAGTGGTAGAGAATGCCCGCCATGTCGAGCTTGCCGTAGTTGCGGAAGTCACGAATGGTGAACTGGTCGACCCGCATGTAACCCGGCGTGGTATCGATCACCGAGTCAGGCTGATACTTGTTGGAGGCCAGGCCGGCGCTCATCGACAGCGGCTTCATCACCGAGCCGGGCTCGAAGGCATCGGTGATCGCGCGGTTACGCAGCCCGGCGGGATCAAGCCCGGCGCGGTTGTTCGGGTTATAGGACTTCTGATTCACCATCGCCAGCACTTCGCCGGTGCGGGCATCCATCATCACCAGGGTGCCGCCATCGGCACGGTGCTCCGCCACGGCCGCCTTGAGTTCGCGGTAGGCCATGTATTGCAGACGCAGGTCGATGGAAAGTGTCAGGTCGCCGCCGGGCTTGGCTTCGCTGATCAGATGCAGGTCGCGCACCAGGCGCCCCTTGCGATCCTTGAGCACGCGTCGCTTGCCCGGCGTCCCGGAAAGGTAGGAATTGTAGGCAAGCTCAAGCCCTTCCTGTCCCTTGTCATCGACGTTGGTCACGCCGATCAACTGGGCGGAGACTTCTCCGGAGGGGTAATAGCGCTTGTATTCCTGCTTGTGGCTGACGCCCGGAATATCGAGGTCGATGGCAGGCTGGGCCTGCGGTGGGGTCATCTGGCGCTTGATGTACATGAAGCCCTTGCCGGCATCACGATAGCGGCGGACGCGTGCGATCAGATCATCCGGCTGCTGACCCAGCGCACGCGCCAGCAATGACAGCCGCACGGGGTCGTCGGGCACCTTGCGCGGGTCGGCCCACAGGGTGATGACCGGCGTGGAGATCGCCAGAGGCTCACCGGTGCGATCGGTGATCATGCCGCGGTGAGCATTGATGCTGTCGACACGCAGGGTGCGTGCGTCCCCCTGATCCTGCAGGAACTGCTGATCGAAGAGCTGGAGATAGCCGATGCGGCCGACCAGAGCGACAAGCCCGGCCAGCACGATGAAGAGCATGATGCGATAGCGGGCAGGCCCCATGGCGGCGCGCGCGCTCTTGCGGGCACCGCTTGCGGCCTTGGTGCGGGTGGGCGCCTCAGCGCCGGCGGCTTTGCGCGGACGAGACGAAGGCGGGCGACGCGTGGCCATCAGCGAATGACCTCGACATCGTGGACATCCGGCACACGCATCTCGAGTCGTTCGATGCTGATGCTTTCGATACGCGCCGGTGCCGACCAGGCGCTCTCTTCCAGCAGCAGGCGCCCCCAGCGTGCACGCGCATCATCGCGCGCCGCTTCCAGCTTCTGCAGCTGGGCATATTGGCCGCGCGAGAGATGGGAGCTGATCACGACAGCAGCGGCAGAACCAAGCAGACTGAGCATCAGCACCGCGAAACACAGGTGACGCCAACGCATCTGCACCTTGATCGGCCAGTTACCCGTCCAGCCATCCTGTCTCCGTCCCGCCATGCCGACTCCCTAATCACTCTGAACGTGATGCCCCGCACCACGAATATCCTTGCAGACTGCCAACGTGCAGGCGCGATGTTCGCTCACTTGTTTCAAGCGCCCGGCGCATTATGTCAGCAAGTGGCGTTAGCCGCTAAGAGTTGCAGCACGGCAACACTTGTGTCGTCCTTTCCCCACAGTCCACTCACGCGCGCGCCTGCCGGTAGGCAGGCGCAGAAAGAGGCACGAGTCCCCAGAGGGAGCACTGACGCTATTTGAGCTTTTCGGCAATGCGCATCACGGCACTGCGCGAACGGACATTGGCATCGACTTCGCTTTGCGATGCCTTCTGCGCCTTGCCCACCAGCTTGAGACGCTTGTTGAGCTGGTCTTCACGGATCGGCATGCCACGCGGCGCCTGATCCCCCCGCGCCTTGTCACGCATGAAGCGCTTGACGATGCGGTCTTCCAGCGAGTGGAAGCTGATCACGACCAGACGACCGCCGGGCTTGAGCGCCTCGAGACCGGCATCCAACGCGCGGGTCAGCTCATCCAGTTCACCATTGATGTGAATGCGGATCGCCTGGAAGACACGCGTCGCCGGGTGCTTGTGCTTCTCCCAGTTGGGATGGGCATCCTTGATCAGGCTGGCGAAGTCGCCGGTGCGCGTGATGGGTCGCTCGGCGCGACGCTCCACCACGGCGCGTGCCAGACGCTTGGCATAACGCTCCTCACCATAGGTCTTGAAGACCCAGGCCATGTCCTCGGCACTGGCACGTGACAACCACTCGGCGGCGCTCTCGCCGCTGGTGGGGTCCATGCGCATGTCCAGCGGGCCATCATTCATGAAGCTGAAACCACGCTCGGCATCATCCAGCTGCGGGGATGACACGCCGATGTCGAGCAGGATCCCATCCAGCTGACCCTGCACGCCCTCACGCTCGGCATACTCGCCAAGACGCGCGAATTCACCGGCATGGATACTGAAGCGCCCATCATCGATGGTCGCGGCTTCCGCCAGCGCCTGGGGGTCACGATCACAGGCGATCAGACGCCCCTCGGGCGCCAGACGCGACAGGATCAGACGCGAATGGCCACCGCGACCGAAGGTGCCGTCGAAGTAGACGCCGGCCGCGTCCTGAATCAGGCCATCGACCGCGCCATCGAGCATGACACTGACATGCGCGAAGCGATCAGCCACTTCGACGGACTCGGTATCGACAGACTCGGTAACGGAAGGGGCGCTGGGCTTGGACATGACGAAACTCTGGACCTTGGCACGCGATGCGGGCAGTGAGAGCCGGTGGCAAAGTACACCGACAGCATAAGAGCGTAAACAGCGCCTGCGTGCAGCAGGCAAGCGGCTGAAACACGAATTCAAGTGCCATAACCGACAACCGGCGCCTGTCACGGCAGCGTGTTCGTTGCCATCCAACTGCAATGGTCATTCACGAAACACGCAGCGGACGGCGCCGGTCATGCGAATTCAAGGTGTGCTGTCATCGCTCGCGTCGCGAAGGTTGGCAGCACACTGACGTTATAAGGCGGGAGATGGCCGATAAGCCGGGTCTTGTCGTGGACAGTCATTCATCTAGGCCCTGAATCACTTCAGGGCTCAAGCAACCAACCCGCCCCCACTGCGGGCAGCAGCATAGGGGGCCTATTTGGTCTTGCTCCAGGTGGGGTTTACCTCGCCGCGAACTGTTACCAGCCGCGCGGTGCGCTCTTACCGCACCCTTTCACCCTTACCGGCCAGCCGAAGCTGACGTAGGCGGTCTTCTCTCTGCTGCACTTGCCGTCGGCTCGCGCCGCCCAGACGTTATCTGGCACCTTGCCCTATGGAGCCCGGACTTTCCTCCCCCAGCTTGCGCTGGCGGCGACTGTCTGGCCGTCTCCCAAGCGCGCAAGACTACCAGTGTCATGGGCCTTTCACAAGACGAAGCCCACGCAGGCCGAACAATGGCAGCGGCAAAAAAGTCTGGCGTGACAGAGGTTTGCTTATTCCTCTGCTGCGTCCTTCATGGCTTGCGCCTTGGCATACCAGGCTTTCTTGCGCCCGCCCACCAGACGCGTGGCGATGGCGGCCATCTGCTTGACGCCGACGCCCTCCTCGAACAGCACCTGCAACAGGGCGTCACCTTCGACACTGGCCGCCTCGTCACCGTCACGTGCCGGCGCCCCTTCGATCATGACCACGAACTCGCCGCGGGTCTGATCACTGTTGGCGTCCATCTGCGCCAGCAGCTCAGCCGCCGTACCATCGAGGAATGTCTCGAAGGTCTTGGTCAGCTCACGGGCCAGCACGACCCGGCGCTCGCCCAGCACCTCGCGAATATCGCCCAGCAGCGCCTGGATGCGGTGCGGAGACTCGTACAGCACGTGGGTGGCACTATCGTCGCGCAGCGCAGCAAGGCGCGCCTGACGCGGGCCACCCTTGTGGGCCAGAAAGCCTTCGAAGGTGAAGCGATCTGTCGGCAGACCCGCCGCGCTGAGGGCGGTGATCAACGCACACGGCCCCGGCAACGGTACTACCTTGAAGCCACGCTCGCGCAGGGCGCGCACGACAATGAAACCGGGATCGGAGATCAGCGGCGTGCCGGCATCGGAGACCAGCGCGACGCGTCGGCCTGCCTCCAGTGCCTGACACAGCTGATCGACACGGCCACGTTCGTTGTGATCGTGCAGGGACATCATGGGCACTTCCAGGCCCAGGTGACGCAGCAACCGCCCGCTGTGGCGGGTATCCTCGGCTGCGATAAGGTCCACTTCTCCCAGCACCCGCGCGGCGCGGGGACTGAGATCATCGAGGTTACCAATCGGCGTGGCGACCACGTACAATACGCCTTCAGAAGACTCGGACATTCAATGCTTCGACTCGTTGAACTCAATGGTAGAAATGGTCGTCAGACACAGGCAGATTGCCTTGGGACATTTCATCCGAAGGACGCTGCATGCGTGGCCCTGATCGACCGAGTGCCATGATGCCTTTCACCCTTCATCACAGTAGGCGGCGATGCAGTCCTGACCACATCGCCCATCAGCCAAGGGACCGTCGTACATGCGCCAGACATGGAATCGTGCATCAGCCAACACGCTGGGCACTTCGTCAGCCATCCGGCAGGAGGCCGCGCGCCGTTCACGTTCCGGCCTGCGCACGCTGGCAGGCCTTGCCGCCTCCGCCCTGCTGCTGGCAGGGTGTGCCGGACAGTCTCCGCTTTCCAGCGGCCCCGGTGCCGATGCCCTGCTCGCTCAGGCCGAGCAGCAACAGGGTCAGCAAGCGGCCAGTACGCGCCTGCAAGCTGCGGACATCCTAGCACGCAGCGGCGACAACGCGCAGGCGATCACCATCGCATCCGACATCGATCCGGCAAGCCTCGAGCCGCAGGAACGCGTGCAATGGGCCCTGCTGCTGTCGCGCATCGCCCTTGAACAGCAGGACGGCTGGAACACGATCCTGGCGACCTCCGTGCTCGAGGACGACATCCCGATATCCAGCGATGACCAACGCACGCTGCGCAAGCGTCGCGGGCTGGCACTCGGCATGGTCGGTGAGCCTCTGGCCAGCGCTCAGACCCTGATCGCCCTGCAGGCTGACAGCGATGACCTGAGCATCAACGACACCCTGTGGGAGCAGCTCACTCGCCTGTCTCCCAGTCAGCTCAATGAGCTGGCCAGCGCCAGCCCGACCGCCAGCGGCTGGACGGACCTGCTGCGCCTGCAGCGTCGCTTCGGCGGCAACATCGATCAGATGTTCTCCGCCATCAACGACTGGTCGGACGCCAATCCGCAGCATCCCGCCGCGCGTCAGATGCCACAGGGCATTCTCGACCTGCGCGAGCTCTCCGGCCAGGAAGTGCGCAAGATTGCCGTCTTCCTGCCCGAGTCCGGTTCGCTCAAGCGGATAGCCCAGGCCATCCGTGAAGGCATCGAGGCACGCCATCGCAGCGCCATCGACAATGCCGAGGCCACGCCGCAGCTGAGTTTCTATGACACCTCGAGCGCGGACCTCAAGACCCTGTATGCCCGTGCCACCATGGATGGCGCTCAGGTCGTGCTCGGCCCGCTGGACAAGAAGCTGGTCAGTCAGCTCGAGACTCAGAACAGCCTGCCGCTGCCGACACTGGCCCTCAACTACGGCACCCATGACAGCAACCGTGCCGACAACCTGTTCCAGTACGGCCTTTCCGCCGAGGACGAAGCCCGCCAGGTCGCCCTGCGAGCTGCTCTCGACGGCCATCGGGGCGCCGCCGCGCTGGTGCCCAACAATGCCTGGGGCCAACGCGTCTACAGTGCCTTCCGCGACCGCTTCGAGCAGGAAGGTGGCGACATCGTCTCCGTCGAGCGCTACAACCCCAAGGGTGCCGTCAGCTCAGCCGTCAAGGACCTGCTGTCGGTCTCGAGCCAGGATCAGGCGCGCATGAAGTCCGCCAAGAAATCCGGCAGCAGATACGGCCGTGCCCATTCCGGCAACATCGACATGATCTTCCTCTTGGCGCTACCGAGCTATGCTCGCCAGGTGCCGCCGATGCTGGACTTCTACTACGCGGGCGACCTGCCGATCTACGGCACCTCCCATCTCTATGACGGCGCACCGCAGCCCGATCAGGACGGCGACCTCAATGGCGTCGACTTCGTGGACATTCCCTGGGAAGTGCCGGAGGCCTCTTCCGGTGGCAAGGCATCCCTGCCGGAGGCCGACACCTATCGCGCCCTGTCCGATGCTTCACCGCGCATGCTCAAGCTCAACGCCATGGGGGTCGATGCCTATCGTCTGGCCCAGCGCGTACCGCTGATGCTGGCCGGAGCGGGCGGCGAACTCTTCGGCGCCACCGGCAGCCTCTTCCCGCGCCACGATGGACGCATCGAGCGCACGCTGCCCTGGGCTGAATTCAGAGGTGGCGTACCGCGTCCGCCACTGAAAGGCGCCAACAGCCGCACCGTCGAAGCCTACACGCCCTGACATGACACGCGCCGACTCGCCCTCTGGCAAGGCGCACCCGCCTCCCCAGCGTCGCGCCCGAGCGCGCGGCGCCGTCATCGAGGCGGAGGTAGAACAATGGCTGGCAGCGCGTGGCCTGACACCCGTCACGCGCAACCAGCATGCCAAGGGCGGCGAGATCGACCTGATCATGTTTGACGCCGAGACCCTGGTCTTCATCGAGGTGCGCTACCGGGCCAATTCCCGGTTCGGCAGCGCGCTGGAAAGCGTGACCCATACCAAGCAACGCCGGCTGATCACTGCCGCGCGTTTTTATCTGGCCCAGCACGGGCTATCATGTTCCTGCCGCTTCGACGTGGTAGGCGTGGAGGGGACCTCCCCTCGATCCATTCACTGGATTCGCCACGCCTTCGAAGCGTTCTGAAGCCAACGACCAAGAGCCATCATGGATTTCCAATCGCGTATTCTCGGCCACTTCAACGCCAGCATTGACACCAAGACCTACGCCAGCGAAGTGCTGCCGCCCTTCATCGAAGCGGCCAGCCAGATGATGGTCCAGAGCCTGGTCAATGACGGCAAGATCCTGGCCTGCGGCAACGGCGGCAGCGCCGGCGACAGCCAGCATTTCTCCTCCGAACTGCTCAACCGCTTCGAGCGCGAGCGCCCGAGCCTGCCGGCCATCGCGCTGACCACCGACACCTCCACGCTGACGTCCATCGCCAACGACTACAGCTACAACGAGGTGTTCTCCAAGCAGATCCGCGCCCTGGGTCAGCCCGGCGACATCCTGCTGGCCATCTCCACCAGCGGCAACTCCGCCAACGTGGTGCAGGCCATCCAGGCGGCTCACGACCGTGACATGCGCGTCGTCGCCTTGACCGGCCGCGACGGTGGCGACATGGCGTCACTGCTGGGCAGCGAAGACTGCGAGATTCGTGTTCCCGCCACCTCTACGGCACGCATCCAGGAAGTCCATCTGCTGGCCATCCACTGCCTGTGCGACCTGATTGATCATCAGCTGTTCGGCAGCAACGAGTAATCCGCGCGCCCCACGGCATTCACCAGGAGAAAACGGCATGACGCCCAAGAATCTGCTTTCCCTCATGGCCACCGCCGGCTTCCTGACGCTGGCCGGCTGCACCACCGTCGCCGACCTGACCAACAGCGGCCCGATCGACGAAGACTATGGCGATCGCACCCTGGGTGCCCAGGTGGAAGACGAGAGCATCGAGACCAAGATCGAGGTCAATCTCGGCAAGACCGATGCCCGATTCAATGATGCCCACGTCAACGTGAATTCCTACAACGGCATGGTGCTGCTGACCGGCCAGGTCGCCAGCGACGAGCTGAAGCAGAAGGCCACGGACATCGCCAAGGATGTGCGCCGCGTGCGCCAGGTGCACAACGCGCTGGAAATCAGCGCCAATGCCCCGGCCAGCCAGCGCGTGCAGGACACCTGGCTGACCACGCGCGTCAAGGCCACGCTGGCGGCGGATGCCAACATCGACTCCGGCCGCATCCTGGTACTCACCGAGAATGCCAGCGTCTACCTGATGGGTATCGTGACCCGCGCCGAAGCCGACCAGATCGTCAGCAAGGTCTCTGAAGTCGGCGGCATCCAGCGTATCGCCAAGGTCTTCGAGTACCTCGACTGATCGAGGCGGCGCGCCTTGCATGCCTGACATGCAAGGCACCCTGAATGAACAGCATCCAGAATGAACAGCATCCAGAATGAAAAATGCCCCGCAGGCCGAAGCCTGCGGGGCATTTTTCATGACAGGAGCGACATCAGGTGGACAATGGCCAACCCTCATCCATCGCCCCCACCTGCCGACGTGATTACTTGATCACGCGCAGCGAAGGACGCCCCTTGCGCGGCGGCTTGGGCTGATCATTGTCATCAGCCCCCTGCTCGTCGCTGGCCGAGTCCGACGCCGACTCTTCACCGGCCACTTCGGCATCAGCGCCTGCGCCTGGCTCGACGGACGCATCCACCGATTCCGAGGCAGGCGCCTCTTCTTCGGCGGGCGCACTGCCGACACTGGCCAGCGTCGGGCGCGCTGTGGCGGCCGGCTCGGCATCTGGCGCGGCTTCACCGAATGTCATCTCATCGGCACCCGGCATCACCGGCTCGTGACCGAAGACCATACCGACACCGTTTTCACGCGAATACAGCGCGACCAGGGCCGCCGTCGGCACGCTGACGTGCATCGGCTGACCACCGAAGCG
This sequence comes from Cobetia sp. MB87, assembly GCF_011319755.1. Classification (NCBI taxonomy): domain Bacteria; kingdom Pseudomonadati; phylum Pseudomonadota; class Gammaproteobacteria; order Oceanospirillales; family Halomonadaceae; genus Cobetia; species Cobetia sp. MB87. The sequence continues at coordinate 153,241 of NZ_VFBC01000007.1, read as the reverse complement.
GGCATTGAAGCTGACCCCTTCATTGGCGATCAACAGATCACGCACCGCACCGGGTGCGATATTGAGCACGATCTGACCGTTCTGGACGTGTTGACGCGGCACCTGGACACCTTCCTGCTCGGCGTCCACCACGATGTACGGCGTATTGTCGTTATCCAGCAGCCACTCGTAGAGTGCGCGTGCCAGATAAGGGCGACTGGAAAGCATGGGAGAACCTCTTGAACTGCAATGAGTGTCAGCGACGACCGAAGTCCATTCCGCCAACGGGCCAACGCCCCGCACATCGCTCACATCCATCGACCTCAGACTGATGAGCGAGGGCGAAAGCCCGAATGCGTGACCGATCGATCAGTGACCGAAGGATCACGCACGGATCAGATGCGCATCTCGCGCTCGGCCTCGGACAGCGACGCCTTGAAGGCATCACGCCCGAACAACCGCTCCATGTAGGTCAGCAGCGGCTTGACCTGCTTCTCCGGCAGCTCGATTCCCAGTGTCGGCAAGCGCCACAGGATCGGGGCAATGCAGGTATCCACCAGCGAGAACTCGTCGCTCATGAAGAACGGCATGTCGTCGAAGATCGGGGAAATGCCGATCAGGCTTTCACGCAATTCCTTGCGTGCCTTGTCGGCTTCCTTCTTGGTGCCGGTCTGGATGGTTTCCATCATCGGCACCCATTCGCGCTCGATGCGATGCATCCACAGACGGCTCTGGGCGCGCGCCACCGGATACACCGGCAACAGCGGCGGATGCGGGAAACGCTCGTCCAGATATTCCATCATGACCTTGGACTCGTAGAGTACCAGGTCACGATCCAGCAGCGTCGGCACACTGTTGTACGGGTTCAGGTCGGCCAGTTCGGCCGGACGGCTGTCATCATCCACATCAATGATATCGACTGCCACACCCTTCTCGGCCAGCACGATCCGTACACGGTGGCTGAAGTGGTCGTCACCACCGGAGTAGAAGGTCATCGATGAACGCTTGGCCACAACACCCATGAAACTGTCCTCGCATCTGTTCGAGACATGCCCGTGTCAGCTTTTGGCCTGACAAACGGGGATAAGTTTCCTCTGGCCTGCCCTTGTCACAACGGGCCCTGCCAGAGGGTCAGCCTGCGCCACCTCAAGGCGACGCAAGCGGGCGCGCGACTGATCAGCCGCGCGCCCGTCACTGCCGGCTCGCCATTATCACTGAGACCCCGCCCCGGAGGCCATCAATGAATGTCGCGCCAGTATTCCTTCTTGAGAAGATACGCCAGCAAGGTAAAGATCAGAATGAATATTAACACCTTGGGGGCCATGCTCTCAGCCTTGAGTCGCGAAGGCTCGCCGACATAGGCCAGAAAATTGGTCAGATCCCACATCGCCTGATCAAACTCCCCTGCCGTCATGCTGCCAGGCTGAGTGATCTCTAGAATATCACAGGACGCATAACGCCCCGTGTCGGGATCGATCTCCGCCCCCGCTACCGCCATATCAGTCTGCCCACAGACCTTTTCCTGCACGCCCTGCAGCGATTCCAGCACATGCGGCATGCCGACCTGAGGGAAGACCGCATTGTTCACGCCCCATGGACGTGACGCGTCACGATAGAAGCTCTTCAGATAGGTGTAGATCCAGTCAGTGCCGCGCAGACGCGCCTCGAGCGACAGATCCGGTGGCGGCGTGCCGAACCAGCCGGCCGCGTCTTCTTTCTGCATGCCCGTGCGCATGGTGTCATTGATCTTGAGCGCTGGCGAGAGAATCAGATATTGCTCGACCAGGTCCTCGGGCATTCCCAGGTCCTCTGCGGCACGCGAGTAACGCTGGTACTGCAGGCTATGACAGCCGAGACAGTAATTGGTGTAAAGCTGCATGCCTCGCTGCAACGAGGGCTGATCGTGTAGATCCGGCTGCATCGTCTCCAGTGGCACCGCACTGCTCGCCGCGCTCACCATGCCCGATCCCATCAGGCTCACTGCGGTCAGCAACCCTGCTGCCAGCCCGCGTTTGAGCCACTCCCTTGACCCACCCATCAGCGCGCTCATCGGCCCGTCACCCTGTCAGGCACCGCTCGCGTCGTCTCGAAGCGCGTATACAGCGGCATCAGTATGAAGAAGGCGAAATATGCCACGGTCGCCAGCTGCGCGATGATCGTGCGCTCCTGCGTGGGCGGCATCACCCCCAGCACGCCCAGCGTCACGAAACTGACCACGAAGATGACGATGGCGATACGCGACAGCCAGCCCTTGTAGCGGATCGAGCGCACCGCCGAGCGATCCAGCCACGGCAACACGAACAGGATGGCGATCGCCAACCCCATCACCACCACGCCCCAGAACTTGGCATCGACCCCGAACAATGGATAGTTCACGGCCCGCAACATGGCGTAGAACGGCGTGAAGTACCACACCGGCGCGATGTGCTCGGGCGTCTTGAGCGAATTGGCCGGCTCGAAGTTCGGCGTCTCCAGGAAGTAACCGCCACCTTCGGGGAAGTAGAAGATCACCGCACAGAACACGAACAGAAAGACGCCGACACCGACGAGGTCCTTCACCGTGTAATAGGGATGGAACGGAATGCCATCCAGCGGCTGCCCCGCTTCATCCTTCCGGTCCTTGATCTCGATGCCATCCGGATTGTTTGAGCCCACCTCGTGCAGCGCCACCAGATGCAGCACCACCAGCCCGACGATCACCAGCGGCAAGGCGATGACATGCAACGCAAAGAAGCGGTTCAGGGTAATGCCCGAGACCAGGTAGTCGCCACGAATCATCTGCGCCAGATCTGCCCCGATGACCGGAATCGCCGTGAACAGCGAGATGATTACCTGCGCGCCCCAGTAGGACATCTGCCCCCAGGGCAGCAGATAGCCCATGAAGGCCTCGGCCATCAGCGCCAGATAGATGCACATGCCGAAGATCCATACCAGCTCGCGAGGCGCGCGGTAGGAGCCATACAGCAGGCCACGGAACATGTGCAGATAGATGACCACGAAGAAGGCCGAGGCACCGGTGGAATGCATGTAGCGGATCAGCCAGCCGTACTCCACATCGCGCATGATGTACTCGATGGAGGCAAAGGCCTCCTCGGCACTCGGCGTATAGCTCATCGTCAGCCAGATGCCGGTCAATATCTGATTGACCAGCACCAGCAAGGCCAGCGAGCCGAAGAAGTAGAAGAAGTTGAAGTTCTTCGGCACATAGTAGCCGGTCAGGTGGTCCTGCAGAAACTGGGTGGCCGGCAGACGATCATCGATCCAGCGCATGATGCCGCGCGGCGCCTTGGCACGGTTTGGATTCCCCATCAGGCTGCCTCCTCGTCGACACCCACCACCAGCACCTGCTCACTCTCGTAACGATGCGGCGGCACCTCCAGATTCGAAGGCGCCGGCACTCCGGTGAAGACTCGCCCGGCGAGATCGAACTTGGACCCATGGCAGGCACATAGATAGCCGCCCGGCCAGTCCGCGCCGAGATCCGCCGCGCCGATCTCGGGACGATAGCCAGGCGAGCAGCCCAGGTGCGTGCAGATACCCACCAACACCACATATTCCGGCTTGATGGAACGCAGCACGGCATCGACATAGGGGGGCTGCTGGGGACGCAGTGACTCGGGGTCCTGCAGCTCTGCGGGGGGAATGGCGCGGATATCGGCGATCATCTCGGGAGTGCGACGCACCACCCACACCGGCTTGCCGCGCCATTCGATGGTCATCTGCTGGCCGGGTGCCAGCCGCGAGATATCCGCCGTGACAGGCGCGCCTGCCGCACGGGCACGCGCACTTGGCTGCCAGGATGCCAGGAAGGGCGTTGCGATACCGACCACCCCTACCGCCCCGACCACGGTGGTTGCGCTGACGAGGAAGCGGCGTCGTCCTCGATTCACAGCTTGATCTGACATTTTATTGTTATCTCCCAAACACTACCGCCTGATGCTGGGCCATCCACTTGCTGAGCACTTGATGCTTGCTTGTATTAAAGGGCAAGAACAGGTCACTCACAACTCAAGAAAGCCACCTTGACCAAAGCCGCTTTCGTCAATCGTGCAGCGAGACCGCAAAAAAAACGTCCAGCACCCTTGCGGGCACTGGACGTTCTTGTGGTCGACGCGAGTTCTCTTAACGCTTGGAGAACTGCGGACGACGACGGGCCTTGCGCAGGCCGACTTTCTTACGCTCGACTTCACGAGCGTCACGAGTGACGTAACCGGCGGCGCGGAGGGCCGGACGGAAGTCTTCGTTGTAAGCCATCAGGGCACGAGTGATGCCGTGACGGATAGCGCCGGCTTGAGCAGAACCACCACCACCAGCAACAGTGACGTAGACGTCGAACTGTTCGGTAGTTTCGGTCAGCTCGAGCGGCTGACGGACAACCATGCGGCCTGTCACACGACCGAAGTAGTCGTTCAGGTCACGCTGGTTGACGGTGATTTTGCCGGTGCCCGGCTTCAGGAAGACGCGCGCGGTAGAAGTCTTGCGGCGCCCGGTACCGTAGTGCTGCTGTGTCATGGCGATGCTTCCCTCAGATGTTCAGTTCTTGCGGCTGCTGCGCAGCGTGCGGATGCTCGGAGCCAGCATAGACTTTCAGCTTGGACTGCATGGCACGACCCAGCGGGCCCTTCGGCAGCATGCCCTTGACAGCCAGTTCGATCACGCGCTCAGGCTTGTGCTCGATCATCTGGTTGAAGTTCATGGAGCGCAGGCCGCCCGGGTAACCGGTGTGACGGTAGTAGGTCTTGGCTTCTGCCTTGCGACCAGTCACAGCGACTTTCTCGGCATTGATGACGACGATGTAATCGCCAGTATCAACGTGCGGAGTGTACTCGGCTTTATGCTTGCCGCGCAGGCGACGAGCAATTTCGGTAGCCATACGGCCCAGCGTCTTGCCGGCTGCGTCGACGACGAACCAGTCACGCTGGACGGACTGCGGCTTAGCAGTAAACGTCTTCATGGATGAATCACCTATAGTCGGGTCTTGCACTTGTGTGCGCGACCAATCCCTATTTTTCTTGGTTGTCCGACGCCTGGCAGCGAGCGGCGTGCTGCTTGCGCAGTCACTGTCCTCTCATCTCCAGACTGCCCTCGCCCATCAGGAGTGAATGACTCAGGATGGCTCGAGAACCGGTCAACAGTTCGAGCGAGCGCGCATTGTACATGTCATGCCCGCCTACCACAAAGGCTATTTTACCCTCGCAGCAGGACTCAGGGCTTGTGCGGCAGCGCGAGATACTCACGCGATTGCATTTCCTGCAGACGTGACAGCGTGCGCTGGAATTCGAAATCCAGATTGCCGCCGGTATAGAGGTCCTCGACGGGCGTCGCGGCGCTCATCAGCAGCTTGACGCCACGGTCATAGAACTCATCGACCATGTTGATGAAACGACGCACCTGGTCGTCACTGTCGCGCCCCATCTGCGGCACCTCGGACACCAGCACGGTATGGAATTCACGCGCAAGCTCAATGTAGTCATTCTGGCTACGCGGGCCATCACACAGCTCATCGAAGTGGAACCACACCACGTCTTCATGGCGACGCAGGGCATGCAGCACGCGATGATTGATGCTCAAGCCTTCATCGGCATGGCCTTCGGCACCGGCGATGGAGCGGAATTCCCGCGCCAGTCGCGCGGCACTGTCGTCGCCCAGCGGGCTATGGAATAGCTCGGCGTGCTCCAGCGCGCGCAGGCGGTAGTCGATGCCGGAATCGACGTTGACCACCGTGCAGTGACGCTTGACCAGGTCGATCGCCGGCAGGAAGCGCGCCCGCTGCAGGCCGTCCTTGTAGAGATCATCCGGCACGATATTGGAGGTCGCGACCAGCACCACGCCCTGCTTGAACAGCTCTTCGAACAGGGTGGCGAGAATCATCGCATCGGTGATGTCCTTGACGAAGAATTCGTCAAAACAGATCACGCGCGCCTCGACCGCGAACTTGGCCGCCACCAGAGTCAGCGGGTTCTTCTCGCCCTTGTAATGGCCGAGTTCATTGTGGACACGCTGCATGAAACGGTGGAAGTGCGTGCGCATCTTGTCGGCAAACGGCAGGCTCTCGTAGAAGGTATCGACGAGATAGGTCTTGCCGCGCCCCACGCCACCCCAGAAGTAGAGGCCCATGATCTCGGGCGCTTCATCGACAGGCGCCGTGCGTGACGGCTTGCCGAACAGACGACGCACCTTGGAGCCCAACCCGCCGCCACCCGTCGCGTCGGACACCTTGTCGGGCGTCTGACGCGGCGTGCGCACGAGGTCGTCGTAGAGACGCTGCAGATGGCGAACCGCATCTTCCTGGGCGGCATCGTAGGCAAAGTCATCACGCTTGAGGTCTGCCTGGTACTTCTCGAGAGGCGTCGGTGCTGGCATTGAGAAACCCGCTGCAGGTCAGGCGCTACGCACAGGCGCACGCCTGACATGAAAGGAACAAGATCACGCCTGACCCGACACGGCGGGCAGGCAAGGACGAAATTGCGCGGCATTATACGCCTTGATGGCCACTTTACCCACTCACCGGCCAGCAATCGGCTGCGCGAGGTGACTTTCGCCGCGCGCATCACGCGCAAGGTGTGAGCTGGCATCCGCCCACACGTCGCCGACTGCGTCGACAGGCGACCAAGGTCGCGCGCCGTGTGAATTGACGCATCGCTGCACCACACCGATATAATGGCGCGTGGACGCTTTTGAAACGCAAGCGGCACGAAAGACCGGGTCACGAAGGACCGGACCACGAAAGACAGAGCAAAGAAAGAGACACGCAAGACTGACGCAAGAAGGACAGCGGCAAGCGGCGCTGACCTGCTGGACACCAGACCGATCCCGAGATCGGCGTGATGGAACATCATTGAATACCGGCATCGTATCTCAGCGCTACCATGCCCAAGCGGTGACGATCACCGCAGTCGTGACACAAGGAGAGCGACGTGAACGAGAGCAACATTGACTGGATCCTGGCCATTGCCTGTTTTCTGGCTGGCATCGGTATCGGCGCCTTGTGCTACCACCTGCTGAATGCCAACGTGGCCCGCAACCAGAAGACCCGCCAGAAGCTGGCTGAGCGCGAGCTGGAGCTGACCCAGTTCCGCGATGCCCTCAACGACCACTTCTCCAAGGCCAGCGACCTGACCGACCAGATCCAGCGCGCCGGCAATGAGCTGCGCCAGCATCTGGCCACTGGCGCCACCGCACTGTGCGATGACAGCCAGCTCAAGCGCCGCCTGCTGGACACCGACACCACGCCGGACGACAGCGAGACCGACAAGGTCGACCTGCCGCGTGATTACGCCGATAACCGTGGCACCCTGTCAGAGGACTTCGGCCTCAAGCCGCAACCGAGTGAAGGCGAGACTCCGGCGACCAACCCGCCGCGCATCTGATCGCCCTGCTGTCGTGAACCTCTCACGGCATCTGACAACGACAACGGCCACCTCGCGAGGTGGCCGTTGTCGTTTCCGGCATCAGATGTCACGCCGGGTTGTCGATATCCACGAAGCGGTGCTCCACACCATGCTCGGCGGCCAGCCACTCGCCGAGGGCCCGCACACCGTCACGCTCGGTCGCATGATGGCCCGCCGCGAAGTAGGTCACTCCCTCTTCGCGGGCGCTATGGGTGGTGCGCTCGGAGATCTCGCCCGAGAGGAAGGCATCGACACCGGCCTCGATGGCCAGTCCGATATAGTCCTGAGCGCCGCCGGTGCACCAGGCAATGCGCTTGATGGGGCGATCATGACCGGCCACGACCAGCACTTCACGCCCCAGACGCCGACTGAACTCGGCCCCCAGCGCGGGGCTGTCCAGCCCTTCCACCTCAGCGGCCAGACGCCCGACATGCACCAGGCCACGCCCGGGCACGCCATCCAGACAGCCTTCACTGACCAGCCCCAGACGCTCGGCCAGCTGGGCATTGTTGCCAAGTGTCGGGTGCGCATCCAACGGCAGGTGATAGGCCGCCAGATTGATGTCATTGGCCAGCAAGGTCTTGAGGCGCCGACGCTTCATGCCGGTGATCTGGGCCGGTTCGTTCTTCCAGAAGTAGCCGTGATGCACCAGCACCAGATCGGCCTGCCAGGCGAGCGCCTCATCGAGCAGCGCCTGACTGGCCGTCACGCCGGTCATCACGCGGCGCACCTCACTGCGCCCCTCCACCTGCAAGCCATTGACGGTATAGTCCTTGAAGGCCTGCGCCTCCAGACAGCCATCCAGCGCCTTCATCAGCGTGTCACGATCAGCCATTGGGCCTCCAGCAGTCAGAGTCATCGAGTGTTACACTGGCGAGCATTGTAACGGCGCATCGGCGCCATGTAAGCGTGTCGCGCCTAGACCGGGGCCATCCCTGCGCGTTGGCACGTGGAGTTTCAGGCTATTCATCTTCATGTCCGCAGCATCGCGTCGGTGCGCGGACTTTTTATCAGGTAATCCGATGCCCCGTTCTCTTCGCAGCACACTGCTCCCGCTACTGTGGCCCGTCGTCACCGGCGTCCTGCTGGCCGTCGTCGTGCTGGATCGCTTTCCGACGCTGGGCCTGGGCGAGCCCGCCCCACAGCAGAACGAGCAGGCAGGCAATGCCCCCTACCCGAGCCCGTCACAGAACTCTGCCGCCAATCAGCAGGTGCTGCCGCCTCCGAGCCTGACGCTGTCAGCGGCGCAGCGCGAAGAGTCGGCAGACCCGGTACTGCGCGAAGCACCGCCGCTGCAGCGCAACAGCGGCCCGGCCAGCTATCAGGCCGCGGTGGACGCCGCCGCGCCTGCGGTGGTCAACATCTACTCCTCGCGCGAGATCAAGGACGACAGCAAGCATCCGCTGATGTCCGACCCCTTCTTCAACCAGTTCTACGGGGAAGACGCCCTGCGCAGCCAGCGCATGCTGTCGAGCCTGGGCTCCGGCGTCATTCTCTCCAGTGACGGCTATATCCTGACCAACAACCACGTCATCCAGGGCGCCGACCAGATTCAGGTCGCCCTGCGCGATGGCCGCGAGACGTTCGCCAAGGTCGTGGGCGTGGACCCGGAATCCGACCTCGCGGCGCTCAAGATCGACCTCGACAACCTGCCCACCGTGGCGATTGCCGATTCCACCCAGGTCCACGTCGGCGATGTCTCGCTGGCGATAGGCAATCCCTTCGGAGTCGGCCAGACGGTCACCATGGGCATCATCTCGGCCACCGGACGCAATCACCTTGGTCTGAACGCCTATGAAGACTTCATCCAGACCGATGCCGCGATCAACCCTGGCAATTCCGGCGGCGCGCTGATCAATACCGACGGCTCGCTGGTCGGCATCAATACCGCCATCTATTCGCGCTCTGGCGGCTCGCAGGGCATCGGCTTCGCCATCCCCGCCAACCTGGCACGTGACATCCTCGAAGCGCTGGTCGACCACGGTCGCGTGATTCGTGGCTGGCTGGGTCTGGAAGTCCAGGAGCTGACGCCGTCGCTGGCGCACTCCTTCGGCCTGAGCGCTCCGCAAGGTGTGGTGGTGGCCGCCGTACTGCGTGATGGCCCTGCCGCGCGTGCCGGCCTGCGCCCTGGCGATATCCTGACCGCCATCGGCGGCAAGCGCCTGCTGGATGCTCGCCTGGCCATGGCCGACATCGCCGCCGTCAAACCCGGCAATGCGCTGGAATTGCGCCTACTGCGTGACGGCAAGACGCTGGACATCGACGTCAAGGTCGGCGAGCGCCCGATTCCCGAGAACACGCCGGCGGCCGTCGAGCCATCCGTGCAGGACAAGGGCTGAGGCGAAGCCTCGGTGCGGCGCCTTGAGCAGAGCACCCACTCATGATGACAAAAAGCCCCGCGACGGTATCCGTCGCGGGGCTTTTCTTACTGACCAGACAAGGCTCAGATTCAGTCTCAGTCCCAGTCTCAGGCTCAGTCGAGAATGCGATTCTCGGCACTGCGCGCATGCGCCGTCAGCGACTCGCCACGTGCCAGCACCGAGGCAGTACGCCCAAGCACTGACGCACCCTCTGGCGAGCACTGGATCAGCGAGGAGCGCTTCTGGAAATCATAGACGCCCAGCGGCGAGGAGAAACGCGCGGTGCCGGAGGTCGGCAGCACGTGGTTCGGGCCGGCGCAGTAATCGCCCAGCGCCTCGGAGGTGTGCGAGCCCATGAAGATGGCGCCGGCGTGACGCACGCCCTCGACCCACTCCTCGGGATTCGCCACCGAAAGCTCCAGATGCTCCGGCGCGATGCGGTTGGTCAACTCAAGCGCCTGTTCCGGCCCGCTGACGCGGATCAGGGCACCACGCTCACGCAACGAGGTCAGAATGATCTCGGCACGCTCCATGGTCGGTGCCAGGCGCTCGATGGAGGCCTCGACGGCAGCGAGGTGATCATCATCCCAGCCAATGAGGATCGCCTGGGCATCCTCGTCATGCTCGGCCTGGGAGAACAGGTCCATCGCCAGCCAGTCCGAATCGGTCACGCCATCGCTGACCACCAGAATCTCGGACGGCCCGGCGATCATGTCGATACCGACCTGACCGAACACCGCACGTTTGGCAGTCGCCACGTAGATGTTGCCGGGACCGACGATCTTGTCGACCCGCGGCACGGTCTCGGTGCCATAGGCCAGCGCCGCCACGGCCTGGGCGCCGCCGATGGTGAAGACACGATCGATACCCGCCAGGTGCGCCGCGGCCAGCACCAGCTCATTGACCACGCCGTCCGGCGTCGGCACGACCATGATGATCTCGCGCACGCCCGCGACATGCGCCGGAATCGCGTTCATCAGCACGGAAGACGGATAGGCCGCCTTGCCGCCCGGCACGTAGATCCCGGCGCGGTCCAGCGGTGTGACCTTCTGGCCCAGCAGGCTGCCGTGCTCGTCCTTGAAGGACCAGCTTTCCGGCTTCTGATGCTCGTGATAGACACGCACACGCTCGGCAGCCACAGCCAGCGCCTCGCGCTGATCCGCCGGCAGGTCGGCATAGGCACGGGCCAGACGCTCGGCACCGATGACCAGCTCAGCCATGCTCGAGACATTCAGGCGGTCGAAGCGATTGGAGAACTCCACCAGCGCCGCATCGCCTTCCTGCTTGACGCGCGCGAGGATGTCGGTGACACGATGCTGAACCTCGGCATCGGACACGCCCTCCCATGACAGCAAGCGGTCCAGGCGGGCAGTAAAATCGGTATCACGGCTATCAAGCCGGTTGATCAAGGTATCCATGCGAACCTCTTTTCTCATTGCTTGGCAGAGAAGGCTGAACCGGACGGGCACTGTCCAGCGCCTGCCCGCATCATCTTGATAAGCATCGTGATGAACATCTTGATGAGCATCATGACGAGCAGGGGCGGCAGCTGGCGTTTCGAGAGTCATCGTCTGCCACGGTCATCTATGCGACCTTGGGTATCCATCGGGTCGATGCCAACAGCACGCGGCCATCACGCCTCGCGGCGGGCTTCCACGGCCTGACGCAGGCGATCGATCAGCGGCTTGAGGCGATCGTGCTTCATGGTCATGGCGGCCTTGTTGACCACCAGACGCGTGCTGATGTCGGTGATCAGCTCGCGCGGCTCCATGCCGTTGGCGCGCAGGGTATTGCCAGTGTCGACGATATCGACGATCTCGTCGGCCAAGTTCATCAACGGGGCCAGCTCCATCGCGCCATAGAGCTTGATGACTTCGGCCTGGATACCCTGCTCGGCGTAATAGCGACGCGCGACATCGACGAACTTGGTCGCGACACGGCGGCGAGCACCCTGCTGCTGCTGGCCAACGACACCGGCGGTCATCAGGCGGCACTTGGCGATTTCCAGGTCCAGCGGCTCGTACAGACCTTCGGCACCGTGCTCGAGCAGCACGTCCTTGCCGGCGATGCCGAGATCGGCGGCACCCAGCTGCACGTAGGTCGGCACGTCGGTGGCACGAATGATGACCAGCTTGACGTCCGGCAGATTGGTATCGAAGAGCAGCTTGCGGCTCTTGTCGAGATCTTCCAGCGGCTCGATGCCGGCGTCAGCCAGCAGCGGCAGGGTTTCCTTGAGGATACGCCCCTTGGAGAGGGCGACGACCAGTTGCTTGCTCATGGGGTATTCGCCCGTGCTTGTACGTAGGAATTCGGCACGCGCTGCCGGTCAATCAAGGCCGACAGCGCGAGGTGGGGCACTGATCAGCCGGCGGAGCGACGGATGATCACGTTCAGCCCGGAGAGCTTCTCTTCGATGCACTCGTAACCGCGGTCGATGTGATAGATGCGGTCGACCATGGTCTCGCCGTCGGCGACGATCGCCGCGATCACCAGCGAGGCGGAGGCGCGCAGGTCCGTCGCCATCACCGGCGCGCCGGACAGGCGTTCGGTGCCGGTCACGACTGCGGTGTTGCCCTCGAGTGCGATGTGGGCGCCCATGCGGTTGAGCTCCTGCACGTGCATGAAGCGGTTCTCGAAGATGGTCTCGATCACGGTGCTGGTGCCTTCCGCGACCGCATTCATCGCCACGAACTGGGCCTGCATGTCGGTGGGGAATGCCGGGTACGGCGCTGTGCGGATATTGACTGCCTTCGGGCGCTTGCCGTGCATGTCAAGCTCGATCCAGTCATCACCGGTGGTGATGGTGGCACCGGCTTCTTCCAGCTTGGCCAGTACGGCGTCCAGGGTGTCGGCACGCGTACGCGTGACACGCACCTTGCCGCGCGAGGCAGCCGCGGCGACAAGGAAGGTACCGGTCTCGATGCGGTCCGGCATGACGGAGTATTCACAGCCGTGCAACTTCTCGACACCGTCGATGACGATGGTGTCGGAGCCCTGGCCTGTGATCTTCGCGCCCATCGCGATCAGGCACTCGGCCAGATCGACGACTTCCGGCTCACGCGCGGCGTTCTCCAGCACGGTGCGGCCATCGGCCAGGGTCGCGGCCATCAGCAGGTTCTCGGTACCGGTGACGGTCACGACATCAAAGACGATGCGCGCGCCCTTCAAGCGGCCACCCGGCGCCTTGGCGCGGATGTAGCCATTCTCGACCGTGATCTCGGCACCCATCGCCTCCAGGCCACGGATGTGCAGATCCACCGGACGCGAGCCGATGGCGCAGCCGCCCGGCAGCGAGACTTCGGCGCTACCGAAGTGCGCCAGCAGCGGGCCAAGCACCAGAATCGAGGCACGCATCTTCTTGACCAGATCATAGGGCGCGTGACAATGCTCGACCTTGGAGCCATCCAGCTGCACGGTCATGTTGTCGCCCATCACCGGCTCGACGCCCATGCGTCCGAGCAGCTCGAGACTGGTCGTGATGTCCTGCAGATGCGGCAGGTTGCTGATGGTCACGGGACCTTCCGACAGCAGCGTGGCTGCCAGAATGGGCAGTGCCGAATTCTTGGCGCCGCTGGCCCAGACTTCCCCGTTGACCGGCCCGTTGCCAGTGATGATCAGCTTATCCATGAAATGTTCCGGTCAACCCTGAGCGTTGCCGGCGGCAGCTTCGAACTGCGCCGGGGTATAGGTACGAATGCTGATGGCATGCAGCGCGCCAGAGCGGATCTCGTCATTGAGTGCGGAGTAGACCAGCTGCTGGGCCTTGACGCGGCTCAGCTCGGCAAAGACATCTCCCACGGCGACGACCTGGAAATTGCAGCCCTCACCCTGGATATGAAAATCGACGTTCTCGATACGAGCCTCGAGCAGGGCCTTGACATCATTCGGTTGCATGACGGGCGATGACTCCTTCGCGGTACATGTCGGGATCGTGGCAGGGGATCCTTGCGCGACGATCGATGCGATATGACCGCACATGGTAATCAAAAGCGCGCGGGAACGCGATTGGCAGTCAATCGCTGCCTCCACGTTGCCGCGCGCATGAATGGCGATACGGACAAGCCTCGAGCGACCAGCAGAGCGGTGCGGCCTGACAGGTGGTCAGGCCGCCGCTGGCTCAGGACGTCTCGAGTGACAGCGGGGGCTCTGCGCTGATCTCAGCGACATTCAGCCCCGGCAGCAGGTTTTCCAGTCCGGAAACTGCCGCCAGTCGGCTCAAGGCGGGAGACAGCGCGAGGTGAGCGACATGCCCACCATGCTCCGCCAGATGGCGCTGCCACTCGAGAAGCACGCTCAGGGTGGCGGTACTGGCGCTATCCACGCCGCACAGATCGATGGAAACCCCATCCTCGCGGCGCCCCAGCCATTTCCTGCCGGAATCCGCCAGCTCTGCGGCATTGTCGAAATCCGGCTGGCCACTCAGGCTCAGCCGCGCGTCACCGGCTTGCAGCGTGACGCCCTCGCGATCGAAGAGAGTTTTCATGGTCATGGCGACGACAGGGCTCAGCTGTTGCCCTGATCCCCCTCACCCTTCTCGAGGTCGACATCCGGCTGCCAGCCCTTGATGACGGCGTCGATGTCGCGGCCGTTGTCACGCATGGCCTGATCGAACTGGTTGCGGAAGGTCAGGCCCAGGTTGACGCCATTGACGATCACGTTGACCACCTTCCATTCGTCGTTGCGCAGACGCATGGAATAGGCCACCGGGTAGACCTTGCCCTTGGTATCGACCACGTCCATGTAGACGGTATCCTGGTCTTCATAGCGACGCTCGCCTTCGCTGTCCTTCACGTCCAGCCTGGCATAATCGAAGCTCACCAGACCCTTGGCGTAGGTGCCGATCAGGGTGTCATGGAAGACCTTGGAGAATTCGGTGCGCTGCTCAGGAGAGGCGCCCTTGAAGTACTTGCCCATCACGCTGGCGGCGATGTAGCGATAATCCACCACCGGCTTCAGCGCGGAATCCACCAGGGTTTCCAGCTCGTCGACATTGTCCTTGTAGTAGCTCTCGCGGCTATCGATCTTGGTGGTCAGGCCCTCGACCGTGTCGCGCAGCAGCACGTCCGGCTCCTGCGGGGCGGCCATGGCCAGCGGGCTCAGCGCCATCAGGGCGGACAGGCTCAGCACGCTCAACGGACGAATCAGCTTCTTGAGACTAGAGGTCATCAGGGTTGCTCCTTGAAAATGTGCATCGTGCTCGAACGTGAAACCGCAGGCACCGAGTCAGGTCTTTCGGTGCATCACACGCGTGCGCCGGGTGCCTGCACTTCGATGAACAGCGCATCGAATATCAATACTTCGAATATCAACGCTTCGAGAATCAGCTCTTCGAAAAATTGGACACGAACTGCTGGATCAACTCTTCCAGCACCAGTGCAGACTGGGTATCGCGAATGGTATCGCCGTCCTCCAGCACGTCCGGGTCTCCCCCGGTGCTCAGGCCGATGTACTGCTCGCCCAGCAGGCCGGACGTCAGGATGGCGGCGGTGGTGTCCTTGCTCAGCTTGCCACGCAGGCTGCTGTCCAGCTTCATCGTGACACGGGCGTCAAACCACTTCGGGTCCAGCTCGATCTTCTCGACGCTGCCGACGGCGACACCTGCCATCGTGACCTTTGACCGCGCCTTGAGGCTTCCGATCCCTGAGAAGTTGGCATTGAGCACGAAGGTGTCATCGGCCTGCTGGAACGTGACGCCGCTGACACGCAGCCCCAGGAAGACCATTCCCAAGAAACCAGCGAGTATGAACAGGCCCACGCCGAACTCGAGCATGCGGGTACGTTTCATCAAATCTCTCCGAACATGACGGCCGTGAGGACAAAGTCGAGTCCCAGCACCGCCAAAGATGAATAAACCACGGTACGCGTGGTGGCACGCGAAATGCCTTCCGAGGTCGGGATCAGGTCATAGCCCTGGAAGACGGCGATCCAGCTGACCACCAGCCCGAAGACCAGTGACTTGATGACGCCGTTCATGACATCACCGATGAAATCGACGTTCGACTGCATGCTGCTCCAGTAGGCGCCCTCGTAGATACCCAGCCAGTCGACCCCCACCAGCTTGCCGCCCCAGATGCCGACGACACTGAAGCCGATGGTCAGCAGCGGCAACGAGACGAAACCGGCCCACAGGCGCGGCGCGACGATGCGCTTGAGCGGATCGACGCCGATCATCTCCATGCTGGTCAACTGCTCGGTGGCCTTCATCAGGCCGATCTCCGCCGTCAGCGCCGACCCCGCGCGCCCGGCGAACAGCAAGGCCGCGACCACAGGTGCCAGCTCGCGCAGCAGTGACAGCGACACCATCTGCCCCAGCGCCTCCTCGGCGCCGAAACCGACCAGAATGGTGTAGCCCTGCAGCGCCAGCACCATGCCGATGAACAGCCCCGAGACCAGCACGATGGCCAGCGACAGCACACCGACGAAATGCATCTGCCGTACCCACAGGCCGATGCCCTCACGAGACGGAATGCCGATACCGGCCTGTACCAGCAGCATGCCGGCACGCCCGATGGCCGCGATCACGTCGATGCTGCTGCGGCCCAGTGACGTGATGGCCCCGAGCGGGCCACGATTCAGACCACTCATGACTCTCTCCTGCGGGTTGCCGATTCGCGACCATCGAGAATGTCGCCGGCGAAGTCCGGGGCGGGATAATGGAAGGGCACCGGGCCATCCGGCTTGCCATGGATGAACTGGGCCACGCGCGGGTCCGACTCGGCGTTCAGCGCCTCGGGGGTGCCCTGCGCCATCACCTTGCCATCGGCGATCACGTAGACGTAATCGGCGATGGTCAGCGTTTCCTTGATATCGTGCGAGACCACCAGCGCCGTCATTCCCAGCGCATCGTTGAGGCGCCGGATCAGATTGACCAACACGCCCATCGAGATGGGGTCCTGGCCGGCAAAGGGCTCGTCGTACATGATGAGGTCCGGGTCCAGCGCGATGGCTCGCGCCAGTGCCACACGCCGCGTCATGCCGCCGGAGAGTTCGGCCGGCATCAATTCACGCGCGCCGCGCAGCCCGACGGACTCGAGCTTGATCAGCACGATGTCACGAATCATCGCATCGGGGAGATCGGTGTGGACGCGCAGCGGGAAGGCAACGTTCTCGAACACGCTCAGATCGGAGAACAGGGCACCGCTCTGAAACAGCATGCCCATGCGACGGCGCATCCGAAACAGCTCGCGCCGCGACAGGCCATGCACATGCAACCCGGCGATCTCGACGCGCCCTGCCGAAGGTGTCAGCTGGCCGCCGATCAACTTGAGCAGTGTCGTCTTGCCGGTACCGGAAGGCCCCATGATGGCGGTTATCTTGCCACGCGGGATCTTGAGGTCGATGCCGGAGAATATCTCGCGTTCTCCACGGGTGAACCGCAGGCCTTCGACACGAATCAGGGCGTCATCGAGATTGATCTCGCCTGCCGCGCCGCGTGAAGAAGCCTGCGCATCCTGGCCGTCCGCACCCGTCCGGGTTGCGGTCTGACCGGGCAAATCAGTCATAGAAGCATCCGCTGTGAGGGACCTTCGCCGTGACGAGCCACACGCAGTCGGCTCGCGGACAGGTCGAATGTCCGAGTCATGGGATCCAAGGATCAAGTTAGTTAGCGAACATCGTATCCGAACCCACCCCCATGCCGCCAGTCTCATCAGGCAACAGAGCCGTGCCGCGGATGGTGACGCAGTCAGCAATGCGCCCGACAACACGCTCTGCAATGCGAACAAGGCCGCCGTCTTGCAATGGATTGGGGGGATGCGTTTAATGGCGCGGTTCCCGGCGATACGCCACCGCCCTGCCCCCTGCCCCGAGAGTTCTGATGCTATTTCCCATCCTTGCAGTCGTCATCGGCCTGATTGGTCTTGTCTGGAGTGCTGATCGCTTCGTCGAAGGAGCCGCGGCCACTGCGTGGCGCGCCGGGATGAGCAAACTGCTGATCGGGATGACGATCGTCTCCGTCGGCACCTCTGCCCCCGAGATCGTCGTCTCCATCATGGCCTCTCTTGATGGCACTCCGGATATCGCGACCGGCAATGCGCTGGGCTCCAACATCGCCAATATCGGCCTGGTGCTCGGTGTCACGGCGCTGATCGCCCCGATTCCGGTGCATTTCGGGCTGGTACGCCGCGAGCTGCCGCTGCTGCTGGCGGCCACGGCACTGGGCGGTTATGCGCTGTCCAACAGCGGACTCGAGCGTCTCGATGGCATCCTGTTGCTGGCCCTGCTGGTCTTCACGCTGGTGTGGCTGTTCAAGGTCGACTCGCCGAGCGAGGCGGAAAGCCAGGATGACGTGCCCGAGATGAGCACCGGACGCGCCATCTTCTGGCTGCTGATCGGGCTGGCGGTGCTGATCGCCAGCTCGCGCGCGCTGGTATGGGGGGCCACCGACATCGCCCAGGCACTCGGCGTGCCGGAACTGATCATCGGCCTGACCGTGATCGCCATCGGCACCAGCCTGCCGGAGTTGGCCGCCAGCGTGGCCAGCGCCCTCAAGCGCCACCACGACATCGCCATCGGCAACGTCATCGGTTCCAACCTGTTCAACATCCTCGCCGTCCTGCCCGTGCCGGGCCTGCTGGCGCCAGGCCCGGTGGATGGCAGCGCCATCAGCCGCGACTATCCGGTGATGCTGGGGCTGACGCTGCTGCTGGCCGCGCTGCTCATCTGGCAGCGCCGTGGACGCATCGGCCGCGGCCCAGGTGTTATCCTGCTCGCCTGCTATCTGGCCTACACGGCCTGGCTTGCCATCAGCCTGACTCGCTGACGGCAGCATCTTCATCATCGTTTGCCACGCCGCCGCGCGGGATGACACGCCCTTTCCGTGCGGCATGAGCCCTGGCCAACCACAGGCAACAATTCGATCATGACCGAGCCTTCCAGCACTCCGCATGCCACCGCGCCTGGCGCCTCTGCTTCAAGTCAGTCCGCCGCCGATCAGACTCCTGCCAGCCAGGCGGATTTCCGCGCCAGCGCCCGCCGCACCTTCGCCATTGAAGAAGCGGCCATCGCCGCGCTCGAAAGCCATCTCGATGACGACTTCGACCGTGCCTGTCAGCTGATGCTGGCCACCAGGGGCCGCGTCATCGTGACCGGCATGGGCAAGTCCGGCCATGTCGCCAGCAAGATCGCCGCCACCCTGGCCAGCACCGGCACCCCGGCCTTCTTCGTCCATCCCGGGGAAGCCAGCCATGGCGACCTGGGCATGATCACGCCGGCCGATGTGGTGCTGGCGCTGTCCAACTCCGGAGAGACCGCCGAAGTCACTGCGCTGCTGCCGCTCTTGAAGCGCATGGGCACCCCGCTGGTCTCGATGACCGGCAAACCCGGCTCGACCCTGGCGCGTGACGCCGAGGCCCACCTGGACACCAGCGTCGCCCAGGAAGCCTGCCCGCTGAATCTGGCACCCACTGCCTCGACCACCGCCGCGCTGGTGATGGGCGATGCCCTGGCGGTGGCACTGCTGGAGGCCCGTGGCTTCACTGCCGAGGAATTCGCGCTTTCCCATCCGGGCGGCAGCCTGGGCCGACGCCTGCTGCTGCGCGTGCAGGATGTCATGCATCAGGGCGATGCCCTGCCGCGCGTGGCGCTCGGTAGCCCGCTGCGCGATGCGCTGCTCGAGATCACGCGTCAGGGAATGGGCTTCACCTGCGTGATCGATGATGATGACCATCTTGTCGGTGTCTATACCGATGGTGACCTGCGCCGCACCCTCGACCAGCACGGCGATCTGCGGGCGCTGAAGGTCGATGATGTCATGACCCGCGGCGGCAAGACCGTGCGCGCCAGCATGCTGGCCGCCGAAGCGGTGCGCATCATGGAAGAAAACCGCATCAGCGTTCTGGTAGTCTGTGACGAGGATGAGCACCCCATCGGAGCCATCCATATGCACGGCCTGCTGGCCAGCGGCGTGATCTGAACTCCCGCGGGCGTTCGCTGTCTCTGTTCGACGGCAGATCGTCCCGGCAGCAGACGCTACCGCTCAACGCCCATCAGCGCCGTTCACAGGACAGCGTCAAGCATGCACGGAGTGCGAGGAGAAAGACCATGAGCGACACGAATTCCCTGAGCGACGAATATCCGCAGGACATCATCGACCGCGCACGCCGCGTGCGTCTGCTGGCGCTGGATGTGGATGGCGTGCTCACCGACAACCGCCTGCACTACGATGCCAACGGCGTGGAGACCAAGTCCTTTCACGTCCAGGATGGCCATGGCCTCAAGCTGGTGCTGCGCAGTGGCGTTCGCGTCGCGCTGATTACCGGCCGCAGCTCGCCTATGGTCGAGCGTCGCGCCAAGGAGCTGGGCATTCAGGATGTCATCCAGGGCCGCGAAGACAAGCTGGTCGCGCTGACCGACCTGTGCCGCGAGCACGGGATCGAGCTGGAAGACGTCGCCTATTGTGGCGATGACCTGCCGGACCGCGAGGCCATTCGTCGTGTCGGTCTCGGCGTCAGCGTGCCCAACGCCATGGCTTACGTGATGAGCGAAGCCAACTGGGTCACCTCACGCCAGGGCGGCGATGGCGCCGTGCGCGAGCTCTGTGATCTGCTGCTCAAGGCACAGGGCCACTGGGCCTCGGTGCTGGATACCTACCTGCAGGAGTCGCGTCCCTGATGTTACGTCTGCCCCGCCCTTCTCCGCGTCTCTGGCTGATGCTGCTGTTGCTGCTCGTCGGTGGCGTGCTGGCGCTGATCGAGCAGCGCAACAGCCTGGAATCGACCGTCAATGTCGAGGTCGACAGCAGTGAGCCGGATTACTATCTCGACGGGGCAGACATGACACGCTTCGATGCGCGCGGTGTGGCGATCCAATCCATGTCATCACCGCATATCGAGCACACGCCAGGCGATGACGTGACCCGGGCGCAGACCCCGAAGATTCGCACCAACGACAGTGAAGACCGCCGCTGGTATGCCACGGGTGACAGTGGCGTGCTGAGCGCCGGCGGCGACACCTTCACCCTCGAGGGCAATGCCAGGCTGCGCCAGCCCGATGACCGCTGGACCCTCGATACCGATGTCCTGCACTACAGCCGTGATCAGAACCGCGCCTGGAGTGACGTGCCGGTCGTGATCACCCAGAATGGCCAGCATGTCGAGAGCGACAGCTTCAGCGCCGACCTCTCCCAGGATGCCGCCGTGCTGCAGGGCCGCGTTCGCAGCGTTCTGCAACCCGGCAAGGGCCAGAGCGAAGCCAGCAAGGAAGCCGAGCGCATCGACTCGGGCGCCGACAGCACCACCACCGAGGATGGGCGCGTCAACAGCACCTTCGAGGCAGCGCCTGCCAGCGATGAATGAACCTGCCGGGCTGGCGGCCTTCGCGCCATGACCCGCGCCGCAATACCTTATTCTCTGCCGCTCGATGGCATCATTGCTCGGGCGGCGACCCCGTCATGCCAAGGAGCCACCATGACTTCCACGACTCGCAAGCCCTTGACGGCCTGTCGCCAGACCCTCAACAGCGGTGTCATGGCGCTCTGCCTGGCACTGGGCATGTCCACCTTCGCCCCGGCCGCCATGGCGCTGGACAGCGATGCCAGCCAGCCGATCAACATCGCCGCGGATGCCCTGTCTCTCGACGACAAGGCCGGTACCGCCACCTACACCGGTCAGGTGGAGATGCGCCAGGGCAGCATGAAACTCGATGCCAGCCGCGTCGATATCAGCCGCGCCGGTAGCGGCGAGATCTCGCTGGTCAAGGCCACCGGCAAGCGTGCCTACCTGGAACAGCAACCCGCGCCCGACGAGAAGCTGGTCAAGGGCTGGGCCGACACCATCCGCTACCATGCACTGGAGCGTCGCGTGGAGCTGGTCGGCAATGCGCGGCTCGAAAAAGGCGATGATACCTTCGAAGGCGGCTACGTGGAGTACTTCCTCGACAAGCGCCAGGTGAACGCCAACAACAGCAAGACGGCACAGCAGACCGAAGGCGGTCGCGTGCACATGACTCTGACGCCGCGTGGCGCCAATGCCAGCAAGGAAAACTGAGTCATGACTGCTACTCCGCGTACGCTGAGCGCTCGCCATCTGGCCAAGGCCTACAAGGGCCGCAAGGTGGTCAAGGACATCTCGCTGGAGATCCGCCAGGGCGACATCGTCGGCCTGCTGGGCCCCAACGGCGCCGGCAAGACGACCTCGTTCTACATGATCGTCGGGCTGGTGCGCGCCGATGCCGGCAACGTCTCCATCGATGACAAGGACCTCTCCGCTGCCGCCATGCATCAGCGTGCACGCGCCGGCATCGGCTATCTGCCGCAGGAGGCATCGATCTTCCGCAAGCTGTCGGTGGCCGACAACATCATGGCGATTCTGGAGACCCGCAAGGACCTGGATCGCAATGGCCGCAAGGCACGCCTTGAAGAGTTGCTCGAGGAATTCAGCATCACGCACATCCGCGCCAGCGCCGGCATGAGCCTGTCCGGCGGGGAGCGTCGACGGGTCGAGATCGCCCGGGCACTGGCCACCGAGCCGGACTTCGTGCTGCTCGATGAGCCCTTTGCCGGCGTCGACCCCATCTCGGTGGGCGAGATCAAGAGCATCGTGCGCCAACTGCGCGATCGTGGCATCGGCGTGCTGATCACCGACCACAACGTGCGCGAGACACTCGATATCTGCGATACCGCCTATATCGTCGGCGATGGCCAGATCATCGCCCACGGTGACGCGGACTCCATCCTGGCCAACCAGCAGGTGCGCGACGTCTACCTGGGCCACGAGTTCAAGCTCTAGGGTCAGCAGATACGCTGAGCCCCACCGGAGGCGAAAGCTTCAAAAGCCGCTGCGTGATTTTATCGCGTAGCGGCTTTTTCATGTCTGACATCAGACGCATGCATGACGTCCATACCACCTTGGTGGAAACATGGCATGCAAGTTGCTTGAATATTCACGGCAACCACTTGTCAGTGCCCCGAGTCACGGTATAGCGTAGTAAGCACGTTCCTTTGCCGTGAATTGACTGACTCCATGAAACCCACCCTGCAACTCCGCCTCGGCACCTCGCTGACCATGACGCCGCAGCTTCAGCAAGCGATCCAGCTGCTGCAGCTGTCGACGCTCGACCTGCGTCAGGAGATTCAGCAAGCCCTCGAGTCCAACCCCATGTTGGAGCTCGACGAGGACTACGAGTCGCTGGATGTCGTCGAGACACAGGATTCGAGCGAGATCTCCACTGCCGACTCCTCGAGCGAGATTCCCGAGGAATACCCCCTCGACAGTGACTGGTCGGACCTCTACCAGGACCACGCCGGTAGCCTGACCAGCTCCGGCAGTGGCAGCGGGAGCGAAGAAGGGCCGGACTTCGATCGCAATACCAGTGTCGAGAGCCTGCAGGACCACCTGCGCTGGCAGCTGGCGATGACCGACCTCGATGGTCGTGAACGCCAGATGGCGGAGAGCCTGATCGATGCCGTCGACGGAGCCGGCTATCTGAGCCTGTCACTCGACGAGCTGGTCGATGGCCTGCGTGGCCAGGGCCTGCCCGGCCTCAAGGCCTCCGAGCTCGAGCAGGTATTGCTGCGTCTGCAGCAATTCGACCCGACCGGCGTCTTCGCCCGTGATCTGCGCGAGTGTCTGCTGCTGCAACTGGCACTGTTACCGGATGACCTGCCGCTGCTGGCGCAGGCGCGACGCCTGGTACGTCAATTCCTCGAGGCTCTGGGCAACGATGACCGCAAGCTGCTCAAGCGCCGCCTGAGCCTTGACGATGACGAGCTGGATCACGTCATCCGCCTGGTGCGCGCGCTCGATCCGCGTCCGGCATCCGCCTGGGGCGAGCCCGCCAGCGATTACGTGATCCCTGATCTGCTGGTGCGCCATACCCGCCATGGCTGGCAGGTCGAGCTCAACCCGGAAGCGCTGCCCAAGCTGCGCATCCAACCGGAATACGCCGCGCTGATCAAGCGTGCCGACAAGTCCGCCGACAACACCTTCCTCAAGGACAACCTGCAGGAAGCGCGCTGGCTGATGAAGAGCCTGTCATCGCGCAATGACACCCTGCTCAAGGTCGGCCGCGAGATCATGGCGCGTCAGATCGACTTCCTCGAGCAAGGCGAGGAAGGCATGAAGCCGCTGATTCTGGCCAACATCGCCGAAGTGGTCGAGATGCACGAATCGACCATCTCGCGGGTCACGACCCAGAAGTATATCCACACCCCGCGCGGCGTCTTCGAGCTCAAGTTCTTCTTCTCGAGCCAGGTCGGTGGCAGTGGCAGTGGCGACGCCCACTCAAGCACCGCCATTCGTGCCCGTATCCGCAAGCTGATCGCGGAAGAGCCGGCCCGCAAGCCTCTCTCCGACTCTCGACTGGTCGATCTGCTCGCCAGCGATGGCATCGAGGTCGCACGCCGTACCGTGGCCAAGTATCGCGAAGCGATGGGCATCCCGTCCTCCAGCGAGCGCAAGCGTCTGGCCTGACGCGTCACCTGCGGCTGCCATGCCCTCACCTCTGCAATGGCAGCCGCCGCCAACTTCAAGCGCTGGATCTTCCGCTCGCCAGCTTCTGACTTCGCGGGTATCGGGCGCCTGTCGCGCGCCCTGTCACCCCGCCAACCGCTCGTCAATGCCCCATCATGGCCAATGACGGAGCACAGGATGATGGCAAAAATCTGCCGCTCCGGTAGTGCCATTCTCCGTCAATCGCATGTTTTTAAAGTCACTTTTGCGCCTGTTGCACGTGGATAACACTTGATGACCTCTCCGACAGGCCGCTTGCTCCACACAATCGAAGCGCCTGAAAGGCGACGTACATGCAGGGATTGGCGACGAAAACCCGCCTTCTTGCGCGTCTTTCACGCACCACCCATCAGACGCTGCCTTGAAGTCCACTCCGTTACCCCTCACTGAGTTGAAGACAAGCACTGAGCCACGATGCAGCGCAGCGTTGATCTTTGCGCAAAGCTTGGGCATTGTCGGTACAGACGCTCACGACATCTGACGCCACTGGCAAGGGTGCGAAAACATCACCAGACGGTGGCCGTCAAGCCTGTTGCAGAGCGTCCGATCAGGGTTTGCTCGTAGTCAAAAAGGGTTACAATTGAATGGCAACCCGCTGGATAAAGGAGCGTGTCCATGCAAGTGAATATCACCGGGCATCATGTGGAACTTACCGATCCTCTCCGCGATTACGTCAACGAGAAGCTCGCTCGCCTCGAACGGCATTACGACAACATCACCAATGTTCAGGTGACACTGTCGATCGAGAAGGAGCGCCAGCAGGCTGCCTGCACCTTGCACGCGGCAGGCGCTGACCTCCACGCCCTGGCAGAAGACCCCAACATGTACGCTGCCATCGACGCGCTCGCCGACAAGCTGGATCGCCAGCTGGTCAAACACAAGGAAAAGTCCCAGGCTCGCTCTCAGGGCACCGGGACCCGTTGACCTTCAGCCATGACACTTGATCAGATCCTTCCCCCCGAGCGCACGCTTTACGGTGTCCCCGGGGGGAGCAAGAAGCGGGTGCTTGAATTCTTCAGCACCTTCATCGCACAGAACATTCCCAGCCTGGATAGCCAGGAAGTCTTCTCGCGCCTGATCGGGCGCGAGAGACTGGGGTCGACCGGCATTGGCCACGGTGTGGCCGTGCCCCATGCACGCAGCCCGCATTGCAAGACGCCAATCGCTGCGTTTCTGAAGCTCGGTGAACCCATCGACTTCGATGCCATCGACGGAGAACCCATCGATCTGCTGTTCGTGCTGCTGGTACCTGAGGAAGCGGATGAGACCCATCTGACGCTGCTCGGGCAGGTCGCGGAATTGCTCAATTCCCCGACCAATCGCTCGGCTCTGCGCCAGGCAGACAGCCAGCGTGCACTCTTTGAGGCATTGACCCAAGCCATCGCCGAATTACCGGCGCGCTGAATGACAGGCCCGGACATCGTCCGGGCTTTCGTCTTGCTGGCCTCCCATCGGCCGACGTACAGCGCACTGATAGCGGGCAGCCTTCTGCCCCACCCCTGCATTCTTTCGACGTTGACCTCGCCCTTGGAGAGCACTTCATGAAGATCGTGATCATCAGCGGCCGCTCCGGCTCCGGGAAGTCCATCGCGCTCCAGGCGCTGGAAGATATTGGCTACTATGCCATCGACAATCTGCCCGGCATGCTGCTGGCGCCACTGGTCGATCAGCTCGAAAAGGACAGCCCGGCGCGCCGGCGCATCGCGGTTTCCATCGATGCCCGCAACCTGCCGGAAGCCTTGACCCGCTTCCCCGAATTGCTCGACAGCGTCCGCCAGAGCGGCATGGACGTCCAGGTCGTCTACCTGACCACCGATTCACGAGTGCTGCTGGAACGCTACTCGGCGACCCGTCGTCGTCACCCTCTGACGCGCGACAACGACCACACCCTGGCCGAGGCCATCGAGATCGAGCAGAAGACGCTCGCCCCCATTCGCCAGAAGGCCGATCTGGTCATTGACTCGACCAACCTGAGCGTGCACGACCTGCGCTCGCGTATCACCGAACAGGTCGCCCAGCACAGCTCCCGCCACCTGACGCTGACCTTTGAATCCTTCGGCTTCAAGCATGGTGTACCGACCGACGCCGACATGGTGTTCGATGCCCGCTGCCTGCCCAACCCGTACTGGGACATCAACCTGCGCGGCGATACCGGTCGCGATGACAGCGTGGCGGAATTCCTGCAGCGCTACCCCACCGTCCAGGCGATGCATGACGATATCGCCGGCTGGCTGGAACGCTGGTTGCCCGCCTATCAGGACAGCAATCGCAGCTACCTGACGGTGTCCGTGGGCTGCACCGGCGGCCAGCATCGCAGCGTCTACCTGTGCGAGCAGCTGGCGAGCTACTTCGCCGAGCGCCTGCCTGAGGTGCGTCTGCGTCACCGCGAGCTGGGCATTCATACCGCGCTGAGCAACGCGGGTGAGGCAAGTGACGGCGAGACGGCCGAGCCAAGCCATGTATCTGCCAGCGCACAGGACAGTCAGAAGAGCGATCAACAAGATCGTCAGCAGGAGCACCGCGATGGCCTCTCGTGAGCTGACATTGACCAACCGTCGCGGTCTGCATGCCCGCGCAGCCACCAAGCTGGTCAATTGCTGTGCGCCCTATTCCGCAACGGTGATGGTCAGCCATGGCGAGCGACGCGCCAATGCGGCCAATGTGATGGCATTGCTGATGCTGGCCGCACCCTGCGGCACCACGCTGCTGATCGATGTCGAGGGCGAACAGGCCGATGAGGCGATGCTGGCCATCGAAGCGCTGTTCGAGGCGCGCTTCGAGGAAGACGAGTAACCGCCACTGACAGGGCTGTACATCAGTGCTGTATATCAGGGCTGTGTGTCAGCGCTGCATTGCGATCAGCTCGTCGGGCTCTCGCCTCTTTCGCCCTTTGCACTCCACCTTCCTTTCGGTCAGCTCCCCTTTGGCAAGCCCTCTATGGCCAGCCCCCTATGGCAATCCCCCTGGGCGACAGCCATCACTGCTTGCGCGAGACTTCTCGCGACGATTCTTGTATCCGTCCTCACACCTATCCCTGCACCTATCCTTGCGCCTGACAGCCAGGCAACGCTGCTTTTGCGCCAGTGAGGGGACGTGGATTGTCCTTTTGATAAGAAACACTGTTTTCTTTTGTCGACGCGCCCCCCTGGGCCAATGGTAGAATCAGTGCTGACCTTCATGTCGACAGGGGAAGCCGACAGATGAGCAAGACGTCTCGTAAACTCAAGCCAAGACTTGATCGCCTGTCACAGGCGCTGGAAAGCGGCGAGCTGGAACAGGCAAGACGCATGCTCAATCGCGGCCTCGCGCCAGTGGACGTGGCGCACTTGCTGGAATCCTCGCCCCCCAAGGAGCGTAATCTGCTCTGGGAGCTGGTCGATGCCGAGCTGCAGGGCGATGTCCTTCAATACCTTGGCGAAGACATCCAGACCGACTTCCTCAAGGACATGGACGCCGTTGACGTTCTCGCCGCCACCGAGAACCTGGAACCGGATGATGTCGCCGACATTCTGCAGCGCCTGCCGAATGCGGTGATTCTCGAAGTCCTCGACTCCATGGAGACGCAGGAGCGCCTGCGCGTCGAAACGGTACTGTCCTTCCCGGAGGACACCGCCGGCGGCCTGATGAACACGGACACCATCACCATTCGTCCGGACATCACCCTGGATGTGGTGCTGCGCTACATTCGCCGTCACGAGCGCCTGCCCGACTCCACCGATACCCTGCTGGTCGTCTCACGTCGCGACGAATTCATCGGTGCCCTGCCCATCAATCGCCTGCTGGTCTCGGACCCCGGCGTCACGGTGCGCGAAGTGATGGACACTGACAGCGTGGTGATTCCGGCGCTGATGCCGGAAACCGAAGTCGCCTCGCTGTTCGAGAAGCACGATCTGATCTCGGCGCCCGTGGTCGGCGGCGATGGCAACCTGCTGGGCCGTATCACCATCGATGACGTGGTTGACGTCATCCGTGGCGACGCCGAGCACCAGGTGATGTCGATGGCGGGGATGGATGAGGACGAAGACACCTTCTCTCCCGTGATGCGAACCTCATGGCGCCGCGCCGTCTGGCTCGGCATCAACCTGCTGACCGCCTTCATGGCCTCCGCCGTGATCGGCATGTT
This sequence comes from Cobetia sp. MB87, assembly GCF_011319755.1. NCBI lineage: Bacteria > Pseudomonadati > Pseudomonadota > Gammaproteobacteria > Oceanospirillales > Halomonadaceae > Cobetia > Cobetia sp. MB87. The sequence continues at coordinate 124,941 of NZ_VFBC01000007.1, read as the reverse complement.
CGAAGGCACCATTCAGAAGATCACCGCACTGGCCGTGCTGATGCCCATCGTCGCCAGCATGGGCGGCATCGCAGGCTCTCAGGCACTCACCGTCCTGATTCGTGGTATCGCGCTGGGGCACGTAAAGAGCGGCAACGTGCGCTGGCTACTCAAGCGCGAGGTCATCGTCGCGGGACTCAACGGCCTGTTATGGGCCGTGGTGGTGGCAGGCATCGCCATCGTGTGGTTCGGGGATGTCCAACTGGGAGCCATCATCGGCGCCGCGATCATGATCAACCTGTTGATCGCCGCCGTGACAGGCACGCTGCTGCCGGTGCTGCTCAAGAAACTCAATATCGACCCTGCCCTCTCCGGCAGCGTGATATTGACCACCGTGACCGACGTGATCGGCTTCATGGCCTTCCTGGGGCTGGCAACCTGGCTCTATCTGTAATACGCCCGACGGGGTCCAGTGACTGCTCCAGACACAACACGGCCGCTCCCAAGGGAGCGGCCGTGTTGTGTCTGGACTGTCGCGCAGAGACAGAAGCTTCAGCGATCAGCCTTCCAGCTCATCGTCTTCGCCTTCGGACATGCCGGCGACGGTCATGCCATCGATCAGCCAGCTACCGCTGTGGATACTGCCACGCGTATCGACATCATCACCGACCGCCAGCAGATTGGCCGCCATGTCGCGCAGATTGCCGGCAATGGTGAACTCCTCGACCGCATGCTGGATCTCGCCGTTCTCGACCCAGAAACCGGAGGCGCCGCGTGAGTAGTCACCGGTGACGCCGTTGACGCCCTGGCCCATCAGCTCGGTCACCAGTACGCCGGTGCCCATCTGCTTGAGCATCTCATCGAGGGAGGTCAGCGGCGCAGTGATCCGCACGTTGCGCGCGCCGCCGGCGTTGCCGGTAGTCTGCATGTTCAGGCGCCGGGCACTGTAGGCGCTCAGCATATAACTCTGCACCTTGCCGTCGGCAAAGTAGACATTGTCACGCGTCGCGACACCATCATTGTCGAAGGCGGCGCTGGACATGCCACCGACTTCCCGCGGCTTCTCGCCCAGCGTGAACCAGTCGGGGAACAGCGGCTGACCCAGGCTATCGCACAGGAAGCTGGACTCACGGTAGAGCGAGCCACCGGCGATGGCAGACAGATAATGGCCGACCAGCCCCGCCGACATCTGCGGATCGAACAGCACCGGCATGCGACCCGTCGCCACCTTGCGCGCATTCAAACGCGCCAGCGTGCGGCGTGCGGCTTCACGTCCCACCGACTCGGGGGAGCGCAGGTCTGCCGGATTGCGCACACTGGTGTAGTCATAGTCACGCTGCATGCCCTGTGCATCCTTGGCGATCAGCATGCACGACATCGAGTGGCGGCTGCCGCACTGGCTGGCCAGGAAACCATGGCTGTTGCCATAGACCTGTACGCCTTCACCACTGGAGAAGCTGGCACCTTCGGACTGCGCGATACCTTCCACTTCCAGCCCGGCACGCTCACAGGCCAGCGCCAGATCAGTCGCTTCATCGACGCTGATCGCCCAGGGGTGGTGCGCCTTGAGGTCAGGGAAGTCAGTGGCCATCAGCTCGGCAGGCGCCAGACCGGCAAAGCTGTCTTCGCCGGTGTAGTGCGCAATGGAGACCGCCTTCTCGACCGCGGCACGAATCGAGTCGCTGCCTGCATCGGAAGAGGTCGCGCTGCCCTTGCGGTTGCCGAGGTAGACAGTCACGCCGATGCCCTGATCACGCGATAGTTCGACCGTCTCGACTTCGCCGTCACGTACCGAGATGCTGACGCCCTGATCGACGCTGGCACCGACCTCACAGGCGTCGGCACCCAGGCTGCGGGCAAGCTCGAGAGCTTCGCTGACGCGACGCTCGAGCAGTTGTTGCTGAGCAACGGCATCAAAGGCCTGGCTCATGTTGTTCTCCTTCTGAGGAGACGGGGGCCCGGCAGTGCTATACTGCCGCAAATTTCCCCGACTCATTGGAATTGGCATGCGTAAAGAAAGACCCGAGGAGCTCGTCGAGCGCCCCAGCAAGTCCCAGTTGAAGCGCGAGATGATCGAGCTGCAGGCGCTGGGCAAGAAGATCATCGATCTGCCGGAAGGCCAGCGCGCCAAGTTCCCGCTCTCTGACGACATGCTGGCCGCCATCGAGGAGACCCATCGCATTCGTAGTCACGAAGGCCTGCGTCGCCACATGCAGTACGTCGGCAAGCTGATGCGCAAGGAAGACCTGGACGCCGTGCGTGCCGTCTTCGAAGCCATGGAGCAGCAGAACGTGCGTCGCGATGCGTCCTTCCAGCGTCTCGAACGCTGGCGCGATCGCCTGCTGGACGACGATGAAGCCTTCGTGATCTTCGTCGAGGATTATCCTCACGTGGACCGTCAGGCCCTGCGTCAGCTGATCCGCAATGCGCGTGCCGAACGTGACGCCGGCAAACAGCCCAACAGCGCCAAGAAGCTCTTCAAGCTGCTGCGTGCCGAGCTCGATCTGTAATCCTGGTACTTCCCGCTTCACCGACGCCGCCGCGGCCCAGCCACGGCGGCGTCGTCATGTCTATTCTCTGCTGATCAGTCCCACCGGCTCACGACTGGGTGCCGCCGACCGTCAGCTCATCGAGCTTCAACGTCGGCTGACCGACACCGACGGGCACGGACTGGCCATCCTTGCCACACACGCCGACACCTGTGTCGAGCTCCAGGTCATTGCCGATCATCGAGACGCGGCCCATGGCTTCCGGCCCGTTGCCGATCAGGGTCGCGCCCTTGACTGGCGTAGTCACCTTGCCGTCTTCGATCAGATAGGCCTCGCTTGCGGAGAACACGAAGCGCCCGGAGGTGATGTCGACCTGGCCACCGCCGAAGCTGACCGCGTAGAGGCCACGCTTGACGCTCTTGATGATCTCCTGCGGATCGCGATCGCCACCCAGCATGTAGGTATTGGTCATGCGCGGCATCGGCAGGTGCGCGAAGGACTCACGACGCGCATTGCCCGTCGGCGCCATGCCCATCAGGCGGGCATTGAGCTTGTCCTGCATGTAGCCGGTGAGGATGCCGTCCTCGATCAGCGGCGTGTACTGCCCCGGGGTGCCTTCGTCATCGACGGACAGCGAGCCACGGCGATCGGCCAGGGTCGCATCATCGACCACGGTGACGCCGCGCGCCGCGACCTGCTCACCCATGCGGCCCGAGAAGGCAGAACTGCCCTTGCGGTTGAAATCACCTTCAAGACCGTGACCGACTGCCTCGTGCAGCAGCACACCCGGCCAGCCATTGCCCAGCACCACCGGCATCTGACCGGCCGGCGCATCGATGGCCTCGAGATTGACCAGCGCCTGACGCACGGCTTCACGCGCGTAACGCTCGGCGACATTCTCATCGCGCAGACGGGTCAGCGGGAAACGACCACCGCCACCGGCACTGCCACGCTCGCGTCGGCCATTGCGCACCGCGATGACGCTGATGTTGAAACGCACCAGCGGACGCAGGTCTGCAGCGAGGGTGCCGTCACTGGCACGCACCATCACCACCTCGTAGAGCGCCGACAGCGAGGCCGATACCTGACTGATGGACGGGTCAAGGCTGCGCGCGATGCGATCCGCTTCCTTGAGCATCGCGACCTTGTCCTCAGCGCTCAGGCCATTCAGCGGGTCGATGCCCGCGTAGAAGGACGGGGCCTCGGTGATGATCGAGCGCGCGACCGTACCGCTACTGCCGCTGCGCGAGATACCCGCCGCAGTACGGCCGGTGTCGGCAAGCGCGGCGGCATCGATCTGATTGGAGTACGCGAAGCCGGTCTTCTCGCCCGCCAGTGAGCGTACGCCCACGCCACCATCGATGTTGTAGCTGGCGTCCTTGACGACGCCGTCTTCCAGCACCCAGCTTTCCTGCCAGATACGCTGGAAGTAGAGGTCGGCATAGTCGGTGCCCGGGCCCATGGCATGTGCCAGGCCAGCATCCAGATCATCCAGGCTGAGCCCGCCCGGGGTCAGCAACAGGGCCGCGGCATCGTCGAGCACGCGACCGGAACTCGCATTTTGCGTCATTCGGCACTTTCCAGAGTAATGTTCGGGTCGCCCCAGGGGCCTGATACCCGATAGTGAATTTGCGTCACCTTGTCGATGAAGCGGCCGAAGATCTTGTCGGCCACGAACAGCGCCCCGCCCACGGCGGGCGCGCCTGCCAGCACGGCGGCCAGCGGAAGGTTCTGGCTGACCGGCACCGTGATGGCCATGCGTTGATCAAGGGTACCGCGAAGCAGATCGACCTGCCCGTTGAGTGTCACGGTGGTGGACGGCGCCTCGATACGCAAGGAGCCATCGCTTTCCAGCCGCCCATCGAAGAGGGTCGCTGCACCGCGCACCTTGTCGAAGGCCGTCCCCTTGTCGGTGACGTCAGAGAAGTCCAGCGACAGGCGGCGCAGCAGGTTATCCACATTGACCAGCCCCAGCAGACGGGCAGAGGTCGAGCCCAGATTCAGGAAGCGCCCGTCGTCCAGCTTGACCTCGACACGACCATTGGAGCGCGACAGGGCAAAGTCCTGCGGCGCGCCGGGCCAGGCCAGCTTGACCTCGGCCCGGGCACGGTCCGCCTCGATGCCGCGAGGCTGGGAGAGACGCTCGAGCAGCCCGCCCAGGTCACTGCCATCGGCGGACAGACGAGCGCGCGTCAGACTGTTGGCGCCGGCATCCTCCCAGGTGATGCTGCCTACCGCGGTGATCTTGCCCAGCGTGATGGAGAGCGGCAACACCACCAGCTGCTGACTGTCGGCGGTCCAGTCCGCACTGATCGGCCCCAGCTGCTGATCGCGCCAGATGAGGTGTGCCAGACGCAGACTGCCCGCGGGCAAGTCGGCCAGCTCGGCGGGATACGGCGTCGGCTCGATACCGACATCGATAGCCTCGGTAAAGTTGCTTGGCGCACTGGCGGTCTGCGTCTCCTGCTCGGCATCCGCGGGCCACAGGGCATCGAGATTCAGGGTATCCAGGTCCAGAATCAGCGGCCGCGCGGCACCTGACTGCCACACCAGCTCGCCACTGGCGAGCTGACCATCCAGCGTCGCGGCCAGACCCAGCCCTTGCTGCTGCGAGCTCTGCCGCGGCGCGGCCTCGAGCGTCATCGGCCCCGTACACCGGGACTGGATCATCAGGCAATCGGTAGCAACGCGCAGGCGTGACAAGGCACGCAGGGGATCGCTCTGCTCAGCATCGCCGCCCTCATCACTCGCGCTGCCATCACCGGAGAGCGCTCCCGCCCACGGCTTCCAGAGTTCAGGGGCGAGGGTCGGCGTGCGCCAGGCGATGTCCCAGCCCGTCTGGGTGGGCCACTGCGGGTCGCTCGGCCAACGTTCCAGCCACAACTGCCCCGTCATCGCCACCGTGCTGCCATCGTCTCGCGTATTGCCGCCTTTCCAGCGTGCACGGGCGCGATTGTCGAGGCGCACATCACCGCCACCCTCCGCGAGCCCGATATCCACCGCCAGTGGTGCCGCCTCCTCTCGCGTCTTGCCAAAGGGTGCCGGCAGATTGATGGCGACTCCCTTGAGGTCACTCGAGAGCGCCAGACTGGCGCCGTCATCCGGCAGCATCAGGCGCGCCTGGTAGTTGAACTCGCCGCCCAGCGCACGCGGGGTCTCGCCGTCCTGCAAGGCGGCCCGGGTGTTCTCGGCGGCATCGCCGATCAGGTGCTCGGGCGCGCCCAGCCAGCCCAGCACCGGTGCCAATGGCGCCTTGCCGTCGAAGGTGATCGCGCCCTTGCTGTTTGAATCTGCCTGTCCGATGTTGAGCGCCGCCTTGACCGCACCACCGAACAGCTTGCCAGAGAGATTGCCGGTCAACTGCTCACGCCGCCCCTCGGGGCGGGATGGGTCATGCACGAACTCGAGCGGCCCGCGAATGCCGTCAACCTCGATGCCCGGCCCCGGGAAGGCCAGCGTCGCCGCCTGGCGCTCGCCGACCTTGCCCGCCGCCGTGATGCGCGTCTGCTCGGCGTCCTCCAGCGGCACGCGGATGTCCATCGTCGCATCCACCGAGCCCTTGCCCTGCCATTCGGCGATCAGCGCAGCGGTATCTTCCAGCGGCGCATGCGAGAGCAGATCGAACAGCGCCTCGACGCTGCCGGTCACATCACCCTGAATCTTCAAGGTGTTGTCCTGCATGTCGACATCGGCCTGACGCACCGCCAGGGGCGCTGCACTGCCCAGCGCCGTGGCCGGCTGAGAGTGCGCCGCCGCGACCGTGGCACTCAGCGTATTGTCATGCAGCGCGAGGTTGCCCTTCACGCCCTCCAGCGCAGGCCAGCCCTCGGCATAACCGAGTCGCCCATCCTCGATGGCCAGCTCAAGGTCCATCGAATCGCCGGGGCCATAGCCATTTTCACCATTGTCGTCATCCCACACCTGAGTGAGATGCAGGCTGCCCTCGGGGACCTGCCCCGCGACATCACGCGTCAACCACTCGCTCAGCGCCGGGTCCAGCACCTTCATCGGCAACCAGGAGGCCAGCGGAATGCTGCGAGCATTCACGTCGCGCATCTCGAGATCCAGCTGGAAGCGATCATGATCCTGAGCGGGAATCTGCAGGCCGAAGCCGCCCGTCACATCGGCACCAGCGCGCTGGATATGCAGGTCATGCCCCGAGACACTGCTGCCACTGTCATCGACCTTGACCTCGACCACTCCGTCGGCAGCCTCGAGCTGCCAGCCGTCGCCGAAGACGTCGGGGAAGTGAAAGCGCATGCCCGGGTCACCACGAAACGCGATCCGGCTCGTGATACCGCCCTCATCAAGACTCTGCGCGGTGACCCAGGCGGCCAGGGGGCCGAGACCCGGAGCGCCCTGCCAGGGTTCCACCTCGGCGCCGGTGAGGCCCAGCGCCAGTTTCATGGTCAGCGGGGCCTCGAGTCCGATACCGGCCAGCGACAGGGAGAGTCCGGTGGCCGTGCCACGCGGATCGAGAGACTCGAGCACATCCCCGAGCTCGCCGAGCGCCAGCACGTTGCGCCAGCGCGCCACCTTCTCCAGATCGAAACTGCTGGTGACCAGCGACACGCTGCCATCGGCGAGATCTCCCGACAGCGAAATACGCTCGGGCAGGCTGGCGAGCGCCGCGGAGACTTCTGACGATGGCGCCGCTTGTGGTGTCTGCTCATCACTGTCTGCCACAGAAGCGTCGGTCGCCGGGACGCCGGTCGCCGGAGTGCCGGCCACCGGAGTGCCGGCCACCGGAGTGCCGGCCACCGGAGTGCCGGCCACCGGAGTGCCGGCCACCGGGGCGTCATCGAGTTGCGAGGCGCCAACCGATATCTGATTGAGCCAGGCCTGCCAGCGATCACTGCCCGCCAGGTCGCGCAGCCACTGGCCACGCGCATGAATGTCCTTGAGCGCCAGCTGGGCGCCATGGTGATCCAGCGTCAGGCGATTGAGGTCGAGACGCAGACGAGCATCTTCCAGTCGCGCTTCACGCCAACGCGCCCACAAGGTCGCGTTGCCATCGGCGTCGCGCAGCATCAGGCTGTCGCGCTCGCCCATCAGACGCCCGACACTCGCCAACGCACCGGCGTCCAGCTCCACCTGTAGCTGGGCCGAGTAGTCGGCGAGGCCGTCGTCTCCCGGCAGCACCTCCAGCACGGCGCTGACACCGGCCTGAGGCGATTCTCCGACACGCAACTGGCCCTCCAGATGCGCGCGGTCTCCTTCCCCCGACAGCAACAGCTCGGCGGCATTCAGGTTGAGGGTATCGTTGCGACCATGCAGCACCAGACGCACGTCCTCGAGTCGCACACGCTGGCGCGCCAGCAGCGCCAGCCCTTGCTCCATCTGCGCAAGACTCATCTGCCCTTCGGGCTCGAGCGCTTCGGGAGGACGCGGCGGCCCCGGCCAGCCCCAGCTGCCATCCTCGCGCTGGTACAGGTGCACGATGACGCCGGTGGCGGTAGCGCGATCGAAGACAGGCGCTAGATGGCGCAGGGAGGAAAGCACATCGAGACGGGTTTCCAGATGGGACACGCTCAATAGCGGCGCCGCCTGCATCTCGTTGGGACGAAAAAGGTTCAGACCGGACAGCTTGATGGCCGGATCAAGGTGATCCATGCGGCCCTCAAGCGATGTCATTCCCACGTTGGAATGGGTCTGGGTGGCAATGAAGTCACTGATGGACTCACTGCGCGACTCCAGCGTGGTCAACCACCAGCGCAGGCCCCCGATCAGGATGGCCAGCAACGCCAGCAGCACCGCGAGCACCATCAGCAGCCCGCGCCCCCACCGCCGTCCACGCGAGGGTGGCGGTGGGGACGAAGCTGACGAAGACGGGGCGTCATCGACGCCCTCCTGCACCACCTCTTGCGAGGTAGAACGTGCCGCCTCTTGTGAGGTAGAACGGGTCACTGATGGTTCTCCGAACAGGACAGTCTCACGATGTGGATAACGCGACTCCCGGCATCATCGCAGGCGCGGCAGCTGACAGATCACATGAGCACAATATCGTATTGCTCCTGGGTGTAATGCGCCTCGACCTGGAAGCGGATGGTCTTGCCGATGAAGCTCTCGAGGTCCGCCACGGCCGCGGATTCCTCGTCCAGCAGGCGATCGACCACGTTCTGTGAGGCCAGCACCATGTAGGTATCCGGGCTGTAGGCGCGCTCTTCGCGCATGATCTCGCGGAAGATCTCGTAGCAGACCGTCTCCGGCGTCTTGAGGGTGCCGCGCCCCTGACAGGTCGGGCAGGCCTCGCACAGTACCTGCTCCAGACTTTCGCGCGTGCGCTTGCGCGTCAGCTGCACCAGGCCCAGCTCGGTCACGCCGGTCATCTTGTTCTTGGCGTGATCACGCTCCAGCGACTTCTCGAGCACCCTGAGCACCTGGCGCTGGTGCTCGGTCTCTTCCATGTCGATGAAGTCGATGATGATGATGCCGCCGAGATTGCGCAGCCGCAGCTGGCGCGCGATGGCGGTCGCCGCCTCGAGATTGGTCTTGAAGATGGTCTCTTCGAGGTTGCGATGACCAACGAAACCCCCGGTGTTGACGTCGATGGTGGTCATCGCCTCCGTCTGGTCGATCACCAGATAGCCGCCACTCTTGAGCTGCACCTTGCGACCCATCGCCTTGTGCAGCTCATCCTCGACACTGAACAGATCGAAGATCGGCCGCTCGCCGGGGTAATACTCGATGCGCCCTTCCATGTCGGGCATGAACTCGCTGGCGAATTCCTTGAGCCGGATGAAGTTCTCACGCGAGTCGATACGCACGCGCTCGATCTCGTCACGCATCACGTCGCGCAGCGTGCGCATGAACAGCGGCAGATCATCATAGATCACGCTGGGCACGGCGGCGGTCAGGCGACGCTCGCTGACCTTGCGCCACAGCCGCAGCAGGAAGTGCATGTCCTGCTTGAGCTCGGCCTCGCTGATGCCTTCGGCCGCCGTGCGCAGAATGAAGCCACCGGGCGCTTCCGGGTCCAGCGCCGTCAGGCACTGCTCGGTGAGTTCCTTGAGGCGGTCACGCTCGGCATCGCTCTCGATGCGCTGCGACACGCCGGTATGCGGCGAGTCCGGCATGTAGACCAGATAGCGTGACGGCACCGACAGATGCGTGGTCAGCCGGGCGCCCTTGGTGCCGATGGGGTCCTTGGTGACCTGCACCACCAGTGGCTGGCCTTCGCTGAGCAGCTCGCGGATAGAGAGCTGCTCATCATGCGGCGTGTGCGCCGGCATGACTTCCTGGGCATGGATGAAGGCCGCACGTTCGAGACCGATATCGATGAAGGCCGCCTGCATGCCGGGCAACACTCTCACCACCTTGCCACGGTAGATGTTGCCGACGATGCCGCGTCGCCCGCTGCGTTCGATGAAGGCTTCCTGCAGGACACCGTTCTCGACCACCGCCACGCGGGTCTCCATCGGTGTCAGGTTGATCAATACCTCGCCGCTCATAGCGCAAGTCCTTGTAAAGTCGTTGCTTGCGATTATGACATAGCAAGGGAGCCCCCGGCTGTGATCTATCGACTAAGGATTTCCTGCAACGGGTATTTTGTGCCACGCACATAAGCGATCGTCTTTCGCGAGGACGCTGGAGCACTGATTCGACACCCGACTGACGCAGTGAAGATCATCTCGGTCAGAGCGATTGCCACGGCTGAACGCCCGCCTTGCTCAAGAGCTGTGCGGTCTCATGCAGCGGCAGCCCGACGACGGCGCTGTAACTGCCTTCGAGATGGCTGACGAAGACGGCGCCGAGCCCCTGGATGGCGTAGCCACCCGCCTTGTCGGCAGGCTCACCGGTCGCCCAGTAGCGCGCGGCCTCCTCCGGGGTGATGGTGCAAAAGGTCACACGGCTCTCGACCAACTCGATCTCGCAGCGCATGTCGCGCCCGGCCTCACCATGACACAGCGCCACGCCACTGAGCACCTGATGGCTACGCCCCGAGAGGCTGAGCAGCATCTCGCGCGCGTCCAACTCGTCACGCGGCTTGCCGAGAATGCGTCCATCCAGTGCCAGCGCGGTATCCGCGCCGAGCACTCGCCGCCCCGTTGTCTGGACTGCCGTCCGCTGCGCCAGAGCCGCGAACCCGGCCTGCGCCTTCTCCCGCGCCAGACGCAGCACGTAATGCTCCGGCGACTCATTGGGCTGCGGCGTCTCATCGATATCCACCGGTGCCACATCACAGTGGATGCCGATACTGGCCAGCAGGTCGCGTCGACGCGGCGACCCCGAGGCCAGAATCAATTCCGCATGAGCTACGTCCTGTTGATCTGAGCCCTGTTCATCAGTGCCCTGTTCATCAGTGCCCTGAGACATCACTTTGCGCTGCGTCGCGGCGTCAGAGTTCGCAAAGAGTGAGGAAGTGGTGCTTTCGGTGTCAGGTGTGGATGGCCTGGAAGCGGATGACCTTGAACTGGATGACATGGAAGACCTCGCGGAGAAACATGGCTGACAGATATTGATGGCTGACAAGTACCAGAAAGCCGCCCGTAGGCGGCTTTTGGAAGCTCACAAGAAGTGCTAGCGATGTGCGAGTGGCACTCAGGCCGCGACCCGCCGACGCAGCATCTGCAGCAGAGTATAGAGCCACGGCCACAGCGCGCCGCCGATGACTGCCGAGAGCAGGAACGACAGGCTGACAGGACCGGCACCGAACAGGCTGCGCAGCCATTGATCCAGCAACTGTGCGATGCCCAGCACCACGATCACCAGCAATGCCTGCTGCAGCAGTGAATAGGCGCGAATGCGCTGATAGAGCAGCACGCCCATGAAGGCCGTCAACGACAGCACCAGGGCGTTATGCCCCAGCGGTGCGCCCTGCAGGACATCCAGCGCCAGCCCGAACAGGAAGCCGTGGAAGACACCGACACTCTGTGGCGAGACGATGCACCAGTAGACCAGCATCAGGCCCAGCCACTGGGGCCGCCAGATCAGCCACACATCCGGCAATGGCATGACCTGCAGGCACAGCGCCAGCAGCAGCGAGAACCAGCACAGCAAGGTGGTCTGGGGACGAAAGGCCATCAGTTGTTCTCCCCGGCAGCATCGGTGGGTGCCTGGGCATCAGACGCACCCTCGGCGGAGCCTTGTGCGGCGTCGTCACCCTCGGGCCTGGGCGCCGCCAGGTTGTCACGCGGCAACTCATCGAGGCTGTCATCGACATACAGGTTGTCGGTGTCCACCGGCGGCGGCATCTGGATCAGGAAGTTGCGCGAGCGCTCCAGCTGCGCGATGGGCTCGGCACTGACACGGGCAAACGGCTTGCCGGGATCATGATAGACCTCGGTGACACGTGCCACCGGCAGGCCGCGCGGAAAGCGCAGTGCCAGTCCGGAAGTCACCAGCAGATCACCCACGCGAATGTCGGCAGTATCCGGCACATGCAGCACATCGACCTGATCGATCTTGCCACTGCCCTGGGCGATGAAACGCAGGCCATTGCGATTGATCTCCACCGGCACGGCGTGGCTGGCATCACTGATCATCAGCACGCGACTGTTGTAGGCCGAGGTGGAGATGACCTGCCCGACGAGGCCATAGGCATCGAGCACCGGCAAGCCGATGCGCACGCCATCCTGCTCGCCGCGGTCCACCACCATGCGGTGGGAGAACGGGTCAGCATCGAGGGTCAGCAACTGGGAGGTGATATAGGGGATGTCGCTACGCTGCCCGGCATTGAGCAATTCGCGCAGGCGCGTATTCTCGGAGGTCAGGCTCGCCATGCGTTGCACACGGCTGGACAGATTGAGCAGCTGTTCGCGCAGCGCGCGATTCTCGTCGGCCAGCTCCTGCTGGTCGGCAAACACCAGTGCCCCCCAGCTGATGCCTTCCGTCGGCAAGCTGACGACCCACTGCACGGGCGATACCAGCGTCGCCATGCTGGCGCGCACATCGACCATCCAGCTGAAGCGATCTTCGGCAAACATCAGCGCGAGTGACAGCACCGCGCACAACAGCATGCGGTAACCGGGCACGGGGCCACGCGTGAACAGGGGTTTGATAGCACTTCCTCCGACAGGCCGGGACCAGCCGTACAGCACACAGCATGCCCGGCCCCGGACGAGGTCAATCGCTCGACAGCAGCTCGAAGGTGTGCTGATCGATCATTTCCAGCGCCTTGCCACCGCCACGCGCCACGCAGGTCAACGGGTCTTCGGCGATGATCACCGGCAGGCCCGTCTCTTCCGCGATCAACTTGTCGATGTCACGCAGCAGCGCACCACCACCGGTCAGCACCAGGCCGCGCTCGGCGATGTCGGAAGCCAGCTCCGGCGGAGACTGCTCGAGCGCGCTCTTGACCACCGAGACGATGGCCGCCAGCGGCTCCTGCAGCGCATCGAGGATCTCGTGGGAGTTGAGCGTGAAGGAACGCGGAATGCCTTCTGCCAGGTTGCGGCCGCGCACGTCGATCTCGCGCAGCTCACCGCCCGGATAGGCACAACCGATCTCTTCCTTGATGCGCTCGGCCGTCGCCTCACCGATCAGGCTGCCGTAGTGGCGACGCACATAGGAGGTGATGGCTTCGTCGAAGCGGTCACCGCCGATACGCACGGATTCGGAATAGACCACGCCATTGAGCGAGATGATGGCGATTTCAGTGGTACCACCACCGATATCGACCACCATGGAGCCCATCGCTTCTTCCACCGGCAAGCCCGCACCGATCGCGGCAGCCATCGGCTCCTCGATCAGGTAGACCTCACGCGCGCCGGCCCCTTCGGCCGATTCCTTGATGGCGCGACGCTCGACCTGGGTCGACATGCACGGCACACACACCAGCACACGGGGGCTGGGTGTCAGGAAGGTGCTCTGATGCACCTTGCGGATGAAATGCTGGAGCATCTGTTCGGTAACGGTGAAGTCGGCGATGACGCCGTCCTTCATCGGACGGATGGCCGTGATATTGCCGGGGGTACGCCCCAGCATGCGCTTGGCATCGGCACCGACGGCCGCCACACTGCGGGCATTCCCGGACTGGCGAATGGCCACGACTGAGGGCTCGTCGAGCACGATACCGCGACCGCGCACATAAATAAGCGTGTTGGCAGTACCCAGATCGATCGACAGATCGCTCGAGAACAGCCCACGTAAACGTTTAAACATGGAAGTTGATCACCTAGTCCAGACCGGAACCCTGTGCAGACGCGAACGGTACCATTGCCACCCCATGGCGGCAAGCTGACACGCCTGCCAGAGCGACGCAGATGTGGTACATTTCACGCCGAATCACACTGTAACGGCGCATTCGGCGACAGATTGCTCCATCGCTGCAAAGCGCGCTGTTTTACAGGGTAACGGGCATCGGGTTTGCCGGGACACCACAATTTTCGAATTCGGCTTTTCGCGCACGTCGCGCCAGCCCAGTTCCGCGTGGCCGTCTCCGACTCCTGCCGTCACCTCAAGCCTCTCGAAGCCAAGACAGGGAAACTTCAATGGCCCTTGAACATTCAGATGTGCTGCGTGCCGCTCACCTCGCACGCCTGGGTCTTGCCTCGCAGGATGCCGAAGCCTACGTCGAGGATCTCAACCGGATTCTCGCCATGGTCGACCAGCTGCAACAGGTCGATACCGACGGCGTCGCACCGCTGGCGCACCCGCTGGAAGCCACGCAACGCCTGCGCGCGGACGAAGTCACCGAATCGAATCAGCGCGAGCGTTTTCAGCAGGTGGCCCCGGCCACAGAGCAGGGTCTGTATCTGGTTCCGCGCGTCGTCGAGTGATCTCGCCTGGCGGGCCGCTCACGCATCGTGATCGGCTGCCATCGGATACCACGTCACGCGGCACGCCCCGTCCGCCCCGGAATTTCTGCGGACGATGCCCGGCGCATCGTCTGCACTGATGGAATCGAACATGTCATCGTCCATTGCACTACATGACAAGACGCTCAGTGAGCTGGCGCAAGGCCTGGAGGCCGGCGAATACACCAGCCGCGAGCTGACGGAAGCCTTCCTGGCCCGTATCGAACGCCTCGACGGCGAGCTCAACAGCTACATCACCCTGTGCCGCGAAGACGCGCTGCGTGATGCGGATGCCGCCGATGCACGCCGTGCCGCTGGCAATGCCGCCGCGCTGACCGGCGTGCCGATGGCCATCAAGGACATCTTCTGCACCGAAGGTGTGCGCACCAGCTGCGGCTCGAAGATGCTCGACAACTTCGTCTCGCCCTACGACGCCACCGTGATCGAGAAGCTCAAGGCCGAAGGCGTGGTGATACTCGGCAAGACCAACCTCGATGAGTTCGCGATGGGCTCCTCGAACGAGAACAGCCACTACGGTGCCGTCAAGAACCCGTGGGACCTGTCCGCCGTCCCGGGCGGCAGCTCCGGCGGCAGTGCCGCCGCCGTCGCGGCAGGCCTTGCGCCGGCCGCACTCGGCACCGACACCGGCGGTTCCATCCGCCAGCCGGCCGCCTTCTGTGGTATCACCGGCCTCAAGCCGACCTATGGTCGCGTCTCGCGCTACGGCATGATCGCCTATGCCTCCAGTCTCGATCAGGGCGGCCCGATGGCTCGCTCCGCCGAAGACTGCGCGCGCCTGATGAACGTGATCGCCGGCGCCGATCCGCGCGACTCCACCAGCGTGGTGCGCGGCGTGCCGGATTACGTCGAAGGGCTGGACTACAACCTCAAGGGCCTGAAGATCGGCCTGCCAAAGGAATACTTCGGCGAAGGCCTGTCCGAGGAAGTCGAAGCTTCCGTACGTGCCGCGATCAAGGTCTTCGAGGATGCCGGTGCCAGCGTGCAGGAAATCTCGCTGCCGCATACCCACCTGGCCATCCCGACCTACTACGTGATCGCGCCGGCCGAGGCCTCCTCCAACCTGTCACGTTACGACGGCGTGCGCTTCGGCCATCGCTGCAAGGACCCGCAGGACCTGGAAGACCTCTACAAGCGCACGCGGGAAGAAGGCTTCGGCGATGAGGTGAAGCGTCGCATCATCATCGGCACGCACACCCTGTCCGAAGGCTTCTTCGATGCCTACTACATCAAGGCCCAGAAGGTGCGTCGCCTGATCCGCCAGGACTTCCTCGATGCCTTCGACCAGGTCGATGTGTTGATGGGCCCGGCGGCGCCGACCCCGGCGTTCGATCTCGGCGCGCACAAGGACCCGCTGTCCATGTACCTGCAGGATCTCTACACCATCGCCATCAACCTGGCGGGCATTCCGGGCATCAGCGTGCCGGCCGGCCTGGCAGGCAAGCGCCCGGTGGGTCTGCAGATCCTCGGCCCGCACTTCGGTGAGCAGACCCTGCTGGGCGTCGCGCACCAGTTCCAGCAACTCACCGACTGGCATCGCCAGCGCCCGGAATTCGGACAGGAGCAAGCCTGATGCAATGGGAAGTCGTAATCGGGCTTGAGGTTCACGCTCAGCTCGCCACCCAGTCAAAGATCTTCTCCGGCTCGTCCACCACCTACGGTGCCGAGCCCAACACCCAGGCCAGCGCGGTCGATCTCGGCCTGCCGGGCACCCTGCCGGTGCTCAACGAGCAGGCCGTGGCCATGGCCGTGCGCTTCGGTCTCGCCGTCAATGCCGCCGTGGCCGGCCGTTCGGTGTTCGAGCGCAAGAACTACTTCTATCCGGACCTGCCCAAGGGCTACCAGACCAGCCAGATGGACCAGCCCATCGTCGGCCCGGGGGAACTCGAGATCCTGCTCGAGGATGGCACGCGCAAGTCGATCCGCATCCACCATGCCCACCTCGAGGAAGACGCCGGCAAGTCGCTGCACGAAGACTTCCAGGGCATGACCGGCATCGACCTCAACCGCGCCGGCACGCCGCTGCTGGAAATCGTGTCCGAGCCGGACATGCGCTCCGCCAAGGAAGCCGTGGCCTACGTCAAGGCGATCCACGCCATCGTGACGTATCTCGGCATCTCCGACGGCAACATGGCCGAAGGCTCGCTGCGTTGCGACGTCAACGTCTCGGTACGCCCCAAGGGCCAGGAAGCCTTCGGCACCCGCGCCGAGATCAAGAACGTCAACTCCTTCCGCTTCATCGAGCGCGCCATCCACTTCGAGGTGGAGCGTCAGATCGAGCTGATCGAGGACGGCGGCAAGGTGGTACAGGAAACCCGCCTGTACGACCCGGACGCCGACGAGACGCGCAGCATGCGCACCAAGGAAGAAGCCAACGACTACCGCTACTTCCCGTGCCCGGACCTGCTGCCGGTGGAAGTCGACGAGGCCTACATCGAACACCTGCGCCAGACCCTGCCGGAACTGCCGGCCGAGAAGCGCGCCCGTTTCGAGAGCGAACTGGGCCTGTCCGCCTATGACGCCAGCGTGCTGTCCGCCAGCCGCGAGATGGCCGACTTCTTCGAGGAAGTGAAGGATGTCTGCGGCGATGCCAAGCAGGCTGCCAACTGGGTGCAGGGCGAGCTGACCGGCCGTCTCAACAAGGAAAACCTCGACATCACCGTCAGCCCGGTTTCCGCGGCCCAGCTGGGTGGACTGATCAAGCGCATCGTCGATGAGACCATCAACGGCAAGGCCGCCAAGCAGGTGTTCGCCGCACTGTGGGATGGCGAAGGCGAGAGCGCCGACGAGATCATCGAATCACGCGGCCTCAAGCAGGTCACTGACAGCGGCGCCATCGAAGCCGTGGTCGATCAGGTGATCGCCGACAACCCGGCTCAGGTGACCCAGTACCAGGAAGCCGAACCGGACAAGCGCGGCAAGATGATCGGCTTCTTCGTCGGTCAGGTGATGAAGGCCTCGCGCGGTACCGCCAACCCGCAACAGGTCAACAAGGTGCTCAAGGACAAGCTCGACAACCTCAGCTGAGCCAGTCGCTCCCGAGCCACCCTGTCGCTGCATGCAACGGCCAGTCGCGGATACTCCGAGGCTGGCCGTTGTCGGTCCACGACGGCAGCCAACTCCAGTCAATCGTCGCTTCGCAAAGGAAGTTCTGATGGCAGATGATGTCGGTGCACGCCTGCGGGCGCTGCGAACTCTACGTGGTATCTCGCAACGCGAGCTGGCCAAGCGCTGCGGCGTGACCCACTCCAGCCTGTCTCTGATCGAACAGGGCAAGGTCAGCCCGTCGGTGAGCTCACTGTCGAAGATTCTCGCCGCCATTCCCATGAGCGTCGGCGACTTCTTCACCATGGAGCTCGAGAACACCGGCAAGGTCTTCTACGACGCGGACGAGCTCACCAATGTCGGTAGCGGCGAGGTGATCTTCAAGCTGGTGGGCGCCAAGCGTCGTGACCGCGCCCTGTCCTTCATGATCGAGACCTACCCGCCGATCAGTGATACCGGCCGCGAGATGATCACTCACCAGGGTGAAGAGGCCGGAGTGATCATCGAGGGCGAGATCGAGATCACCATCGGCGGCGACACGCGAGTATTGAAGGCAGGCGAAGCCTACTACTTCGATACCAACGTGCCGCATCGCTTCCGCAACATCGGTGATGTCGAGTGTCGTCTGGTCAGCTGCGCGACGCCAGCCCGCATGTTCTAGTTCATGCGGCAGACAGAAACAAAGAGGCCACGCGATCGCGTGGCCTCTTTGTCTTTCAGGAGCTTCATCACGAGTGATGAATCAGCTCAGCTCGATCCAGACACTCTTGAGCTGGGTATATTCCGCCAGCGAGTGATGCGACTTGTCGCGGCCGTTGCCGGACTGCTTCACTCCGCCGAAGGGCATGGTCTGGTCGCCCCCCGCCCAGTTGTTGACGAAGACCTGACCGGATTCGAGTCGACGCGTCACGCGCATGATGCGGTCGATGTCCTGACTCCACACCCCTGCCGCCAGTCCGAAATCACTGTCATTGGCCAACTCAAGCGCCTCGTCTTCGGTCTCGAAGCCGAACACGGACAGCACCGGCCCGAAGATTTCCTCACAGCCGATCGCCATCTCGGGCGTGACGCCATCGAAGACCACCGGACGGATGAAGAGCCCGGGGCCGTCGACTTCCTCACCGCCGACGCGCAATGCCGCGCCCTCCTCGACGCCCTGACGGATATAGCCCATCACGCGCTCATACTGGGTTCTGTCGACCATCGCGCCCATGAAGCTTGCCGGGTCCAGCGGGTCGCCGGGCTGCATGCGTTCGGCAGCCGCCACCACCCTGGCCACGAAGGCATCGCGGATCGAATCCTCCACCAACAGACGGGAACCCGCGATGCAGACCTCGCCCTGGTTGTAGAAGATGGCGGCCGCAGCGCTCTCGGCGACGCGATCCAGATTGGCGCAATCGGCGAAGACGATGTTGGGACTCTTGCCGCCACACTCCAGGAAGACACGCTTCAGATTCGACTGCCCGGCATACTGCATCAGCTGCTTGCCGACGGCGGTGGAGCCGGTGAAGGCCAGGCATTCGACATCCATCGACAGCGCCAGCGCACGCCCGACGGTGTGCCCGAAGCCCGGCAGCACCTGGAAGACGCCGCTCGGGATACCGGCCTCGCGAGCCAGCGCCGCCAGACGCAGCGCCGACAGCGGTGATTTCTCCGACGGCTTGAGGATGACGCTGTTGCCCGCTGCCAGCGCCGGGGCGATCTTCCACGCCGTCATCATCAGCGGAAAGTTCCAGGGCACGATGGAGGCCACCACGCCCAGCGGTTCGCGCAGCACCATGCCCAGCGCCTGCTCGCCTGTCGGGGCCACCTCACCGTACAGCTTGTCGATGGATTCGGCCTGATGGCGGATCGAGCCGATCGCCCCGGCCATGTCATTCAGCGCGCTGGTGACCGGCTTGCCCATGTCGAGGCTATCCAGCAATGCCAGCTCATCCTGATGGGCTTCCATCAGCGCGGCCAGCCTGAGCATCACGCCCTTGCGCTCGACAGGTGCCATGCGCGACCAGACTCCACGCTTGAAGGCGGCACGCGCATGGCGAATGGCGATCTCGGCATCGGCGCTGTCACAGCTGGCGACCATCGCCAGCCGCTCTCCGGTGGCAGGATTGAGACTATCGAAGGTCTCACCACTGACCGCCGGCACGAATTCGTCATTGATGAAGGCATTGCCTTCCAGCTGCGGGGTCACACGGGCGGCCAGTGCCTGCCAATCGGACAATGTCTGGGGACGGCTCATGATCAGGATTCCGAAGTCAGGGAAGAAGAGTGCTGCGACAGAAGAGAGGAGGAGGTTGCTGAAGGAGCAGCACCATGACCGCCAGTCGCCAGCTGACGCGCCGTTTCATCCAGTGCCGCGAGTGCCAGACTGATCAGTGCATCAATCTGTTCATGCGTGATCACCAGCGGCGGCGAGATGATCATGGTGTCGCCTACCGAACGCATCACCAGGCCGGTCTCGAAGCAGATATCGCGACACAGATTGCCGACCGCCAGGGATGCCTCGAAACGCTCGCCACTGGCCTTGTCGGCCACCAGCTCCAGCGCCCCCATCAGGCCAAGCGAACGCGCCTCGCCGACCAGCGGGTGATCCGCCAGCGTTGCCCAGCGGCTGGCCAGATACGGCCCCAGGTCATCACGCACGCGGGTGACGATATCCTCGCGCTGCATGATCTCGAGGGTCTTGAGCGCCACGGCGGCACACACGGGATGACCGGAGTAGGTGAAGCCGTGGAAGAATTCGCCGCCCTCCTCGATCAAGGTCTCGGCGACGCGGTCCCCCACCAGTACGCCACCGATCGGCAGGTAGCCGGACGACAGGCCCTTGGCGATGGGCATCAGATCAGGCTTCAGGTCGTAATGCTGACTGCCGAACCATTCCCCGAGACGACCGAAGCCACAGATGACCTCATCCACCACCAGCAGGATGTCATATTTCGCCAGCACCGCCTTGATCGCTGGCCAGTAGCTGTCCGGCGGCATGATGGCACCACCGGCGCCCTGCACGGGCTCCGCCAGGAAGGCGGCCACGTTGTCTGGGCCCAGTTCCTGAATACGTGTATCCAGCGCTTCGGCACACAGTCGCCCGAAATCGTCTCGGCTGCGTGTTTCAAGTTCCGGAGTTTCACGGCCTTCCGCGAACCAGTAAGGCTGGCGGATATGCGTGATGCCGGGCACGCAGGGGCCACCCTGGGCATGCATCGGCGCCATGCCACCCAGGCTCATGCCCGCGACGGTCGAGCCGTGATAGCCATTCTCGCGCGCGATGATCCACTGCTTTTCCGGCTGACCCTTGAGCGCCCAGAACCGCCTGACCATGCGCAGCATGCTGTCATTGGCCTCAGAGCCGGAACCGGTGAAGAAGACGTGGTTGATGTGCTCCGGCGCGAGACGACACAGCTCGGCCGCCAATTCGATCGCCGGCGGATGAGCGGTCTTGAAGAAGGTGTTGTAGTACGGCAGTTGCGTCATCTGCTGGCTGGCCGCTGCGACCAGCTCTGGTTGATCATAACCGAGGTTCACGCACCACAGTCCTGCCATGCCATCCAGAATCCGCTGACCATCGGCGTCCTCGATATAGACACCGCTGCCACCGGTGATGATGCGACTGCCCTGTTCACCCAGCTGCTTGAAGTCGGTGAAGGGATGCAGATGGTGTCGCGTATCCAGCGCTTGAAGGCGTGCGCCATTCTCATTGGCCGACATCTTCACGCCTCCTCGCGACAGGTGGGGCGAACCCTCGACACGCTGCTTTCAGCCTTCTCGCGACAGGCCGAGGCAAAGCCCTCCAGCAGCGCCTCATAGAGCGGATGCTCACGGGGCTTCCACTCGGGGTGCCACTGCACGGCCAGCGTGAAGGCCCGGGCTTCGCTGATCGAGATCGCCTCGACCAGGCCATCCGGTGCAACGGCTTCGACCCGCAGGCCATCGCCGAGACGTGCGATACCCTGCTGATGCAGCGAATTGACCTGCGCCCCGGAGCCGGGATACAGCGCTGCCAGCACGCCATCCGGCGCAATGCTGATCGGATGGCAAGGAGCATACTGTGTGTCCTGGTCGCCACTGGGCTCGCGATGGTCCATCAGGCCCGGCACCGTCTGGACGGCCTGATGCAGACTGCCGCCGAAGACCACGTTCAACTCCTGGAAACCGCGACAGATCCCCAGCAACGGCAGCTGCAACTCGAGAGCCAATGGCACCCAGGACATCACCGCCGCATCACGCGCCAGATCCTCGTAGGTATTCTCCGGCGCGACGGCCTCACCGTAGCGAGAGGGATGCATGTTGGAGTAGCTGCCGGTCAGCAGCAGTCCATCCATCCGTGCCAGCAAGGCTCGGGCCGACGCCTCCTCGATATCCTCCCACACCGGGATGATCACCGGTTCGAGACCGAATTCACGCAGAGCACTGACGTACTTGTCCGTCACCATGTGCGCCGGATGACCTTCAATCGTGCGACGACAGGCGATGACGCCAACCAGAGGGCGGGGTGTCATGGAATCTCCTTTCCGACAGATGGCATGAGCAAGTGAAGTGGCAAGGTTTTCTCAACATAGACTGAACGTCATTTCTTGCCAACTGGACAAAAAGCGACAATACCCACCATTCAATCAACCTACTGTTTTTCATGGCATTAAAAACACAACCCACGAAAAGTCTGCTCACGCCATCTGGACAATATTGTAAATTATTTGACAACACGTGTAGCCGTGACGATATATGAAGGACAACAACCCAGTTTCACAGGTGACCTCCATGTA
The DNA here is from genome assembly GCF_011319755.1 of Cobetia sp. MB87. Classification (NCBI taxonomy): domain Bacteria; kingdom Pseudomonadati; phylum Pseudomonadota; class Gammaproteobacteria; order Oceanospirillales; family Halomonadaceae; genus Cobetia; species Cobetia sp. MB87. The sequence goes on along the minus strand of NZ_VFBC01000007.1, from coordinate 102,912 downwards.
CACCCACCCCGTCGATGAGGCCAGAGAGTTTCTGGATCGCCATCCGGAAATCGAGAACATCGACCTGCTGATCAGCGATATCAGTGGCATCCAGCGCGGCAAGCGCATCCCGCGCGAGAATCTGGAAAAGGCCTACGAGCATGGCATCAACCTGCCGGGCTCCGTGTTCGCCATCGATATCGCCGGCAATACCATTGAAGAGACGGGGCTGGGGCTGGAGTCGGGCGATGGGGATCAGGTCTGCCGCCCCATCCCCGGCACCTTGATGCCGGCTCCCTGGCTGCGCAACGGCAAGCAGGGCCAGCTGTTGATGAACATGCGCGATGACAAGGACGGTCCCTTCTTCGCCGACCCGCGCAACCAGCTGCAGAAACAGGTCGATCTGCTGGCCGACATGGGACTCAAGGCGGTCGTGGCACTGGAACTTGAATTCTATCTCGTGGATCGTGAACGCGATGATCTGGGCATGGTCCAGCCGCCGTGCTCTCCGACGACCGGTGAACGCGCCACGGAGAGCCAGCTCTATTCCATCGGCGAGCTGGACGAATACGCCGATTTCCTCGAGGAGATCCAGGACGCGGCGCGCGTGCAGCAGTTGCCACTGGATACCGCGCTCAAGGAGTGTGCTCCGGGTCAGTTCGAGATCAACCTGATCCATCTCGATGACGCCATGAAGGCCTGTGACAGTGCCGTGCTGCTCAAGCGCCTCATCAAGGGGGTCGCCCTGCGCCACGGCTTCGATGCCACCTTCATGGCCAAGCCGTATGGCGACGAGGCCGGCAATGGCATGCATGTCCACATGAGCCTGGTGGACCCGCATGGCCACAATGTTTTCGCGGCCCCGGACGAGGACCCGCTGGGCACCGAGACGCTGCGTCACGCCATCGGTGGACTGCTGGAACTGATGCCCGCTTCCATGGCGCTGTTCGCACCCAACCTGAATTCCTATCGTCGCTTCCAGCAGGGTCTGTACGTGCCGATGGCGCCGACCTGGGGCTTCGACAACCGCTCGGTGGCCATCCGCATCCCCTCCGGCCCCAATGATGCCCGCCGGTTCGAGCATCGTGTCGCCGGCGCTGACGTCAATCCCTACCTGCTGGTCGCTACCCTGCTGGCGTCCGTCATTCACGGCATCCAACACCAGATCTCGCCGGGCGAGCCCGTCATCGGCAATGCCTATGACCAGTTCGAGCCCAGCCTGACCAACAGCTGGCCCGAAGCCCTGACCCTGCTCGAGGAAAGCGCGCCCCTGACGGAAGCCTTCAGCGAACGCTTCCTGAACGTGTTCATCGCCGGCCGTCGCGCGGAGCGTGAAGCGGCCATGCAGATCATCAGCCGTCTGGAATACGACTGGTATCTGCGCAACATCTAGTCATCTCGATTGCCACGAGACCGGGCCTCAGGACATGACAATCATGAAAACCGTCGCTGTCCGCGCCATCCTTGATCAGCGCTTGCACGGCCACCTCGGTGAGGTACGGACAGAAATCAGATCGCCCCTGCCCAGCGACACCCGCCTGCGCCCCGCCTTCTGGTCGGGGCGCAGTGCGTTGCGTACCGGGCCAGCATCACGGGCTCTGCCTCATGTAAAAGCCGCCGTCCCACAAGGAAGGCGGCTTCGGGCCGTTCTGGAGAACAGACTGATCAGATACCGAGCTTGTCGCGGGTCTGGTAGTACCAGGCGCCCACGGCAGACAGCGGCACCCGCAGCATGCGCCCCCCGGGGAATGGCAGGTGCGGCAGGCCGGCGAAGGCATCGAAGCGGCCATCACGGCCGGTCATCACCTCACTGATCAAGCGCCCTGCCAGATGGCTGCAGGTCACGCCGTGGCCGGAATAGCCCTGGGCGTAATAGACGTTGTCATTGAGCACGCCGAACTGCGGCAGACGGTTGAGCGTCATCAGGAAGGTGCCGCTCCAGGCGTAGTCGATCCTGACGCTGGCCAGTTGCGGGAAGACCTTGAGCATCTTGGGACGAATCAGGGCTTCGATGTTGCGGGGGTCTTCTCCGCCATAATTGACGCCACCCCCGAAGATGAGTCGGTTGTCACGCGTCAGGCGGTAGTAATCGAGCAGGTAATTGCAGTCTTCCACCGCCATGTCGTTGGGCAGCAGACCTCGCGCCACGTCATCCGCCAGCGGCTCGGTAGTGATGATCTGGGTGCCGCAGGGCATCGACTTGCTCTCGAGCTCCGGCAGCACGCCATTGAGGTAGGCGTTGCCCGCCATCACCACACGGTCGGCGCGCAGGGTGCCGCCAGCCGTCTTGAGCACGACGGGGCCGCCATGCTCGAGACTCACCAGCGGGCTGTGCTCGAAGATCACACCGCCCAGTGATTCGAAGGCTGCGGCTTCGCCCAACACCAGATTGAGCGGATGGATATGGCCACCGGAGTGATCGACCAGCGCGCCAGTATAGCCTTCGGCACTCACTTCGCGCTTGTAGGCATCCCCCTCGAGCAACTCTAGGCTGGTGTTGCCATAGCGCTCCCACAGCGCCTTGTGCTCCTTGAGCCCCTTGAGCTGACGGGCATTGCAGGCCGCGAACAGATTGCCGTCCCGCAGATCACAATCGATGCCATGACCGGCGATACGCTCTCGAATGATGCGATTGCCCTCGAAGGCCATGTCGCCCAGCGCGCGTGCCGTCTGGATACCGAAACGCGCCTCGATCACATCCATGTCGCGGCTGTAGCTGTTGACGATCTGCCCGCCATTGCGACCGGAGGCGCCGTAACCCACGCGGGCGGCCTCCAGCACCATCACCTTCAGGCCTTGTTCGGCCAGATGCAGCGCTGCCGAGATGCCGGTGAAGCCGGCACCGACGACGCAGACATCACAGCTGACATCCCCCGCAAGCGGAGGACGTTCGGGCACGGCATTGGCGGAGGCTGCATACCAGGAGGCAGCATGCTCCAGAGGCGAAGTGGCACTCATGACCCTTTCCTTGTGGTTATTTTAATCAACACCACTGCACGATATCACGGACAAAAGCTTGAAAAACACTAATATTGACATGCAATAATCGCCAAAAAACAACCACTCCAGGACAGACTGCAGCTCACTGCAACCCTCGGAACGCCTCGTCCCTCTGAAGGGTCAGATTGCCGCTACCAGTGACATCGCGTCAGACACGCAACAGCAGGTGTTCGCGCTCCCAGGAGCTGATGACCTGGAAGTACTCGCGATGCTCGGCACGCTTGACGGCCAGGTAGCTCTTCACGAAGCGCTCGCCGAGAATATCCGCCAATGGCTTGCAGGAGTGCAGCGCATTCAGGGCAGGCCCGATATCGTCCGGCAGGCTGTTGCCGCCCTCCCAGGCAGACCCCACGGCCGGCGGACGCGGTTCGATCTGCGCCATCATGCCCAGATAGCCGCAGGCCAGCGAGGCAGCCATCACCAGGTAGGGATTGGCATCGGCACCGGCCAGGCGGTTCTCGACTCGCGTCCCCTCGGCATCTGACACCGGCACTCGCAAGCCGACGGTGCGGTTGTCAAACCCCCACTCGACGTTGATCGGCGCGGAGCCACTGGTCTCGCTGCGCATCAGGCGGCGATAGGAATTGACGTTGGGCGCGAAGAACGGCATCGCGGACGGCATGTAGGTCTGCAAGCCGCCGATGAAGTTGCGAAACAGGGTGCTGGCACGCCCCTCATCATCCGCGAACAGGTTCCTGCCGGTCGCGACATCCACCAGGCTCTGATGGATATGCATCGAGCTGCCCGGCTGATAGGCCATCGGCTTGGCCATGAAGGTGCCGTACATGCCATGGCGCAATGCCGTCTCGCGCAGCGTGCGCTTGAACATCACGACCTGGTCGGCCAGCGCCAGCGGGTCGCCATGCTCGAAATTGACCTCCATCTGCCCGGCCCCCTCTTCATGGATCAGGGTATCGAGATCCAGCCCCATGGCCTCGCAGTAGTCATACATTTCCTCGAAGAGCGGATCGAATTCATTGACCGCATCGATGGAATAGGACTGACGACTGCTCTCCTGACGACCGCTGCGCCCGATGGGCGGCTCCAGCGGGTAGTCGGAATCCTTGTTGGTCTTGACCAGATAGAACTCGGCTTCAGGAGCCACCACCGGCTTCCAGCCACGTGCGGCATACAGGGCCAGCACTCGCTTGAGCACATAGCGCGGCGACAGCTCCACCGGATCGCCATTGAGGTAATAGCAGTCATGGATGATCTGCGCGGTGGGGTCTTCCGCCCAGGGCACCAGATAGACGGCGCTGGTATCCGGGATCAGCTGCATGTCCTGCTCGGCCGGATTCCAGAAGCGACTGTCTTCATCATCCGGATACCCACCGGTGACGGTCTGGATGAAGATGGAGTCCGGCAGACGCGGCCGACCGCCATTGAGGTACTTGCGCGCCGGCATGATCTTGCCCTTGAGAATGCCGGTCAGGTCGGTGACCAGACATTCCACCTCGGTGATGCCATGTGCCGTAAACCATTCCTGCAGCACGGCTTCGTCGCCTTCGCGACCAGTGGATTCGTACTTCATGACACCTTCCTTGAACGCTACAGGGCAGGCCATGCACTCGACAGCCTGCTTCGATAGACCCTAATGCCAGCGCTCAGCGTGCCTGCACCTCGGACCACAACTGCTGGAAGATCTGCAGCTGCTCGCCGGAGAGACTCGGAGAGAAACGCAGTCGCGCCATGTCCTCTTCGGAGGGCTGAATCGGCGGCCGAGTCAGTACCTCATCCAGATACGGTACCGCGGCGGCATTGGGACTGGCGTAGTAGTTGTAGTTGGAGAGCTGTGCACCGACCCTGGCATCGAGAATGAAATTGATGAAGGCATTCGCCAGCTCGGGGTGTGGCGCCCTGGCCGGAATCATCATCGAATCCACCCACTTCTCGGTGCCCTCCTCGGGGATGACGAACTTGATGTCAGCGAAGGACTCCGGGTTTTCCTCACGATAGAACAGATAATCGCCATTGAAGGAGAGCCCGGCATGCGTGACCTTGCGCGCCAGCTGCTGCAGTGCGGGCGTGCCATCGGAGAAGCCACTGAAGTTGCCACGATGCTTGGTCTCGATCAGCAGCCTGGCCGCCTCGCGCCAGTCATCGAGATCGGTACAGTCATAGCCGTGGCCGAGATAGGCACAGGCGATGCCCATGCTGACTTGTCCGCCGGTCATCATGCCGAAGGGGTAAGCATCATTGACGGCAGGATCAAACAATATGGACCAGCTCTTCGGGGCCTCCTTGAAGGTACTGGCGTTGTAGACCAGCCCCGTGACACCCCATTGATAGGGCGCGGCATAATCCAGTCCTTCGCCCAGCACCGGATCACGGAACTGCTCGGCGAGATTGGCCAGATTCGGTACCTTGTCCTTGTCGATCTTCTGCACCAGGCCCATCTCGATCAGCCGCGGTACGTAGTAACTGGAGGGCACGATGATGTCGTACTGGGAGACGCCCCCGGCATTCAGCTTGGCGACCATTTCCGGCTGCGAGTTGTAGTAGTTCTCGACCACCTCCACGCCGAACTTCTCCTCGAAGGCGGTGATGATGTCCGGGTCCATGTACTGGGTCCAGTTGAAGAGATACAGCTTCCTGTCTTCGGCCTGGACGACGCCAGCCATCAGCAGACCACTGATGGCCATGGCGAAGCGCAGCTTGTTGTCTGTCATCACGATGCTCCATGCGTGGATGCACATCTGGCGAAATCACGTCAGGTACCCGGTCCGGCAAGCCCTCTGCAGCGCTTCGCACGGATCTCGAGATCACGCCTGTCATGCCACTGACAGGCGTGACGCGTCGCCTCAGCGGGACTGCACTTCCGACCACAGCTGCTGGAAGACCTGCAACTGCTGACCGGAGAGGCTCGGCGAGAAGCGCAGTCGCTTCATGTCCTCTTCGGAGGGCTGGATCGGCGGCTGGGTCAGCACCTCATCCAGATACGGGGACGCCGCGGCGTTGGGGCTGGCGTAATAGTTGTAGTTGGAAAGCTGTGCACCGACCTTGGCATCGAGAATGAAGTTGATGAAGGCATTCGCCAGCTCAGGATGCGGTGCCTTGGCCGGGATCATCATTGAATCGACCCACTTCTCGGCCCCTTCCTCGGGGATGACGAACTTGATGTCAGCGAAGGATTCCGGGTTCTCATCCAGATAGAAGAGGTAATCGCCGTTGTAGGACAGCGCGCCGTGCGTGACCTTGCGCGCCAGCTGCTGAAGTGCCGGCGTGCCATCGGAGAAGCCGCTGAAGTTGTCGCGATGCTTGGTCTCGATCAGCAGCTTGGCCGCCTCGCGCCAGTCGTCGAGATCCGTACAGTCATAGCCGTGCCCCAGATAGGCACAGGCGGTGCCCATGCTGACCTGACCATCTCCCATCAAGCTGAACGGCCAGGCACCATTGACCTCAGGATCGAACAGTACCGACCAGCTCTTGGGCGCATCCTTGAAGGTACTGGCGTTGTAGACCAGCCCTGTCACGCCCCACTGATAAGGTGCGGTATATTCGGCTCCGGGATCGAAGCTCGGGTCACTGAACTGTTCGGCAACATTGGCCAGATTCGGCACCTTGGCCTTGTCGATCTTCTGCACCAGGCCAGTCTCGATGAGACGTGGCACGTAGTAATTGGACGGCACGATGATGTCGTACTGGGAGACGCCGCCCGCGTTGAGCTTGGCCAGCATTTCCGGCAGCGAGTTGTAGTAGTTCTCGACCACCTCCACCCCGTACTTCTCCTCGAAGGCGGTGATGATGTCCGGGTCCATGTACTGGGTCCAGTTGAAGAGATACAGCTTCTTGTCTTCGGCCTGGACGGCACCTGCCAACAGTAGACTGCCGATGGCAACAGCGAAACGCAGCGTGTTGTTTGTCATTTTGATGCTCCGCTCAACGTGCTTGAGAAGTGATGGGTGATGGGTGCGCCGACCCGACGCCGGCAAGGACAGCAGTGTCAGACCGCCTGTGGATATTGCGTATGCTCACGACGCCGCGCGCCGTCGCGTCAGTACCAGACTCATGAGCGCCGCCAGGGCGACCGCCGCCATCATCAGTGTGGCGATGGCATTGATTTCCGGTGTCACGCCCTTGCGTATCGCGCTCCAGATGTAGATGGGCAAGGTGGCGCTCTCCGGTCCGGCGGTAAAGAAACTGATCACGAAATCGTCCAGCGACAGCGTGAAGGACAGCAGGAAGCCCGAGATCAATGCTGGCTTGAGTGTCGGCAACATGAAGAACTGCACGCGCTGGCGCGGTGTCGCGTAGAGGTCCTTGGCCGCCTCGAACAGCGTCGGGTCCAGCCCGACGAAGCGCGAGTAGACGATCAACGCCACGAACGGCACCTGGAAGGTGACATGTGCGATGGTCATGGTGGCCAGCCCCGGCGACAGCAGACCGGTCAACTCATTGATCTTGACGAAGAAAGTCATTTCCGAGATCCCGAACACGATGTCCGGCAGCACGATGGGCAGATAGATCAGCACGATCAGCCAGCCCAGCTTGCGATGACGGTGGCGATACATGCCATACCCGATCAGCGTGCCGATCATCAGCGCCAGCAATGACGACACCACTGCCAGCAGCAGCGAATTGCCCAGCGCCGACAGAATCGCGTCATTGCCCAGCAGACGCCGATACCAGCGCAGCGACACACCCGTGAAGCTGGCAGCACTGTTGGAGGCATTGAAGGAGAACAGCATCACCACGATCAGCGGCAGATACAGAAAACCGAGCGTCAGCCACCAGAAGCCCCGCAATCCCTTGTGAAAGCGCCCGCGCTTCATATCACCACCTCTTCACCGCCGCCCAGCCGCTTGCCGATACGGCGCATGGCGTAGAGACCGATGAAGGTCGCGATCAGCATCAGGATCGCGCCCGCCGCTCCCAGTGGCCAATTGGCGCTGCCAGCGAACTGATTGGCGACCAGATTGCCCAGCATCATGCCCTTGCCGCCGCCCAGCAGCTCTGGAATCACGTACATGCCGAAGGCTGGAATCGCCACCAGCACGACACCCGCCAACAGCCCCGGCAGCGTCTGGGGAAAGACCGCGTACCAGAAGGCCTTGAGCGGCGAGGCGTAGAGGTCCTGCGCCGCCTCCACCAGCGAGAGGTTCAACTTCTCGAAGGCGGCGTACAGCGGCAGTACCATGAACGGCAGGAAGTTGTAGACCAGCCCCAGGGTGACCGCGAAATTGGACGGATAGAGCCCCATGTTGGGCGCGATCATGCCCATGGCTTCCGCCAGCTCCGCCAGTGGCGTGCCCGGTGCCAGCAGATTCATCCAGCCAAAGGTGCGAATGACCTGATTGGTCCAGGACGGTACGACTACCGCGAGCAGCATGATCGGCCGCCAGCGCTGGTCTGACTGCGAGATGTAATAGGCGATCGGGTAGGCCACCAGCACCACCAGCACGGTGGAAAGCACGGTCTGCCACAGCGAGCGCCCCAACGTCATCAGGTTGCCCGGACTCCAGCCGAGAAAGCCCTGTCCGGCCAGCTGCGTGAACGAGGTCAATGACAACGGCATTTCCGGCAGCCCATAGGGGCCGTTGGTCATGAAGGCCACGCTCATCAGATAGAGACTGGGCAGCACCAGAAAGACGATGATCCACAGTGCACCGGGCGCGACCGTCAGCAACAGGTGGCGTGACTCGGCGACCACCGCGCGGCTGCGCGCAGTGGCCAGGGTTGCGTGATAGGCCATTGTCATTCCCCCAGCGTGATCAGATCTTGCGCGGCGACCACCACATCGACCTGGTCACCGACGTCCGGCAGCTGCCCCCCCCGGTTGTTGACCACCACCTGCACGCTGACACCCGCCACCTCGACGCGATATTCGGCGTGGCTGCCGCGGTAGAGTCGCTCCTGCACTCGGCCCGGCAAGTGATTCTCCAGTACGTCGTGACGCTCGAACTCGCTGGCGGGACGCCGGCGCAGGTCCAGCGTCTCGGGGCGCAGCAGCAGCAGGCTGCCAGCGCCCGGTGCCTGTGCGGTCAGTACGCCCAGCGGCGTGGTCAGTCGGATGGCATCACTGCGGCTGTCATCGCGAGCCGTGACGTCGAACAGATTGGCATGCCCCATGAAACGCGCTACGAAGGCATTGGCTGGACGCTCGTAGATCTCACGCGGCGAGCCCACCTGCTGGAGGCTGCCGCTGTCGAGCACCGCAATGCGATCCGACATCACCATCGCTTCCTGCTGATCATGGGTGACGAAGACGAAGGTCATGCCGAGGCGCTTCTGCAGACGCAGCAGCTCGATCTGGATCTGGCTGCGCAGGCCGGCATCCAGTGCCGACAGCGGCTCATCCAGCAGCAGCACATCCGGCTCGCAGACCAGCGCCCGCGCCAGCGCGATACGCTGACGCTGACCACCGGAGAGCTGGTCGACACGACGATCGATCAGGTTACCCAGCTTGATGAACTCCGCCATCTCGGCAACCCTGGCCTCGCGCTCCCCGGCAGCGACGCCACGCATCTTCAGGCCGAACGCCAGGTTGTCGCGCACCGAGAGATGCGGGAACAGCGCATAGGACTGGAAGACAGTGTTGACGCTCCGCTGATGCGGCGGTACTTCGGTGACGTCCCGTCCGCCGATCACCACCTGACCTTCATCCAGCGCCTCGAGACCGGCCAGAATCCGCAACAGTGTCGTCTTGCCACAGCCCGAAGGGCCCAGCAGCGTAAAGAACTCGCCGGGTTGGATGCTCAGATCCACGCCGTCCAGAGCCGCCACCTCATTGCCGAAGCGTTTGTGCAGCCCCTTGAGCTGAATGGAGGACGCCGCGCGTCGCGTCAGCGCGGGATGATCCGCATTCGCGCCGTGGCTCTCACCGCCATGCTCACTGACGTTCTCGCTGGCGTGCGTACCGCCAGGCGCCCGCACAGCGACAGGCTTTGCCGTCGCAAGCTGCTCAGGTGTACCAGCGTCCTTGCCATCCACCGCGCTCATCGCGCCTCCCTTGCGATTACTCACCAGTCGTTTCCAGCACTTGGGCTGTCGGGGGGTTCAACAGTGTCAAATGTGCAGCACCTTCATCATGGCCTCGGCCTAGAGCCGATCACGCAACGTGTAGAAGCTGGTCGCCAGGACCAGCAGAGGGGTTCGCAGCCAGCGCCCACCCACGAAGGGGCGATGCGGCATGGCGGCAAAGATATCGAAACGTTCCGCCTGGCCGGCGATCGTCTCGGCGACCAGCTTGCCCGCCAGTCCTGCAAGCGACATGCCATGTCCCGAGTAGCCCTGGGCGTAATAGACATTCGGCGCGAGACGCCCGAAGTCGGGTGCGCGATTCATGGTGATGGCCACGTCACCGCCCCAGCGGTAATCGATCGCCACGCCATCGAGCACCGGAAACAGGCGACGAATCTTGCTGTCCATGCGCGCCTTGAGGCCATGCGGCTCCTGACCGGTATAGCTCACCTCACCGCCATACAACAGGCGTCTGTCGGCAGAGAGACTGTAGTAGTCGAGCACGAAGTTGGCATCGGAAAGCGCGTCATCCCGGGGCAGGACCTGCGCAACCTGAGCCTCGCTGAGCGGTTCGGTGGCGACGATGTAATTGGCGACGCGCATGATGCGCTCTTCCAGCGAGGCGACGAGGCCATTGAGGTAGGCATTGGTGGCCACGACCACGAATTCGGCGCTCACGCAGCCATGCTCGGTATGGATACGGGCACGCCGTGACGTACCACCGACTGTATCGCCGCTCTGGCCGTGGTCGAGCTGACGCACCCGACTCTGCTCGCAGAGCGTGGCGCCGGCCTGCTGGGCAGCTCGTGCCAGTCCGAGGGTGTAGTTGAGCGGATGTAGGTGACCGCCCTCGCCATCATGCAACGCGCCCGGGTAGGCATCGGTGACGACCCGCTCGCGCAGCGCATCGCCCTGCAGCCACTGCAGCGCGTGATAGTCGTAATCGCGTGCCATGCGCGCCTGGAATTCCTGCAGTTCGCGTACATGACGCGGCTTGACTGCGGCATGCAGGTAGCCCTGGGTGAAATCGCAGGGAATCCGATGCCTGGCGACCAGCTCGGCGGTCAGACGCACGGACTCGCGGCTCATCTCCCAGATGGCGCGTGCCTGCTCGCGTCCCAGCGCCTTCTCGACGGTCGCGATATCGGTGCCGAGCCCCGGCAGGATCTGCCCGCCACTGCGCCCGGAGGCTCCGAAACCGATGGACTGCGCTTCCAGCAGAATGACCGAGTAGCCACGCTCGGCCAGATGCAGCGCAGCGGAGCAGCCCGTGACACCGCCGCCGATCACGCAGACATCGGCACGCTGCTCACCTGCAAGAGGCGGGCATGGGGCAAGCGTCACACGCTGGCTGGCCTGGTAGTAGGAATACGAGCCAGTACTCTCGCTCTGCGTGCCTGATCTGAAGCCGCCCATGCACCCCCTCATCCGCTATTGTTGAGTTTATTCACCATCCACTGGAATATTTGCGATATTTACCACACGTTTCGCCGGAATGCTGCATATTGATTGCGCTGAATGGGAGAAATCTTCAACACCTCATGGTAATGGCGCACCCAGGTGGTGCGCACGCGCGGCATGCGCAGCGCCGACCGTCCCACCACGACATGCGACAAAAAAGCCCCGCCAGCCAGAAAGGCTGCGGGGCTTTTTGATGACATGCTGTCCTGGAGACATACAGACTCGGGGACAGACTGACTTGGAGAGATACCGACGATTTGCCCGGCTACCTCATGGCGTCTGACTACACACCTGACAGCCGGGGTCGCGCTTGAGGCCCATGCGTCGCCACTCACCGGTCAGACCATCGAAGGTCGCCAGGCCGCGATGCACGCTGCCGGCACCGCTGATCAGCTTGAGCGCTTCCAGCGCTTGGAAGGCACCGATGATGCCGACCAGCGGCGCGATGACACCGCTCTCGGCGCAGGTCAGCTCTTCATCGCCCAGCTCATCCGGCGGATACAGGCAGCCATAACACGGCGCCTGTGGCTCGCGGCGATCAAACACCGCCAGCTGGCCGGAAAAACGAATGGCAGCACCGGACACCAGCGGGGTGCCCGCTGCCACGCAGGCGGCATTGATCGGGAAACGCGAACTGAAGCGATCCGTGCAATCAAGCACCACATCTGCCGCCGCGACCTGCTCGGCCAGTACCTCACCCTCGAGACGCTCCGACAACGCGATCACCTCGGTATCGGGGTTGATCGCCAACAGCGAGGAAGCGAGTGATTTCGCCTTGGGCTGATCGATGTCGGCGTCACCATGGGCGATCTGGCGCTGCAGATTGGACAGCTCGACGTGGTCATCATCGGCCACCACCAGGGTGCCGATGCCCGCGGCTGCCAGATAGAGCGCTGCCGGGCAGCCCAGACCACCCGCCCCGATCACCAGAACCCGCGCCGCCAACAGGCGCTGCTGCCCGGCGATGTCGACCTGAGGGAGCAGGATCTGGCGCGAGTAGCGCAGCAATTGAGAATCTTGCATGGGAAAGAAGCCGCCTATCGATGAATGAAGTGAGGAGTCACGAGCCCTGTCTAACAACAACAGGGCTTGCCACTACTTGGCATCCAGCTCCTCGATATCGGGCACATGCAGCGAGAACTGCTCCTTGACCTCTTCCATCACCACATAGCTCTTGGATTCCTTGACACCGGGCAGCGTCAGCACCACATCGCCGAGCAGCTGACGATAGGCGGACATTTCCGGAATCCGGCACTTGAGGATGTAGTCGAACTGACCGGAGACCAGATGACATTCCTGGATCTGCGGCAGCTTGGAGACGGCGCGGCGGAATTCATCGAACACCGACGGCGACTGCGTCTCGAGACTGATCTCGACGAAGACCAGCAGATTGGCCTTGAGCGCCTTGGGGTCGAGCACCGCCTTGTAACCGCGGATGACGCCGGCACGCTCGAGGCGTTTGACGCGCTCCAGGCACGGCGTGGTGGAAAGGCCGACTTCCGAGGCGAGGTCGACATAGGAGATGCGGGCATTCTCTTGCAGGCAACGCAGAATCTTGAGGTCGATGCGGTCCAGAGAGCGTGATTTTGCTTTCATTGTAATAGTTTTCCCAGCAGGGTGACTTGCAGCAGGATCATCCGTGCTCCTGGCTTCCGTGCAGTCAGGCCGTCGGATAACAAGGGGGTTATCAGATGACCATGCCAATCATGCAGGTTCATTACTATCATACCCGGCCAACAGGGGATACGCCTTCACTGGCGGTACTGTGACGAGGATTCCACGCAGACTTCACTAAAAACGGTGGAATGCACTACGGGAGTGCCAAGCGCAGGTTATCAGCGTGGATCATGCACGGGCACCGCTAGATGAGCAGCGCTACACGGTGCCCGGCGAGCATCAGGCCAGCTTGCCCAGCGTGATGCGTTCGCGCCCGCCCAGGTCTTCCAGGGTCTCGACGTCGACGAAGCCGCCGGCACGCAGTGCCTCGCGGACTTCACTGCCCTGGGTAAGACCATGTTCAAGCATCAGATGACCGCCTGCGGCCAGATGCTGCGGTGCCGTCGCGATCAGGTGCAGGAAATCTGCCAGTCCAGACTTGTCCGCGACCAGCGCCGAGCGTGGTTCGAAGCGCACATCGCCAAGCGCGAGATGCGGGTCATCATCGGCCAGATAGGGAGGATTGGAAGTGATCAGCGCGAAGTCGGTCTCGGTGACGGCACTGAACCAGTCACTTTGGCGGAATTCGGCATTGGCGATCGCCAGGCGCTCGGCATTGCCACGCGCAAGCTGCACGGCTTCCTCGATGAGATCGACCCCCAGCACCTGCCACTGCGGGCGATGACGTGCAAAGGCCAGCGCGATGGCACCGGTGCCGGTGCCGAGATCCAGCAACTTGCCGCTGGTGGCCTCGGCCAGTTCCAGCGCGCACTCCACCATGACCTCGGTATCCGGGCGCGGAATCAACGTGGCCGGTGAACAGGCCAGCGTCAGGCCATAGAACTCACGCCGCCCGAGCAGGTGCGCCACGGGATGGCCCTCGGCCCGACGCGCCAGCAGCGCCTCGAAACGTGCCACGCCCTCGGCGCCGGCCTCGCTCTCGAGATCACGATCGCCCCAGGTGTAGAACCAGGTGCGCTCACGCCCCATTACCTCGCCCAGCAGCAACTCGGCATCCAGACGCGGGGAATCACTGCCCGCCTCGCTCAGGCGGGCAGTCGCGGCTGCCAGGGTGACATCGATTCTCACCTTATTGCTCCTGCAATGCGGTCAGCTGATCGGCCTGGTATTCCACCACCAGCGGCTCGATCACCTCGTCCAGCTGGCCGGCGATCACTTCATTGAGCTTGTAGAGCGTCAGGTTGATGCGGTGATCGGTCAGACGCCCCTGCGGGAAGTTGTAGGTCCGGATGCGCTCGGAGCGATCGCCCGAGCCGACCAGCTTGCGACGCGCATCGGAGGTGGCCTGTGCCTGGCTGTCCACCGCGGCCTGCTTGAGACGCGCCGCCAGCAGTGACATGGCGCGCGCGCGGTTCTTGTGCTGACTGCGCTCGTCCTGACACTCCACCACCACGCCGGTGGGCAGGTGGGTGATGCGAATCGCGGAATCCGTGGTGTTGACGTGCTGACCACCGGCGCCGGAGCTGCGATAGGTATCCACGCGCAGGTCGGCCGGATTGATGTCGACGTCACCGACTTCATCGGCCTCGGGCATCACCGCCACGGTGCAGGCCGAGGTATGGATACGCCCCTGGGATTCGGTAGCAGGCACGCGCTGCACACGGTGCGCGCCGGACTCGAACTTGAGGCGCGAGTAGACGCCTTCGCCCTTGACGCGGGCGATGACTTCCTTGAAGCCGCCGTGCTCGCCGTGACTGGCGCTGACGGTCTCGACCTTCCAGCCCTTGAGCTCGGCGTAGCGCGAGTACATCTTGAACAGGTCACCGGCGAACAGCGCCGCCTCGTCACCGCCCGTGCCGGCGCGCACCTCGAGGAAGACGTTGGCGCCATCATCCGGGTCACGCGGAATCAGCAGCTGGGTGATCTCGGCTTCCAGCACCTCAAGCGCGGCATCGGTATCGCGGACTTCCTCACGCGCCATGTCGCGCATCTCGGGGTCACTGTCCTCCGCCATCGCCAGCGCGGCGTCACGGTCTTCGTTCAGGCCGCGATGGCGGCGCCATGCCTCGATCAATGGCTCAAGCTCGGCATACTCCCGCGACAGGTCGCGGAACCTGGCCTGGTTCCCGATCACTTCGGGCTCCGACAACAGTGCGGAGATCTCCTCGAAGCGGTCATGGAAGGTGTCGAGCTTGGTGATGAGGCTGTCTTTCATGAAGGGTCCTGTGATGAATCAGCCGGCGCGAGCAGAAGCGTCTGGGCCGTCTGAAGAATATCCTGGCGATCGTCTCCCGAGGCCTGGCGCAGTGCCAGCGTCGGGTGATGCATGAAGCGATTGGCCAGCTGGCGAGCCAGCTGCGCGACCACTTCCTGGGGGTCGCGTCCCTGATCGAGCTCCGCCAGCGCCTGCGCCTCGCATTCGGCGCGCAGTTGCTCGCCATGGCTGCGGTAGCGCTTGATGACTTCGCCACCACTGCGCACCCGCTTGAGGTGCTGCCAGGCGTTGACACCCTGGCGAATCAGCTCTTCTGCCTGGGCAGCAGCCAGCTCGCGGTGGCGACGATTCTCGTCGATCACTTCCTGCAGGTCATCGACGGTATAGAGGAAGACGTCGTCGAGGTCACCGACCTGCGGCTCGATATCGCGCGGCACGGCGATGTCGACCATGAACACCGGCTTGTAGCGGCGCTTCTTGAGCGCGCGCTCCACCATGCCCTTGCCGAGAATCGGCAGCTGGGAAGCGGTGGAGGCTATCACGATATCGGCATTCTCGAGGGCATGCGGGATGCCTTCCAGGCCGATGGCGCTCCCGCCCAGCTCATCAGCCAGACGCTCGGCGCGCGACACGGTGCGGTTGGCGATGCACAGGTTGGCGATGCCCGCTTCCTTGAGATGACGCGCGACGAGTTCGATGGTCTCGCCGGCACCGATCAACAAGGCATTGGCCCGCGAGAAGTCATCGAAGATGTGGCTGGCCATGCTGACGGCGGCGTAGGCTACCGAGACGGGGTTCTCGCCGATACCGGTCTCGGTGCGTACCTGCTTGGCGACCTGGAAGATATGCTGGAAGAGCTGCTCGAGCTCACCGCCCAGGCCCACCGAGTTGCGCGCGAACTGATAGGCGTCCTTGAGCTGGCCCAGAATCTGCGGCTCGCCCAGCACCATCGAGTCCAGCCCCACCGCGACGCGGATCAGGTGGCGTACCGCCTCTTCTCCCAGGTGCTGATAGCTGCAACGTGTCAGCTCCTCCACCGGCAGGCGGTGAAAGCGCCCCAGCCACTCGAGCACCGACTTGGCGCCATCGCTGGTCACGCAGTAGAGCTCGGTACGATTGCAGGTCGACAGCACCGCCGCTTCGGAGACCGCCGGCAGGCGCTTCAATTCGCCCAGCGCGGCATCGAGCTGCGCAGGCGTGAAAGCAACGCGCTCGCGCACGTCAACGGCGGCGGTGCGGTGATTGATGCCAAGGGCAAGAAGGGTCATGGAGTCAGTCGTCAGGGTCTGGCCGGCAGGAATCGGCGTCAATGTCAGGCGGCTCTCGGTGCTGGCCTGCCGCGCGGCAAGGGCCAGGACAGCAGGCAATCCGCGCAGGCTCGGCACCTTTGCACATGTCGACTCAATGGGGACAAAGGCGGCTGTCATAAAGGCACACGAGGCTGCCGAAGCGGCTGAGATCGTAATATTAGCGCGCTCATTCTACCACAGCGTCTGTACCGCGCGACCCCGCAGCACGTCGCAGCCGATGAGGATTTTCCATGATGCTGGCAGGCTGTCGCTATCAGCCCGCGCGACGGATCTTTCGGCATACGAGGCATCTGGTGGGGCATGCCACTTCCTCACGTCGCCAACGCTATCCCCGCTCGCCGCCAGCCGTTATGCTGCGAGACACGACGCCATCGTCAGCGCCATGCTGCGCGCATGACCTGGTCTACGGCTCGACCGCCCCCGTTCTCTCATCCTGCTCCCACTGACAAACGCGAGGTTGCATGCACGCTTCGACTGCCGCAGAACATAGCCCCCCGCACGCTCTCGCCTCTCTTGATGCCCCCCGTCGCCCGCGCGGCGGGTGGAAGTCCTGCGTCGTAGGCGGGCTACTGCTGGGCATGACCGGCTGTCAGTCGATGAGCGACTCCGCGCCCCTGTCGGCACAGCCTGACCCTCTGGCCACGGCGCCGCCCATCCAGCAGGGCCTGGATGCCGACAGCCTCAACCAGCTGCTGGGCGCCGAACTCGCCGGACAGCGCGGTGACTATCCCCGCGCTGCCAATGGCTATCTGGCCGCCAGCCGTCACTTCGATGACCCGGAACTGGCGCGACGCGCCGTGCTCGCGGCCCGTTTCGCCGATAACCCGGCCCTGCTGGAGCGCGCCGCCGAACGCTGGCAGCAACTCGATGAGTCTGCCAGCGAGCCCGGCATCATCCGCGCCCGCCTGGCGGTCGAGCGAGGCGACTGGCAGGCCGCGCTCGAGCAGCGCCTGATGCTCACCACCAGTGGCGGCAATGGCAATCTGGCGACCCTGGCCGAGCAGGCGATCGATGCCGGCGCCGAACTCGAACCCCTGCTGGCGATGCTGGAGACGCATATCGCCCAGCATCCCGAGCAGCCGATGCCCGAGATTGCCGCGGCACTGTTCGAGGCAGCGCTGGGCAATGAGACCCAGGCGCGTGCACGCCTGGTGCGTCTGGAAAGTGCTCACGCCACGTTGGCGGAGCTCTGGCTGGCGCGCAGCGAGATCGAACGCAGCGCGGGGCGTCTCGAGGCGGCGCGGCGCGCGGTGGCCCAGGGCCTGGAGATCGCTCCCGATGACAGCCGTCTGATCCTGAGCGCCGCGCAGACCGAACTGGCCAGCGGCGATCTGGACGCGGCACGCGAGCGCATCGACAGTCTCATCTCCCGCCATCCCAATGCGCCACGTCTGCGCCTGGCGCTGGCCAGTCTCTATCTTGATGCCGATTCGCCCGAGGACGCCCATCGCCTGCTGCTGCCGCTGCTCGATGAAGACCCGGTACCGGACGCCGCCTACGCCCTGCTGGGGCTGGCCGCCGAGTCCAGCGGCGATGTCGACAACGCCATCCTTTACTACCGTCAGGTGCCGGACGGCGAACGCTACATCTCCAGCCGCGCCCGCGCCGCCCAGCTGCTGGTCGAACATGAGCGCACGGACGAGGCCCGCCAGTTCCTGGCCGTGGAACGCCTGCGTCATCCGCGTCATGCCATGACGCTGCTCAGCTTCGAGATCGACCTGCTCGACTCCCAGGAGGCGCATGCCGAGGCCGATGCACTGCTGAGCAGCAGCATCACCACGCGTCGCAAGGCGCTTGCGCAGGCCAGCGCCGCCCAGCAGGCCGACACGCGCAACACCCTGGAGAGCGAACTGGGCAGCCTGCTGTTCCTGCGCGGCATCCGCCGACTGGAAGATGATCAGCTGGGCGGCATGGAAGAGGACCTGCGGGAAGTCATCGCACTGGAACCCGACAACGCCAGCGCCTACAACGCGCTCGGCTACACCCTGCTGGTGGAGACGGACCGCCTCGAGGAAGCGCTGGCCTTGATCGAGCGCGCCCACGCGCTGTCGCCCGACGACGCGGCCATTCTGGACAGCCTCGGCTGGGGGCGCTATCTGACCGACGACCTCGACAATGCGCTGGCACCGCTGGAAGCCGCCTGGGCCCAGCAGCAGGATGCCGAGATCGGCGCTCATCTCATCGAGGTGCTGTGGGCGCTGGGCCGCGAGGATGAAGCCCGCGGTCTGGCGATAGAACTCAGTGAGCGCTTCGAAGAAGCCAGCGAGCTCGAAGCCCTGTTCCAGCACATCCCCGAACTGCGCCCGGTCGTCGACGCCCCCTGAAGGGCACTGCCACGACATCCGGCACTTTCTGCCCACTGGCGAGTCCATTATCCTGACCCGTCAGTGAGTGGAGTCTCACTCACCGCCACTCATCTTCTCGCCATCCGGAAGGCTTTCGCGTCATGATCACTTCTCCCCTGCCACTCTCCCTGCTGAGCCAGACACGCCGCCTGCTCGGGCCAGCCCTGCTGGCCATGACCCTGGTACTCAGCGGCTGCGCCAGCCAGATGGCCAGCGACAATGCCGGGGACCTGACGCGCAGCGATGGCGACTGGCAGCAACAGGACGCACAACTTGCCGCCCTGACCCACTGGCAGCTGGCGGGCAAGGTCGGCATTCGCACTCCCGAGGAAGGCCACAGCGCCAACCTCGACTGGCAGCAGGACGGCGATGACTACCACATGCTGATCACCGGCCCGCTGGGCGCGGGGCGCACGACCCTGATCCGCGACGCCGATGGCGTGCGCCTCTCCTCCTCCGAGGGGGACTTCGAGGCCCCGGATGCCGAGAGCCTGATGCTGGCGCAACTGGGCTGGTCATTGCCACTCGGCGCCCTCGACAACTGGGTGCGCGGTGTACCGGCCGCTGGCGAGCATGACCTCGAGACAGATGAACTGGGCTTCCCGACCACCCTCTACCAGAATGGCTGGGAAGTGGACTATCAGGACTGGACCCGCGCCGAAGGCCTGTGGCTGCCGCGCAAGATGAAGCTCTACTACGGCGACCTCACCGCCACTCTGATCGTCAACCAGTGGCAGGCGCTGTGATCGTGATACCTTCTCCTTCTTCCATGACGACAGCTGCATCCGCATCCACATCGACCATGACTCTCACCCTGCCGGCACCGGCCAAGCTAAACCGCATGCTGCATATCACGGGCCAGCGCGCCGATGGCTATCACGAGCTGCAGACGCTGTTCCAGTTTCTCGAGCACGGCGACAGCCTCAGCTTCACGCTGCGCGACGATGAGGCCATCCGCCTCTCGCCGGCCATTGACGGCGTACCCGAAGAGGCCAACCTGATCGTGCGCGCCGCGCGCCTGCTGAGAGAAGCGGCAGTCGCCCGTGGCAAGGTGGCGAGTACAGGCGCCCTGCCGGGGGTCGATATCCGACTCGAGAAGGTGCTACCGATGGGCGGCGGCCTGGGGGGCGGCAGCAGCGACGCCGCCACGACCCTGCTGGCACTGGACAGACTCTGGGGGCTCGAGCTTGGCGAAGATGCCCTTGCCGAGCTCGGCCTGTCGCTTGGCGCGGATGTGCCGGTCTTCGTGCGCGGCTTCGCCGCCTGGGCCGAAGGCATCGGTGAACGCCTGGTGCCGGCCCCGCTGGACACCCCATGGTTCGTGGTGATCCACCCCGGAATCGAGGTCGCGACACCCGCCGTGTTCGGCCACCCGCAATTGACACGTTCCAGCCTCGCGATTAGTATGGCGCGCGCACTGCAGGGGGGCCGCAACGACTGTGAAGTCGTGGTGCGCACTTTGTACCCGGCAGTCGCCGACGCCCTGGACTGGCTGGACCAGTTCGGCACCGCCAGACTGACGGGCACCGGCGCCTGTGTGTTCTGTGCGTTTGACGACGCACGACAGGCCAGCGAGGTGCTGGGTCGACTCGAACTCGAGCGCCCGATGTGGCACGCCTTCTCGGCACGCGGTTGCAATATCTCCCCTCTACATGCCGCTCTAGCTTCGGCCTGAGCACAGCAACTGGTTGAAGTGAACGTTGCTGGGGTATCGCCAAGTGGTAAGGCACCGGTTTCTGGTACCGACATTCCCAGGTTCGAATCCTGGTACCCCAGCCAATCCTGGCCGTTCCCGGTCAACCCGGAATTCTCCACTCCCGAGATCCCACAAGACTCCAAAGGTGGCTGCGCGTGTCAAAACTGATGGTATTCGCGGGGAATGCCAATCCCGCTCTCGCCCGCAAGGTAGCTGAAGCCCTCGATACCCGCCTGGGCCATGCAACCGTCGGTCAGTTCAGCGATGGCGAGATTGCGGTAGAAATCAACGAAAACGTCCGCGGCAAGGACGTCTTCATCATGCAGTCCACCTGCGCACCGACCAACGACAACCTGATGGAGCTGATCCTGATGGTGGACGCGTTGCGTCGTGCGTCTGCGGCGCGTATCACTGCGGTCGTTCCCTACTTCGGTTACGCCCGTCAGGACCGCCGCGTGCGCTCTGCTCGCGTGCCGATCTCGGCGAAGGTGGTCGCGGACATGATGGTCAAGGCTGGCGTCAATCGCGTCATGACCATGGACCTGCATGCCGATCAGATCCAGGGCTTCTTCGATGTGCCGGTGGACAACGTCTACGGCTCACCGATCCTGCTCGACGACATCGAACGTCAGAACTATGACAACCTGATCGTCGTCTCCCCGGATGTGGGCGGCGTGGTACGTGCCCGTGCCATCGCCAAGCAGCTCAACTGCGAGCTGGCCATCATCGACAAGCGTCGTCCCCAGGCCAACCAGGCCCAGGTGATGAACATCATCGGTGATATCAAGGACCGCACCTGTGTGCTGGTCGATGACATGATCGATACCGCCGGCACTCTGTGCAAGGCGGGCGAGGCACTCAAGGATCATGGCGCCAATCGCGTCGTGGCCTATGCGTCCCACGCGATCCTGTCCGGCCCGGCGGTCGACAACATCACCAACTCCGTCCTCGACGAAGTGGTGGTTGCCGACACCATCCCGCTGTCCGACGCCGCGCGTCGTTCCGGCAAGATCCGCCAGCTGACAGTCGCTGGCCTGATCGCCGAGGCGATCCGTCGCGTCAGCAATGAAGAATCCGTCAGCGCCATGTTCCACTGAGTCCTGTCGGCGGGCCCTGCTCGCCGCTGCTCGTGGAACAGGCACTGACAACGGCAGATGATCCGTCATCTGCCGACAAGCGGCCGGCCCGGAAATCTCCGGGCCGGCCTCATGGATCCGGTAGCGCTCTGGTCGCGGGGGCTACCGGATTCTCATTAGACCCTTGAGGTATCTGCAAAATGAAACTGTTCAAACTGAATGCTGAAGTTCGTGAAGACCTGGGGAAAGGTGCGAGCCGCCGCCTGCGTCGTACGAACGACTTCGTGCCGGCCATCATCTACGGTGCCGACCAGGCCCCGACTCCGGTCATGATCGACAAGCCGAGCCTGTACAAGGCGGTTGACGATGAGGCGTTCTACTCCTCCATCATCACCCTGAATGTTGCGGGCAAGACCGAGAAAGTCGTCATCCGTGACCTGCAGCGTCACCCGTTCAAGCCGCTGCTGACTCACGTCGACTTCCTGCGCATCGATCCGACCCACAAACTGACCATGAACGTGCCGCTGCACA
Source organism: Cobetia sp. MB87 (assembly GCF_011319755.1). Lineage (NCBI taxonomy): Bacteria > Pseudomonadati > Pseudomonadota > Gammaproteobacteria > Oceanospirillales > Halomonadaceae > Cobetia > Cobetia sp. MB87. The sequence continues at coordinate 80,722 of NZ_VFBC01000007.1, read as the reverse complement.
TCACTGGTCAGGAAGCCTGTGTCGGTGTCAAGGACCAGGACGGCGTCCTGCACGTCCTGGCGACTGACGTCGAAATCAGCTGCCTGCCGGCCGCCCTGCCGGAATACCTGGAGCTGGACGTGTCCAAGCTGGAAGTTGGCCACACCCTGCACCTGTCCGACATCGCTCTGCCGGAAGGCGCCGAGTCCGTTGCCCTGTCCCACGGTGCCGACCACGACACCGCTGTGGTCAACGTCACTCGTCCGAACATCTCTGCTGACGCAGAAGATGCTGCTGAAGGCGAAGAAGCACCTGCTGCAGAATAACGCAGCCTGATCAAGGAGCCAGACAGCGCATGTCACGAGTGAAAGCGATCATCGGCCTCGGTAACCCGGGGAGCGAATACGAAGACACCCGTCACAATGCCGGCGTCTGGCTCCTTGACGCTCTTGCGCGCCACGGTCACACCACGTTGCGTCCGGAACGCAAGTTCCATGGCCAATACGCGAAGGTCCACTTCGCCGGTCTGGATCTGCATTTGCTGTTCCCATCGACGTTCATGAATCGCAGCGGTCAGGCCGTGGCCGCATTGTGCAACTTCTACAAGCTCGCCCCGGATGAACTGCTCGTCGCCCACGATGAGCTGGACATCGACCCCGGCACCGCCCGCTACAAGCAGGGTGGCGGCCATGGTGGTCACAACGGATTGCGCGACATCATCAGTGCACTGGGCAACGACAAGTCGTTCCATCGTGCCCGCATCGGCATCGGCCACCCCGGCAATGCCAAGCTGGTGACCAACTTCGTGCTCGGACGTCCCGGCAAGGCTGAACGCCAGGCCATCGACGACGCCATCGACGAAGTGGTGATGACCCTCCCCGACGCCATCAGTGGCGAATGGGCACGGGCCATGAATCGCCTGCATTCCTTCAAGAGCTGAACCTCTGCATCACCCCTCTCCGAATTTCGGTGATTCGCTCAGCGCATCACCTCGCTTGCGTGCGCGCGTCTCGCCACGCGATCAGCAGCAAAAGGCATCATTTGTCGCGCGACATGCGCCCAATGGATGACCTCGGCGGCATGAGGCCTTACACTTCCCGCCTGTCTTCATTCCGTGCCTGCCCACTCGTTTCCCCGCATGCCCAGTGCCCGTGCACTCAGAGCCTGCCGGTCGAGACGACTGCCAGTGCCACGCCCCATTCGATACGTCACACCAGGATCTAGCGCCATGGGTTTCAATTGCGGCATCGTCGGCCTGCCGAACGTCGGCAAGTCCACTCTCTTCAATGCACTGACCAAGTCTGGCATTGACGCCGAGAACTTCCCCTTCTGCACCATCGAGCCGAACACCGGCATCGTGCCGATGCCTGACCCTCGCCTGAACGCGCTGGCCGAGATCGTCAAGCCGGAGAAGGTGATCCCGACCACCATGGAATTCGTCGACATCGCGGGTCTGGTCGCGGGCGCTTCCAAGGGCGAAGGTCTGGGCAACAAGTTCCTGGCCAACATCCGCGAGACCGATGCCATCGCACACGTGGTGCGCTGCTTCGAGGATGACAATGTCATCCACGTCGCCAACCACGTCGATCCGGCGGCCGACATCGAGACCATCAACATCGAGCTGGCCCTGGCCGATCTCGACAGCGTCGAGCGCAGCATCCAGCGCCTGGCACGTGTCGCCAAGGGTGGCGACAAGGACGCCATCGCCACCAAGGCCGTACTGGAGCGTATCCAGCCGCACCTGGCCGAAGGCCAGCCGCTGCGCAGCTTCGGCCTCAGCGATGACGACCTCAAGATCGTGCGTGGCTTCGGCTTCCTGACCCTCAAGCCGACCATGTACATCGCCAACGTCAGCGAGGAGGGCTTCGAGAACAATCCCTACCTCGATATCGTGCGTGGCATCGCTGCCAATGAAGGTGCCAGCGTCGTGCCGGTGTGCAACAAGATCGAAGCCGAGATCGCCGAGCTGGACGAGGAAGAGCGCGAGATGTTCCTCGACGAACTGGGCATGGAAGAACCGGGCCTGGATCGCGTCATCCGCGCCGGTTACGAGCTGCTGGGCCTGCAGACCTACTTCACCGCTGGCGTGAAGGAAGTGCGTGCCTGGACCGTCAAGATCGGCGCTACCGCACCGGAAGGCGCCGGCGTCATCCACACCGACTTCCAGAAAGGCTTCATTCGCGCCGAAGTCATCTCCTATGACGACTTCATCGCCTACAAGGGCGAGCAAGGTGCCAAGGATGCAGGGAAGTGGCGCCTGGAAGGCAAGGACTACATCCTCAAGGATGGCGACGTGGTGCACTATCGCTTCAATGTCTGAGGCCTCGGGCGTAGTCAGTGCCTGGTGAGCCAGCCTGAAAGCGTCTGATGCTGCATAAAACGCCCCTGATCTCCCACGAGGTCAGGGGCGTTCTGCGTTCTCATCATGCGAACACCATTCACCAGCCTTGTTCATGCTTCGAACACTGGCACTTCCAGCCATTGCGCGGCCTGTCTGGCGAGCTGGTCTGCCAGCGACTGCGCCAGCCGCGAGCGACCCGCCTCGCGTCGCCACACGGCGCTCAACTCCAGCTCACCCGCCTGGGGCAACTGACGCGCGCTCAAGCCACGCTCCCTGATGGCGGCATGCGCCGTGAGCGCATCGACCACCGCCAGCCCCTCCCCCGCCTGAACCAGCGCCGCCGCCAGTGGATAGGTCTGCACTCGTGTCACGATGCGCGGTGAAGATGGCAAAGCGCTTGAAGCTTCCTGCGCCACGCGCGCCAGCAGATCATCGAGTCGCCTCGCCAGCGGGTCGTGCGCCCCCAACGCGATCAGGCGCTGACCGGCAAGCTCCGCCACCGTCATCGGCGCCTGCTGACAGTCCTGTGCCCAATACCCCTCAGGCGCGAGCACCAGTAGCGGCATGCGCACCAACGGGCGCGTCATCAGCGCAGGATGCGTCGGCGCACTCTGCGTGAAGGCGATATCGACCTCATGCAGCAGCAGAGCATCGATGATCTCGCGGGTATGCTGGGTCGCCAGCTCACAGCTGACTCGCGGCTGACGCCGGCGCCACTGCCCCAGCGCCTGCGGCAGCAATTGCTGGGCGATGGCAGGCGTTGCCACCACCTTGAGCGTGCGTGCCTCGCCCTCACGCAAGCCATCGACCAGCCGCCTCACATCGTCCAGCTGCCCCAGCATTCCCTGGCTGGCCGCCTCCAGCTTGCGCGCCTCCTCGGTGGGATGAAGCTGCCCTGCACTGCGCGTGAACAGCGTGATGCCCCACTGCCGCTCGACCTGCTGCAACGCCTTGCTCGCCGCCGGCTGGGAGATATGCAGCAACCGCGCCGCACCAGTCACGCTGCCGGCCTGCAGGACGGCGTGAAAGATCTCCAGGTCCCTGAGCCGCATGCGCTATCTCCCTGTCCGATTGTCTAGTGGGCTAACTTGAGAGCTTGCTTGAGGGTTCACTTGAGGGCGTACTTCAGCGCCCGCGCATCAGGTTACCCCATACCCTCGGGTTATGGGGCGGCACATCCTTTTCATTCGCCACTCACGCCAGCGACCGGCAAGCTCGAGCACAACGAAACACGACCTTCGCGACTCGGGAGCCCAGCATGCAACACCACGTGACCGTCATCGGAGGCGGTGTGATCGGCCTCGCCAGTGCCCATGCCCTGGTGCGCGCCGGCCACTGCGTGACCCTGATCGATGCCCATGCCGAGGTCGCCAGCGAGACCAGCCACGCCAATGGCGGCCAGCTGAGCTATCGCTACGTGGCACCACTGGCCGATGGCGGCGTGCCCCGCCAGGCCATCAAGTGGTTGCTGGCAGGCAATGAAGCACCACTGAAACTGCGCCCGCGGCTTTCCCCCGCACAATGGCGCTGGATGGCCCGCTTTCTGGCCGCCTGCAATCACCGCACCCACCAGGCCAGCGCAGCGCAGATGCTCTCACTGGCGCTGCACAGCCAGCAGGTGATGGCAGAGTGGCGCACACGGGATGTCCTCGATGACTTCGCCTGGCAGCAGCGCGGCAAGCTGGTGATCCATCGTGAACAGGCGACGCTCGACAAGGCAGCCGCGGCGCGTGTCGCCCCACAGGACCAACAGGTGCTTGATGCACGTCAATGCATCGCGCTGGAGCCCTCACTGGCCCACCAGCAAGCCCATCTGTCCGGTGGCATCTTCAGCGCCTCAGATGAGACGGCGGATTGCCATGCCTTCTGCCAGGCGCTGGAGCGCAAGCTGCAGGCCTCCGGGCGCTACACGCGCCTCGCCAACACGCGCGTTGCCCCGCTGAGCGCACACAATGGACGCATCGCGCAGCTCGAGCTCAGACACCTTGATGGCCGCCGAGAATGCCTTGCCGTCGAAGAGGTCGTCATCGCGGCCGGCAATCACTCAAGTGAGCTGGTGAAGCCATTGGGCATCCGCCTCCCCCTGCAACCCCTCAAGGGCTATAGCCTCACCTTGGCGCTGGCAGCGGACATTCCACAAGCAGCCTCCCCTCGGATCAGCGTCACCGACTCGGCACGCAAGGTGGTCTATGCCGATCTGGAGTCGTCGGCATCGCGCCAGCTGCGCGTCGCGGCGATGGTGGATATCGGTCAGCGGGAACGCGACAGCTTCCACCCCGAACTGGATGCGCAACGCATTGCCGCCCTGCGCAAGCTGGCCAGCGACACCTTCCCCGAAGCCGGCGATTTCGCGCAGGCCACCCCCTGGGCCGGGCTGCGCCCCAGCACGCCCAAGGGGCCGCCTATCCTTGGCCGCCCTCGGCAAGCGGGCAGCCCGGACAATCTGTGGCTCAACGTCGGCCATGGCAGTCTTGGTTTCACGCTGGCCTGCGCCAGTGGCGACCTCATCGCACGCGCCATCTCGCGAGAGGCTATGCCTGGCACTCTCACTGGCGAACTCACCGAGACCCTCGGCGATACTCTCTGAGACGCTCTCCGCGATGGTCTCTGCAAAAACCTCTCTTATGCCCTCGCTGCGTGGCATGAGCGCTAGCCTGATGAATTCTCTGCCACTTTTTCGCACTGACACATTGACAACATCACGGACAATCCGTAATATTCGCCTCCGTTGGACGGCTACATAGCTCAGCTGGTTAGAGCACATCACTCATAATGATGGGGTCCCCTGTTCAAATCAGGGTGTAGCCACCAACCGAGATTCGAAAGGCCTGACTGCTTGCAGTCAGGCCTTTTTCGTTGCGCGCGTTCTGCGCCGAGACCTTGATCGGACTCCACTCACACCTCGCGTATCCGACACCCTGTTCCGCAGCCCTCGTACCAGAACCCGAGCATCAAAAAGGGCGGCCCACAGGCCGCCCTTTTTGATGCTCGTCTTTTTACGATATTACGATACGTGCCCGCCACCTCAGCACAACCCGGCTCGACTCAGTCCAGCTTCTCACGATCGCAGAATGCCACCAGCACCTTGATCAGCATGGCAACATCGGCACTGCCGGACGTCTCACGAATCGAGTGCATGCCCCATTGCGGCAGCCCCACATCCAGAGTCGGCACCCCCACCTCGCTGGCGGTGATCGGCCCGATGGTGCTGCCACAGCCCATGTCGGCACGACTGACGAAGGTCTGCACCGGCACATCCTGCTCACGACACAGCTCACGGAACAGTCCGGCCGTGGTGCTGTTGGTGGCGTAACGCTGATTGGCATTGACCTTGATGACCGGGCCGGCATTCAACTTCGGCCCATGCCCCGCATCATGCTTGTCCGCAAAATTGGGGTGCACGGCGTGGGCATTATCGCAAGAAATCATCAAGGAGCGCTGTACGAGGCACTGATAGCCTTCTTCGCTGTCCAAGCCGACGTAGTGATTGATGCGCTTGAGCACATCGGCCAGGAAGGGGCCCTGGGCACCGCAGGCACTGGCACTGCCGACTTCCTCGTGATCAGTGGCAACAAACAGCGAGCCCTGGCTGCCATCGGCCTCCAGCAGCGCCTCGAGACCGACGAAGCAGGACAGCAGATTGTCGAGGCGCGCACTGGTGATCAACTCACCTTTCAGCCCCGACTGCGCCGCCGGCTGCAGATCATGCAGCCCCAGCTCGAAGTCGACGATATCCGCGACCCGCACGCCGTGCTGCTCCTCGATCAGATCGATCAACAGCGCATTGAAGACCTTTGCGGGCGTACCGGCCTCGTCCCCCAGCTGCATGACCACGGCAGACATCTGGGTCTGGGCATTGATGGCACGCCCGTTGTTGACGTCACGATCCAGATGGATCGCCAGGCTCGGCACACAGGCAAATGGGCGCATGACCGTCAGCAGCAGCGCCTCGCGGCGACCGTCCACATGCCGCACCTGGACACGGCCCGCAAGCCCCAGATCGCGATCGAACCAGGTGCTCAGCAGCACGCCGCCATAGGTCTCGACGCCCAGCGTCAACCAGCCCTGACTGGCCTGTGCCGGATTGGGCTTCAGGCGCAGACAGGGCGAATCGGTGTGCGCCCCGATCATCCGAAGCGAGCTCAGCGACGTATCACCTTTCGGGAGCTGAAAGGCGATCAATGAGGAATCATTGCGCGTGACATAGGCGCGCTCACCGGGCGCCAGCTGCCAGGAAGACGTCTCGCTGAGGCGGCGATAGCCCGCCTGTTCAAGACGCTGCGCCATGGAAGCCGTCGCATGCCACGGCGTGGGAGAAGAAGACAGGAAGTCGAGCAGTGCAGGAACGCGGGAATCCGCAATCGCATGAGTCATGATGGCGTCTGGTCCTCGAAGATATATGCAAGGCACTGTATAAGAAGAAACATGATGGGGAAAACCTGTGACGCCCCTCCGACGGCACGATTGCCATCCAGTCACCGCTCAGCGGGGCGTCCAAAAGCGCGACATGCCAGCCAAAGCCCTGCGCTGACAGAGTTTTCACAACCCCAACGCATCAACGCCAGACAACTGTGTATGGTGCGTGAGACTGCTACAATGCCCGCTCGACCCCCTGCGGGGAGGTCGTTCAGGGAGCAGAGTGTACATGAATCGGGAGTGCTTCATTGATGAGCCTGTTCGCAAACGTCCGGCGCACGGCATTCGTTGCCCTGTGTCTTGCCATGGCCGGCCCTGCCAGTGCCGCGGTCACCCCTACTGACGCCGATGCACAGGCTGCTCGCGAAGTTGCCGAGTCTTTGCGCTATGGGCATTACGAAGATGTGACCCTGGATGACCACTGGGCCAACCGCGCCTTTACGCAATACCTCAAGACTCTCGACCCCCAGAAAGCCTATCTGCTGGATGCGGACATCAGCGAGTTCAGCGACCTGCGTCACGATTTCGACGACGCCATGGTCGATGGTGATCTCGAGCGCATCTATGGCCTCTACGAGCGCTATCAGCAGCGCCTCACCGCACGCCTCACCTGGCTGGTGAAGACGCTGAACGCCAAGCCGAGCTTCGATTTCGACAAGGATGATCGCCTGGCGCTGGACCGCAAGGACAGCCCGTGGGCCGACAGTGAGCAGGAGCTCGACGAGCTGTGGCGCAAGCGCCTCAAGAACGCCTGGCTGTCGATGTCGCTGTCCGACAAGAGCGATGACGAGATCGCCAAGACGCTCAGCGAGCGCTATTCCAACCAGCTCAAGCGCATCAAGCAGACCAACGATGAAGATATCCTGACGCTGGTGATGCATGCCGTGACCGGCAGCATCGACCCGCACAGCGAATACTTCTCGCCGCGCCAGGGCGAATCCTTCGATATCCAGATGAAGCTGTCACTGGACGGCATCGGCGCCCTGCTGCAATCCGAAGGCGAATACGTCAAGGTCTCGAGCCTCGTGCCCGGCGGCCCTGCCGAGAAGGATGGCGAGCTCAAGCCGGCCGATCGCATCGTGGCCGTCGGCCAGGGTCAGGGCGACAGCGAGTGGACCAACGTGGTCGGCATGCGCCTGGATGACGTCGTGGATTTGATCCGCGGCCCGAAGGGTTCCGTCGTGCGCCTGGAAGTGATTCCGGCCCAGTCGCTGGATGTCACCAAGACACGTGAACTGGACATCACCCGTGATACCGTCAAGCTTGAGGACCAGGCCGCCAATGCCAAGGTCATCGACGTCAAGCGCGATGACGGCGTCCACAGGATCGGCGTCATTCACGTGCCCGCCTTCTATGTCGACTTCGATGCCTGGCAGGCCGGTGAAGACGACTATCGCAGCACCACCCGCGACGTGGCGCGCCTGATCGACGAACTGAAAGCCAAACAGGTGGAAGGCATCATTCTCGATCTGCGCAACAACGGTGGCGGTGCCCTGCAGGAAGCCAACTCGATGATCGGCCTGTTCATCGATCGCGGCCCCACCGTGCAGGTGCGTGACGCACGCGGCCGTATCAGCCTCTACGGCGATACCGATGCCGGCACCCACTATGACGGCCCGCTCACCGTACTGGTCAACCGACTCTCGGCCTCGGCGTCCGAAATCTTCGCCGGCGCGATCCAGGACTACGGCCGCGGCCCGATTCTCGGCAGCCAGACCTTCGGCAAGGGGACGGTGCAGACCATCTCCTCGCTGAGCGAAGGCGAGATCAAGCTGACCCGCGCCAAGTTCTATCGCATCTCCGGCGACTCGACCCAGAACAAGGGCGTCAAGCCGGACATCGCCTTCCCAAGCGTCATCGACCCGCAGGAGATCGGCGAATCCAGCCTCGACTACGCACTGCCCTGGGATCAGGTACGCCCGGTGAAGTATCGCCGCTACGGTGATCCGGCACGCTATCTGGCCGCATTGCGTGCCCGCCATCAGAGCCGCGTCGAGCAAGAGCCCAACTTCAGCTACCTGAAGAGCGAAGTCGCACTGTCAAAGGCACTGCGCGCGCAGCAGACCAGCATCAGCCTCAATCGTGAGCAGCGCAAACGCGAGATGGATGCCCAGGAAGCCGAGCAGCTGGCACTGGAGAACAAGCGCCGTCGTGCACTCAACCTCGAGCCACTGGCAAGCTTTGCCGAACTCGATGCAGCCAGCGACCATATCTCTTCTCCAGAGAGCGACCTGGAGCAGGAAGCCGATCTCGAAGAAGGCAGCAGCGACAAGGAAGCCAAGGATCCGATCGATCAGGCCCAGCTTCAGGAAAGCGCCGAGATCCTGCTCGACTACGCCCACCTCACCGGGGATCGCTAGACTCTCGTGACTCACACCACGACCGCCGCCTGACGGATACGGTCGACCGCCAAGGCCCCTGCCCTCACGCAACACCGAGCGCAGGGGCTTTTTCATGCCACCAAGAAAGCCTGTAGCACGCAGCATCACGGCCGCGCGAGGCAACAACGCACAGGCAGCAACGACAAGACAGAAAACGTAACAGCAGAAACGGAATGGCATGCATCGCAACGCCAGGCAGCTGCCGCACAGAGGATGACAGCAGAATGCTGGCGACACGGGAACACGCTCTCGAGGCAGAAAGCACGAAATGCCGAAGCAGGATGTGGAGCAGGAGCGGACTGGCGAACAGGGCTGGCGAACAGGGCTGGCGAACGGAGCCAACAGGCAAGGCTCAGACAGCGATGGTACGACCAACAGAGAACACGAGGGGAAGCAGGGAAGTGATATTGGCTCCTCGAACAGGACTCGAACCTGTGACCCAATGATTAACAGTCATTTGCTCTACCAACTGAGCTATCGAGGAACAACAAAAATATCGATCGATATCAGGGCGATATCGAAGCTGACGACGAGGAACTCATCTATCAGCGTCATTTCCGGCATTGGCAGGAAGCCTTGGATTGGCTCCTCGAACAGGACTCGAACCTGTGACCCAATGATTAACAGTCATTTGCTCTACCAACTGAGCTATCGAGGAACGACCGGAAATCCATCTGTCAGTGACATCATCATGGATGCTATCAGGCTGACATTTCAAGCATGCTGCATGTGCTATTGGCTCCTCGAACAGGACTCGAACCTGTGACCCAATGATTAACAGTCATTTGCTCTACCAACTGAGCTATCGAGGAACAACCTTGAACACGCGACGAATTATACGGAAATACTCAATGGCGTCAACCACCTTCGGCCATTCAGACCACCGCAGAACTCGCTCGATTCCTCCTGCCGGATCCACCTCCGAAAGCGCACGAAGCGACATCCAGATGTGACAAGGCCCGCACGGATGCAGGCCTTGGAATCACTGGTGGCTACACCCTGATTTGAACAGGGGACCCCATCATTATGAGTGATGTGCTCTAACCAGCTGAGCTATGTAGCCACACGACGAGGCGTATATTGCAGGTCAGGCTGCTGAATTGCAAGCACTTTTTATCAAAAGCCCAACAGGCGAGCCCGACGGGCCGATCAGATCCCCAGCGAGGTCTTCACGGCGGCAAGGCCAGGCTCGCCCTCCACGGTCTCGACCCCCTTGAGCCAGGCCTCCAGCACCTGCGGGTTCTGCTTGAGCCAACTGGCTGCCGCGTCATCCGGGTCTTCGCCGCCATCCATGATGTCGCCCATCAGCTGGTTTTCCATCTCCAGGGTGAACTCGAGATTGGAAAGCAGGGCCCCGACATTGGTGCATGCTTCGCTGTAGCCCGCGCGGGTATTGGTATATACCGTCGCACCACCCAGATTCGGCCCGAAGTAATCATCGGCCCCTTCCAGATAGCCCATCTCGAAGCGGGTATTCATCGGGTGCGGTTCCCAGCCGAGGAACACGACCCACTCCTCGGCGGCAATCTTCGACTTCACTTCCGCCAGCATGCCGGCTTCCGAGGAGTCGATCATCTCGAACTCGCCCATGCCGAAGGCATCGTCATCGATCATGTCGGCAATGATCATGTTGCCATCGTTGCCCGCCTCTATCCCGTAGATGCGACCATCGAACTTCTCGAGGTTGTCGGCAAGGTCCGCCACCGAGGTCACGCCGGCATCCAGTACATACTGCGGCACCGCCAGGGTGTATTTCGCGCCTTGCAGATTGGCGCGCGGGCGATCGACCTGCCCCTTGTCGATGTAAGGGTCACTGATGGAGGCCATCGACGGCATCCAGTTGCCCAGGAAGACATCGAAGTCATCATTCTTCATGCCGGCATAGGCGATCGGCACCGAGATGGTGTCAGAGGTCGTCTCATAGCCCAGCCCCTCCAGCACGGCACGCGTCAGGGCGGTGGTGGCCGTGATGTCCGTCCAGCCGACTTCGGCGAAACGCACCGTGCGACATTCCTCCGACACGGCGGCCTGGGCCTGATTCGCCATGACCGGCACGGCGATGACGCCCAGTGCCAACAGCACCTTACCAGGTGATCGTTTCATGCTAACCCCTTGTTTTATTGTTCGTTGTCATTCAACTCTCGACCATCGGCGCAACGTTCAACCTACGTTGAGATCGACATGCTGCCCCTCCATGTTCTACCGCACTGTAGCGCTTTTACCAACCGGCCTCGCCAACCCACAATCTTGAACGCCCGCCTGTCGTTGGCCGCCACCTGCTCTCGATTCCTCGTGCGCCTCCCCTTTGATTGACTCCGGACTGCCTCCTGACTGCCCCGCCTTGCCTCAACTTGACGCATCGGGAACCAGCCTCTACACTTTTTGTTAATTGAACGTTCAATAAAAACTTTGCACACGACAGCATGGTGCAACGCTCGCGGCAAACCGGTGATGATCCAGTACCATGGCCACACCAAGTGTCACACCGACCCGATATACGAAAAGGACTCCGTTGATGCCCAAAGTGGGAATGGAACCTATCCGCCGCCGCCAGTTGATCCAGGCCACCATGCAAGCCATCGATGAGGCAGGACTCGCCGACGCGACCGTGGCCCGCATCGCCCGTCACGCAGGTGTGTCCACCGGCATCATCAGCCACTATTTCGGCGGCAAGGATGGCTTGATGGAAGCCACCATGCGCCAGATTCTCACTGACCTGCGCAGCGCCGTCAGTGAGCGTCGCGCCGCACTGGCCGACGACGACGTCCGCAGCCATCTGCGCGCGGTGATCGACGGCAACTTTGACCGCAGCCAGGTCAGTCAGAGCGTCTCCAAGACCTGGCTGGCCTTCTGGGCCTCCAGCATGCACCGCATTCCGCTGGAACGCCTGCAGCGGGTCAACGACAGGCGCCTGATCTCCAATCTGTGTGCCCTCTTCCGCCGCTGCATGCCGCTGAGCGAGGCACGTGATGCCGCGGCAGGACTGGCCGCCTTGATCGACGGCCTGTGGTTGCGCGGTACGCTGGACCCGACCGGCCTCGATGTCGAGCGCGCACGCCGCCTCGCCTATGAATACGCTGACTACCAGCTGACACGTCATATGGCAGTATCCCTGAACGCGACAGACTCCCCCACTTCCCATGAACCCAGTAAGGAGCGCACGCATGGCTAACGGCAACGCAAGCTTCCCGACCCAGACCCTCTACATCGGTGGCCGTCGGGTCGAGGCTACCTCCGGCGAGACCTTCGAGACCGTCAACCCCGCCACCGGCGAAGTCATCGCCGAGATCCAGCAGGCCAGCGGTGCCGACGTCGATACCGCCGTCGAAAGCGCCCTGCAGGGGCAGAAGGTGTGGGCCGCGATGACCGGCATGGAGCGTTCACGCATCCTGCGTCGCGCCGTGGACCTGCTGCGCGAGCGCAACGACGAACTGGCGCTGCTCGAGACTCTCGACACCGGCAAGCCGCTGTCCGAGACCGAAGCGGTCGACATCGTCACCGGTGCCGATGCACTCGAGTACTACGCGGGCCTCGCGCCGGCCATCGAAGGCAGCCAGATGCCGCTGCGTCAGGAAGCCTTCGTCTATACCCGCAAGGAGCCGCTGGGCGTCATCGGAGCCATCGGTGCCTGGAACTACCCGATCCAGATCGCCTGCTGGAAGTCTGCCCCGGCCCTCGCCGCCGGCAACGCCATGGTCTTCAAGCCCAGCGAAGTCACGCCGCTGAGCGCACTGAAGCTGGCCGAGATCTTCACCGAAGCCGGCCTGCCGGACGGCGTGTTCAACGTCGTGCAGGGCGATGCCCGCGTCGGCGTGATGCTCACCGAGCACCCGGATATCGCCAAGATCTCCTTCACCGGGGAAGCCGGTACCGGCAAGAAGGTCATGTCCGCGTCCGCCTCTTCCAGCCTCAAGGAAGTCACCATGGAGCTGGGTGGCAAGTCCCCGCTGCTGGTGTTCGCGGATTCCGACCTCGACCGTGCCGCCGACGGCGCCATGATGGCCAACTTCTACAGCTCCGGTCAGGTGTGCACCAACGGTACCCGCGTGTTCGTCGAAGCCAGCGTCAAGGCTGAATTCGAGGCGAAGATCGTCGAGCGCGTCGCGCGCATCAAGGCCGGCGACCCGCAGGACCGCGCCACCACCTTCGGTCCGCTGGTCAGCTTCGAGCACCTGGACAAGGTCGTCTCCTATCTGGAGATCGCCAAGCAGGACGGCGCACGTCTGCTGGTCGGCGGCGAGCGCATGAACGAAGGCGACTTCGCCAAGGGCGCTTGGGTCGCGCCGACCGTCTACACCGACTGCAACGATGACATGCGCATCGTGCAGGAAGAGATCTTCGGTCCGGTGATGTCCATCCTGTCCTTCGACAGCGAAGAGGAAGTCATCCGTCGCGCCAACGACACCACCTATGGCCTGGCGGCTGGCCTGTTCACCGAGAGCCTGAACCGCGCGCATCGCGTGATTCACCAGCTCGAAGCCGGTATCTGCTGGGTCAACACCTGGGGCGAGTCACCGTCCGAAATGCCGGTCGGCGGCTACAAGCAGTCCGGTATCGGTCGCGAGAACGGTGTCGAGACGCTGTCTCACTACACCCAGACCAAGTCCGTGCTGATCGAGATGGGCCCGTTCGAGTCCGCCTTCTGAGCCATCACTGGTCACAAGGCCTGATGACAGCAGTACCCTCTGGCGCCAGAGGCTGAAGTACCGGATCTCAAGACCGGGCTTCAAGATCGGGTTTCAAGGCCGGGTTTCAAGACCGAGTTTCAAGAGCAAGCCCCAAGCACCGGACCTCAAGTACGACAACGCGCCAGATGCCCCACCTGCCGGCATGTCGAACACTCGCCATGCCGGCTGCACGCCGCGTCGCTCGCCAGAGCCGCGCGCAGTGCCCGAATTCCGATGAGTCGTTGAGCCTTTGATGGCAGCTTGCTGTCATGCGGTGCCCCGACGGCTCACCACAGACAAGCAAACGTATCCAGCAGCCCGGCAGTGGCCACTCCCCGTCGTGAACGGGGCGTCATGTGCCCGCATGTGGCACCCGATACGAGAGGAGATTTCATGAGCCAATTCGAGCGTGAATACGACTACGTCATCATCGGCGCCGGCAGCGCCGGCAACGTGCTGGCCACCCGCCTGAGCGAAGACGCCGACGTCAGCGTGCTGTTGCTGGAAGCCGGTGGCCGCGACCACCGCTTCGACTTCCGCACCCAGATGCCCGCCGCCCTGGCGTACCCGCTGCAGGGTCAGCGCTACAACTGGGACTTCAAGACCGATCCCGAGCCGCACATGAACAACCGTCGCATGGAATGTGGTCGCGGCAAGGGTCTGGGCGGCTCCTCGTTGATCAATGGCATGTGCTACATCCGCGGCAACGCGCTGGATTACGACAACTGGGCCAAGGACCCCATCCTGGCCGACTGGAACTATCGTGAGTGCCTGCCCTACTTCCGCAAGTGCGAGACGCGCGATATCGGCCCGAATGACTACCATGGCGGCGACGGCCCGGTGTCGGTCACCACGCCCAAGCAGGGCAACAACGAGCTCTATCACGCCTTCATCGCGGCAGGCATCGAGGCGGGCTATCCGGCCACCGAAGACGTCAACGGCTACCAGCAGGAAGGCTTCGGCCCGATGGACCGCTTCGTGACCAGGGAAGGCCGTCGTGCCTCCACCGCGCGCGGCTATCTGGATACCGCCAAGAAGCGCTCCAACGTGACCATCGAGACGCGTGCCACCACCGACGTCATCCTGTTCGAAGGCAAGACGGCGGTCGGCGTGAAGTACGATCGCAAGGGCCAGGACCACCGCGTGCGTGCACGCAAGGAAGTGCTGCTGTGCGCCGGCGCCATCGCCTCGCCGCAGATCCTGCAGCGCTCCGGCGTCGGCAATCGTGAGCACCTCGAGCCGTTGGGCGTGAAGATGGTGCACCACCTGCCGGGTGTCGGCGAGAACCTGCAGGATCACCTCGAGCTCTACATCCAGTACGAGTGCACCAAGCCGATCTCGCTCTACCCGTCCCTCAAGTGGTACAACCAACCGCCCATCGGCCTGGAGTGGATGCTCAAGGGGACTGGTGTGGGCGCCAGCAACCAGTTCGAGGCTGCCGGTTTCATTCGCAGCGATGCCAGCGAGGCCTGGCCGAACCTGCAGTATCACTTCCTGCCGATCGCGATCAGCTACAACGGCAAGAGCGCAGTGCAGGGCCACGGCTTCCAGGCGCACGTCGGGTCGATGCGCTCCCAGAGCAAGGGCCGCGTTCGCCTGACCTCACTCGATCCCAAGGCCGCGCCCTCGATCTTCTTCAACTACATGGCCGAGGAGCGTGACTGGGAAGAGTTCCGCGCCGCCATCCGCCTGACCCGCGAGATCATCGCCCAGCCCGCGCTGGACCCCTACCGCGGCCGCGAACTGGCGCCGGGCGCTGACGTCCAGACGGACGAGCAGCTCGACGAGTACGTGCGCAATCATGCCGAGACGGCCTACCACCCGTGCGGCAGCTGTCGCATGGGCAGTGACGAGACTTCGGTGGTCGATGGTGCCGGTCGCGTGCATGGTCTCGACAACCTGCGCGTCGTCGATGCCTCGCTGTTCCCGGTCATCCCCACCGGCAACCTGAACGCGCCGACGATCATGCTGGCGGAGAAGATGGCTGACAAGATTCGCGGCCGCGCGCCGTTGCCGCCGTCCGACGCCGACTACTTCGTGGTCGAGCCGGGCACACCGGCCAAGCAGCCCGCCAAGCGCAAGATCGATTCCGCGCCGATCAATGGCTGAGTACTGGTCAATGACTGAGCACTGATCAATGACTGAGCACTGATCAACGCCAGAGCCCGTGCGAGTCAACGCCTGAGACAGGTAGTCTGACCTCACGCACGCAAGCGCTATCGATCGTCCAAGGCCCCGCATTGCGGGGCCTTTTTCATGCCTGTCAGACAGCTTTCACTCACTCCAGTCTGGCGCTCGCCGACTGCCTCCCCCGGGCGACTGCCCTTTTCGAGAATGAATCCGCACACCTTAGACCTTGGACGTACAGCAGGGTCGAGCAACATGGGATACGCTGAAGAGAATTCAAACAACCGTTCTAAACGCATGGCTGCTACGCTGTAGAAACGCCATGCAAAGACACCATCCCTCGCCACCCGGAGATACTGCCATGACGCAGCTCATCCTCATCCTTGTCGCCGTTGCCGGTCTGTTGGCCGTCATGGCACGCGAAGCCGGGGCCCTCGCGGCCATCGGTGTACTCGCCATCATCGGTATCGTCGGCCTGGCGGTCGACGCGCCGGTGCTGGGCTGCCTGCTGCTGATCGGCGCGGCACTGGTCGCGGTGTGCGGCCTGCCGGCCCTGCGCAGCAAGTGGCTCAGCCCGCGCCTGTTCGCGATGTTCAAGAAGGTCTCCCCCAAGGTCTCGGACACCGAGAAGGTGGCGCTGGAAGCCGGCACCGTGTTCTGGGATGCCGAGCTCTTTTCCGGCAAGCCGCAGTGGGACACTCTGACCGCTCAGCGCAATGACGGTATCACCAGTGAAGAGCAGGCCTTCATCGACCAGCAGTGCTCAACGGCCTGCGGCATGACCAACAGCTGGGAGATCGCCCGCGAGCGTGCCGATCTGCCCGAGGAACTGTGGGAATTTCTCAAGCGCGAGAAGTTCTTCGGCATGATCATTCCCAGGGAATATGGCGGTCTCGGCTTCTCGGCCAAGGCCCAGTCACTGGTGCTGCAGAAACTCTCGGTCAACGAGACACTGATGGTCACCGTCGGCGTGCCCAACTCCCTCGGCCCGGGCGAGCTGCTGCTCAAGTACGGCAGCGAAGAACAGAAGAACTATTACCTGCCGCGTCTGGCTGATGGCCGCGAGATTCCGTGTTTCGGCCTGACCGGCCCGCGTGCCGGCAGTGACGCGACCTCCATTCCCGACACCGGCATCGTGTGTCGCGGCATGCATGAGGGCGAGGAAGTCGTCGGTATCCGCCTGAACTTCGAGAAGCGCTGGATCACCCTGGCGCCGGTCGCCACCGTGGTCGGCCTGGCCTTCCGCATGTTCGACCCCGAACACCTGCTGGGCGACGTGGAAGACATCGGCATCACCTGCGCCCTGATTCCGCGTGATACCGACGGCATGGACATCGGCCGTCGTCACCACCCGATCGGCGCGCCGTTCATGAATGGCCCGATCTTCGGCAAGGACGTCTTCATTCCGCTCAGCTACCTGATCGGTGGCGAGCAGATGGCCGGCCAGGGCTGGAAGATGCTGGTCGAATGTCTGTCGGTGGGGCGCTGCATCACGCTGCCGTCCGGCTCCGCGGGTATCTCGCGCTACGCACTGGGCTGGAGCGCCGGCTTTGCGCGCATCCGTCGTCAGTTCAATCTGCCGGTGGCCGAGATGGAAGGCGTGCAGGAGCCGCTGGCACGCATGGCCGCGATGAACTACATCAGCCAGGCGTCGGTGCTGCACACCGCCAACATGATCGACAATGGCCACAAGCCGGCGGTGCCCTCCGCCATCCTCAAGAGCCAGCTGACCGAAATGGCCCGCTCGCTGCTGGCCGATGGCATGGACATCCACGGCGGCCGCGGCGTGACGCTTGGCCCGCGCAACTACATTGGCGTGGCCTATGCCGGCACCCCGGTCTCGATCACGGTGGAAGGCGCCAACATCATGACCCGCAACCTGATGATCTTCGGTCAGGGCGCGATCCGCTGCCATCCTTACGTGCTGGAAGAGCTGGCCGCCAAGGACGCCGATGACCTGAACGCCTTCGACAAGGCCTTCTTCCGCCATGCAGGCCTCATCTTCGGCAACGCGGCTCGCGCCTTCACCCAGAGCTTCGGCATCGGCGGCAAGGCCACTGGCTTCGATGCCGTCGCCACGCCCTACGCCAGCCACATCAACCGCTTCAGCGCCGCCTTCTCGCTGTCCGCCGATGCGGCCATGGCAAGTCTCGGCTCCAGCCTCAAGGCGCGCGAGATGCTGTCGGCACGCCTGGGCGACGTGCTCTCCAACCTCTACCTGGCGTCACTGACGCTCAAGCAGTGGCACGAATCCGAGGCCTGCGAACACGAGGAGGCGCTGTTCCACTACAGCATGCAGTGGCTGCTGCACCGCGCGGAAAAGGCACTGGATGAGCTGTTCGCCAACCTGCCCAACCGTGCACTCGGCACTACCCTGCGCGTGATCGCCCTGCCGCGTGGTCGTCAGTTCGCCATGCCCAGGGATAGCCTGACGCGCGAGATCGCTCGTGCCGTCTCCACCGACACTGCACTGCGTGCCAAGCTGACCGACAACACCTGGGACGCGCAGGACGAAGGCCAGCAGGACAATGCCCTCGCCCGCTACAACGCGCTGCTCAAGGACTACCCGCGCGCCGAGCCGATCTACAAGGCGCTGGCCAAGGCCTACCACAAGGGCGAGATTCCGGCCGACGCACTGTCTCCGGAAGCGCGTATCGAAGCGGCGGTCGAGGCAGGCATTCTGTCAGCCGAGGATGGCGACTTCATGCGTGTCTTCGAAGCCGAGGTACTCGACATGCTGACTGTCGACCACTTCGATTTCGACGCCTTCGTGCGCAAGCCGATGGCGAGTGACGGCACCGCCTCCAACCCGCAGCAGGACGCCGCCTGATCACTGGCCGACGCCCACGTGATCGACGCACGAACTGATCGCTGACCGCCGATCGCAGAACCACAAAGGCCCCGCTCATTGAGCGGGGCCTTTGTCTTGGTGGAGCATGTCATTCGCTTGCGTCATCTCATCCTCAGATATGACGCGCGAAGTGCTCCAGGTCACGCACGAAGGCGCTCTTGTAGGTCTCGAAGTCCTTCGGGCGCGCCTTGAAGGAGCGCTTGATGCGCTCGCGGTCCAGACGCAGCGGCGCGTCGAGGGCCGCCAGGTTGCCGACACGCGCCGCCGGATTCATGCCGACCAGCTCGCGCGGCTGATCGCCTTCGGCCTCGGCCTCAAGCCAGTCGTTGATGCCGGCGCGACGCAGCACGCTGACCAGTGAGCTGTCGGTGATGCGCACCTGCAGGCGGCCATGATCTGACAGCTGGGAAACCAGCGCGATGCCGTGGTCGTGACCGCGATGCACCGTCGGCGTCGCCCACAGCGCCAGATTCAGGCCACGCGCGTTCTCGTCGAGTACCAGCAGCGCAGCGGAGTGGATGCGCTCGGCATCGTCGACCAGCGCGAACAGACGCGCCATCTCATTCTCGAACCACACCCCACGCACGCCGGCGTAACTTACCAGCGCATCCAGACCCCCTTCGCGGCCATGGACTTCGGCGCACAGCATCGCCAGACAGGCATCACGTCGGGCACCGGCACTCACTTCAACCACTTTCATCGCGTTCTCCGCCACAGGCATTTTCAGCGCGCAAGACTAGCACACTCGCTCGCCGGCCGCTTATTCCGGCCTTGGGTTGCCCCCGGCGCCTCACCTGCCAGCCTGAGATGACCTGAGAGCAGCCCACACCCGCATCTCAGTCATAAGGTCGACCCAGGTTCAGTCCTGACGTCAGCCTGGCTCGAATGAACATCTGACTGTCACAAAGTTGTAAGGCGGGCGCTATAGAGTCGTCTACGCTTTTCGGACGATCATCAAAAGAACAAGAAAATGTTCACTTGATCGTCGCCATCGATCGTCAGCGGCCAGCGTCCTTCTTCTTTGTTGCGGAAGCTGGCCAGGGGAACCTCTCAGGAGTTTGACCATGCGCCGCCCGACTCATCATGCAAGTACCCGCACGACTGCCACCGCGACTCGTCGCCTCGCCAGCCTCGCGCTGGCCATCGGTTTCGCCTCCGCCTCCGCCAGCGCCCTCGCCGCCACCGAAGTCGAGTGGTGGCACGCCATGGGAGGCGGGCTCGGCAAGAAGGTCGACGAGATCGCGGCCGACTTCAACGCAAGTCAGGACGACTACATCGTCAAGCCGGTCTTCAAGGGCAACTACTCCGAGACCATGACCTCCGCCATCGCCGCCTTCCGCGCTGGCAAGGGCCCTGACATCGTGCAGATCTTCGAGGTCGGCACCGCCACCATGATGAGCGCCAAGGGCGCGATCGTCCCGGTGCATCAACTGATGGCAGACTTCGCGCCGCAGGAAGGCACCGCCTTCGACCCGAACGCCTACCTGTCTGCCGTCACCGGCTACTACACCGATACCGACGGCAAGATGCTGTCGATGCCGTTCAACTCCTCCACGCCGGTGACCTATTACAACAAGGACGTGTTGGCCAAGGCAGGCGTCGAGTCCCTCCCGCAGACCTGGCAGGAAATGGGCGCTGCGCTCAAGAAGGTGGTCGATTCCGGTGCCGCAAGCTGTGGTCTGACCACCACCTGGCCGTCCTGGGTGATGCTGGAGAACTTCTCGGCACGCAATGACGTGCCCTTCGCCAGCCAGGCCAACGGCTTCGCCGGTACCGATACCCGTCTTGAATTCAACAAGACTGCCGTGGTCGACCACATCCAGCGTCTCGATGACTGGCAGGCCGACAAGCGCTTCGTGTTCGGCGGTCGCTTCGATGACGCGGCGCCCAAGTTCTACTCCGGTGAGTGCGCGATGATGATGGGTTCTTCCGCCAGCTATGCCGGTGTCAAGGAAAGCGCCAAGGGCTTCGAGTTCGGCGTGGCACCACTGCCCTATGACAGCGACGTGATCGAGACGCCGCAGAACTCCATCATCGGCGGCGCGTCGCTATGGGTGCTGTCCGGTCACAGCGATGAGGAATACCAGGGCGTCGCCAAGTTCTTCCAGTACCTCTCAAAGCCCGAAGTGCAGGCCGACTGGCACCAGTTCACCGGCTATCTGCCGATCACCACTGCCGCTGCCGAACTGACGCGCGAGCAAGGCTTCTACGCCGAGAATCCGGGTACCGACGTCGCCATCACCCAGATGACCTCTGCGACGCCGACCGAGAATTCCAAGGGGCTGCGCCTGGGCAACATGGTGCAGATCCGCGACGTGATCAATGAAGAGCTGGAGAAGATCTTCTCCGGCAAGGAAAGCGTGCAGGACGGCCTCGACAACGCCGTCAAGCGTGGCGACTCATTGCTCGAGAAGTTCGAACGCGCCAACGGCTGATCATCGCCATACCGGGGGCGGGCCCTTACAGGGCTCGCCCTCCCACCATTCTCCATCGCCAGAGAGCGGAAAGCGCACCCTCACGAGTGCCCTTTCCCTTCTCTCACGGCCCGAGACCATCATTTCGATCACGCCAGGCGCCACTCACGAACACGGCCGACGTGATCCGTCCTTCATCCCTTGCGAGACCTCTGCTGCATGGCTCATTTCAATCGACACCCCTTCACGCCATGGATCCTGCTGGCTCCCCAGCTGATCATCGTTGGCGTGTTCTTCTTCTGGCCGGCCTACCAGGCCATCGAGCAGGCCTTCTATGTCGAGGATGCCTTCGGGCTCTCGCGGGAATTCACTGGCCTGAGCAACTTCGTCAACGTGCTGAGCGAGCCGGAGTATCTCGAGACACTGTGGACGACCACCTATTTCTCCTTTGCCGTGGCCTTCGGTGCCATGGCACTGGCGCTGGGATTGGCCGTACTGGCGGACCGCGTGCTGCGCGGGGCCAATACCTACAAGACCTTCCTCATCTGGCCCTACGCCGTCGCCCCTGCCGTCGCCGGGGTGCTGTTGCTGTTCCTGTTCGACCCGACGCTGGGCATTCTGCCGGCGCTGCTGTCCGCCATCGGCATCGACTGGAACCACAAGCTCAATGGCGACCAGGCCATGCTGCTGGTGGTGCTGGCCTCGATCTGGAAGCAGATGAGCTACAACTTCGTGTTCTTCCTCGCAGGTCTCCAGGCGATTCCCAAGAGCCTGCTGGAAGCGGCCGCGATGGATCGCGCCGGCCCCTGGCGGCGTTTCTGGACCATCACCTTCCCGCTGCTCTCGCCGACCAGCTTCTTCCTGCTGGTGATGAACGTGGTCTACGCCTTCTTCGAGACCTTCGGCACCATCGATGCCACCACCCAGGGCGGCCCGGCCGGCTCGACTCGCACCCTGGTCTACAAGGTCTATGAAGATGGCTTCGTCGGGCAGGATCTGGGCTCGAGTGCTGCCCAGTCGGTGCTGTTGATGGTCATCGTCGGCGTGCTAACGCTGATCCAGTTCAAGTATGTCGAGAAGAAGGTGCAGTACTGATGCGCTACAACCGCCCCGGGCTTGATATCGCAAGCCATGCTCTGCTGATCGTCGGCTGCGCGCTGTTCTTCCTGCCGGTCTGGATCGCCTTCAGCGCCAGTACCCACGAGATGGGAGACCTCTACTCCAACGTCGCCCCGGTCTGGATCGGCGAGGCAGGCCTGGACAACTATCGCCACCTGCTGGAGGACCCGGTCAGCAGTCTCGGCGCCGACGTGATGACCCTGCTGTTCAACTCGTTGCTGATGGCACTGGGTATCGCCATCGGCAAGATCATCATCTCGGTGATGGCGGCCTACGCGATCGTGTTCTTCGAGTTCCGCTTCCGCAAGCTGTGCTTCTGGCTGATCTTCATCACCCTGATGCTGCCGGTGGAGGTACGCATCCTGCCGACCTTCAAGGTGGTGGCAGATCTCAACATGCTGGACAGCTACGCTGGCCTGATCCTGCCGCTGATCGCCAGCGCCACCGCGACCTTCCTGCTGCGCCAGTTCTACCTGACCATCCCGGCGGAACTGGTCGAGGCCGCGCGCATCGATGGCGCCGGGCCGTGGCGCTTTCTCAAGGACATCCTGCTGCCGCTGTCGAAGACCAACATCGCGGCGCTGTTCGTGATCATGTTCATCTACGGCTGGAATCAGTACCTGTGGCCGCTGCTGATCACCACCGATGCCGACTACCTGACCATCGTCGTCAGCCTCAAACGCATGCTGACCACCGGTGATGGCCTGGTGCCGTGGCAGGATGTCACCGCCACCACGCTGCTGGCCATGGGCCCGCCGGTCCTCGTCATCCTGTTCATGCAGCGCTACTTCATCAAGGGACTGGTCGACAGCGAGAAGTGATGTCTCGCACGTCAGCTTCCGACATCTCAAACGCAGCCCCCTGAATTCCGTTACGCCGTGATGGACTGACTTTTCCCTCACGGCACCGCTCTGGATACACATCTCATGGCAACACTGGCGCTCAAGCAGCTCAAGAAGCAGTACCCCAATGGCTACAAGGCCCTGCATGGCATCGATCTGGCTTTCGGCGAAGGCGAGCTGATCGTCATCGTCGGCCCTTCCGGCTGTGGCAAGTCGACCCTGCTGCGCACCCTGGCGGGGCTTGAAGACATCTCAGAGGGCGATCTGGAGATCAACGGCAAGCGCGTCAATGACCTGGAGCCCGCCGAGCGCGACATCGCGATGGTGTTCCAGAACTACGCGCTCTACCCGCACATGAGCGTGTTCGACAACATGGCCTACGGCCTCAGGAACCGGCGCACGCCCAAGGATGAGATCCAGCGCCGCGTCAGCGAGGCCGCCGAACTGCTGGGACTGACCGCACTGCTCGATCGCCGCCCCAGGCAGCTCTCCGGTGGCCAGCGTCAGCGTGTCGCCATGGGCCGTGCCATCGTGCGCAAGCCGCAGGTCTTCCTGTTCGATGAGCCGCTCTCCAATCTGGACGCCAAGCTGCGTGTCCAGATGCGCCTGGAGATCCGCCGCCTGCAGAAGCGCCTCAAGGTCACCTCCGTCTACGTGACCCATGATCAGACCGAGGCCATGACTCTGGCCGACCGTCTGGTGGTGATGAATGGCGGCCATGTCGAGCAGTTCGGCACGCCGATGGCGCTCTATGATCAGCCCGCCAGCCAATTCGTCGCCGGTTTCATCGGCTCACCGGCGATGAACTTCCTGAGCGTCACCCAGGCACAGGCCGGCCTGTCGCTACCCTGTGGCGCAAGGCTTGCATTGAATGGCGAAGGCCTGGCGACCGGCGACGATGCAACGCTTGGCATTCGCCCCGAGCACCTGCAGGTGATGGGCAAGGATGAGGATCTGCCGACAGGAGCCGCGGAGCTGGAGGCGCGCATCGAGCTGGTCGAGCCGCTGGGCGCGGACACCCTGGCGTACTGCCGACTGCAAGGCCAGAGCGAGCCGCTGGTGGTCAGGCTGGATGGCGAACACGCGGTCGAGGAAGAACAGACACTGCGCCTGGCCGTGCTCCCGGCCCGCGCGCATCTGTTCGGTACCGACGGCAAGCGTCTGGCAACCCGTGAGCAGGCGACAACGGTCATCGAATGACCGCTTTCATTCCATCGCGGGACGACGGAACCTCTTGCCCTGATAACGTCATCATTGGATGGTAATGCTTGAGACCTGCCCTGATCAGTCTCGTGTCTGAGCATCAGTGATTCGCTTCTGCTGATCAGCGCCGCGGCTTCGTGGCGAGCAGCCATGCCATTCTTCTGTGAGGATTCACCATGATTTCATCGTCACATTCAACTGACAGCGCCCTGTCTCTGCCCCTGGCGATCGCACATCGCGGTCTGTCGGCCTATGCGCCGGAAAATACCCTGGCCGCCATTCAGGTGGCGCATGAGGCAGGCTTTCAATGGGTGGAGCTGGACGTGCAGTTGCTGGGCGACGGCACGCCGGTCATCTGGCACGATGCCGGCGTGAATCGCTGCTCGGATGGGCGTGGCAAGCTCAAGAATCTTGATTGGGACAGCGTGCAGACCTTCGATGTCGGCAGCTGGTTCAATGCGTGCTTTGCCGGTGAGCGCATGGCCTCACTCAAGCAGGCGCTGGAGCTGATCGCACGCCTGGACATGCGCCTGAATCTGGAGCTCAAGCTCAGTCCTGGCCACGATGCCCAGGCGCTGGTCGATGCCGCCATCCCGATGGCCACCGCCCACCTGCCCGCCTCACGCCTGATCATCTCGTCGTTTGACCCCCAGGCGCTGCGCCTGACACGACAACGCGACCCGCAGGTGCATATCGGCCTGCTCTACGATGACATCCCCGACGACTGGCAGAGCCTGGCCGATGAGCTGAACGCAAGCTCCGTGCATGCCGACTGGCGCGCCCTGACGCGGGTCGCGGCCAGTGCCGTCACCAGCCGTGGCCACAAGCTGCTCTGCTACACACCCAATGATGCGGCCGCCTTCGCGCCGCGCTGGGCCTGGGGTGTGGATGCCGTCATCAGCGATGACCCGGCCATCTTCAGCGAGGAAGACCGCCAGCCCACTCTGCCGAAAGACACCACCACGCAAGGGCTACCCCAGACATGACCCCGGGCATCGAGCGAGACAGTCGCAGCATCGAGCACGCAATCGATGATGCACTGACGCCGCGCCAGCAACAGATTCTCGAGCGGCTGGCCCGCGAGGGCCAGCTGGCGGTCGATCCGCTGGCCCACGCCTTCGACGTCACGCCCCAGACCATCCGGCGTGACCTGGGCGTGCTGTGTGAGCGCGGGCTGGCGCGTCGTCGCCACGGCGGCATCGAGCGCCCACCGGGCGGCTACAACCTGGGACATTCCCAGCGCATCATGCTGGCGCGAACCGCCAAGCAGGCCATGGCCGCCAGCGTGGTCGCCGAGATTCCCGATGGCGCCACCCTGGCACTGGGCATCGGCACCAGCGTGGTGGCGGTCGCCGAAGCCTTGCTTGCCCGGCGCGGCCTGAGGGTGATCACCAACAATCTGCAGGTGGCGCAGGCGCTCTCGACCCATCCGGATGTCGCCGTCCAGTTGGCGGAAGGACAACTGCGCCCACAGGATCTCGACGTGGTCGGCAGTGCCACCGTGGCCTTCTTCGCGCGTCATCAGGTCGATATCGCGGTCCTCGGCTGTGGCGGCCTCGATGCCGGTGGGCTGCTGGACTTCGACCCGGAAGAAGCCGCGGTCAGTCGTGCACTGGTCGGCCACGCCCAGCGCCGAATTCTGGTCGCCGACGCCAGCAAGTGGGGACGCGCCGCCATGTGCCGTATCGCCCCGCTCGAGGAGATCGATCTGCTGGTCACCGATGAGCTGCCCCACCAGCCCGATTATCGCAGTGCGCTGGAGGCTGCAAGCCAGCAGAGTCTGTCGGTGCGCTTCACTGCCTGAACATAGGCGCGTCATGCAAGCCGACACGCATCGACGATACTGAAGGGATACACGGCTGATGACAGCCGCGCCCCCATTTACCTTCTGAGGATTTCTGGAATCACCATGCAAGCCTTCGCCCACTGCCCTGCCAGCACCCTGTCGGGTATCCGGTATCTGTTGACCGATATCGATGACACCCTCACCCATGAAGGGCGTCTCGCGGCATCGACGCTGGCGGCGCTGGAGCGTCTGGATGCCGCCGGCATCAAGGTCATCCCCGTCACGGGCGGCTGTGCAGGCTGGTGCGATCACATCGCACGCGCCTGGCCGGTCGCCAGCGTGATCGGTGAGAACGGCGCCTTTGCCTTCCGCCGCCAGGGGCAGCGAATCCTCACCACCTGGTGGGAAGACGAGCAGCGCCTGCGCGCTCGCCAGCGCCACGTCATGACCGTCGCCCGTCAGTTGCTGCTCAACCATCCGCGCGCAGCACTGGCCCAGGACCAGCCCTTCCGCTTCGCCGATGTCGCGGTCGACCACTGTCAAGCGGTCGGCCCGCTGGCGCAGAGCGAGATTCGTGCCATCATCGCAGGCTTCACGGCTGCCGGTATTCAGGCGCGCGCCAGCTCCATCCACATCAATGCGTGGCAAGGCGAGTTCGACAAGGCGCGCATGGCGGTGCGAGTCCTCACCGAGACCTTCGGGCTGGACCGCATGCAGCTGGAGCAGGAGGTGATGTACGTCGGTGATGCCCCCAATGATGCGCCGATGTTTGCCACCTTCCGCCATACCGTGGGCGTGGCCAACATCATTCAGCACCGCGCGGCACTCGGCTGGGAACCCTGCTGGGTGACACGCCACAGTCATGGCACCGGGGTCGAGGAAATCGCCGAGGCTCTGCTCACGGCACGCAAGGGAGTCGAGAACGTCAAGACAGACGCCTGACCCTGCAACGGAT
This sequence comes from Cobetia sp. MB87, assembly GCF_011319755.1. Classification (NCBI taxonomy): domain Bacteria; kingdom Pseudomonadati; phylum Pseudomonadota; class Gammaproteobacteria; order Oceanospirillales; family Halomonadaceae; genus Cobetia; species Cobetia sp. MB87. The sequence goes on along the minus strand of NZ_VFBC01000007.1, from coordinate 53,641 downwards.
GGCGGCCACGGGCCTTTCGACAGAAGACAGATATGAAAAAGCCCGCATGGCATCGCCATGCGGGCTTTTGTTATCCAGAAGACAACCAATTACAGAAACGTCCGGCCATCAATCCTCGAAGAACAATCCCCGCAACCCCTCACCCGGGTCATCAAAGCGCATGAAGGCTTCTCCCACCAGGAAGCCGTGAACGCCGCTGTCGCGCATCTTCGCCACATCGTCACGGGTATGAATGCCGGATTCGGTGACCACGCGCACGCCTTGTGGCATGTCGGTCAGCAGGTCCAGCGTCGTCTCCAGCGACGTCTCGAAGGTGCGCAGGTCACGGTTGTTGATGCCGACCAGCTCGATGCCCAGCGCCAGTGCACGCTTGAGCTCTTCACCGTCATGCACCTCGACCAGCACATCCATGCCCAGCTCACGCGCCTGACGATACAGCGCGCTCAGACGTGCATCGTCCAGCGCCGCAACGATCAACAGGATGCAGTCGGCGCCGATGGCACGCGCTTCCAGCACCTGATACGGATGGATGATGAAGTCCTTGCGAATCACCGGAATCGAGACGGCGTCGCGCGCCTCGATCATGAAGTCCTCGTGCCCCTGGAAGAAGTCGGCATCGGTGAGCACCGACAGACAGGCGGCGCCGGCCTTCTCGTAGGCCACGGCAATCTCGGCGGGTTCGAAGTCTTCACGAATCACGCCCTTGGAGGGTGACGCCTTCTTGACCTCGGCGATGATGGCCGGCTCACCGCGATCAATGCGCGACGTCAACGCCGCGATGAAGCCGCGCGGCGCGCTCTGCTTCTCGATCAGGGCCTGCAGATCCGCCTCGCTCACCGCGGCACTGCGCTCGGCGATCTCTTCTTCCTTGCGCGCCAGAATCGTGGCCAGGATGGTCGGCAATGCCTTGTCAGTCATCTGCTCGGTGCTCATCAGCGGTTCGCTCCTTCATCATTGACCTGGGCGTAGACACGGGTGAAATCCGCCAATTCCTTCATCTTCTCGAACGGCAGCTTGCTGGCCTGCACGTCCTCGGCAATGCTGACCCCCTCCTTGAGGCTGTCCGCGATGCCCGCCACATAGAGGGCCGCACCGGCATTGAGCGCCACGATGTCGCTGGCCGGGCCTTCATCACCGCGCAGCGCCTGCTGCACCAGCTTGAGACTGTCGGCAGACGTCTCGACGGCCAGCGAATCCAGCGACTGGCGCCCGATGCCGAAGTCTTCCGGCGCGATGCGATATTCGCGGATCTCGCCATCCTTGAGCTCATTGACCAGCGTCGGAGCCGCCAGCGAGATCTCGTCCAGACCATCATCGCTGTGTACCACCAGCACATGTTCGGCCCCGAGACGCTTGAGTGCTTCAGCCATCAGCGACACCAGCGCCGGATCATACACACCCAGCACCTGACGGGTGGCGCCGGCCGGATTGGTCAGCGGACCGAGGATGTTGAACATGGTACGCACGCCCATCTCGCGGCGCGGGCCGATCACGTGCTTCATGGCGGCGTGATGATTGGGCGCGAACATGAAGCCGACCCCGATATCATCGATACAGCGTGCGACCTGCTCGGCGTCCAGCGCCAGATTGATGCCGGCCGACTCGAGAAGATCCGCACTGCCGGAGGATGACGAGACACTGCGGTTGCCATGCTTGGCCACATGGCCACCGGCGGCCGCCACCACGAAACTTGCCGCCGTGGAGACATTGAACAGGTTGGCACCATCACCGCCGGTACCGACGATATCCACCGCATCGGTGGCGCGCACCGTGACGCGCGTCATCAGCTCACGCATCACCTGGGCAGCGGCGGCCAGCTCATCGACGGTCTCGCCCTTCATCGACAGGGCCATCAGCAGGGCCCCGATCTGCGCCTGGGTCGCCTCGCCGGTCATGATGGCCGTCATGACCGCATGAGTGTCGTCATAGCTCAGGTGCTGGCGGCGCATCACGGCGCCAATCGCCTCACGCATCTGCATGTTGTGTCTCCGCAGGCGCCAGCCTCGGCGGCTGACGCATGAAAAAATAGGATGTGACTCTTGCGATCAACGCCCGATCAGGCGGCTTTCGCAGCCTCACCGCGACGCAGGAAGTTAGCCAGAAGCTCATGACCCTGCAATGTCAGGATCGACTCAGGGTGGAACTGGACACCTTCGACATCCAGCTCGCGATGGCGCAGCCCCATGATCAACTGCGGCGTGACATCGTCGTCATCCGTCCAGCTGGTGACGATCAGACACTCGGGCAGACTCGCGCGATCGACCACCAGCGAATGATAACGCGTGACTTCCAGCGGCTCGGCCAGCGCGGCAAAGACACCGCTGTTGTCGTGACGCACGGCGGAGGTCTTGCCATGCATCACCTGGGGCGCACGTACCACCTTGCCACCGTAGACCTGACCGATGGCCTGGTGACCGAGACACACGCCCAGAATCGGCAGCTTGCCGGCGAAGTGGCGAATGGTTTCCAGCGTGATGCCGGCCTCGTTGGGCGTACACGGCCCCGGACCCAGCACCAGGTGTGAAGCGCCGAGCGCCTCGATCTGCTCGAGCGTGATGGCGTCATTGCGCACGGTCAGCACTTCCGCGCCCAGCTCACTCAGATACTGGACGATGTTGTAGGTGAAGCTGTCAAAGTTGTCGATCATCAGCACGCGTGGCGTGCTGGCGTCCTGCGAAGTGAATGTCTGCATGGTCAGTGTCCATTCTCGGGAGCGGATCATGCGCCGTGATTGACCGGCCTGCCCGCTCTTCTGTGGTGTCGTTCCCGCCGTCCAGCAACAAAAATGCCGCCCTGGTCGGCGGCATTTTTCTGGTCGTACGTCCTCGAACTTCAGACATGCGAAAGCCGCCCCCTTGTCAGGAGCGCCACCACTGCTGGTTGAGGTCGTGCGGGTTACGTAGCGTCATGGGTCAATAGTGCGTTGAGCTGCCAGGAGTGTCAATCACATGCGCCGTTGCAGGGAGTGACCCGCGAACACTGGCGAGTCACTCCTGAAATGTGCGGCTCGCCGATCAGTCCAGATTGTCCAGACCGCGTTCCGCCATCGCCACGGCACGGAACAGGGCACGCCCCTTGTTGAGGGTCTCGTCCCACTCGGACTGCGGCACGGAATCGGCCACGATGCCGGCACCGGCCTGGACGTGCAGCACCTTGTCCTTGAGTACCGCGGTGCGGATCGCGATGGCGGTATCCATGTTGCCGTGCCAGGAGAGATAGCCCACCGCGCCGGAATAGATGCCGCGCTTGACCGGTTCCACCTCGTCGATGATCTCCATGGCGCGAATCTTCGGCGCGCCGGACAGGGTGCCGGCCGGGAAGGTGGCCCGCAACACGTCCATCGGCCCCAGGCCTTCCTTCAGCTTGCCGGTGACGTTGGAGACGATGTGCATGACGTGGGAATAGCGCTCCACCACCATCTGGTCCGTTACCTTGACGCTACCGGTCTGGCTGATGCGACCGGCGTCGTTGCGGCCCAGGTCGATCAGCATCAGGTGTTCGGCGACCTCCTTCGGGTCTGACAGCAGGTCCTTCTCGAGTGCCAGATCTTCCTCTTCAGTGGCACCGCGCACGCGGGTGCCGGCAATCGGGCGCACCGCGACTTCACCATCCTCGAGACGCGAGAGAATCTCCGGCGATGAGCCGATGACATGGTGGTCATCCAGATTGAAGAAGAACATGTACGGCGAAGGATTCAGGCTACGCAGTGCACGGTAGAGATCCAGCGGCGCGGCGCGGTAGGGAATCGACATGCGCTGCGACGGCACGCACTGCATGACATCACCGGCCAGCACGTATTCCTTGATCTTCTCCACTGCCCCCTTGAAGCCTTCCTCGGTGAAGCCGGAGGTGAAGTCGGTCTCCTTGACCGGCTCGCCGCCGGTACCGGGGCTGACGGTATTCAGCGTGGCGCTGCGCAGCTGGATCTCGAGGCGCTCGAGACGTTCACAGGCTGCCTCGAAGGCATTGGGTGTCTCGGGGTCGGCATGGGTCAGCAACGTCAGGCGGCCAGAGAGATTGTCGAAGATCACCAGCTCGTCGGCGACCATCAGCAAAATATCCGGCACCCCCAGCGGGTCCGGCTTCTCGACGCCGCGCAGGCGCGGTTCGATGTAGCGCACGGTGTCATAGCCGAAGTAGCCGACCAGGCCACCATTGAAGCGCGGCGCACCTTCGATGACCGGTACGCGGAAGCGGGTCTGGAACTGCTCGATCCAGTCGAGGGGGTCCTCGACCTCGGTCATGCCGGTCTGCTCACCATTGATCAGATGCGAGATCACCTGGCCACGCACCTCGATGCGCTCACGACACGGCAGGCCGATGATGGAATAACGCCCCCATTTCTCTCCGCCCTGCACGGACTCCAGCAGGAAGGTCCACGGCATGTCGGCCAGCTTGAGATAGGTCGACAGTGGCGTGTCGAGATCCGCCAGCACATCACGGGTGACGGGAATGCGGTTGTAACCGGCTTCAGCCAGTTCAGCGAAGTGTTGTGGGGTCATCATGACCAGCAGTTCCTTCCACGGAGGGTGCGTTGCCGACACGGGGCCAGCTTGTCTGGGGCTCAGTCTATCATTGCGTGTCGCTGGCGGCAGCGCTGTCTGCCAGGCTCAATCAGCCACGACCAGCTCGGCAAGCGAGTCGACGACGTGATCCGGATGACTGCGCGAGATCGGCTCACCGTGGTTGTAGCCGTAAGGCACCGCCAGGGTGCGGAATCCGGCGGCGCGGCCTGCCGCGATATCATGGCGCGAGTCACCCACCATCAAGGCCTGACGCGGCGGCACTCCCAGCCGCTCGGCGGCGAACAGCAGGGGCGCAGGGTCCGGCTTGCGCGTCGGCAGGCTATCGCCGCCCAGCGCAAGCGCGAAATGCTCGCTCAGCGCGAAATGTGACAGCAGCGGTTCGATGAAGGCTTCCGGCTTGTTGGTGATCAGCACCAGCGGGATCCCGGCCTGGCGCAGGCCTTCCAGACACTCACGCGCACCGGGGTAGAGCCGTGTCCGTGAGCTGGGGTCGGCGGCGTAATGTGCCAGAAAGCTCTGATGCGCCTGCTCGACCCGCGACAGGTCATCGGTTGCCAGGCCATCGGTTGCCAGGTCATGTGCTGCCAAGGCGCGCTCCACCAGTACCCGCGATCCATTGCCGACAAAGTCGCGCACGCGGTCTTCCCCGAGTGCCGTCAAACCTTCATCGACCAGCATCCTGTCGATCGCGTGAGCGAGGTCCGGCACCGAGTCGATCAAGGTACCATCCAGATCGAAGGCCACCATCTGGATGCCCCGCAATGCCGGATGCGCCAGTCCGTGATCGAGGCTCTGTACCTGCTCGGCTCGGGCCCCGAGAGCGTCCCCGCCACGCGCGGTATCGCAAGGCGTGGAAGCGGAATGAGGCGCGGTCTGGATAGGCGCCTCTTCGGAAGTCTGCATCACCGTCTTGTCGCTCACCTGGCCTCCTTGGATCACTCGTTGAATTCGGCTGTCACGGGACGAGAATCATCCGCCATTCATCCACGCAACGCATGGTTTCATCTGTTTTGTTGGAAAAATCCGTAAAAAAATTACATTCCTTCACCTTGCCACTATTAGCACGCCAGTGGCCACGTTACCATAGCGCCATTCAGTCGACCGTCCCTCCGGGTGTGGCGCCAGTGACAACGAAAAATGCGCAACCCGACGCTCCGGCGACAGCCAGTTTCTGCTTGTCCTTTTCGACCTTGTCACTCTCAGGAGCACTCAATGGCCATTCCCCGCATCGTAGTCGTTGGCGGAGGCGCCGGCGGTCTGGAACTCGTCACCAAGCTGGGCCACAAGCTGGGCCGCAAGAAGAAGGCCGAGATCATTCTGATCGACCGCAACTCGACGCACATCTGGAAACCGCTGCTGCACGAAGTGGCTACCGGCGTGCTGGATTCCGGTCTTGATGAGGTCTCCTACCAGGGCCACTCCAAGACCCACGGCTACAAGTTCCAGCGTGGGACTCTCGAAAGCCTGGAACGCGAAGAGAAGCAGCTGACCCTGGCCGCCATCCACGATGCCAAGGGCAATGTGCTGCTGCCCGCCCGCCAGCTCAGCTACGACTACCTGGTACTGTCACTGGGCAGCGTGTCCAATGATTTCGGCACCGAAGGCGTCGCCGAGCATTGCCACTTCCTGGACAGCCCGCAGCAGGCCGAGAAATTCCGCCGCGATATGCTCGACACCTTCCTGCGCTTCAGCGCCAACGGTGAGGAATGTGAACGCCAACAGCTCAACGTCGCCATCATCGGCGCAGGCGCCACCGGGGTCGAGCTCTCCGCCGAGCTGTTCGATGCCTCCAAGATGCTGCACAGCTACGGTTTCTCCTCGCTGGAAGACCGTCAGGTCAAGGTTCACCTGATCGAGGCCGCACCGCGCATCCTGCCCGCCCTGCCGGAGCGCATCGGCAAGCCGGTCGCCAAGGAGCTGACCAGGCTGGGAGTCGATATCCACGTCGATACCCGTGTGACCTGCGCCGACTCACGCGGCATCACCACTGCCGATGGCACCCTGATCGAAGCCGACCTGAGCGTCTGGGCCGCCGGTATCCGCGCCCCCGCCTTCCTGTCCGAGCTGGGTCTGTCCACCGAGCGCAACAATCAGGTCAAGGTGCACCAGACCATGCAGAGCATCGATGATGAGTTCATCTTCGCGCTCGGTGACTGCGCCAGCTGCCCGCAGCCGGATGACAAGCGCGTTCCGCCGCGTGCCCAGGCCGCTCACCAGCAGGCCAGCCTGATGGTCAAGAACCTGCGCGCCGCGATGGACAACAAGCCGCTCAAGGACTTCGTGTTCAAGGATCACGGCTCGCTGATCTCGCTGGCACACTTCGATGCCGTCGGCTCGCTGATGCGCGGTGCCTCGGCGCGTTCGCTGTTCATCGAAGGCCGTCTGGCCAAGTTCTTCTACGCCTCGCTGTATCGCATGCACCAGATGGCGATCCACGGCGTGGTCAAGACCGGCATGACGGTGGTGGTCGATGGCCTGAACCGCTACCTGCGCCCGAAGATGAAGCTGCACTGATCGCCCGCAGAACAAAGAACGCAAGACATAGCATGCAAGACGCAAGACGCCCCCAGCGGTCTCCGCTGGGGGCGTCTTCGTTTCAAGCATTCAATCAAGCAGATCGTCAGGTCTCGCCGAGCAGACTGTCCAGTGTCATCACACCGGCGATCAACCGGCGCTTGGCCGCCACACTCAGCTGCTTGACGCGATACTCGAGCTTGAGTGCCCGCGAACGATCGCCGACCACCTGTTGATAACACAGCGTCAGCGGCCCCTTGCCGCGCAGCGCTCGCGCACCGCGCTTGCCACCCTCATGCTCGCTCAGTCGGCGCGCCACATCGGTACTGATACCGGTGTAGAGGCGCCCCTGGGCCGTCTCGAGCACATACAGCGACCACTCGTTGTCATCCGTCACGCGATCAGCCGCGCACGCTGGCAAGCTCGGCACGCAGCTTCGCCAACACGCTGTCGTAGCGGTTGGCATCGCTGTCACTGCGCGCATTGAAGATGGCGGAACCGGCCACGAAGGTATCGGCGCCGGCACGCGCGATCTCGGCGATGTTGTCGACCTTGACGCCCCCATCGATCTCGAGGCGGATGTTGTAGCCGGAGGCATCGATCCGACGACGCGCTTCACGCAGCTTGTCGAGGGTGCCCGGAATGAACGACTGGCCGCCGAAGCCCGGGTTGACGCTCATCAACAGGATCATGTCGACCTTGTCCATCACGTAGTCGAGATAGGACAGCGGCGTGGCCGGATTGAAGACCAGGCCAGACTTGCAGCCCGCATCACGAATCAGCTGCAGCGAGCGATCGACGTGGTCGGAGGCTTCCGGATGGAAGGTGATATAGCTGGCACCGGCCTCGGCGAAATCACCGATCATGCGGTCGACCGGCGTGACCATCAGGTGGGCGTCGATCTCGGCGCTGATGCCGTAATCCCGCAGCGCCTTGCACACCATCGGCCCGATGGTCAGGTTGGGCACGTAATGATTGTCCATCACGTCGAAGTGGACGATATCAGCCCCGGAGGCCAGCACATCCTCGACCTCCTGCCCCAGGCGGGCGAAGTCAGCAGACAGGATCGACGGGGCAATCTTGAAGTCATTCGGCAGTAGTTCAGACATGTCATCAGGCGCCAGCGAGAAGTGGAAAGGGCATTTTACGCCACCCTCTCACAAAAGACAGGCGCTGTGTGAAGTGCCAGGCTGCCCCGGCGCTTGCGTTCCCCTCTGCGCGACGGACGGCGTCGTCATCGTGGTTGAAATTGGTGCATTAGCATCTGATAGTAAAACGGTTCGTCTGGGTAGCCACTCCCGATGCGACTCACGACAGCACATGGCACGCGTCAACGACGCCATGCAGCGACTCCAATAACGATAAAGGGACAACCACTCATGTTCGACACCCCTTGTGCAGCACGCAAGCGTCTGAAGACCTTCGCCGCGGCGGCGCTGCTGCCTCTGGCAGGTCTGCTGCCCACCGCGATACCCGCCGCCTTCGCTGATACCTCCGCGATTCTGGAAGGCGAGCGCTTCCACCCGGTGGAAGGCAAGCACGGCATGGTCGCCACCAGCCATTACCTGGCCTCACAGGTCGCCCGTGACGTCCTGGCCGAGGGCGGCAACGCCGTCGACGCCGCCGTGGTGGCGGGCTTCGCACTGGCCGTGACCCAGCCGCGCTCCGGCAATATCGGGGGCGGCGGCTTCATGCTGGTGTCCGATGAAAAGACCGGCAAGGTCGTCGCCATCGATTACCGTGAGAAAGCCCCGGCTGCGGCCAGCGAGACAATGTTCCAGGACGAGAATGGCGAGGCGGTCTCCGAGTGGTCGCGCTTCACCCACCGTGCGGCAGGCGTGCCCGGCACCGTTGCCGGCCTGGCCAAGGCGCTGGAAGACTACGGCACCCTGTCGCTTGAGCAGGCGCTCGCCCCGGCCATCAAGCTGGCCGAGGACGGCTTCGTGATCCCGCCCCGTTTCGCCAAGGGACTGAGCGATGCCAAGGACCGCCTGGCCAAGTGGGACAGCACCGCCAAGGTGTTCTACAAGCCTGACGGCAGCAATTACGAGGCGGGTGAGCTGTTCAAGCAGCCGGAGCTGGCCGCGACACTCAAGCGCATCGCCGCCGATGGCCCGCGGGAATTCTATGAAGGCGAGACCGCAAAGCTGATCGTCGCCGAGATGGACCGTCACGACGGCATCATGACGCTGGATGACCTCAAGAACTATCAGCCGGAAATTCGCGAGCCGGTCCACGGCACCTATCGTGGCTATGACATCTTCTCGATGAGCCCGCCCTCCTCCGGCGGCGCGCACATCGTCCAGATTCTCAACATGCTCGAGGGTGACGACATCCAGGCAATGGGCTTCAATTCCGCCGCCACCCTCCACGTGATGGCCGAGGCGATGCGCCGTGCCTACGCCGACCGCTCCGAGTATCTGGGCGACACCGACTTCGTTGACGTGCCGCTGTCCGGCATCATCTCCAAGGATTACGCCAAGGAGCTGCGTGCCCAGTTCGACATGAACAAGGCAACGCCCTCCAGTGAGGTCAAGCCCGGCAAGCCGCAGCCCTACGAGTCCAATCAGACCACCCACTTCTCGATCGCCGATGGCAATGGTCTGGCCGTCTCCAATACCTACACCATCAACTTCAGCTACGGTTCCGGCATCGTGGTCGATGGCGCAGGCTTCCTGCTCAACAACGAGATGGATGATTTCTCGGCCAAGCCGGGCGTGCCGAATGCCTATGGCCTGATCGGTGGCGTCGCCAACAAGATCGAGCCGAACAAGCGCATGCTGTCCTCCATGAGCCCGACCATCGTGATGAAGGATGGCAAGAACTTCCTCGTCACCGGTAGCCCCGGCGGCTCGCGCATCATCACCACCACCCTGCAGGTGATCATGAACGTGATCGACCACGGCATGAACATCCAGTCGGCGGTCAGCGCGCCGCGCATCCACCACCAGTGGCTGCCGGACGAGATTCGCATCGAGGCGGGCATCAGCAAGGACACCATCCGCCTGCTGGAAGCGATGGGCCACAAGGTGGTGACCAAGGATGCCATGGGCGCCATCCAGTCCGTGATGATTCAGGACGGCACCTTCTATGGCGGTGCTGACCCGCGCCGTTCCACTTCCTCGGCGATGGGGCTTTGATCGACACGTTGTTCTGGCTGTCTCACGCGATTGCCTGTAGCAATTGTTAACAGACTAATTATATGCCATATGAGTCTTGACCCCATTGATGGGGCGGGCTATCTGTGACGGGCGACACTTCGGTGTCGCCCGTTCGCGTCTTGCTGCGCCATCACGCCATCTGCCCTACAAGGTGCCCTCGTGTCCTCAATCAAGTCACTCACGCCGCCCATCTCTGGCTGGCGACAATGGGCCAACCGCTATCCGGTCGCCTTGATCGCACTGGCACAGCTGTTCGGCACCAGCCTGTGGTTTACCCCCAATGCCGTACTCACGCCTATGCTGGCGAGCTGGGGCTTCGCCGGCGATAGCGCCGCGGCACTTGGCCAGCTGACCTCCTCGGTGCAGGGCGGCTTCATCGTCGGCACGCTTGTCCTCGGGCTGGCCGGGATGGCCGATCGCTTCGCGGCGCGCCATCTGTTCATGGCCTCCTGTGTGCTGGGCGCGCTGACCAACCTGGCTCTGCTGATCGCGCCGGGATTGCTGAGCGCCTCCGGACTGCGCGTGCTGACCGGACTGGCCCTGGCCGGCATCTACCCCATCGGCCTCAAGCTGATGGTGCAGACCGCGCCTGACCGCGCCGGGGCTGCTCTCGCCTGGCTGGTCGGCATGCTGGTCCTTGGCACCGGGTTGCCACATGCGCTGGCCGCACTGCAACAGGGCGAAGGCATGCAGCTGCCGTGGGGCGCCGCCATCAGTACTGCCTCAATCCTGGCCATCGTCGGTGCCGGTCTGGTCGCCTTGCTGGCCCCACCGGCGGCGAAAGCCACCTCGGCGCCCCGCCAAGCAACAGCGGCGAAAGATAGCCGCAACACCTTTCTCGCGCGTGCCACACGCGGACTGGCGGCCTGGCAATATCCCGGCTTCGTGCGTGGTGCATTGGGTTACTTCGGCCACATGTGGGAGCTATACACCCTGTGGGCGCTGACACCTCTGCTGCTGACCCAGATGGCCAACGCGACAGGCGTGACGCTCTCTCCTGCCACCCTGGCCTGGCATAGCTTCCTCGTCATCGCCATCGGCGCGCCCGGCTGCGTCGTCGGAGGCTGGCTCTCGCGCAGCCGAGGCAGTCTGTGGGTCGCGCGCCTCGGACTCGCCGGCTCGGTGACGCTGACATTGATCTTCGTCGCCGCCACGCAGCTTGAGGCCGGATACGGCGCGCTGCTGGCACTGCTGGCGCTGTGGAGCCTTCTGGCCGTGATCGACTCGCCGCAGTTCTCGGCGCTCGCCGCGGGCGGTACCCCAGTGGAGTTGCAGGCCAGCGCCCTGGCGATGATGAATGCCTTCGGCTTCAGCCTGTCGCTGGTCTCGATCGCCTTGCTCACGCCGCTGATCGCCGGGCACGGTAGCCTGCTGTTGCTGGCCTTGCTGCCCGGCCCGCTGCTGGGCCTGCTGGCCTTGAGCAGGCGCGTCGACGGCGCATGAGCGATGGACCATGAACTACAAGCCATGAACTACGAGCCATGAGCTACGGGCCATGAGTCTCGACAACTGTCGCTTGCAGAGGACAGGCATGAGCCTGAATTTCCACTACGCTCAGGCGCCATTCTGGCCCTATACTCGCGCCATTGTGCTCCGGCCATCCCGCGCTGCAGGCGAGATATTGGCAACGGATAGCCGAGATGACTCCCATGACAACCGGCCTCAGGCCCAGGAACCCCGATGATGATGCACAAGTTGCGCACCACCTGCATGAGCGTGGCATTGATCGCCACGGCGGCACTTCTCAGCGCTTGCGGCACCAGCCCGCAGCGCCTCTACGTCAATCCGCAGGTCGGCGAGATGGGCGTGGTCGGCCACGGCCAGCAGGTGGTGGTGGATGTGCTCGATGAGCGTCCGTCAGAGCGCATCGGTTCTCGCGATGGCGCCACCAACGCCTCGAGTTATCTGGTCGTGCCGACCGGCGACCTGACACCCAAGCTTGAAGCCCAGACCGTCAGCGCCCTGCGCCGCATGGGCTTCGTGCCGGTGTCCGCCGAACAGGCCAATCAGGGCGCAGCAGAGCTGACCATCTCGTTGACCGAGCTGGCCTATGGCGTGAAGCGCGGCGGCCTGATCACCGATACCGCGACACTCAATGGCGTGATCAAGGCCGTCGCCGTGTCCGGCAAGCAGCGCTATACCGGCAGCTATACCGCGACGCGTGACCAGGGCTATGCCCTCAAGCCGAGCCAGGAGAAGAACACCGAGATGGTCTCTGAGGTGATTGGCGATGCGCTGACTCGCGCCTTCCAGGACACCACGCTGATCCGCCAGCTCGACCAGTAGGCTCGATCAGCAAGCTCGATCAGTAAGTTCGACAGCTGCTCGCCACCAACGAAAACGCCACCGCCGCCCATTGGGCGGCGGTGGCGTTTTTCATGAGGACTGAACCTTCAAGAGGACGGTACCTGACTGACAAGGTCATCCCCGAGGCGTCAGCGACGCGGTCCCTTGCGCACCAGACTCCACACCGTCTCACGCAAACCGCGCTCATCCGGGGCGCGACGCTCCAGCACCTCTAGCGTGAAGTTGGCACTCAGAAGCTGACGAATCTCGTCTTCGGCGACATGGAATGGCGGGCCCTGATGCTGTTCCGTCTGCCGCTCGAGACTGATCAACAGGCCACGCGCGCCCGGTGGCAGCAGCTGCGCCAGATGGAAGGCGTAGCGCTGCCGGGTGGCCGGCGGCAAGGCAATCAGCGCGGCGCGATCATAGAAGGCGTCCAGATGATCGACATGGTCGATATGGAAGTGGAAGAAGTCTCCGCACCACAGCTCGACCATGCCCTGACGGAAGCATTCGAAGTGCTCCAGCCGATAACGCGAGACATCACCGACACCTTCGGCGACGAACTGTTCGCAGGCCTGGCGCGCAAGCTCGATGCCCAGCACCGGATAGCCCTGCGCCGCCAGCCAGCGCATGTCGAGACTCTTGCCACACAACGGCACCAGCACCTTGGCGCCCGCCGCGATCTCAAGCCGCGGCCACCAGCGCTCCAGCGCCGAATGCGTGGCGGGCAGATGAAAGCCGATCCGCCCTTCCTGCCATCGCGCCAGCCAGGGGTCACTGGCCGGCGTCGCGTCCATCGTCGTGTCTTGTCCCGACATGAGCTGGCGCACTCCCTCTGCTATCGGTTACCAGAATGCCTTACAGGAAGCCGTGACGCTTCTTCTTGCGACGCGGCAGGTGCGGCACGATCAGGCCGACCAGCAGGCCGACACCCGCCACGCCACCGCCGTACATGAAGTAGCGCATCAGCAGGTCCTGCTTCTTGGTATCGAGCTTGGTTTCCATGTCCTGCATCTTGCTGCGCGCCTGGGCAAGCTCGGCTGACTGGCTGTTGCTGGCCTGCTCAAGCTCCTCGATGCGTGCCTGACGCGTCTCGAGGCCGGTCTTCATGTCCTCGACACGGCTTTCCCACTCTTCATTGATGCCATCGAGCTTGGCAGTCAATTCCTTGACCCTGGCGCTGAGCTCGGGCACCCGGGCATTGACGCTCTGGGTGTCCTGCAGGTCAGCGGAGGGGATCCACACCACGTCGCCGCTGGCGGTGCGGATCTTGCTGTAGTCATTCTGGACCTCGAGCAGCTCGACCGGCTGGCCGGCTTCCACCGTGCCCACGATGCGGTAGCCATCCGTCGGGCCACTGCGCACGAAGGTGGTGAGGTCATCGGCGACCCAGCGATCGGTGGCCGCATTGGCCAGCGGTGCGCCCAGCAGCAGGCTGCCGGCGACGCCAGCCCCCAGCACCACACGGCGCAGTGAGCGCGCAAGCGTCGAACACGGCGATCGGGGTGACAGGAGACCGAAAGATGAAGGGGTGCTGGTAATGGAGAATCGCGTCATATCGTGTTCTTCATGGCTGTCTAAGGGCGTAAGCCGACCGTGTCAGGCGTGTGGCACGAGGAGCAAGCGCGCTGAATCCTGCGTCCCCACAAGCCGAACATGATCGACCGCTTTTGGGCGAAGGAAGGCTCGCCCTGTCTGCCCATGCGGTGTCTGCCAGGTTGCGCAATGCAAGGCGTCCTGCCTGGCATCGCTGTCGCGCTTGGACGTACGGTAACGAAATTGCCGCGAGAAAAATCCGAGACTGTCATTTCAGTGTCTTCAGACATCCACACTTTCTGTGGATAAGTCTTGGGACAACCTCAAAGGGGCAGGTCTGCGCACGGCGAAATGCCTGCCCCGCCAACAAATCGATCAAATTTTAACCAGCTCAGGCAGCCGGGCTATCGGCATGAAAACCTCAACAAATCAAGCCATTGACAGCCTGATGTGCGTTGCGCAACACCTGCCTGATAACTATGAAACATGCCAAGCCCCTGTTGTAGCGTCAGGGCATGCGCGGGCTTTCTCGTGAGGATACCACAGCCACCATCAGGCTGAACCGGTGGTTGGCAGGCATCCTCCTCATTGCTGACAGCAATGCGACAGGGCTGGCCGCATGGCCGGCAGACTCCTATACTGTGCCGTCCCGATTTTGGCCTCGACCCGATCAGCGTGCCGCTTGGCACAGTATCGTCGCGCCCTCGATTCCCGGCCAGCCATCGGCGCCGGGGCTCATTCATTACAAGTCGTGCCCGCTTCTCCTGACCGCTGACGCTGCCCGCCGCCATCATGTGCCCGGGCGCGAGGCGCACGAAGCCCGGGCGCGCAGCTCAGAGCGTTCACACAAGGCAATGGCGAAGAAACTCTTCATCAAGACTCACGGCTGCCAGATGAACGAGTACGACTCCGCGCGCATGGCGGATCTGCTCGGCGAATCGCATCAGATGGAAGTCACCAGCGACGAATCCGAAGCAGACGTCATCCTGCTCAATACCTGCTCCATCCGCGAAAAGGCGCAGGAGAAGGTGTTCCACCAGCTGGGACGCTGGAAGAAGCTCAAGGAAAAGAACCCGGAGCTGGTGATCGGCGTCGGCGGCTGCGTGGCCAGTCAGGAAGGCGACAACCTGCGCAAGCGTGCCCCGCATGTGGACATGGTGTTCGGCCCGCAGACCCTGCACCGCGTGCCGAAGATGCTCGACACCCGCCGCGACAGCCTCAAGCAGATTTCCGTGGTCGACGTGACCTTCCCCGAGATCGAGAAGTTCGACAACCTGCCCGCGCCCAAGAGCGACGGTGCCAGCGCCTTCGTCTCGGTGATGGAAGGCTGCTCCAAGTACTGCACCTTCTGTGTGGTGCCCTACACCCGCGGCGAGGAAGTCTCGCGTCCCTTCGAGAAGGTGATGGATGAAGTCATCCACCTGGCCGACCAGGGCGTGCGCGAGATCAACCTGCTGGGCCAGAACGTCAACGCCTACGCCGGTCTCAACCAGCTGGGTGAGGAGATCGACCTTGCCGAGCTGATCAGCTGCGTGGCGCAGGTCGAGGGCATCGACCGCATCCGCTTCACCACTTCGCATCCGCTGGAGTTCAAGGACTCGCTGATCGAGGCCTTCGGTGAGATCCCGGAGCTGGTCAGCCACCTGCACCTGCCGGTGCAGTCGGGCTCCAACCGCATTCTGGCAGCGATGAAGCGCGGCCACGAGCGTGACCTCTACATCGACAAGCTCGAGCGCATCCGCGCGCTGCGCCCGGACATCAGCTTCTCCTCCGACTTCATCGTCGGCTTCCCGGGCGAGACCGATCAGGACTTCATGGACACCATGGACCTGATCGGCCAGATCGGCTTCGATCACTCCTTCAGCTTCATCTACTCCGCGCGTCCGGGCACCCCGGCGGCGAATCTGGAAGATGACACCCCGGAAGAGGTGAAGAAGGAGCGTCTGCTCATCCTGCAGGAACGCATCAACCAGCAGGCGATGCAGATCGGTCGCAAGATGGTCGGCACCACCCAGCGCATCCTGGTCTCCGGCTTCTCGCCGCGTGACCCGGGCTTGCTGTCAGGGCGCACCGAGAACAATCGTGTGGTCAATTTCCGCGCCGCCAATCCGACGGAGCTGATCGGCTACCTGGTGGATGTCGAGATCACCGAGGCCTACCCCAACTCGCTGCGCGGTGAGCTCAGCTCGCCCTACCGCTATTGATCGCTCCTCGCTGCCGGTATTGACGAGTCGCCATCAGCCCCCACTATCAAGCAGATAGCCACGCTGGCCGTACAGGACAATTGCCCTGTACGGCCATCGCGCATTAAGCTCTCTTGAGACTTCGGCAACGCGTCACCATTGACACTGAAATGGCGTCGTCATGCGCCGTGGCGGGCAGAGCGCCTCATGCATCACGCCATCGCGACTGCCCCTCATCGCCAACCATCATCGTCACTCATCACTATCAGGATATTCGACGCCTTGAGCCACCAGTCACAGCAAGCCAATCGCATTCTCAACATGACGCTTGAGCCGGCAGACCCGCAGCGTCTGGCCAGCCTGACCGGTCAGCGCGACGAGCACCTCAAGCTGATCGAATCCCGGCTCGGTGTCACCCTGCGCAATCGCGGCAACGACTTCCAGATCGCAGGCCCGGCGGCCGCGGTGAAGGCGACCGCCAACGTGCTGGAACATCTGTATCGTGAGACCGGCGCCGGTGAAGTCGATGCCGAGACCGTCCATCTGTTCCTGCAGGAATCCGGCGTCGAAGCGCTGGTCGAAGCCGCCGAGGACCAGGGCGCTACCTACGGTGATGTGGTGATCCGCACGCCCAAGGTGCTGGTGCGCCCGCGCGGCTTCAACCAGCAGGGCTATGTCACCGAGATGCGCAATCACGACATCAACTTCGGCATCGGCCCGGCCGGTACCGGCAAGACCTATCTTGCCGTCGCGGCCGCCGTGGAAGCGCTCAACAACAACGAAGTGCGACGCATTCTGCTGGTGCGTCCGGCGGTCGAGGCCGGCGAGAAGCTCGGCTTCCTGCCGGGGGACCTGGCCCAGAAGATCGACCCCTACCTGCGCCCGCTCTACGACGCCCTGTACGAGATGCTCGGCTTCGAGCACGTCAACAAGATGATCGAGCGCCAGATCATCGAGATCGCACCGCTGGCCTACATGCGCGGCCGGACGCTCAACAACGCCTACATCATTCTCGATGAGTCCCAGAACACCACGCGTGAGCAGATGAAGATGTTCCTGACGCGCATCGGTTTCGGCTCCACCGCTGTCATCACCGGTGACGTCTCGCAGGTCGATCTGCCGCGTGGCACCCAATCAGGTCTCGCGCACGTGATGGAGGTCCTCAAGGACACCCCGGGGATCAGCATCACGCGTTTCCTGGCCAAGGACGTCGTGCGTCACCCGCTGGTGCAGCGCATCGTCGAGGCCTACGACACCTTCGAAGCCGCGGAAGAGCAGCAGGAAGGCGAGCGTCGCGAGCAGCGTCAGGCCGAGCGCGAAGCCCGCATGGCGGCGCTGAATGCCCAGAGCAACGTGCCGCCTGCCAGCACCCCGACGGGAGGTAGCCAGTGAGCGAAGCCCCTGCGGTCGTCGTGGACCTGCAACTGGCCATCGGCGAGAGTGAATTCGATGGCCAGCCGCTGCCGGCCAGCCACCAGCTGGAAGCCTGGGTGGCGGCTGCGCTGCTGGCCGCCGCGGAAGATGGCGCGCTGGAGCGCGCTGTCAGCGACGCCGCGGCGCCGTACGAGCTGACCGTGCGTCTGGTGGAAGAAGCCGAGAGTCAGGGGCTGAATCGCGATTATCGCGGCAAGGACTCCCCGACCAACGTGCTGTCCTTCCCGCATGAGCCGCTGGATCTTGACGACTTCGCCCTGCCACCGGAACTGGCCGCGCGCTTCGCCGAGGAAGACGACGACAGCCTGCCGCTTGCGGGCATGCCGGGTAGCGGCCTGGACGCCGGTGAAGAAGAGGGACTTGATGGCCAAGGCAGTGACGATGTCATGCTGGAGTCAGACGTCGTGGGCGAAGCTGAAGACACTGGCGTCTCCGGCATCACCGCCGACGCCTTGGGCGACAACGACGCAGCCGATGAGCAGACACCGAATGATGAGCAGCGCTTTCTGGGCGACCTGATCATCAGCGTGCATGTCGTCGCCCGTGAAGCGCGGGAACAGGGCAAGTCGCTGGAACATCATTTCGCCCACATGCTGGTTCATGGCACCTTGCACTTGCTCGGCTATGACCATATCGAGGACGATGAAGCCGAACGCATGGAAGCGCTCGAGCGTCATGTGCTGGCAGGGCTCGGCATCGCCGATCCCTACCGGGAAGAGAATCACTGATGCCGGTGCCCTTGCGCATCGGCAGCACCCGCCGTCGGGTGGCTCGGGGCTTGTCCCCGGGTCGCTCGGCTGCCCCGATACCACCACGACGATGGGGTATCGCCACCGAGGAAAAGAGAAACTAACGCATGAGCGAAGACCGATCGGGAAGCCAATCGAAAACCTGGCTCGATAAGCTGTTCGGCGCCTTCTCAAGCGACACCGACGAACCCAGCTCCCGTAGCGAGCTGCTCCAGTTTCTGGCTGAGGTAGGCCCACGCCTCAACCTCGATCAGGACGCCATCGCCATCATCGAAGGCGCGCTGGAAATCAGCGACCAGCAGGTGCGCGAGGTGATGATCCCCCGCTCCCAGGTGCAGGCCATTCAGGTCGATCAGCGCCCGGAGGAGTACCTGCCGCTGATTCTCGAATCGGCTCACTCCCGCTATCCCGTCATCGACGAGAACCTCGACGAGGTGCTCGGCATCCTGCTGGCCAAGGACCTGCTGCCGCTGATCCTGCAAAATGACAGCGAGCGAAAGCGCTTCGACCTGCGCGAAGCGATCCGTCCGGCGATGTTCATCCCCGAATCCAAGCGCCTCAACAGCCTGCTCAAGGAATTCCGCGAGACCCGCAATCACATGGCGGTGGTCATCGACGAGTACGGCGGCACGGCAGGCCTTGTCACCATCGAGGATATCCTCGAGCAGATCGTCGGGGATATCGAGGATGAGCACGACACCGATGAGGATGAGGACATCCGCGAGCTGGGCGATGGCCAATTCGCCGTCAGCGCGCTGACCACCATCGATGACTTCAATGAGCACTTCGATACCGACTTCTCCGATGAGGAGTTCGACACCATCGGCGGTCTGATGATCCAGCGCTTCGGTCACATGCCGCGCCGTCAGGAATCCACCGATTTCGCCGGTTGGCGCTTCACGGTGCTCAATGCGGACAATCGTCGCATTCGTCAGGTACAGGTATGCCGTCTGGAAGATGCCACCGGTGACGCGCCGCCCTCGGCCGAGCATCGTGCGCATATCAGCGGCGAATGATCCATGGCCTGATCACAGGCTGACCCGATAGAGGACAATGCCAGACACATCCGCCGATGTGTCTGGCATTTTACAAGGAGAGCGGCATGTCAGATTCCCCCCGCGCGAGGAGCTTCCCGGGCGCCTCGTTGCTGGCCAATGTACTGGCGATCATTGCCGGGGTACTGGTCACCCTGAGCTTTGCCCCCTTCGAGCAGTGGTGGCTGGGCCCGATCGGCGCAGGCCTGCTCTACGGGGCGCTGCGCATGGAAGGCGGTGGCTTCCTGCGTGCCTGGTGGTTCGGGGTCGGCCTGTTCGGCAGCGGAGCCAGCTGGGTCTACGTCTCGATCCATGATTATGGCTATACCGGCATGCCGCTGGCGGTGCTGCTGACGATGCTGTTCGTGGCCTGCATGGCGCTGTTCCCGATGCTGTGGATGGGCCTTTGGCAGCGCTTGTGCTCACGCAAGCTCGATGTGCTGTCATTTGCCGCGGTGTTCGTGCTCAGCGAGCTGTTCCGCACCTGGGCCTTCACCGGCTTCCCGTGGCTGCTGCTGGGCAACAGTGCCGTGGGCTCACCGCTGGCCAGCTGGGTGCCGGTGCTGGGTGTCTATGGTATCTCGCTGATCATCGCGCTGTCCGGGGCACTGATGTGGAATCTGGCGCTGCGTCGCCGCTGGTGGGCGGTCGCGCCACTGATCGTGCTGTGGAGCGCGGGTCTGCTGCTGCCGACCAGCTGGACACAGTCCGGCGGTCAACCGGCGCGCGTCGCCCTGCTGCAAGGCAACCTGCCGCAGTTGATCAAGTGGAGCGCCGAAGGTCAGCGTCGTGCGGCCAATACCTACGCCGCGATGACGCGCGCCGTGCAGGACGATGCCGACCTGATCGTCTGGCCGGAGACGGCACTGCCGATGCTGCGCGACCAGGCCGAGCCCTTCCTCGAGCGCATCCAGGCAACTCTGCCGCCCAAGACCGGTCTGATTACCGGGATCGTCGAGCGTGACGCCGACAATCGCTTCTACAACAGCGTGATTCCCATCGATGACCCGTCAGCCCAGTACCGCAAGGAACACCTGGTGCCCTTCGGCGAGTATGTGCCACTGGAAAGCTGGTTGCGTGGCATCATCGGTTTCCTGGACCTGCCGATGTCGAGCATGCAGTCAGGCGACAGCCAGCAGCCGCCGCTGATGGTCAGCGGTCTGCGCATCGGCGTGGCGATCTGCTACGAGATCGTCTATCCGGAGCTGGTCCGCCAGCGCGCCTTGAGCTCTACCGTGCTGCTGACCGTCTCCAACGACACCTGGTTCGGTCACTCCATCGGCCCGCTGCAGCACCTGCAGATGGCCCAGCTGCGCGCGCTGGAAAACGGCCGCTATCTGCTGCGAGCCACCAGCAATGGCGTCACGGCGATCATCTCGCCGCAGGGTGAGATCATCGCCCAGGCACCCCAGTTCGAGGAGGCCACCGTCACTGGCGATATCCGTCTGCAACTGGGCATGACGCCCTGGATGCACTACGGCCTGCTGCCGGTGTGGATACTGATCGCGCTGCTGCTGGCGCCGGGCCTTGTGCTGGGCATCAACGAATGTCTCAAGGCGCGCCGTCAACGCCCGCAGGACGCCTGAGGGCCAGAACGTACGAGTCCCCAGGGCCTCAGACGCTTGAACGCTCAACCTAACCCGTTGCCGGGCCGATGCCCGGCACTGCCTCTGCACAAGCGAGACCACAATGGGCATCACCGAGTTACTCGGCATCATCAAGGACCTGGTATTGCCGCCCGGCGGGCCTCTCCTGCTGCTGTTTCTGGCCATGCTCGTTCTCAAGCGCTGGCCGGGGCTGGCGCGCGCCATGATGGTCGTGGCCATCCTGGGCATGTGGCTGCTGTCCTCGCCGGTCGTCTCCACGCGTCTTATGTCAGGGCTGGAGCGCATTCAGCCCAGTGAGCCGGCAGAGTGGATCCAGGCGCAGGCCGTGGTGGTGCTGTCCGGAGGACGTTATTACAACGCCCCGGAGCTGCAGGGCCGCGATCGCATCAATGGCGAGACGCTCAGCCGTCTGGACGAAGGCGTCCGCGTGGCCCGCAACGCGGAGCTGCCGATTCTGCTCACCGGTGGCAAGGTATCGTCCTCCGATGACGGCACCCTCGCCGAGCTGATGCAACGCTCGCTGATCGATGAATTCGACTACCCAGCCCGCTGGCTGGAGAATCGCAGCGAGAACACCCAGCAGAATGCGCTCTTCACGCGCGAGATGCTCGAGCAGGACGACATCAACAAGATCGTGCTGGTGACCAGCGCCTGGCACATGCCGCGCGCGATGCGCAATTTCCAGAATCAGGGCTTCCGCACCATCATCCCGGCGCCGGTGGGCTACACCACGGTGTCCGGGCTGGGCATCGATGCCTGGATCCCCAACAGCTCCGCGCTGACCCAGTCACGCTGGGCACTGCATGAATGGATCGGCTGGCTGGTGGGTCGCTAGGCCCGACAGCGCTGTAGGCAAGACAAGTGAAGGACTGCTGGCAAGACACACGAAGGGCTGCCCATGGGCAGCCCTTCGTGTGTCTACGTAACCCGCTCATCGGGAACCTATCTGGGGATTGTGCTCATTCGCTGTCACGCATCCAGCTGGCCTCCTTGATCCATGGCCCCAGCTGGCGGAGCTGGAAGGCACGATCGCGCGTCCACTCGTCACTGCCGACATGCGCCGTGCCGCTTGGCGCTTCTCCCAGCACGTCGTCCGGGAACTTCAGGCTGTCGCGACCCTTGATCTGCAGCGAGTAACATCGGTCATGGCTGATCAGACTTTCCCGCAGGTAGCGCCACACGCATTCCTTCATGAACCACTGATCAATGTTCGGGGTTTCCACCTGTCGAGGACTCCAGTCCGCCAGCAAGCCGCCCACCGGAGGCAGTACGCCGGCCACCCCGCCCCATAGTCCCGCCAGCACCAGATCGGTATGACTCCACCAGTCGCGCATGACGTGGAAGAAGCGCCCGGACGTCAGCCACATCTGCACCGCGCGCACTTCGCGCAGGCTGATGACGCTGTCGCAGTCGCGAACCACGAAGTAACCCACCGTCGGGTCATCGGCGACCGCGAAGCGCCAGCACAGCCGTTGCCTCAGGGTGTCACTGGAGGGGCGCTCGATCAGCTCGGCATCCAGTTGCCGCGCCAGGGCCAGGAAGTCATCGGGCACGCTGTCATCGTGATAGAGCCGAACGCGCCACCCCGGATACAGCACCGGCGCCAACAGCAGGTTATGCAGCATGCCGTTCAAATAACGCGGCCCCTTGCCCCAGAGGCCGAAGGACAGCACGCGCGCCTTGCCGGCGGCAACTGCCGAAGGGGATTCAGCCGGCAGTCGCCAGCCCTTCGCCAACGGCAGGCCCCCATGCTGCTCATCCTTGAGGGTCAGGGCGCGGCTGCCATGCTCGCGTGCCTCGTCATGACGCTTGAGCCTGGCCGCACTGCTGGCCAGCGAGTCGAACAGCACCGGATTGAGACAGCCCCGTGCGGCCAACGCCTCGCCGGCCGCCAGCGAGCCGGCGGCATCATTGGCGCGCGACAGACACACCACCTGATTGAGCGCGATCTCTTCATCGGCCGGACACTCCACATGCCCCTGAGCCAGAATCTGGCTGGCCGAGCGATAATCCGCGAGCAGAAACAGGTAATAGGAGATCTGCTTGAAGAGGCCCGCATCACGTGGACGCGGGCGCTGGTTGAAGTGCTCGATCAGCTGTTGCAACGCCTTGTGGCGCTGCCCGGCGCTCCAGGTGGCATGCGCCGGGGCGAACCAGTCTGACGGTGTCGCCATCAGCCCTGATCACTCTCATCGGCCGCGGGAGGCTGACGAGTGACGGCCGGCGCGCCACGCGAGAAGAAACGATGTCCACAGGCATGGCAGGGTTCCAGCACGCTGGGCCGCGTGAGCGTGGTGGTCGACTCACAGTGCACGCAATGCAATAGCCCCGGCGCGATGACCTCGCCGCTGGTGTAGTCGGCGCGCGCGGCCTCGAGGTCTTCCTCGAAGTGGGCGCGGTCCACCACGGTGCGGTCCGCGATCGACATCAGCGCGGAACTGACACTGCGCGACAGCACCGAGAGATCGATCCCCAGCCAGCTGGCGATCCCTTCTCCGCCGGTCGCCAGATGGCGGCGGAATTCGCGCATGTCACGCTCGACCCAGGCACGCAGCAGCGCAAGCTCGTCGAGCGTGAATTCCTCGACCTCGGCCTCGAACTTGACCGCTTCATCCAGCTCGGCCTTGAGGCCATCCCACGACAGCTCACCGCTGCTGTCTTCCAGCCGCGTCAGGATTCGCCCATAGGCATCGCCGAGACGTCCTTCACCTTCGCCCTGCGGCTGGCTGGAGGCTGAGCGCGAGGGCATCGGCGTATCTTCAAAGCCACTGTCGTGCGAGGACGTGGCAGCCGTATCACGATCCGTGGCGCTGATCGGCTCATGGGGATCGCGGGGTTCACGTGGTTGGCTCATGGACTCTCCTTGTGTCTTCACCTTCTCCCGTACTGCGGGAGGGCATGGCGCTCTACCTTCAGCATGGTGGCGTTGGCGTTGCGACACAAGCCACACTCTACCACTCCCTGACGCGCATCAAGCGCCTGGCACTGGCAACATGAAGCGCATGCGCCTGGCGTCACGGCGCTCGCCTCCCCTACCTGAGTCTTGGCGTCTGGGGTAGACTTGACCCCATCGCAGACAGTGGCGGCCCATCCCGATGTGACCGCCCACCTCTTCACGCCCTGCCTGTCCCTGGTGACGGGTAGCGGCCAATGCCAAGGTAGTGACGGACCCGATGGATTCACAGGACACTTCTCAACAGTACGCTCCCGATCAGATCGAACAGGCTGCCC
Source organism: Cobetia sp. MB87 (assembly GCF_011319755.1). Taxonomy (NCBI): domain Bacteria; kingdom Pseudomonadati; phylum Pseudomonadota; class Gammaproteobacteria; order Oceanospirillales; family Halomonadaceae; genus Cobetia; species Cobetia sp. MB87. The sequence goes on along the minus strand of NZ_VFBC01000007.1, from coordinate 29,377 downwards.
AGCAGTACTGGGAGAAAAATCAGTGTTTCAAGGCGGTGGAAGACGCCAACCGCGAGAAGTTCTACTGCCTGTCGATGTTCCCCTACCCCAGCGGCAAGCTGCACATGGGTCACGTGCGCAACTACACCATCGGTGACGTGATCTCGCGCTTCCAGCGCATGCAGGGCAAGAACGTGATGCAGCCGATGGGCTGGGATGCCTTCGGCCTGCCGGCGGAAAATGCCGCGATGAAGAACAACGTCGCACCGGGCAAGTGGACCCACGAGAACATCGCCTACATGCGCGATCAGCTCAAGGCGCTGGGCTTCGCCTACGACTGGAGCCGTGAGTTCGCCACCTGCGACCTGGAATACTATCGCTGGGAGCAGTGGTTCTTCGCCAAGCTGGTCGAGAAGGGTGTCGTCTACAAGAAGAGCTCCATCGTCAACTGGGACCCGGCGGACCAGACCGTGCTCGCCAATGAGCAGGTCATCGACGGCCGTGGCTGGCGTTCCGGCGCGCTGATCGAGCGCAAGGAAATCCCGCAGTGGTTCCTGCGCATCACCGATTATGCCGAAGAGCTGCTGGCCGATCTCGACAAGGTCGAGTGGCCGGAGCAGGTCAAGACCATGCAGCGCAACTGGATCGGCAAGTCGCGCGGTGTCGAGCTGAGCTTCGGTCTCGATGCCAAGGCAAGCCAGGTGCAGGAATCCCTGACCGTCTTCACCACCCGTCCGGACACCCTGATGGGCGTGACCTACGTCGGTGTCGCCGCTGCTCACCCGCTGGCCAAGGCCGCGGCGGAGCACAACGCGGAGCTTGCCGAGTTCAACGCCGAATGCGCGCGTGGCGGTACCAGCGAAGCCGACATGGCGACCATGGAAAAGCGCGGCATGGATACCGGCTTCAAGGCCATCCACCCGCTGACCGGCCGTGAAGTGCCGGTCTTCGTCGCCAACTTCGTGCTGATGGAATACGGCACCGGTGCCGTGATGGCCGTGCCGGCCCACGACGAGCGTGACCACGAATTCGCCACCAAGTACGACCTGCCGATCGAAGCCGTGATCGCCGATGCCGACGGCAATGCGCCCGACGTCAGCGACGCCGCCTTCACCGAACACGGCGTGCTGATCAATTCCGGCGACTTCAATGGCCTCGACTTCGAGAGCGCCTTCGATGCCATCGCCGCGCGCCTGGTCGAGCAGGGCCGTGGTGAGGTCAAGACCAACTTCCGCCTGCGTGACTGGGGCGTCTCGCGTCAGCGCTACTGGGGTGCGCCGATTCCGGTCAAGAATGGCCCGAACGGTGAATCCATCCCGCTGACCGACGACGAGCTGCCGGTCGAGCTGCCACTGGAAGTCGAATTCGACGCTTCCGGCGGTTCGCCGATCAAGAAGATGCCGTCCTTCAGTGACCTGGGCGATGGCTGGCAGCGCGAGACCGACACCTTCGACACCTTCATGGAGTCCTCCTGGTACTACGCACGCTTCTGCTGTGCGGACAACGCCGATGCCATGCTGGACGAGCGCGCCAACTACTGGCTGCCGGTCGATTACTACATCGGCGGCATCGAGCACGCCATCCTGCACCTGCTCTATTCGCGCTTCTTCCACAAGCTGATGCGGGACTTCGGCCTGGTCGACAGCGATGAGCCGTTCAAGCAGCTGCTGACCCAGGGCATGGTGGTCGCGGATACCTACTACCGCATCAACGAGAAAGGCGGCCGTGACTGGTTCAACCCGCTGGACGTGGACGTCGAGACCGATGACAAGGGCCGCGCCATCAAGGCCGTGCTGAAGTCCGATGGTCTGCCGGTGGAAATCGGTGGCACCGAGAAGATGTCCAAGTCCAAGAACAACGGCGTCGACCCGCAATCGATGATCGACCGCTTCGGTGCCGACACCGTGCGCCTGTTCATGATGTTCGCCGCGCCGCCCGAGCAGTCACTGGAATGGTCTGATTCCGGTGTCGAGGGCGCGCACCGCTTCGTCAAGCGCGTCTGGCGTCTGGTCCACGAACATGTCGCTGCCGGCACCCCGGCCGCGTTGGACGTGACGGCCCTGAACGATGATCAGAAGGCACTGCGTCGCAAGACACACGAGACCATCGCCAAGTGCAGCGATGACATCGGCCGCCGCACCACCTTCAACACCGCCATCGCGGCCGTGATGGAGCTGGTCAACGCCATCAGCCGCTTCGAGGACACCTCCGAGCAGGGCCTGGCCGTCAGCCGTGAAGCCGTCGAGGCCTGCGTGCTGCTGCTGTCGCCGATCATCCCGCATGCCAGCCACTCGCTGTGGGCGACACTGGGCCACGACGAAGCCGTGATCGACGCCAGCTGGCCGGTCGCTGATGCCGACGCGATGAAGAAGGACAGCATCGAGCTGGTCGTGCAGGTCAACGGCAAGCTGCGGGCGCGTCTGTCCTTCGCCGCCGATGCCGATCGCGATGCCATCGAGGCCGCGGCGCTGGCAGATGCCAATGTCACCAAGCACACCGATGGCAAGACGGTGCGCAAGGTGATCGTGGTGCCGGGCAAGCTGGTCAATATCGTCGCCAACTGATAGCGACCCGACCAGGCAGTGCAAGATACCGGCGACCCGAGTCGCCGGTCCCGTCAGAGACCGACAGGCAAGTAGAGGATGCCGGTCTCTGACGGCCATATTCCGTGCGCTGCGTGATGCTGATACCCCAGGCACCACGCAGCGCTCTCGCAAGATAATCATGACACTCGTTCATGACAGGAGGTCACGGTGACGCAAGCGAAGTCTTACAGTGTTTCAGCAGACACATCAGAGCGTGCATCCCGCGGCCTCGGCCGCCGTCGTGTGCTGGCCGCCCTTGGCGTCGGTCTGGCGCTGACACTGAGCGGCTGCGGCTTCCAGCTGCGCGGCGTGGATGATGCGCCGATGGCCATCACCGAGCTGGACGTCCAGGCACCGATCACCAAGACCCATGACGCCCTGCGCGACGCTCTCGAGCGTGCCGACATCCAGTTGAGCGACAGCGCCCCGCTGACCCTCAACCTGGGCAAGGTCCGTGAGAACGTGCAGCAGATCACCTACGGCGATGCCGGCAGCATCAAGCGTGAACTGACTTACCGCCTGACCTACTCGCTGCAGCGCAAGTCCGATGGGGCCTATCTGGCCAATCAGCAGGAGCTGCAGGCCAGCAGCCTCTACTACACCAACGATGACGACCTGCTCAACACCGATGACCTGCGTGAGCGTGCGGCCAGGGAAGTCAATCGTGACCTGAGCCGTCAGTTGCTGGAGCGCCTGCGCGCGCTCAAGCCCTGAGTGCCACGCTCCCGCACTGAGCGTCCCGTTCGTGAGTCATGAGTCGTGGTCCATGAGTGTTGCAAGGCCAGACGATTGACGACAAGGCGATTGACGACAGGCAAGCCGGGAGAAGTGGAAGACAACTGGCAGCAGTTGGTAGAGATTGGAAATCGCAACGTTCGCCAGGCACGGCTCCACGATATCGGGCAACCGATCATCATGGGGCCGTGCCTGTTCAGGGCCACCATCACGCCGGGGCTATCGACACGCGGGTGAATGATCGCCCGAGCCCCGGGCGCCCTTGCCCACCAGATCCGCGCAGTATCGAAGGACATTCATGAAGGTCTATCCCGACAAGCTCGACGAGCAGCTCAACAAGCGCCTGTCTCCCGTATATATCGTGGCCGGTGATGAGCCGCTGATTCACCAGGAAAGCTGCGACGCCATCCGCCGTGCAGCACGCGCTGCCGGTGTCGAGGAGCGCGAGGTACTGCATGTCGAGAACGGCTTTCAGTGGGGCCGCCTGACCGAGTCTGCCGCCAGCATGTCACTGTTTGCCTCGCGCAAGCTGATCGAGCTGCGCATGGGCACCCAGAGTGCCGGTCAGGAGGGCAGCAAGGTCCTCAAGGCTTACGCCGAGCGTATCGAGAAGGATGGCGACATCCTGCTGATCACCGCGGCGCGACTCGATCGCAAGGTGCAGCAGACGGCGTGGTTCAAGGCATTGGAAAAGGTCGGCGTCTTCATCGCGGTGTGGCCGGTGGACCACTCCCGCCTCGGCTTTTGGATTCGCGATCGCGCCCGTCGTCACGGCCTCGAGCTGAATCAGGACGCCGCCCGCCTGCTGGCCGAGCGCATCGAGGGCAACCTGTTGGCCGCGGATCAGGAACTGCAGAAGCTGGCGCTGCTGCACCCGCCGGGCGCACGCCTGGATGGCAATGCCATCGTCCAGGGCGTCGAGGACAATGCCCGCTATGATGTCTTCACGCTGGCCGATGCGTGTCTGAAGGGGGAAGTCGAGCGCAGTGGCCGCATCGTGCTCGGGCTCAGGGGAGAAGGCGTCGAACCGCCGGTGATCCTGTGGGCGCTGACCCGCGAGCTGCGCACCCTGCTCTCGCTGCGCCAGCACCTCGATCAAGGCCAGAGTTTCGAGCATGCCTGCAAGGCGCAGAAGCCGATGATCTTCGACAAGCGTCGCCCCTTCTATCAACAGGCACTCAATCGCCTGCCCCACAAGCGCCTGCACAAGCTGCTGCTGTTCTCGCAGCGACTCGACATGGCGATCAAGGGCGGGATGACGCTGCCCATCTGGGACGGAATGGTCGATCTCGCCCTGACGCTCGCCGGCGGACGCGGCCCACTGGCCGAACTGCCCCACGCCTACAAGGTGGTGTGATTCAGACACCCGGGAGAACGCATGCAGACTTCCTCCAGCACGCTTGACGAAGCCGTCGACGTCGAGACCCTGCGGCGGTGGCTCGCCGCAGGCAATACCCTGACAGTGGAAGTGCAGACGCTGGACCAGGGGCTTCATGTGGTCCGCCTGCATCACGCCGCTGGCATCAGTCGCCTGGTCGATGACAGCGGCCAGTCCCTGCGTTTCACCGGCACCCAGTGGATCAGCCGCCTGCTGTTGCCGCTGGGGCTGACCCACGGCGTGCAGACCTGGGCGGAAGTGCAGGATGAGATGATCGGCCTGCCCACGACGCCGACCGACAATGCCAGCCTGCTGGCCCATGGCACGCGCGTGGCCTTCCAGACCCGCTAGACGCTGCGCGCCTCCTCCCTGTCTCTCTCCTCGGCTTCCCTCACCGATCATCAAGACGCCCCCACCAGCAGGCTGATGGGGGCGTCTTGTCATTCGGCTCATGTACCTTATGCGGCTGATACGAGTGACGCCGCGTCCCTCAATTGCGCCCCGCAAGCGGGCACCTCTTCGCTCAGTGCGCCGCATCCGCCTTGGACTTCACGAAGGCCTTGTAGCCATAAAGCTTGCGCGGATTGTCGCGGAAGATCCTCTCGCGCATCTCGCGCTCCGGCAACCAGCGCTGCATCAGTTCGGCCAGGGTGTCTTCTTCCGGCATCTCGACGCCGATATAGGGATGTGGCCAGTCACTGCCCCACACGACGCGCTCCGGATTGGCCGCCACCAGCGCTCGCACCAGCGCCGTGACATCGGAGTAAGGCAAGCGACCACGCGTGGTCAACCGGTAAGGCGCCGACAGCTTGACCCAGGTGCGCCCCTGCTTGAGCAATCGACACAGCGCGGCAAAGCCGGGACATTCAGGGCCACGCGTGGCCGCCAGATGGCCCATATGGTCGATCACCACCGGCACCGGCAAGCTGCCGAGGCGCGCTTCCATGTCACGGAAGGTCGAGACATCGATCAGACATTCCAGATGCCACTTGAAGCGTGCCAGGCGGTCCGCCAGCAGCACCACATCACGCCAGCGCAACCCGCCAGCGAAGATCAGGTTGAGGCGAACGCCACAGACACCCAGCTCGGAGAGTCGCTCAAGCTCGGCGTCACTGATGTCAGGCGTGACAACCGCCACGCCACGGTAATCCAGCCCGCGCTCACGACAGCTCTGCAGGCTGTCGCATAGCAGGCGATTGTCATAGCCATAGACACTGGGCTGTATCAGCACGCCGTGGCTGGCGCCCAGCGCATGATGCATCTCGAGTGCTTCATTGAGCCCCACGGGGGCCGGATCATAGGTTCTGTCCGCCGCCAATGGGTAGCGCACCGGGTCACCAAACAGGTGCAGGTGACAATCAATACTGCCCGCCGGCAACCGGAAGGTCAGGGGGTGTGGCAAGGGTCTGGGCGGCGTGGCGCACGGCAGATCCTGCTCGACATGATTCCAGTCCATCGATGCGACTCCCTCGCGTAACCTCAATCATCAAGCCCGGGGCGACGTCACGCTTGATCGCCCACTGCCACGATACTGCGCTGCCCTTCTCGTTTCCAGACAAAAGCCTGCCAACGAAAAAGCGGCATGTCCGAAGACATGCCGCTTGAGGTATCAGCGAGGTCTGATCGCTTATCGAAAACGCTGACCGAAGTCGCTGACGTTCAGTCGAGTCGCTCGAACACGGTCGCGACGCCCTGGCCCATGCCGATGCACATGGTCGCCAGACCGAGGCGCGTGTTCTGCTGCTTCATGACGTTGAGCAACGTGGTGCAGATACGCGAACCGGAGCAACCCAGCGGGTGCCCCAGCGCGATGGCGCCGCCGTTGAGATTGACCGCCGTATCGACGCGCTCCAGGAGGCCGAGGTCCTTGAGTACCGGAATCGACTGCGCCGCGAAGGCCTCGTTGAGTTCGACGGTCTGGATATCGTCGATGGTCAGGCCTGCCGCCTTGAGCGCCTGCTTGGAGGCCGGTACCGGCCCGTAGCCCATGATGGAAGCATCACAGCCTGCCACGCCAGTGGACAGCACACGAGCGATGGGCTTGAGTCCCAGCGCTTCGGCGCGTTCGGCGCTCATCACTGCCATGCCCGAGGCGCCCACGGACAGCGCGGAAGAGGTGCCAGCGGTCACGGTACCGCCCTTGGGGTCGAAGACCGGCTTGAGATTGCCCATGGACTCCATGCTGGCATCGCCACGGATGACCTCATCGCGGGTCACCAGGACACGCCGACCCTCGGCATCATGCCCCTCGACACCGATGATCTCATTGTCGAAGCGACCTTCATCGGCGGCGGCCTGGGCTCGCTGGTGGGAGCGCACACCGAATTCATCCTGCTTGTCACGACTCACGCCATGCATCTTGCCGAGCAGCTCGGCAGTCAGGCCCATCATCATTGCCGCCTTGGCCGCATGCTTGCTGGCCGCCGGGTTGACGTCGACGCCGTGTGCCATCGGCACGTGCTCCATGTGCTCGACCCCACCGATGATGTAGAAGTCACCCATGCCGGCCTTGATGTTGGCAGTGGCGATATGCAGGGCACTCATCGAGGAACCGCACAGGCGGTTGACCGTCTGCGCCGGCACGGTGCGCGGTATGCCAGTCATGATGGCGGCGTTGCGCGCGATGTTCATGGCCTGTTCCAGGGTCTGGTTGACGCAGCCCCAGATGACGTCATCGACCTCTGCCGGCACCAGACCGGGGTTGCGATCAAACAGTGCCTGCATCACCGCAGCGGACAGATTCTCGGCGCGCACGTGTCGGAAGGCGCCATTCTTGGCCTTGGCCATGGCGGTACGCACGCCATCGACGATTACCACATCTCTCGGATTCAGATTCATTGTCTGGCTCCCTCATGGCCCTCGCTGTCGCGAGGGCCGAAAATTCTGGTCGGATAGTGCTGGCGGCCACTCGGGCGCTCAGCCATCAAAGGCTCAGGAGTAGAAGGCGTCGCCACGCTTGGCGCGCTCGCGCAGCGCCTCGGTCGGGCGATACAGCGGCCCCAGCTCATCGGCCAGGCTGTCGGCCAGCGCGACGAACTCGGCCACGCCCATGGCATCGACGTAGCGAAGCGCGCCACCACGGAACGGCGGGAAACCGATGCCGTAGATCAAGGCCATGTCGGCCTCGGCCGCCGTACCGACGATGTCGTCTTCCAGGCAGCGGATGGTTTCCATGCACAGCGGCACCATCATGCGCGCGATGATGTCTTCATCGGAGAACTCGCGCGTCTCGCTGACGACCTGGGCCACCAGCGCCTGAGCCTCATCGTCCGCCAGCTTCTTCGGCTTGCCCTTGCGGTCTTCCTCGTAGCGGTAGAAGCCCAGATCATTCTTCTGGCCGAGACGCTTGTTGTCGTACATCACCTGGATGGCCGTCTTGCCTTCACGCGCCATGCGGTCCGGGAAACCTTCCGCCATCACGGCATTGGCGTGCACCGCGGTATCCATGCCGACCACATCCAGCAGGTAGGCCGGGCCCATCGGCCAGCCGAACTTCTCCATCACCTTGTCAACGCGCTGATAGTCGGCACCCTTCTCGACCAGCAGGCTGAAGCCACCGAAATAGGGGAACAGCACGCGGTTGACCAAAAAGCCCGGGCAGTCGTTGACGACGATCGGCGTCTTGCCCATCTGGCGGGCATAGGCGACGGTCGCGGCGATGGCCGCATCACTGGACTTCTCGCCACGGATGACCTCGACCAGCGGCATGCGGTGCACCGGGTTGAAGAAGTGCATGCCGCAGAAGTTCTCGGGGCGCTTGAGCGATTCGGCCAGCCGCGTGATGGAGATGGTCGAGGTGTTGGAGGTCAGGATGGCGTCCTCGGCGACGTTGTCCTCGAGTTCGGCCAGCACCGAGGCCTTGACCTTGGGATTCTCGACCACCGCCTCGACGACCAGGTCCACATTGCCGAAGTCACCGTAGGACAGCGTCGGGCGAATGTTGGACAGGCCCTGCGCCATCTTCTCGGTGGTCAGCTTGCCGCGCTCGACGCCCTTGCCGAACAGCTTGCGCGCTTCCTTCAGGCCCAGCTCGATGGCCTCGCCGTTGATGTCCTTCATCAGGATCGGCGTGCCCTTGCTGGCGCTCTGATAGGCGATGCCGCCACCCATGATACCGGCCCCCAGCACGGCGGCCTGCTTGATCTCGCTGGCCTGCTTCTCATAGCCCTTGGCTTTCTTCTTGACCACCTGATCGTTCATGAACAGGCCGACCAGATTGAAGGCCACGTCGGTCAGCGCCATCCTGGCGAAGGTCTTGGCCTCGATGGCCTGGGCACGCTCACGCGATTCCCCCGCGCCCTTCTGGATGACCTTGATGGCCTCCACCGGTGCCGGATAATGCGGGCCGGCCTTGCCGGCCACGAAGCCCTTGGCGGTCTCGAATGCCATCATCTGCTCGATGGCATTGAGCTTGAGCGGCGAGGTCTTCTCGAGGCGACGCGCCTGATAGTCCAGCTCGCCGGCGTTGGCACGCGCCAGAATGTCGAGTGCCGCAGCGTCCAACTCGGCCACCGGCAGGACGGCATCGACGGCGCCCACGGCCAGCGCCTTGTCGGCACGATTCTCGGTACCGCCACAGATCCACTCGATGGCGTTGTCTGCCCCGATCAGACGCGGCAGACGCACACAGCCCGCCCAGCCCGGGATGATGCCGAGCTTGGTTTCCGGCAGGCCGATCTTGGCGCTGTCGGCCATGACCCGGAAATCGGTGGTCAGGGTGATCTCGCAGCCGCCGCCCAACGCCAGCCCATTGATGGCAGTGACGGTGGGGAACGGCAGGTCCTCGATGGCATTGAAGATGCCATGGGCGGTCATGTTCATGTCGATGAGGAAGGCTTCATCCTTCTCGAACATCTGATGGAACTCGGTGATGTCGGCACCGACCACGAACGCCTCCTTGGCGGAGCGGATGACCAGCCCCTTGAGATCGGCCGTCGCCTGGATGGCCTCGACCGCCTCTCCCAGCTCCTTGAGCACGTAGCTGGCCAGCTTGTTGACCGATTCGCCTTCAAGATCGAGGGTCAACAGGGCAATGGCGTCCTGGTTGGCCTCGACGGTTAGCGTTTTGCCTGAATAGATCATCCACGGATCTCCACAAGAGAAAGGGGTGAAGGGGCTGCCCGACGCTCGATGGTCACTGCCATTTGGGCGTTGGCCATGAGGGCGTTGGTAACCGGCCTCGCCGGACTCGCCGCTTCCAGAGGCACCGCGCAAGAGTCATCTCTCATCACAGCGCTTCATACAAGCGTTTGAATACAGCCAGCTTGGGCCAGTGACGGACAAAGATCAAGCCTGCGGACATTAGCGAAAGGTCGGGGGTCACGGGGCGTCTGTATACTGGCCTGGGCTGACTGGCGCAGGCCATCGACAGCCGATGTAGGCAAAGATCGACGCTACACCGCGCAAGTCAGCCGCGTTACCCTGAACGCTTTCCCAACCCGCAGGCTGGCCGCGACACTCCCTCGCGCGCCAGCAGGCTTTCAAAGGCCTCATCGATATCATGCTTTCATGAGCAGCACTCTCACCGCCCTGTATCTGCGCCTGACCGGCCTTGTCGAACGCACCAAGCGCTGGCACTGGTTATGGCCGCCCATCGGCTTCGCCGCCGGCATCTGCAGTTTCTTCCTCGTCAATCGTCAGCAATGGCTGGGCGGCATGCTTGCGCTGGGCATGATGCTGGCCTGGTTGATCCTGATCGCCGAAGGCCTGTGGAGCCGTCTGCGCCGCCATCGCGGCCAGAACGCCCTACCCCGCAAGCTGGCGACCTTCGTGGCCCAGCTGATCCAGCAGGAGACACTGTGTTTCACGCTGCCATTCTTCCTGGCGACCACTGACTGGGCCAGCGGCCAGGCAGGCTTCACGCTGCTGCTGTGCGGCGCGACCCTGCTGTCGATTCTCGATCCTTTCTACTACCGGCTGGCCGAGCGTCATCGCTGGCTGTATTTCGGCTTCCACGCCCTGTGCGTGTTCGTGGTGGTACTGGTCACCCTGCCCCTGCTGCTGGAGCTGACCACGAGTGAGAGCCTGCTGGCCGCCTGTGCCGCCATGAGCCTGTTCGCACTACCCAGCGTCGCCAACCTGCGCATCGCGCGTGGGGTGGTCGGCGGTCTGGCGATGATCGGCATCAGCGTGATGCTCGGGGTAGGCGCATGGGGGGCACGCGCCTGGATTCCGCCCGCCACGCTGTGGATCAATGCCAGCAGTCTGTCGCCGGACTTCGATACCGCGGCGCGCGCACCGCGTGGCGAGATGCAGCTGACGCCTGCGCAACTCTCCGCCCGCGGCCTCTATGCCTTCACGGCCATCCGCGCGCCGCGCGGCCTGTCAGAGAAGGTCTACCATGTCTGGCGTCATGACGGTGAAGTCGTCGATCGCATCGCCCTGAACATCAACGGCGGACGCAGTGAAGGCTACCGCGCCTGGACGCACAAGACGGCCTTCCCGCAGGGTAGCGAGGGCGAGTGGCGCATCGATGTCGAGACGATGAACGGACAGCGCATCGGCAGTCTGCGCTTCGTGGTCAGCGATGATCCGCAGCTGGCGACCCTGGCGGACAGCACCATCAGCCAGCCTCCCGGTATCCCCGGCTGGCGTATCACCAACCTGATTCCGGGTTTGTGACAGTCGCCATCATGAGTCACTCCGCAAGCGGGAACGCCAAGTTACTCGACGTTGGATGTAAAATTCGTTCGCAGGCTTGTAATTATCCAGACTGCCTAGCATGCTGATGTGAAAGGCGGCGCGCATAAGGAATCGGTCTCATTCAGGTTTGAGTGATGCTGAACGCGTGCCAATGACAAAAGCCCCTTCACATTTGCACTCAGCGGACGACCTATCCATGCATGAAGATATCGGACTCAAGCTTTCCCGCCTGCCGCGCCTGTGGCGCGCCATTCTGGACCAGCGACTGTCCCCACTAGGGCTGACCCAGACTCGCTGGATGACGCTGGTACACCTGTGGCGCATGGGCGATGGTCAGCCCCAATGTGATCTGGCTCGCTCCATCGGTATCGAAGCCCCGTCGCTGGTTCGCACTCTGGACCAACTGACCGAACAGGGCCTGGTGGAGCGCCGTGCCTGTGAGGAAGACCGCCGCACCAAGCGCATCTTCCTGACCCGCAAGGCGCTGCCACTGATCGAGAAGATCGATGCCATCGCCGAGCAGACTCGCATCGAGATGCTCGAGGGCCTGAGCGAAGCGCAGGTCGATCAATTCTGTGAATGCCTGCGTGTCATGGAACGCAATGGCCTGGAAATCTCCGAGAAGGTGCCGGAGAGCGCCTGACCCGACATGCCGACCGGAAATGGCCAGCCGCGCCAGCAGGACATGAGCGCAAGCGAGATATGAAAAAGCCCCCATCGAGTGACTCGATGGGGGCTTTTTTCTGCAGGCGGGAGAGCGGCGCGTGTCAGGCGTCCGGCATCTTCGGCTCGGTGCCCACCAGCGGACGACGCTTGTGCGAGATAGGCGCCTTGTCGATCAACAGCGCATGCAAGGCCTCGAATTCGCGCCGCCAGTCGTGACAACTTTCCACATCCAGACTCTCGCCCCACCACAGCGTCAGGCCGGAGAGCGATGACTCCAGCATCAGGGCATCCTCCGGCAGCGTGCGCGTGAAGCGCCGCAGCGCCGCGGCGACATCAGGGTCATCCGCCAGGCGACTCTCTTCGCGCCAGCGATAGCCCGGCACCGCTTCACGCAGCGCATCACTGGCCCATTCATCCTGCACCAGAATGAAGGGCGCCACATCGCGCTCGGTCGGCCAGGGGCGGCGGTAACCGACGATGCCCTTGGGCGCGTCAGAAAGTGCCGGCGCCTTGAGATCCACCCGCATGCCATCGGCGATCACCGCCTTGCGGACCAGTGAAGTGCGCGTCTCGCGTTTGCTGGGGCGAAGCCAGGTCAGCGGCGACAGCATCGCCAGCACGACAAAAATGATGATCAGCGCAGTCGTCATCGTCTATCCAACGGTTGTCTATTCAAGGGTTTCATCAAGCAGGACGTGGCGTGAAAGCGCAAGATAGGCTATGCGGCCCTGCAGTGTTGCGTATCACGCACTGCCATTACGTTGATGTAAGTCATTGTGTTCAAGGGGGCGGCAAGCCTAGCATGGAAGCAGGTGCACGACGCCACTCGAATGGCCAACCTCTGCGGGAGGACCTCAGGATGAGCAACGAATACAAGCATGTACTGGTCGCTGTCGACCTGACCAAGGATTCCCATCTGGTGCTGGAGCGGGCACTGCCGATCGCCAAGCGCAACGGCGCCAAGATTTCCATCATCCATACGCTGGAACCGCTGGGCTTTGCCTATGGCGGTGACATCCCGATGGACCTGACCAGCATCCAGGACCAGCTGGATTCCCACGCCCGTGAACGGCTTGGCGAGATCGCCTCCCCTCATGATATCGCCGCAGAAGACCAGTACGTGGTGGTCGGCATGCCGGACAGCGAGATTCATCGCTTCGCGGCCGAACACGACGTGGATCTGATCGTGGTCGGCTCGCATGGTCGCCATGGCTTTGCGCTGCTGCTGGGCTCCACCTCCACGGGTGTCCTGCACGGCGCCCAGTGCGACGTGCTGGCGGTGCGCGTCGGCGCGGATGACAGCGAGGAATGATGGCGGCCGGCTAGACGACACCTCACGTCGATGACAGGTGAGGAACGACAAGAGGGCTGCCCATGGGCAGCCCTCTTGTGCGTTTGCCTGACGGTCTTTCTGCACGGCACGGCCATCAGGCATCGTCACTCATGACCATACGTGTGCATGACCGTCACTTGCGGCTTCAGCCTTCCTGCATGGCCTCAAGCTCCATCCAGCGCTCCATCGTCTCTTCCAGCACCTGCTGCTTGTGGCTGAGCTTCTCCAGCGTGTTCTTTACCGCCTTGGCATCCCCGGTGTAGAACTCCGGCGTCGCGATCTCGGCTTCCAGCGTCGCGATCTCCGCTTCCAGCTTCTCGATGGTCGCCGGAATCAGGTCCAGCTCGCGCTGGAACTTGTAAGGCAGCTTGACCTTCTTGTTGGCCTGCTGCGCCTGGGCGGCCTCACGCTTGCGGCGCTCGTCTTCTGCCTGGGCGTCACGACGGTGCTTTTCCTCGCGCTCACGCTCGACTTCCCACGGCGCCGGCGGCAGATGCCCGCCCTGACGTATCCAGTCGCTGTAGCCCCCGACATACGGCTTGACGACCCCGTCGCCCTCGAAGGCAAGGATGTTGGTGACCACGTTGTCCATGAAGGCACGGTCGTGGGAAACCAGCAGCACGGTGCCATCGAAATCGAGCAACAGCTCCTCGAGCAGCTCCAGCGTCTCGACATCCAGGTCGTTGGTCGGCTCATCGAGCACCAGCACGTTGGCCGGCATGGTGAACAGACGCGCCAGCAGCAGGCGGTTGGATTCGCCCCCTGACAGGGAGCGTACCGGCTGACGCGCGCGGTCCGGCGTGAACAGAAAGTTCTGCAGGTAGCTCATCACGTGCATGTCACGCCCGCCGACCGTGACACGGTCGCTGCCGCGCGCCACGTTGTCGTAGACGGTGGCTTCCATGTCGAGGCCCTTGCGCAGCTGATCGAAGTAGGCGATCTGCAGCTTGGTGCCTTCGATGCGCTTGCCTTCGCTGGCTTCCAGCTGACCGAGCAGAATGTGCAGCAGCGTGGTCTTGCCCGCGCCGTTGCGTCCCAGCAGGCCGACCTTGTCGCCGCGCTGGATCTCGACGCTCAAGTCACGGATGACCCACTGCTCCTGCGCCTCGTCGTAGCGATAGCTGACGTTCTCCAGCTCCACGACCCGCTTGCCGCTGCGCTCGGCGGAGTCGACGGCGATACGCGCACGGCCCTGCACTTCACGCCGCTGACCACGCTCGGCACGCATCTTCTCCAGCGCACGTACACGGCCTTCGTTACGGGTACGACGCGCCTTGACCCCCTGGCGGATCCAGGTCTCTTCCTGGGCCAGTTTCTTGTCGAACTCGGAGTTCTCCTTGGCCTCGACATCCATCTCATGCTGCTTCTGGGCCTGGTAGGCGGCGTAGTCGCCCGGGTAACGCCCGAGGCGGCCACGGTCCAGCTCCAGAATCTGGGTCGCGAGGCGCTTCAGGAAGGCCCTGTCGTGGGTGATGAACAGCACGGCACCGGAGAAGGCCGCGACCTGCTCTTCCAGCCAGGCGATGGTATCGAGATCCAGATGGTTGGTCGGCTCATCGAGCAGCAGCAGGTCCGGGTCGGACACCAGCGCACGCGCCAGTGCGACACGACGACGCCAGCCGCCGGACAGGTCTTCCATCATGGTGTCTTCCGGCAGGCCCAGGCGGGTCAGCACGGTATCGATACGCTGCTGGAACTGCCAGCCATCGACGCTTTCCAGCGCGACCTGCACGTGCTCGAGACGTTTGAGGTCCGGCTCGGGATCGCTGATCAGATGATGATATTCCGCCAGCAGCGCGCCCGCCTTTGGCAGGCCTTCAGCGACGATATCGAAGATGGTACGTCCTTCGGCGGCCGGCAGGTCCTGCGAGAGCACGCCGATCTTGAGGCCCGGCGCCTTCCACAGCTCACCGGCATCGGCCTGGAATTCGCCGGTGATCAGCTTGAGCAGGGTCGACTTGCCGGTGCCGTTGCGGCCGACGAGCGCCAGACGCTCACCGCGTTCAACGACAAGGTCCGCCCCGTTGAGCAAGACGTGATGGCCATAGGCCAGCTGAAGATTTTCCAGTCGTAACAATGCCATGTGGTGCAGCAACTCGTGACGGGTCCACGGCCGGGAAGGCCACGGAGGAAGTGGGAGTCAGGCGGACAGGCCGCCGCCAGCGACGCGCGCCGGAGAATGTCGCCATTCTACCCGAGGCGCAGCGTGCAGGCGATGGAAGACGCCGCAAGGGCTGAAAGACGCCGGCGCCTTGGGTAGAATGGCCGACCGCTTGAAATCACGTCACGTGTCTTCTCCCTCCCCGCGATCCCAAGGGTGTCCGATGTCCGCGCTTCCTCCGCATGCCGATCCTGCCTCCCTGCCCTACTATGATAGCGAGCGACTGTCCGACGAGACGCTTGCCGTCTTGTGTGACGACCTTGAACTCGGCGAGGCCGATATCGCGGCCGCGCTGACGCTGCTGGCACCGGAGCTGCGTTTCGCAAGCCCCTCTGCGCTGGTCGACATCGGCGTCAACCTGACGCATGAGAGCTACGCGCGCGACATCGAGGGTACCTTGCTGCGAGCACGCGCGGCGGGCGTCAGCCAGCAGATCCTGACCGGCACCAGCCTGGATGGCTCGCGTGAGGCCCAGGCACTGGCGGCACGCTATCGTGGCCTTTCTGCCACCGCCGGCGTGCATCCCCATGATGCCAGCCAGTGGAACGACGGCGTCGAACGCGGCATCCGGGAATTACTGACGCAGCCAGAGGTGGTCGCGGTGGGGGAATGTGGCCTCGACTTCAATCGCAACTTCTCGACACCCGCCGAACAGGCCCGAGCGTTCGAAGCGCAGCTGACGCTGGCCGCCGAGACAGGCCTGCCGCTGTTTCTGCATGAACGTGACGCCGGTCGCCAGATGCTCGAGATGCTCAAGCACTGGCGCGACGATATCAGTCACGCCGTCGTGCACTGTTTCACCGGTGAGCGCGAGACGCTCTACGGCTATCTGGATCTCGACCTGCATATCGGCCTGACCGGCTGGTTGTGTGATGAGCGCCGAGGCGAACACCTGCGCAGCCTGTGCCGCGAGATTCCCCTCGAACGCCTGATGCTGGAAACCGATTGCCCCTATCTGGTACCGCGCAATCTGCCCGCCAAGCTCAAGGGGCGGCGTCATGAACCCTCTCTGCTGGTGTGGATCATGGCGGAGGTCGCGGCGCTGCGTGGTATCGACATGGAAGAACTCGCACAGGCCACCACCGCCACTGCCACACGCTTCTTCCGCCTGTAATCGGCATCAACGACTTTCCCTGCACGCTTCCCTGCTCTGGACATCACCATGCACGAATATGAACCCGAAACAGGGGACTTCCCCGCCTTCATCGCCGTCGAGACCGGCGAGGACTCCAGTCTGCCGCTGGCCATCGCCTGGGCGCTGCCCGATGGCCAGATGAAGCATGTGCTGATCCAGCCGGATGACGAATGGCTGGACGGCGAGATGCTGGAGCTGGGCGACTACAGCCTGGATGACCTGCGCAGCTTCGGCGTCAGCCCCCTGGATGTGCTCAAGGAGCTGGAGCAGGACTACTACCAGACCACGCTCTATACCACCGGCGTCATGGATGACGAGCAGGCACTGGCCCGTCTATTCGACGCCTACAACATGGACCCCTTCGTCGAGTTCGCGCCGGCGGAAGGCCTCTACCCTGAGCTTGCCCCGGGTGACTGGGCGCGCGAGCGCAACAACATGCTGTTCGAACAGGGGCTGCAGCCGTTCCGCCCGGACAATGAGGTGCTGGTGATGCTGGCCATCCACACGCGACTGCGCGGTGATGGCGTGCGTGGCGAGCAAGACATCCAGGGCACTGGCCCGGATTACGAGATCGACTGGGAAGAAGACGTCTGATCAGACGTTTCCGCTCCTGACACACAAACGCCCCGACAACCGCAAGGTTGTCGGGGCGTTTGTGTTCAAGCCTTGGCCTCTACGGCGCGGCTCAGCCGTTGGAGCGGCCACCACCGTTGCCACCGCTGGAGCGGTTGCGACCACCACGTGAGCGGCGACGCGGACGCTCATCATTGGTCGGCGCATTCGGCGCACGGTTGCCGTTCACCTCCGGCTGCGGCGCGACGCGATTGCCATCGACTTCACGCTGCACCGGTGCACGATTGCCGCGGTTGTCATCATCGACACGCGCGGTCTGCTGCGGCTGACCGCCAGTGCGCTGGCCGCCATTGCCACGGCCTTCAGCGGCAGGCTTGCCGCCAGTACGCTGGCCACCCGAGCGCTGGCCGTCAGAGCGCTGACCGCCCGATCGCGGGCCGCCCGATCGCGGTCCGCCATTGCCACGGCCTTCACCGGCAGGCTTGCTGCCAGTGCGCTGGCCACCCGAGCGCTGGCCGTCAGAGCGCTGACCGCCCGAACGCTGGCCGCCATTGCCACGACCTTCGCCAGCAGGCTTGCTGCCAGAGCGCTGGCCGCCAGAACGCTGGCCGCCACGCGGCTGACGCGGTTCACGTTCCGGCTCGACATCGACTTCCGGCACGAAACCTTCCACTTCGACACGCTTGAGCTTGCCCTTGAGCAGACGCTCGATGCCACCGAGCTCCTTGCGCTCATCGCTGGAGACCAGCGAAATGGCACGCCCGCTGGCGCCGGCACGGCCGGTGCGCCCGATACGGTGCACGTAGTCTTCCGGCACGTTGGGCAGTTCGTAGTTCACGACCTGCGGCAGCTGCTCGATATCCAGGCCACGTGCCGCGATGTCCGTCGCGACCAGCACTCGCACTTCGCCGTTCTTGAAGCCGGCCAACGCCTTGGTACGCGCATTCTGGCTCTTGTTGCCGTGAATCGCCGCGGCACTGATGCCGGACTTCTCGAGCTTGGTCGCCAGACGGTTGGCACCGTGCTTGGTACGGGTGAAGACCAGCACCTGGTGCCAGTTTTCCTTGATGATCAGGTGCTTGAGCAGCGAAGGCTTGTGGCTCTTCTCCACGGTGTGGATATGCTGCTCGACCTTCTCGGCCGTGGTGTTGCGCGGGCTGGCTTCCACCGCCACCGGGTCATTCAGCAGCTTGTTGGCCATGCCACGAATCTCGTCAGAGAAGGTCGCGGAGAACAGCAGCGTCTGACGCTTGGTCGGCAGCAGCTTGAGCAGACGGCGGATGTCGTGGATGAAGCCCATGTCCAGCATGCGGTCCGCTTCATCCAGCACCAGCGTCTCGAGCTCGGAGAAGTCGATGGCCTTCTGGGAGTGCAGGTCCAGCAGGCGCCCCGGTGTGGCGGTCAGGATCTCGACGCCAGAGGACAGGCGGCTGATCTGCGGGTTGATCTTCACGCCACCGAATACCACGGCATTGCGCAGCTTCAGGTGACGGGAATAGGCGGTAACGTTCTCATCGATCTGCGCGGCCAGCTCACGCGTAGGCGTGACGATCAGGGCCTTGATCTTGCGGGCACCTGCGGGAGCGCTCTGTGAGAGGCGCTCGACCAGCGGCAGGGCAAAACCGGCGGTCTTGCCGGTACCGGTGCGCGCGGCAGCCATCACATCACGGCCTTCCAGCACGGCAGGAATTGCACCTGCCTGGACGGGAGATGGCGTGGAATAGCCCATCTCGGCGATCGCTTTCAGGACAGGAGCGGACAGCCCCAGGGAGGCAAACGCCGGGACGGAATTGGCAGTAGTCTCAGTCATCAATATCTCTTCGGCTGACCGGCCACGTGCTGGTCGATCATTAAGGAATGGCGCCTGGCCGGGCACGTGCCGGGAGAGGGAGCGAGGCGTATCAGGCGCAGAAAAAGAAAGAGTCGGTCAGAGGGACCTCATCCGGCTGCTGCCAGTCGCTCGCGTCAGGCGATGGCCCAGTCTACCATCTTCCGCCGTCGCCTGCAGAAGCGCGCATTTGATGAGCTCAATGCCAGTGCAGCGGATAGCGGCGATGACGTGCCAGATTGTTGATCAATACCGCCAGCACCAGCATCGCCGCACAGCCAAGCCCCACCGGCAACAGAGCGTACCAGTAGCCCAGCTCGTGCAGCGGCTGACCGCCGATCACCGCGATCAAGGCCGTGGCGCCGCCCGGCGGGTGCAGAGTGTGCGTCAACTGCATGACCAGCAGTGCCACCGAGACCGCCATGGCCGCCGCCAGCCAGCCATCGCCCAACCAGTGATAGCAGGCGACACCGACCAGCGCCGACAGCATGTTGCCGCCCAGCACATTGCGCGGCTGGGCCAGCGGACTGTGCGGCGCGCCGTAGAGCAGCACCGAGGTCGCGCCGAAGGACCCCACCAGCAACAGCGAGCTGACCGCCAGGTAGTGCGAGGACAGCCAGCCGATCAGCGCCATGCCCAGAAAGGCCCCGAGCCATGACCACAGGGCATCGGCAACATGTGGCCTGCCCCGCTTCAGGGGGCCACCACGCATCTTGGCTACGTAAGGCTTGAGCATCGTGCGAACCATCTCCGGCATTGTCCTGTCAGTGTCGAGCGCTGCACCCTAGGCGATCTCCACACGAGGAACAACTGCCATATGGCAATAAGCTGATACCGATGCTGTCGCCGTCATGACTCGCTGCGCGAGGCCACGATGGTGCGCGAGATCACGATCACCGGCAGGATGCCGACCACCACGATCACCAGAGCCGGCAGCGCCGCCTGCTCGAGCATTTCATCCGAGGCGTACTGATAGACGTGGGTGGCGAGCGTGTCGAAGTTGAAGGGTCGCAGCAGCAAGGTGGCCGGCAACTCCTTCATGGCATCCACGAAGACCACCAGCGCCGCGGTCAGCAAGCCGGGACGGATCAAGGGCAGGTGCACCCGGCGCAGTGTGGAGAATGTGTTCTCCCCCAGCGAGCGCGCCGCCATGTCCATCGAGGGCGTGACCTTGTCGAGACTTGATTCGATGGAGCCCGCGGCGATGGCGAGGAAGCGCACCACATAGGCGATGATGATCGCGCCCATCGTCCCTGTCAGCAGAAGCCCGCTTGAAAATCCGAAGTTGGCGCGCAGGAAGCTGTCCAGCGCATTGTCGAAACCCGACAGCGGCACCAGCACGCCCAGCCCCAGCACGGCTCCCGGCATGGCATAACCCAGGCTCGAGAGCTTGAGCGCCTGCTGTACGCTGGCGGTGCGATCCAGCCGCTTGGCGTAGGCCAGCAGCACCCCGATGATCAGTGTCAGCACGGCAGCACTCACCGACAGCATCAGGCTGTTGAGCGCATAACCGGCGAAGTCCGGTGTCCACGACTCCTCGAAGTAGCGAATGGCATGCCGCGTCAGCAGCCCCACCGGCAACAGGAAGCCGAACAGCAGCGGCAGCAGGCAGGCCAGCGTCGCCAGTCCGGCGCGCCAGCCATGCAGGGTCGGACGACGATAGCGACGATAGCGATCGCCCTTGCCGAACTGGCGCTGCCGGCGCCGGGCATGTCGTTCCAGCCAGATCAGCGTGACCACGAAGATCATCAGACACAGCGCTATCTGCGCCGCCCCGCGCAGGCTGCCCATGTTGAGCCACACATTGAAGATACCGGCCGTCAGCGAGCGCACCGCGAAGTAATCGACGGTACCGAAGTCATTGAGCGCCTCCATCATCGCCAGCGCCAGACCGACGGCGATCGCCGGACGTGCACTCGGCAACGCCACGCGCCAGAAGCTCTGCCAGCCATTGCAGCCCAGAGTGCGGCTGGCATCACGCAGTGACGGTGATTGATCGAGAAACGCCGAGCGCGCCAGCATGAAGACATAGGGAAACAGCACCAGCGACAGCATCAGGATGGCGCCGCCCAGACTGCGTATCTCGGGGAAGTAGTAATCCTGCGGCGAGTCCCAGCCGAACAGCGCACGCAGTGCGCCCTGGAAAGGCCCGGCATACTCGAAGACATCGGTGTAGATGTAGGCGATGACGTTGGCAGGAATCGCGAACGGCAGCAGCAACGACCACTCGAAGGTGCGCCGCAGCGGGAACTGATACATGGTGGTCAGCCATGCCGAGACCACGCCCATGCTGCCGCTGAGCACCGCCACGCCGGCCACCAGCGCCAGGCTCGTCATGACGTAGTCAGGCAGCACGGTGGAGACGAGGTGCGGCCAGATGCCGTCGCCGGCCTGATCACTGCCATCATCGCCGAACAACGCCAGCCAGATGACGGCCAGCACTGGCATTACCACCAGTGCGGCGACCCCCCAGGCCGTCGCGAACCACCCCATGTGCGTGCCCAGGCGCCGCTGACGGCGTCTTATGGCCGCGTCTTCGGCAGCTGACGTGCTGCCAGCTGCGCGCTCCAGAGCGAGCTCCGTCGCGCTGGTTGCCACGCAGGCTTCCTCTTCAAGGCTCGCACCTCGTTTTGCCAACAGCCGCTTGCCTTGCGTCATCTGCTCTTCCTCACTGACCTGCCAACTGCAATTGCGTCTATTTTACATTGTTCACTCATACGAAGAGGGGCTGCCGCATCGCGACAGCCCCTCTCGTTCATGACATCCCATCCGATGGCTTACGCCAGCGGCGAGTGCCGTTACTGGTTGAAACCGACTTCATTGACCATCTGAGCAGCACGCTTGCGGTATTTGGCGACCTCGGTCAGTGAGAGGTCATCCTGCTTGAACTCGCCCCAGGACGTCAGCAGCTCCGAGCTTTCGGCAGCAGGGTTGGCCGGATACTCGAAATTGACCTCGGCATACATGTGCTGAGCGGTCTTCTCGGTCAAGAAGCGCATCAGCTTGAGCGCATTCTCTTCGTGCGGCGCGTACTTGGTCATCGCCATGCCGGAGATGTTCATGTGCGTGCCGACACCGTTCTGGTCCGGGAATTCGATACGTGCCTTCTCGGCCCACGGACGCTGCTCGTCGTTGTCGAGCATCTTGCCGTAGTAGTAGCTGTTGCCGATGGCCACGTCACAGACGTTGTCACGAATCGCCTTGATCTGATCGCGGTCTCCGCCCTGCGGCTTGCGCGCCAGGTTGTCCTTGAAGCCTTCCAGCCATTCGCGGGTCGCTTCCTCGCCGTTGTGGGCGATACGCGAGGCTATCAATGCCACGTTGTAGGGGTGATCTCCGGCACGTGAACAGACACGGCCCTTGAGGCTCGGATCCGCCAGGTCGTCATAGCTTGCGACCTGGCCGGCCTCGAGACGCTCGACACTGGTGTAGAGCACGCGGGCACGGGTGGTGATACCGAACCACTGGTTGTCAGGGCCGTGATACTGCTCAGGCAGGTTGGCTTCGATGACGTCGTCATTGACGCTCTTGACCAGCCCTTCGTCGACCAGCTCCTGCAGGCGACCGATATCCACCGTCAGCAGGACGTCAGCAGGCGTGTTGCGACCTTCACGCTTGAGGCGCTCGGCCAGACCCTGCTTGGCGAATACCACGTTGACCTTGACGCCGGTCTCCTCGGTGAACTCCTTGAGGAACGGCTCGATCAGATAGGCCTGACGATAGGAATAGACGTTCACCTCTTCCTGGGCTTGCGCCGGCATGGCCGTGACAGCCGTCACGCCGACCAGCGCACTCAACAACAGCTTGCGAGCGGAGGATGCAGAAATCATGGATACAGCAGTCATCGAATACCCCTGTTCAAGATGTTCTGTCCTGACGAGAGCTGCCATGAGCAGACCTGCAGGCCAGTAAAAGCGGAACCATTGTGTCAATGCGAATCATTCTAATCACAAAGCCCTGACACCTGCAACGTGAGTGCAACGCTGATTTGCAGATAATGCAATCCCGCTTCGGGAGGCGAGTTCCGAGAGGCAAGCCCGGCGAACCACGACACTACCACCTGGCATGGGCAGAAAGGCATCACGCCAGTCGGCCGTCTTCTCCCACCGCAGGCAACAGGGACCGGGCATGGGCGATGGCCTGCTCAAGCGACATCCCTTGCTGCCAGACACCGGCGAGTGCATGGCGGAAGGCAGCGGCACGTGCGGGCAGGCCGCGCTGCTCGACATCGGCGGCGCGCTGCATCACACGTTGCGCGAAGGCGTCTCGATCCACCTCCAACTCAAGATTGTCGACGCTGACATGAAACGGCTTGCCCACCGCCCGGTGGAAAAGCAGCTCCAGAGCTTGCGGCGCGACCTCGACACTCTCGAAGGCGCGCTGCTGCTGGGCGTCGCGGCCATCCGGTGCATACCAGTAGCCGTAATCTTCCTCGAGCCGCCGTCTGGCTCCCGCGATACACCAATGGCTGATCTCATGCAGCGCGCTGGAAAAGAAGCCACGTGCCAGATAGATACGGTGATAGCCAAGCTCTGATTCATGGACATGCCTGCCTTCCCCTTGCATGCCGGCCGGAAGATACAGCGGCTCTTCAGGATCACAGCGCAGCACGGTGTTGAAGGTGTTGCCGAACAGGCCGTCGAACAATGCCATCAAGGTGGCGAGATCATGCGCACGACGGGGGCTCCCGCAGGCGGGATCAGAGGAATGGACGGCAGGAAGGGACTCATGGGACGACACGGCAATTCTCGGCAAGCGCTGGCAATGTGGGGGTATTCGATGGCGGCAGGAAAACCTGCTCTGCCGGATGGCTCATTGTACGTGGCAAGCGTATAGCGCGTCATTTCAGCTGACAGTGTCACTCACAGCCGTGATAATTCATCAGCTTGCGTTCATGAAACCTGCTTATCTGCTAGGATGGCGCGCCAAGCAAGAATGATTCTCGATTACTAGCAGGAGCCTGCCGTGCCCCCCGCCGATTCACCCACTCCCTCCATGCCTCAGACGCCCCCCGGTTCTCCGCCTCCGCCACTGATTCCCCGCGTCAGAGCGGAAACCTCACGCCTGCTGACCCTGGCGCTGCCGATCTGTGGCGCGCAGTTGGCTCAGGCAGGCATGAGTGCCGTGGACGTGTTGATGACGGGGCGCTCCTCGGCCACGGACCTGGCAGCCGTGTCAGTAGGCTCCAGCCTGTGGGTGCCCCTACTGCTGCTGATGGCGGGCACCCTGATGGGTCTGACGCCTGTGGTCGCGCAATTGATGGGGGGCAAACGCAGCGATGAGGTGCGTGGCAACGTGCATCAATCGTTATGGATCTCGCTGGTGCTCGGCAGCCTGTCCGGACTTGGGCTCTGGTATCTGGCCGCGCCGATCTTCACGCTGATGGAGGTGCCTGAGGCTGTGGCCGAGCAGGCGACCCTCTACCTGATGGCCATCGCCTGGGGCATGCCGGGCGCAGCCTTCTATCAGGTCCTGCGCGCCTACTCGGACGGCATGAACCACACTCGCCCGGCACTGATCATCAGCCTGATCGGCCTGATATCGAACATCCCGCTCAATTACGTGCTGATCTACGGTTCTGCGGGCGTGGATGACTTGCTGGGGATCACCCTGCCGGGGCTATTGGGCGACATTCCGGCCATGGGCGCCGCCGGCTGTGGTATCGCCACTGGCCTTGCGATGTGGATCATGTGCCTGAGCATGTTCGCCTATACACGTTACAGCAGCGCGTATCGCGCCGTGGCGCTGTGGTGCCAGCCCAGCGCCCCCCATTTCAAGCAGATGGGCGAACTGCTCAAGGTCGGCCTGCCGATCGGGATCGCGATCTTCTTCGAGGTCACGCTGTTCACGGTCATTGCCCTGTTCGTGGCCAGCTTCGGCGAGATCAAGGTTGCGGCCCACCAGGTCGCGCTCAACTTCACCTCGCTGCTGTTCATGCTGCCGCTGTCGATGGCGATGGCCCTGACCGTGCGCGTCGGTCACACCATCGGCCGTGGTGACATGCGCGAAGCACGTTTCGTGGCCTGGAATGGTGTGGCCTTCTCGCTGGTGGTGGCGCTGGTGAATGACATCGTGATCTGGGTACTGGCCGAGCCGGCTGTAGCGCTCTACACCAGCAACCTCAAGGTCCAGGCCCTGGCCATGTCGCTGATCACCCTGGCGATGCTCTATCAGGTCTCGGACTCCCTGCAGGTCGCGATGGCAGGCGCACTGCGCGGCTTCAAGGACACGCGCATCATCATGCTGATCACCATGTTCGCCTACTGGGTGGTCGGGCTGGGAGGCGGACACCTGCTGGGCGTCGGCAGTGAGGCCTTCCCGATCTCGCCCTGGCCCATCGAGCAGATGGGTGTCTATGGTTACTGGATCGGCATGGTGGCCGGCCTGACCGTGGCGGCGCTGCTGCTCGGCTGGCGCCTCTGGATCATCGCGCGCCGTGGCGTGCGTGATGAGGCATTGGCGAGCCAGTGATGCCTGGCGGATAGCGCCTGCATCTCAGCCTGCACCTCAGCATGAGTCTCGGCCGGAATGCTGGACTGACAGCTGCCTGAAACGCCTGGATGAGCAAGCCCCGCGACGCCCGACAGGGTGACGCGGGGCTTTTGCGTTTAAACACGAAAAAGCCGATGGACGGTCATTTCGTCCAAGGAGGGGTTACCGTCAGGGCTCTGGCTGTGCTAATGGTTATTCAAGGCAGTGCTCTCACGCTGACGACACACATGGCAGAAGCGAGAGAACGCACCAGCACACGCCGAGGACGATCGACAAGCTGCTGAGGAGGGTTCGTCATGGGCGTACCAGTATCTTCCCCCCGCTCCGCCAAGGTCATCGACCTGAGTGTCATGCGTGACAGGATGCGTGCACGACGTCGTATTCTCCGGCTGGCGCCGGAACACGACGGGTTGGAAATGCTCTATCAGCTCGACAGCGATCTGGACAGCTATTACAGCATTCCGGTACTGGCCTGGGGGCTGCGCGAGGATGGTGAAGTCGTCGGCATGGTGCCGTGGATGGAGGGGCTGATGCCCTGCCACGAGCTGGAAGACCCCCAGCAGGGGCATTTCGTCGGCTATCGCGACCCGGAAACCGACGAAGTCTTCATGCTGGCACCTGACCACAAGGTGTTCGAGCTCGAACATGCCGCGGCCTATTACGACTATGAAGTCTCGGACAAGACGACGCTGTTGCAGCAACTGCCGGACACGCTGGGTACCCATGCGCTGTGCATGACCAACGGCGAGACACAGTGGCAGCTCAAGCAGGTCTTCGGCTGGCGCCTCTACAGCGATGGCAACATCGAGGCCTTGCTGGTCGATGAGGCTCGCGTCACCCAGACACCGGTGCTGGCAGGCGACGACTGCCTATACCCGGGGCGCAGCCGGCATGACGTGGTCTATTTCTTCCAGCGCGCCATCGCCAATCAGATTCGCGAGCAGGACCCGGCGACGCTGGAAGCTCTCGCGCTGATGATGACCGGCGAGAGCGACCAGGTCTGCGTCGAAGTCCATGACCGCGAAGCCTGAGAGCAAGCCATGGCCAGCGACTCGGCGGATGGGACTCAACTGATGCGGATGTAATACAGGAACTGTTCCGGCGTCTCGTGGCTCAGTTCCAGGGTGTGACCGAGAAAGGCGCAGAACTTGGGCACATCACGGGTGGTGGCAGGGTCGGTCGCCACTACCCGCAACAGGTCACCCGAGGCAAGCTCACGCACCTTGTTGTGCAGCATCATGATGGGTTCCGGGCAATACAGGCCACTGGTTTCCAGTTCGGCATCGGCCTCGGGCAATGTGATATCGGTCATCGAAGACTCCTGACAATCCTGCCGCCCTGGCTGGCGGCACGTACAAAAAAGGGGAGACAGGCATGATCAAGGTTCTGATCGAACGGCATATCATGCCGGGACTGGAACAGGATTACGAACAGGCCTCGCGTGAAGTCGTACGCGAGGCCACGCATGTCCCGGGCTTCATCTCGGGCGAGAATCTGATGGAAACCGGCCGCGCAGGCCACCGCATCCTGATCACTTCATGGCGCGATACGCGAGCGTGGAAGGAATGGTCAGTCAGCCCGGCCCGAGATCGCATGATGGCGCGCCTGGCGCCCATGCTATCCCAACCGGAGCGGATAATCCTGCTGGAGCATACCTGAGCGCGCCTCACCGGCGAGCGAAGGCATCAGACGCCCCATAAAAGACCCCCACGGCCTGAACAGGCCGTGGGGGTCTTTTATGGGCAAGTCGCCTGTGCGTGTCGATTGAGCCAACAGCCAATCAGTGCGTGATGCGCACGTGCACAGTGACCTCTTCACGGTCGTGATACAGATGGCGACAGCGAATCTCGGCACCGACGTTGGAGCGTTCGAGACTGGCAGCCAGATAGTCGAGGCAACGAGAGACTTCCTTCCAGCGCTGCTTCATCGGCAGCTTGAGATTGAAGACGGCCTCGTTGCACCAGCGCTTCTTCAGCCAGCGCTCGACCATCTCGGTCACACGGATCGGCTTGTCGACGATATCGCAGACCAGCCAATCCAGGCGCAGCGGTGGCTCCCAGGTGAAACCGTCTTCCTTGAGATGCTCGACCTGTCCTGTCGCCATCAAGTCCTTGTTCATCGGACCATTGTCGATCGCGAACACGAACATGCCCTTCTCGACCAGCTGGAAGGTCCAGCCACCCGGAGCGGCACCGAGGTCCGCTGCCTGCATGCCGGTGGCAATGCGACGCTCCCACTGATCGCGCGGTACGAATTCGTGCCACGCTTCCTCCAGCTTGAGTGTGGAGCGGCTGGGTGCACGGCTCGGCGAACGCAGGTGACGAATGCCATTGGCATACTCGCTGCGGTTGCCCGGGAAGCTCATGCCCAGCTGGACTTCATCGCCATCCGTCCAGAAGACATGCAACGCCCGACCACCGGCCTTGCGGCGCAGGGCACCCCGCTTCTTGAGCGCAGATTCCAGCGGGCGACCAACGGCCTTGCCCAGCCCCGACAGCGCCTTGCCATCATTGGTATCCGGCATCTCGTGGCGGATCTCCTCGAAGCTCCAGCCGGCATCGACCACCTGCTGCAGAATCGGCGAGACGCGATTCTCCCGCGACATGCCGACCAGCGGCTCCAGCGCCACCAAGGTCTGACGAGCGAAGACCAACGCCTGTAGCGGCATGTCACGATGCAGGGCGTTGGCAGGCTCATCACCCGTCACCACATAACGCACGAAGCCACTGTCGCGTGCCGCAATCGGATAACCCGGCGTGCCGATATACGCCGCTTTCTCGCTGACTTCTGCGGCCAGGTCGGCCTCGAAGCCAGGGCGGCAATACAGCAACAGTTCTTGAGGTTGCATCATCATCTCCAATACAGAAGGCTGGGGAGTCTAGCCTCTCGCCGCTGCCTTCTACAAGCGTGCATGTACGTGATGGGGGCTGTGACAACGCTCAGGCTGTCGTCATGGGCGCAGCAGGCGCCTCACGAAGCGCGTACGCCTCTTGCTTTGCTGTGCGCAACTTTTCTCACCACAAAGAGAACCGCCCCTGCAGCAAGGCTACAGGGGCGGTTCAGTATAAGTGCCTGACGATGACCTACTCTCACATGGAGAAACTCCACACTACCATCGGCGCTAAGCGGTTTCACTTCCGAGTTCGGCATGGGATCGGGTGGTTCACGCTCGCTATGGTCGTCAGGCGAAGCGGTGGCACCTTGCGGTGCCTGAGTCTCGAGGCTTGTGGCCTCGCGACTCGCAATATGAATCATGCTGACCGATATGTCTCGATCCTGTCGCAATCCCGGCGGTTTGCTTGGGCAAACCCCTTGGGTGTTATATGGTCAAGCCTCACGGGCAATTAGTACTGGTTAGCTCAACACATTGCTGTGCTTCCACACCCAGCCTATCAACCTTGTAGTCTTCAAGGGCCCTTCAGGAGGCGCAAGGCCTCAGGGAAGTCTCATCTTGAAGGGGGCTTCCCGCTTAGATGCTTTCAGCGGTTATCCCGTCCGAACGTAGCTACCGGGCAATGCCATTGGCATGACAACCCGAACACCAGAGGTTCGTCCACTCCGGTCCTCTCGTACTAGGAGCAGCTCTTCTCAAACTTCCGACGCCCACGGCAGATAGGGACCGAACTGTCTCACGACGTTCTAAACCCAGCTCGCGTACCACTTTAAATGGCGAACAGCCATACCCTTGGGACCGACTTCAGCCCCAGGATGTGATGAGCCGACATCGAGGTGCCAAACACCGCCGTCGATGTGAACTCTTGGGCGGTATCAGCCTGTTATCCCCGGAGTACCTTTTATCCGTTGAGCGATGGCCCTTCCATACAGAACCACCGGATCACTAGAACCTACTTTCGTACCTGCTCGACGTGT